>VFZG01000003.1 GCA_016871275.1 Acidimicrobiia bacterium | reverse complement strand
CGTGCGCCGCGTCCACTCGGACCTGATCGTGGACATGGCGTACGTCTCGAACGTCGTGCTCATCCCGGGGATCTACGCGCAGGACTGGACGTTCACGCCGTCCACCTCGACACGCGTGTTGGCCGGCCCTGGCCGCTAAGCCGCCGGGGGCTCGGACGTAGACCGGCTGTCGCGAGGGCTGCTGGCGCTCGACGGGGCCCTTCGTCGGTGCGAGTCCTCGGTCGCGCGGCTCACCTGCTTCGTGCCGGCCCGGCGCGCCGCTTCTGTCGATCCCGTGACCACCTTGCGGCAAGGCGAGCTGCCCGCGTCGGCAAAGGCGCGCTGCAGCAGGTCCGTCACGCCGAGGGCCTCGGCCCACCGGCGCAGGTAATCGCCTTCGATGTCGGTCCCGACTCTGAGCACGCCGGCAATGTCCCACCACTGCCGTTCGGAGGTCTCACCGCCACGTCGAAACCATTCGAGCCTGGCGAGAATCGTATCCTCGGCCGAGGCGACGAGGCATGGAGTGTCGGTGTGGTCGCCGATCGTTTGAGGTCGAGCGCGCTCCGCGGCCGACCGGTCGAAGGGGCGCCCCCTCGACACGAACACATCGACTTTGAACATCGTCGCGACGTATATGAGGGTGAACGATCGCCGCTCGACGGCTGCAGTCCGCATCTGTCCGATCGGCACGTAGTACGCGCCCGCCCGCCGCCACCGGCTGTAGCGCAGCTACCAGGTCTCCTTCAGTCATGGCGTGGAGCGGGCGCGCTCGCGCCGGTGCCTGGCGGGCCAAACCGATTACGGTGGCCGACAACGACCACGCGATGTGCAGACGCCGGGACACGGGCGCCCCGCGAATGAGATCGATCTGCACGCGCTCGGCTTCGATCGACGTGTCGGCCGGTCGCGGCGGAACAGGCGCCGGCATGAGCGAGCACAATCATACGCCACCACGTGTCCGGTAGCAGCATCGTGGCTTTGCGCTACCGTGAACGGTCCCTCTATCCCTCGTCCGCTTCGAGCAGATCGGCGTCCAGCAAATCCTGCGGGCGACCCACCGTGCGCTTGTTGAGCACGAGGTGTGCCCGCCCGATGATGGGGACCCGGAGCCCGTCGATGGCGACGACCATGCGGTCGCGCCACGCGTGGTCGAACGCCACCCCATCAACCGTGGTCATCACATCGACTCGATTCGGCGGAACGCCGACCTGGTAGATCGTGCCTTCGACGCTCAAGTCGTGTTCAGTCAACCCCTGACGTGGAGCCCCAAAAACATCCAGGGCCTGCAGCACACGGAGGGCGTTCACAGGACTGGGCCGGACCCAGAGGGCCAAGTCCTTCGTGGCGCGCGGCAGCTGGTGGGCGGCCATCGCATACCCGCCAACGACGAGGAACTCAACGTTCCCGTCGATGAACGCGGACAAGAGCTCGCGAAAGTCGGGATTCAGCACTTGACTGCCCCGTGAACGCCCAGGCGTCTATGGCCAGCTGCCACATCATCGAGAGCCGATCGGCCGGGCTGAGCGCCCGCCAGTAGTCGTGTTCAGCCCGCTGCTCCTCATCGGCGCTGCGGAACACGCGCGCTGAAACGCCAGTCCGTGGCATTCGCCGATTCTACCCGGGACGCGATGGCGCGGCCCGGCCGAGCTGCGAAGAATGGCGCGCGCCAGCATGTTCTCGGCTGGCCGGCAGCCCACAACGGTCCCATTTTTCGATAACATCGCGGCCCATGCCGGTCTCGGCAACCAACTCCCAGCTCGTCTTCGACGCGCTGAAGGCCAACGGCGTGCGACTGATATCCGCGCTGCCGGAGACCTGGCTCGTCCACCTGATCCGGCTCGCAGACGACGACCCCGACGTCACGTTGGTGCGGCTCGCAAAGGAGGAAGAAGGCGTCGGTATCTCGATGGGCGCGCACCTGGCTGGCGTCAGGTCGGCGATGCTGATGCAGAACCACGGCTTTCTGGCGGCGATCAATGGCATCGTGTCGGGCGCGCAGTTGTACCGCGTGCCCCTGCTGATGTTGATCAGCGATCGCGGCACGTTCGGCGAGCGCGACCCCTGGCAGACCGAGGGCGGCGCAGTGACCGAAGCCGTGCTGAGCGCACTGCGCATCCCGGTGATGCGGTTGAGCGAGCCGTTGCGCGTTGCGCGACAGATTTGCGATGCGCAAACACTCGCCCATGCATCGAATCGCCCGGTGGCGCTGCTGCTGACGCGCGACCTGATGTGGGAGGACGCGTGACGCGGATCGATGCCTTGCGCGCCGTCTACGATCGCCTCTCCGACTGCGCGGTGGTCACGATCATGGGCGCGGTCGCAGCGGAGGTGCAGTCGATCGGGCATCGGCCGAACTTCTTCTATCTGCAGCACGCCATGGGCCTGGCCTCGTCCGTCGGGCTCGGCATCGCGCTCAGCAAACCTTCACTCCCGGTCGTCGTCTTCGATGGTGATGGATCGCTGCTCATGAATCTTGGCGGCCTTTCAACGCTCGCCCGCTACCGCCCATCGAATCTGCTGCACGTGGTGTTCGACAACGAGTCGCTGCTCTCGGTCGGAGGATTTCCCACAGCGACCGGCGCGGGCACGCGTCTGGGTGACATGGCGGCGGCGGCCGGCGTGCCGAGGACCGCCCGTGTGACCACGATTGCCGACTTCGTGAGCGAATTCGACGCAGCGCAGCAGGCGCGGCAGTTGACCACGCTGGTCGCCAAGGTCGAGGCCATCGGGCCGTCGGCGTTCGTCACCGATCTTGGCCTGCTCGAAAACCGCTTTCAGTTTCAGCGCTACCTGCACACGCGCTGAGGCCGGAGAGTAGGTCCGCTGAGGATCGACGACGCGCCGACGCCCTGCAGTCGCCGCCTCAGCTCGGCCGGCGGTCGCGTTCCTCTTGCAGTGCGATGAGTTCGGCGCGCGCCTCGAAGTCCTTGGGCCGCCCGGCGGCTCGCTTCGGTCTGATCAGCATCTCGAGGTCCACCTACCAGCACTGCGTGCCGAAGAGTTCCAGCCGGCGGCTGTTCACCAGCAGCGCCTCATGGCTGCCGCCGCCGGCCACTTCACCGAGCAGGTCGAGTTCGCCGGCCCGGGGGTGCGCCACGCAGGTAAGGGTGCAGCGGCTGCAGCGCCGCGGCTGTCCGACGGTAATGCTCGGCGGTCCGAGCGTACACCACATCGACATCACGGGTCGTGCGTATCGCACCGTGGGCGTTGGCCGCGAGTTAGCCAACCAGAAGGAACTCGACGCCGCCGTCGTTGAGCGTGCGCAGCAGCCGCTCGAAGTCCGTCACCGGAAAGCCTTGCTGCCGGCCTCGCGAAGCGCATCGGCGGCGCGCCTCAGCTCGACGAGCTTCTGCATGCGCTCATGGGGCGTGAGCTTCAGGGCCTCGCGGAGCAACGTGCGATCCACATCCTGCTTGTAGCACTCGATGACGTCGTCCATGGACGATCTTGGCGTCACGCCGGCCCCCGGATCGCGAGTGGCCGCGCTTCGATTGTACGCGAGTCCCCGATGGCGACGCGGTCGGTCGACATACGCTTCTCGCTATTTCCCCCGGAGCCGCGCGATCGGCCCATCCACGCCGTTCGGCAACTGCTGATCGGCGAGCTGGTCGCGGTCATCGACCGCTCGTTTCAGCCGCGCCAGCTCGGTCTTGAGCGTCGCGGTCAGCGCCGCCTGGCCCGGCTGGCCGTAGAGGTTATGCAGCTCGTACGGATCCTTGACCAGGTCGAACAGCTCCCACTGATCCTTGGTCCAGAAGTAGATCAACTTGTGCGTCGTCGTCCGGACGCCGTAGTGGGCGCGCGTGTTGTGGTCTCCCGGGTCATGGTAGTAGCGGTAGTACATCGCGGTGCGCCAGTCCTTCGGCGCCGCGCCTCGAAGGACGGGCAGCAGACTGCGCCCCTGCATGTCGGCGGGAACGGCCAGGCCGGCGGCCTCGAGGAACGTCGGCGCGAAATCAATATTCAGCGCCATCGCCCGGCTCGTCATGCCGGCCTTGATCGCGGCCGGCCATCGCACGAGGAACGGCATCCGAATCGACTCCTCGTACATGAAGCGCTTGTCGAACAGGCCGTGATCGCCAAGGAAGAAGCCCTGGTCGCTTGTGTAGATGACCAGCGTGTTGCGCGCGAGGCCCGCCTTGTCGAGGTAGTCGAGCACGCGGCCGACGCTGTCGTCGACGGATTGGACGGTGGCCAGGTAGTCCTGCATGTAGCGCTGGTATTTCCAGCGCGCCAGCGCCTCGCCCGTCAGGGTCACGATTCGGCCGTCGAGTTCCGTGGTCACCGCATCAGGCTTCGTCGACAGCCAGCGCGACAGCTCGGCCGCCGCCAGTCCGTCTGGCGGCGTGAGCTTGAGATCCCGATTCGTCATGTCGCCGGCCACGCGCTGCTGGTTCTCATGCAGGGCATCGGTCCGCGTCGCGTACGAGTCCCAGAACGTCACGGGTTCAGGAATGCGCTGGCCGGCGAAATGAGACTTGTGCTGGTCGTTCGGCTCCCACGGCCGGTGTGGCGCCTTGTGATGCATCATCAGGAAGAACGGCTTGTTGCGCGGGCGCTGGTCGATGAAGTCGACGGCGAGGTCGGTGATCACATCGGTCACATATCGCCCGGTGTAGGTCTGCTCACCGGTCGCCGTATAGAGCACGGGATTGCGGTACACCCCCTGGCCGGGCAGGATCTCCCACTGGTCGAACCCGACGGGGTCGCTGCCAAGGTGCCACTTGCCGACCATCCCGGTGTAATACCCGCCTTGTTGCAGGACGCGCGCGACCGTGTGGCGCGAACTGTCGAACCGGTTGAACATGGTCACGCCGTTGATGTGGGAATACTGGCCAGTCAGGATGGCGGCGCGGCTGGGCGTGCAGATCGAGTTGGTGGCAAACACGCTCGTGAACAGCGCGCCTTCCCTGGCGAGGCGATCGAGGTGAGGGGTCTGGTTGACCTTGGACCCGTAGGCCCCGATCGCATGGGCGGCGTGATCGTCGGTCATGATGAAGATGATGTTGGGCCGGCCGGCCCGCGCGGGTTGGGCTGTCGCTGCCAAGTGGAAGCCAGTCATGAGCAGGGCCAGGCCGGCGGTCGCGGTTTTCATCATGCGCGGCTGAGCCTATCAGGGGACTTTCACTTTACAAGACAAAAATGCCACCCGTCGGCGGCTTCGTCGATGTAATGCACCGCCGGCGAGAACAACGGCCGCCATTCCGACCGGTGGTCATAGAATGTTGCCATTCTGGCGGGAACAGCGTAACGTCGTTGCATCGCAGCAACCAGCGCACCCGCCATGCGGCGACTCCTCGGCATAGCGGTATTGGTGTCGCTGTCTGGCTGGGCGTGCGGTGGATCGCCGTCGACGACCTCCTCGCCCACGCCGACGGCAACCACGCCGCCATCCACGGGCACGACCCCGGTGCCGCCGACCACGACAACAACCCCGGCAACGTTTTCGATCGCGATGCCGATTCGCGCCGCCGACCTGGCCAACAACGCGTTCGGCCTGACGCCGTTCGGCGTCCACATCGGCGATCACGGCATCGACGGCCACCCTGGCTGGGACATCGAGTACGTGGAGGGGTCCACGATTTACGCGGCGGCCGTGGGCACCGTGCAGTCAGTGTTGTCGAGAGACGGCGAGGTGGTGATTCAGCTCGCCCACACGCTCAACGGGCGCGAGGCGTACCGGACCATCTACGGTGTCCGCGCGGTCGCGAACGGCATTGTCGCTGGCGCGGCCGTCACGCAGGGGCAGCCGCTCGGAGTGGTGTCGTCGTATACGAGAACGATTGGGACCGTCACCGTCACCTACGCCTTCACGCACTTCCAGCTCGATGACTTCAGCGCCAACTCCGGCCTCACCAACATGCAGGCGGTGTCACCCGAGGCGTTCCTGAATGCCGAGGCGCGCGCGATCTTCGAGGTGATGTGGCGGGACGCGGTCTACTCACAGGAGATTGTCGAGCCGTTTTCCAACAGCCCCAGGGACGTGACCTTTCCGATGACCCGCGCCTGGACGCAGCAAACGGGAGACCTGGCTCCGCGCCTGGAGGTGACCCGCGCCAGCGCGACGGCGACCGGCTTTACCTACACCATGCGAGACAGCTCGGGCGCGTCGATCGAGACCGGCACCATCGAGCTGGAAATCCTCGCGAGGCCGATGCCGGCGATCGACTTCGTGGCCGCCAATGGCACCCGCCGGCGGGGCGTCTTCTCGATCGAGAGCGGCACCATGCAACTGGTGTATGGCACGCCAGGCGCCACGCGCGTGCTGACGCTGGCCGGCGCATCGACGTACACCACGCAGCGCTGACGCGCCACATGCTGACAGGTCGAGCCCGATAGCTGCGCAGACCCCCTGACACACGTGCCGGTCGGAAGACTGCAGTGCTACTGCATCACCGACAGGTACGCGGTCCATGGTCCGATCTCGGCCCGGTACTGCTTCGCCATCACGCGAGCAACCTGCACGATGTGACCGAGGTCGTGGGCCCCTCCGTCGCATCGACCCACGACGATGGCAGGCACCAAGGTTTTCGACCTGCCGCGCACGGCGGCCAACGTGGACGGACTGATCGGCCTCCGCATCGGCGCCAAGCTCAACCTGCACGTCACCAACCTCGACCTCACCTCGCGCCTGGCGCTCCCTCGCCGCAAGCCGGCCGGGGGCTAGCGAGGGAAGAGCAACCCGGCCTTGACTGGCGGGACGACCCGGCAGATCCTTGACGCCAACTGCCATGGCGCACATCCCGTATCGACCCGAGGACGAAATTCCGGACGCCGATAGGGTGCCCGATTCCGACCACATCTTGCGCATCCACAGCGTGCATCCACGAACAATGCGCCTGCACTACGACCTGTACGTCGAGTTGATGCGCGGCGACGGACCACTTTCGCGCGTGCAGCGTGAGTCGCTCGCCGTCGCCGTCTCGGCGGTCAACCACTGCCACTATTGAGTGCGCCATCACGGGGCGGGTCTCCGTGCCGCACTTCGCCAGCACGGGCTCACGCCCGCCGACGCCGACGCGTTGGTGGCGGCGCTGGTCGCTGACCCCGCCACGGCGGTCGTCAGCCCCGCCGATCGCGCGATGCTCGATTACGCGCTCAAGCTCACGCGCACGCCGCATCTGATGTCGGCCGCCGATGTGGACAGTCTGCGTGCGGTGGGATTCGACGACGTCGCGATCCACGACATTTGTGCGGTCGCCGCCTACTACGCCTTCGTCAATCGCATCGCGGATGGCCTGGGCGTCGAGCTCGAGCCGAGGTTCGGCGAAACGCGATAGCGCCGCCGGCCATCACCGCCGGTGGCCAGTCGGCGTCAGCTTCCGAATTGCCGCAGGTGATGGTCGGTGTGCCGCCACCCCCAGTGCTGCCACTCAGCGTGTGTGAGAGGACCAAAGGCCACGTGCGGCCGGCCTTCCATCGGCGTCGAGGCACAACGTTCGACGAGCGTGACCAGCGCCTCGAGTTGCGCGTGGTGCGCGGCATCGACCCGTGGGGCCACACGCACCGCATCAAACTCTGGCAGGGTGGGCCCGTTTTTCGGCCAGGGGAACGGGGCGTAGAAGGCAACGGGGCGGATCACGCGACGGAAGAACCAGTTACTCCGGTTCGGCGCCTCGATGTCGCCGAGGGCGGCACGCAACGCCTCGGAGACGTGCCACACCATTTGCGTGACATCCATCTTGCCCCAGTGTCGTTGTGCATCGGGGGAGAGCGCGCGCACCCGAGCGATCAATGCCTGCCGAGTCGCAGTGTTCAGAAGCGTGGGTTCAAGGGCCATATACGGTCGGAGTTCGCTTACGGTCGGCTGCGGACGACTTGCTATCAACGTATCATCGAGCGCTGAGCTATGAGCGGTGTAGACTGGCCCGCCATGACGACTCCCACACCCGTTGCCGCCACGGATCGGATCGAGTCGCTGGATGTGCTCCGGGGATTCGCCCTCCTCGGCGTCCTGGCCATGAACATCCGCATGATGGCGGCCCCGTTCGGCGCCTACTTGTACCCCTACACGATGTGGGAGTTCGATGGCGCAAACCGCGCCGCCTAGATGTTCACGGCCGTGTTCTTCGACTTGAAGATGATGGGCTTGTTCTCCATGCTGTTCGGCGCCGGCGTGCTGCTCTACGCGGGGAAGAGCGCGGCAGGGGAGGCGGCGCCGACCGGTCTGTGGTTCCGCCGCATGGCGGCGCTGCTGGCCATGTCGTGACAGGTGCCACCCTGGAGCCGGGCGCTCCGACGAAACTCTTCCAGACGCGCATCGTGGGCGGTGGTTCAGACGTGGGCCTTGGACGGCAATACGACGTTGCGCCCGACGGTCGCTTCCTCGTCAACACGCTGATGGATGAAGCCGCAGCGCCGATCACACGACTGCAGAATTGGCGGCCCGACGCGAAGAAGTAGGCGGCTCTGGTGGAGCCCTAACTCTCCAGCGAACTTAGGGCTGCGGCGGCGTGGGCGGCCGCATTATCCGACAACCGCAACGTCTCGGCGGCCGTCGACGCCACGAATCCTGGATCCTTCAACGAACCAAGGTTGAGGCGCACGTTGGCGGCGGCGCCGTCGGCGGCGGCCTTCAACAGCTTGATCGCCACGCCCGCGTCGCTGGCAGCTGATCGATTACCATGCTCGGCCACGGTGCGGCCGCAGACGATCGCGCTGGCACACGCACGCAGCGTCTCGAGCGGGACTACGGTCGCTCCACGCAGCGCGTCCTGGATGGCCGCGGTCCTCGCTGCCTTGTCCTCATCGGTGGCCTTCGGCAACCGGTACGCCGCCATCACCGCGTTGAACGACTCGGTATCGGCGTCAGCCAGCGTCATCAGCGTCGCGGCCAGCGGCTCGACGGACGCACGGGCGCCGGCCAGCGCGGCCTTCTCCCCATCCGTGTTGGTCCTCGACTTCGCCAGCCCGGTGACCATCACCAGCAGGGAAGCGCCCATCGCGCCGGTAATCGCCGCCGCCGTGCCGCCGCCCGGCGTGGGCTCGGAGTTGGCGATCGCCGCCAGCAGCTGCGACACCGTCATGTCTGCAAATCGAGTCATCCTGCAATCCTTGTGTGCACCACGCGGCCGCGCTTGAGCACCTGACGAATCACCGGTCCGCCCACGCGAATCAGGTCCGCCAGCATGCCGGCGACGATGACCGCGTCAAGCTGTTTGCCGACCTCGAGACTGCCAATCGTGTTCTGGCGATCGATCGACGCCGCCGCGTTCAGGGTCGCGCCAATCAGCGCCTCTTCCAGCGTCAGGTGCATGGCGAAGCACGCCAGCGACATCACGAACGGCATGGACGTCGTGAAGCCGCCGCCCGGGTTGAGGTCGGTGGCGAGCGCCACGGCGGCGCCCTGTTCGATCAGCGTCCGGGCCGGCGCGTAGCGTCCGAGTTTGAGAAAGAACGCGGCCGACGGCAGCAGCGTGGCCACCACGTTGTGATCGGCCAGCAACCCTGCGTGATCCGCGTCCACGAAGATCAGGTGATCGGCCGATCGGGCGCCCACGTCGGCCGCCACCCTCGACCCGCCGCTCAACGCCAGCTCGTCGGCATGGATGCGCGCCTTCATGCCGTGACGCTGGCCGGCCACCAGGATGTCGCGTGACTCGTCGGGCGTGAACACCCCGTGCTCGCAGAACACGTCGCACCACTCGGCGAGGTTCTCCGCCGCGATGGCCGGGATCATCACGTCGATGACCTCGCGGACGTAGTCGGCCCGACGATTGCGGAACTCGACCGGCACTTCATGCGCGCCCATGAAGGTGGGGGTGATCTCGATCGGCTGACCGGCCGCCAGCGTGCGGATCGCGCGCAGCATCCGTCGCTCCGATTCGAGGTCCAGCCCGTAGCCGCTCTTGGCTTCGACGGTGGTGGTGCCCAACGACAGCATCTCGGCGAGACGCGGGCGCGCCCCGTCCACGAGCTCCTGTTCGGTGGCCGCGCGCGTCGCGGCGACCGACTTGACGATGCCTCCGCCAGCGGCGGCGATCTCGGCGTAGCTGGCGCCCGCCAGCCGGCGACGCAACTCGTCGCGGCGGTCGCCGGCGAACACCAGGTGCGTGTGTGGATCCACGAACCCAGGCACGACCGTACAGCCCTGCGCGTCAATCACCTGCGCGTTCGGCGCCAGCGTCACCGCGCCGGCCGCATCGTGCCGGGATCCGACGAACACGATCCTTCCTTCGAAGCCGGCGACCGTCGCGTTGGCCATCGCGCCAATCTCGCGCTGGGCGGATCCACGGCGCGGCCCCGGCCCGGCGCACGTCGCCACCAGGTCTGCGTTCTGGATCAGTACGTCCGCGATCATCGACTCAGCCCACCGCGGCTTCCAGCCGGTTCATGGGTAATGCCTTTCGCCAAATATCGCCGTCCCGACGCGCACCATCGTCGCGCCTTCGGCGATGGCCACTTCGAAATCGTGGCTCATGCCCATCGACAGTTCCCGCAGCCGCTCTGCCGGCGTGCCGCGCGCGATCAGCTCGTCGCGCAGTCGCCGGAGCCGCGCGAACCACGGCCGCGCGTCTTCCGGGTTGTCGGTGAGCGGTGGCAGCAGCATCAGGCCCGTGAGCCTGGCCGCCGCGCACGCCACCGCGGCGTCGACTAGTGCCGGCACGGTCTCGAGCGGGGCGCCATGCTTGGTTTCCTCGAGCGCGAGGTCCACCTGTATCAGCACGTCCACCGTTCGCCCGGCGTCGCCGGCCGCCTGATCCACCCGCTTCAACAGCTCGAGGCTGTCGATCGCGTGGATCGACCCCACGGTCTGCGCCGCCTTTCGCGCCTTGTTCGACTGCAGGTGGCCGATGAGGTGCCACCGCAGTCGGGTACCGGTCGATAGCGCAATTTTCTGCAGAGCTTCCTGGACCTTGTTTTCCCCGAAGTCCAGTTGTCCGGCGTCGGCGGCGGCGCGGACGGCGTCGATGGGATGGGTCTTGGAGACGGCAATCAGCCGGACCTCCTCCGGCCGGCGCCCGGCGCGGCCGGCGGCGTTCGCCATGCGATCGCAAACCTCCGCCAGCCGTCGGGGAATGTCTTCGTACACGAGAGTCCTCAGGCTCGCGAGCCCGCAGCCGTTATTTCTTGAGCTGCGCGATCATCGCCTTCGCTGTCCCCGCGTTCTGGCCCTCCGGCGCGAGTTTCAGGTAGGTCTCGAACGACGTCACGGCCTCAGCGAGCTTGCCCTCATTGAGCAACGCCATGCCCAGCTGGTAGTTCCCCTCGGGATGATTGGCGTTCATCTTGAGCGTCTCTTCGAACTTCACCTTGGCGTCGGCGATCTTGCCCTGGTTCCACAGGATGATGCCCTGGTTGAACACCGCATCGGCGTTGCCGGCGCCACCGGTCGATGCCGCCCTGGCGCTCATCGCCACCGCTTCATCGAAGCGCTTCTGGTTGTTGTAGAGCGTGGACAGCGCGTTGAGCGCCTCGGCGTAGTCGGGCTTTATCTCGATCGCCTTCTTCCACGATTCCTCGGCGGCCTTCTCGTCCTTCTTTGCCATCTGCGCCACGCCGATGTTGAACACGCAGTCGAAGCACTGCGGCGAGATCGCGAGCGCCGCGTTGAACTTCTCAACGGCCATGTCGTGCTGGCCGGTGCGGCTGGCGTTGACGCCGTCCTCGAAAAGTTTCTTCAGCTCCGCGGCCTTGGCGTCGTTGTTGGCGGCGGTCGACGCCGCCAGAACGATCTTCATCTCAGCCACCCGGCCGAGCGTGACCTTGGTATCGTCGCTGGCGGTGCCGATCTTGGGGTCGCTGGCGGTAACGCGATACGCACCCGAGGCGGTCAGCAGCTGGACGAAGTCGCCGCGGCGGTCGGTCTTGGTGGTCAGCTTGCGTCCCGACCCATCGAGTGCCTCGACGACGATGGTCACGCCGGGGAGCGGCTGGTCCTTGGCATCGACCACCTTGCCGCGCACCATCGTCGACTGCGCGAACGTCGGGGCGGCGATCGCCAGCGCGAACAGGATCGCGGTCACACGGGCGGTGAAAGTCTGTGTCATTGGAGTCTGTCCTCGAGGTTGCCAATCGGGTCCGCTCACGCACGACCCGGTAGCCCGCCTTGAGGCGGACCACCTTTAGTCTACGGCGAAAAACCTGGAAATCGCCTCCGGGTCCTGGGTCACCGGCGCCGGCGGGAAAGAGTCGAGAAACCGCCGCCCGTAGCCCATGGTGCGCAGCCGGGGGTCCAGCACGGCCAGGACGCCGCGATCGGTGCGATGCCGAATCAGCCGCCCGAGTCCCTGCAACAGGGCCAGAATCGCCAGCGGGACCTGGTAGTCCTGGAACGCGTTGCCGCCTTCGGCATTGATGGCCTCGATGCGCGCGGCGGTAATCGGATCGCCCGGCGAGGCAAACGGCAGTTTGTCGATGATCACGCAGCTCAACTGTTCGCCGACCACGTCGACGCCTTGCCAGAACGAGGCGGTCGCGAACAGCACGGCGTTGGGCGTCGAGCGGAACTGCCCGAGCAGCGTGCTGCGAGGCGCGGTGCCCTGCACGATGACGGGGTAGGGAATGTCGGGCGCCACGCGGTCGCGCACGCTCCGCAGCATCGAGTAGCTGGTGAACAGCACGAAGGCGCGGCCCTGCGTGCGCATCAACAGGTCACGGACCTCGCGCGCGACCGCATCGCCGAATTGCGACGAATTGGGTGGCGGCATCTGCTTTGGCAGGTAGAGAATCGCCTGTTCGGAGAAGTCGAACTCCGACTGCACCACCAGGCTCTCGGCGTCCGGCACGCCGAGACGGTCTTTCACGTAGTCGAATGAGCCTTCGACGGTGAGCGTTGCCGACGTCATGATCGTTGCCGTCATGCGGTCGAACAGCATTTCGCGGATGATCTTCGAGACGTCGATCGGCGCCGCGCGCAGGAAGACGCCGCGATTGCGCGTCTCGAGGAAGTAGACGTACGCCGGATCGGCGGCTTCGAGCAGGAACGTCAGCTGATCTCGCAGCTCTGTGGCGCGGCGTCCCAGCGTTGAGGCATCCTCGTTCGGCTGGGCGCCGGGCTCGTCCTCGCCGCCTCGTTTGCGCATTTGCTCGCCGAGGGCGCCGAGCGCGGCGATCAGGCCGAGGCCATCGTCGAGCACGTCGCCGAACCAGCCGGGTCCGATGCGCAGTCGCTCTTCGAGTCCACCGCGCGCATGTCGCGCCATCTGCAGTGCGCCGAAGAAGGTCAGCGAGTGATCGTCGACGCGCGAAATGGCGTGGCGCAGGTCGGAATCGGGGTCCTCGATCATGCCGAGATTCAGCGCCCGCTCGGCGTCGCGGACGACATCGGCCACGCGCCAGTTGCTGACGGCGATCCCGAAGTACTGCGTGGCCACGTCTTCGAGCTGGTGCGCTTCGTCCACCACCGCAAAGTGGCAATCCGGAATCACCTCGCCATAGGTGCTCTGCCGCACCGACGCATCGGCGCAGAGCAGGTGATGGTTGACGATCACGACGTCGGACTCGGCGGCGCGCTGCCGCATCCGGGTGACGTAGCAGTCGCGATACTGCGGGCAGTCCTGCCCGAGGCACGTTTCCGCAACCGCCGAGACGTCGTGCCACAGTGACGAGTCCTCTTCGAGGCCGGCCAGTTCGGCGCGGTCGCCGGTCTCGGTGACGCGGCGCCACTCGTCCATCGAGGACACGAAATCCATCGGCGCCGCCGGATGCGCGCGCAGCTGATCCAGCCGGTGCAGGCACAGGTAGTTGGCGCGTCCCTTCATGTAGGTGGCCGTGAACGGCACGCCGAGGGCGGAGCGCAGCGCCGGGATGTCCTTGAAGTAGATCTGCTCCTGCAGGTTTTTCGTGCCGGTGGAAATCAGCACGCGCTGACGATTGAGAATCGCCGGGACGAGGTAGGCGAGTGTCTTGCCGGTGCCCGTGCCGGCCTCGGCCAGCAGCACGCCGCCGTGCGTCAGCGTATCAGCGACCTCCGAGGCCATCGCCCGCTGACCGGCACGCGGCTCGAAGTGATCGACCGCACGGACCAGCGGGCCGTCATCCGCGAATGCCTGCTCGACCGCCGCCTTCAGGCCAGGCGGTCCGGATAGAGCGGAAACTTCCTGCACAGCGCTTCGACTTCCGACTTGACCATCGACAGTACGGCGGCGTCATCGGGCGCGGCGAGCGCGCGCGTGATGTAGCCGGCAATCGCATCCATCTCTGCCTCGCCCATCCCACGCGTGGTCACCGCGGGCGTGCCCAGACGCACGCCGCTCGCCACCATCGGCGGGTTCTGATCGAACGGGATCGCGTTCTTGTTGACCGTGATGCCGGCGGCTCCAAGCGCGGCTTCCGCCACCTTGCCGGTGATGCCCTTCGAGAACACGTCGACCAGCACGATGTGGTTGTCCGTGCCGCCGCTGACAATGCGGAAGCCGGAATCCGTCATCGCCGTGGCGAGGCGCGCGGCATTCTTGACGAGCCGCTTCTGATAGGCGGCGAATTCCGGCGACGCGGCTTCCCTGAAGCACACCGCCTTGGCCGCGATGATGTGCATCAACGGTCCGCCCTGCACGCCCGGGAACACGGCGCGATCCAGGTCCTTGGCATGACCCTCGCGGCACATCACCATGCCGCCGCGCGGTCCGCGCAGGGTCTTGTGGGTGGTCGTGGTGACGAACTCCGCGTGCGGGATCGGGCTGGGATGCACGCCGCCGGCGACCAGTCCCGCGATGTGCGCCATGTCGACCATCAACGGCGCGCCGATGCGCCTGGCCACCGCGCCCATGCGCGCGAAGTCAATCACCCGCGGGTAGGCGCTGGCACCGGCGATGATCATCCTGGGCTGGTGCTGGTCGGCCAGCCGCTCGAACTCGTCATAGTCGATCCGCTCATCGTCTTTGCGCACGCCGTACGGAACGATGGTGTAGAGCTTGCCCGAGAAATTCAGCGGGTGTCCGTGCGTCAGGTGGCCGCCGTGCGCCAGGTTCATGCCGAGCACGGTGTCGCCGGGCTTCAGCAGCGTGAGATAGACGCTCATGTTGGCCTGCGCGCCGGAGTGCGGCTGCACGTTGACATGATCGGCGCCAAACAGCGCCTTGGCGCGCGCGATGGCGAGCGATTCCGCCACATCCACGAACTCGCACCCGCCGTAGTAGCGCTTGCCCGGATAGCCTTCGGCGTACTTGTTCGTCATCACCGAGCCGGCGGCTTCGAGCACGGCGGAGCTGACGAAGTTCTCCGACGCGATCAGCTCGAGCCCTTCGGCCTGCCGCTTCGTTTCATTCGCAATCGCCGCGGCGATCTCCGGATCGGCCTGGGCGAGGGTTTGTGACATGAGGGATTGAGTCATGCGGCATTTACATTTTCGCATACGCGCCAGCCGCAGTGTACGAGCCAGTTCTACGGGCGCCTGGACAACCTGCTCGCGAACCTGTGAACCGCTGGGCTATTGAGGCGTCGGACCTTCGATCTTCCCGACCCGGTGTGCATGACGTCCGCCTTCGAAGGGCGTCTGGAGGAACGTCTTCACGATCTCCCGCGCGCGTGACTCGGGGAGCACGCGCGCGCCGAGTGCCAACACGTTGAGATCGTTGTGCTCGCGCGACAGCCTGGCGGTGTCGGTGTCGACGATCGGTGCCGAGCGCACCCCGGGTACTTTGTTGGCGGCAATCGCCATGCCGATGCCGGTGCCGCACACCAGGATGCCGCGATCGAACCTGCTGCCAGCCACCGCTTCGGCCACCGCGCGCGCGAAGTCGGGGTAATCGACCGACTGGCCGCTCGAGGTCCCGAAGTCCTCGTACGCCACGCCCATCTCATCGAGCAACTTCTTCAGCGAGTCCTTCAGCTGATAGCCCGCGTGATCGGCGCCAATCGCAATTTTCATTCCTCGACGAATTGTAAACGGGACTGGCACCTTAACATGCGGTTTTGTTGCGGTTTCTGCGACATGATTCTCGCAGTTCCTTCCATAGACGCAGAAACTGAACCAGAATCGGATGTTAAGGTGTCAGTCCCGGAGACAACGGAGACAAATGGTGCGGAGACAAAGGAGGCGGAGACGAAGGGTGTAGCGACTCTCAAGCCGCGCGGCGAAGACCGCGTGCGCGGCGGCCATCCGTGGGTCTATCGATCCGACGTCGCCAGCGTCCAGAACGCGGAACCCGGCACCATTGTCGAGGTGCGCGGTCCGCGCGACCGCATGCTCGGGCACGCCCTGTTCAGCGACCAGTCGCAGATCACCATCCGCATGATCGCGCGCGATGAGACGACGATCGACGATGCCTTCTGGCGCGCGCGCCTCGAGGCCGCCATCAGGTTCCGGGACTCGCTGCAGATCAACGCCACCGCCTTCCGCCTCGTGCACGGCGAAGCCGACCTGCTGCCGTCGCTGATTGTCGATCGATACGACGACTTCCTCGTGCTCCAGGCGCTGTCGCAAGGCATGGACCGCCTCACCGCGACGCTGGTCAGGCTGCTGGTCGAGATCACCGGCGCCAGGGGCGTCCTCGCCCGCAACGATCCGAAGGTGCGCCGCCTCGAAGGTCTCGATCAGAAGGTCGAGCTGCTTCACGGCGAGGTGCCGGAAACGGTAGACGTCCGCGAGGCCGGCATCACCTACACGGTCGATCCGTGGCACGGCCAGAAGACCGGCCTGTTCCTCGATCAGCGCGAGAACAGGGAAGCGGCCGCGCGCTATGCGCGGGGCCGGATGCTGGACTGCTTCAGCTACAACGGCGGATTCGCGCTGGTGCTTGCGTCGCGCTGCACGTCCGTCGAGGCGCTGGACGTCTCCGCCGAGGCGGTCGATCGCATCACCCGGAACGCCATCGCCAACGGCATCACCAACCTCACCGCCCGCGAGGCCAACGTGTTCGACGAGCTCCGCCACCTCGAGCGCGACCATGCCCGCTACGACACCATCGTCTTGGACCCGCCCGCCTTTGCCAAGAACAAGGCCGCCGTTTCAAACGCCCTGTCCGGCTACAAGGAGATCAATCTCCGGGCGCTTCGATTGCTGAATCCGGGCGGGATTCTGGTGACCTGCAGCTGTTCGTACAACGTCGACGAATCGATGTTTGCGGGGGCCGTGTTTGAAGCAAGCGCGGACGCCGGCGTTGCCGTCACGGTGGTCGAAAAACGCATGCAGGGGCGCGATCATCCGGTGCTGTTGGGGGTGCCGGAAACCTACTACTTGAAGTGCCTTGTCCTCAGGAAACTGGCCTAAAATACTCAGTCGTCGGACCGATAAACGTATCAGGCAACATACGCGTAAGTGATGGTATTTATTAGACGTTAGGGTGTGACAGCTGCAAGTGCAGCGTTGTACACTCCCCAATTCGCAATTCTCGGTGACAGTGCCCCTCCGAGTAGGGGAGCGAGGCACAGGCAAGACTTCGGAGGGAAAGATGACTCATCGTATCGTTGGCCGGTTGTTGATGGGGGCGTTGGGCTTCATGGCTCTGCCAGCCACGCTCTCGGCTCAAACGGCGGCCGTACCGACGTTCACCAAGGACGTCGCGCCGATTTTCCAGAACAAGTGTGAATCCTGCCATCGGCCGGATTCGATTGCGCCGATGTCGCTCCAGACGTATCGGGAAGTACGTCCGTGGGCGCGCTCGATTCGCGATCGCGTGGCGTCGCGCAACATGCCGCCATGGCACGTCGACCCCGCGGTCGGCATCCAGCACTACCAGAACGATCGTTCGCTCTCGCAGAAGGAGCTCGACACGATTGTCCGCTGGGCCAGCAACGGCGCGCCCCAGGGCGATCCGAAGGACATGCCCCCGGCCGTGAAGTGGACCGAGGCCAACGGCTGGAATTACGAGAAGAAGTTCGGCGGACCGCCGGACATCATCGTCAGGTCGCCGAAGTACAGGCAGAAGGGCGGCGCCATGGACGCGTGGTACAAGCCCATCAGCGAAGTACCGCTGACCGAAGCGCGCTGGGTCCGCGCCATCGAAATGCGCCCCGGCACGATCAAGGGCCGCAAGATCACCCATCACGCGCTGGCCTACCTGATGCAGGACGAGCGCGAGGCGATCAAGCAGGGCCTGATCAGCGCCGACAACGACAGCGGCGCCGGCCTGTTCATGGAATGGGCCGTCAACAAGGAAGGCGAAATCATGCGTCCCAACACCGGCAAGCTGTTGATGCCGGGCGCGAGGTTCCGCTGGGACATCCATTACAGCGACGGCGGTGAAGACATCGAAGATGTCGTCGAGATGGGCATCTACCTGTATCCGAAGGGCCAGGAGCCGAAGTACCGCACCATGCTGTCGCTCTACAGCGGCATTCAGGGCGGCAACCGCGCCCTCGACATCGCGCCGAACACGGTCAGCGTGACTCAGAACTTCCACGTGATGCGCCGCGCCGGCCGAGTCGAGAACTTCCAGCCCCACATGCATCTGCGCGGCAAGGCGCAGATGGTCGAGGCGATTCTGCCGAACGGCCAGATGCAGGTGCTCGGGCACGTCAACCGTTTCGAGTTCAACTGGATGAACAACTACGTGTTTGCCGACGATTACGCGCCGCTGCTGCCGAAGGGCACGATCCTCCGCATCACGTCGTGGCACGACAACACCGCCGCCAACAAGAACAACCCCGATCCGAATCAGTGGGTGGGCTGGGGCGACCGGACCGTCGACGAGATGGCGCACATCTGGATCAACATCACCTACATGGGCGACGAAGACTTCGACCGGGAAGTCGAGGCGCGCAAGCAGAAGCTGGCGGCGACGACCGATCGCCAGCAGTAACGGTCAGGGTTCATTCTCATGATTCGACGTTCGTTCGCGCGAGCAGCAGCCATGCTGCTCGCGTTGGTTTGTCTTGGGGGAATCGCCCCGAGCGCGCAGCAGGAACTCGTGATGGAGCCGCTCAAGGACTCGGGACTGAACGTCTATCCCGCCTTCGAAGGCTGGTATCAGAACGCCGACGGCACGTACACGCTGTTGATGGGCTACTACAATCGCAACAAGAAGCAGGTGCTCGACATCCCGATCGGCCTCGACAACAAGATTGAGCCTGGCGGTCCCGACCAGGGACAGCCAACGCACTTCCTGGTCGGCCGCGGCTGGGGCACTATTGCGATCAAGGTCCCCAAGGACTTCGGCACCAAGAAGCTGACCTGGACCATCACCGCCAACGGCAAGACGGTCTCCGCGCCGTTCGGCCTGACCAAGGGGTACCAGATCGAACCCTTCCTCGACGCCGCAATGGGCAACAAGCCGCCGGTGCTCAAGCTCACGCCGACGGGCAAGGACCTGACGGGACCGCCGCCACCGTTGTCGGAGGCGCCGGCCGTGGATGGTGCGGTGGGCGAACCGGTCACGCTGAGCTATCGGATTGCAGACGACGGTCACGAGGAGCCGCCAACCGGTGGGGGCGCTGTCGCCGCGCCGCCAGGTGGGGCGCAGGCGCCGCCCCGTCGCCCCCGGGTCAGCACCATCGTCTCGAAGTACCGCGGTCCTGGAGACGTGCGCTTCGCGGATTCGACGCCGGACATCGATCCCAAGACGAACATGGCATCGACCACCGCCACCTTCACGTTGCCCGGTGAGTACTTCATCCGCATCGAGGGTAACGATTCGTCGGGTGTCGGCGGCGGCGGGTTTCAATGCTGCTGGTCGACGGCCTACATCAAGGTGAACATCAAGGGCGGCGCATCCACCGCAAAGTAGTCGAGACAATCGGATACGTTTGGAGTCGAGCCGCGATTCGCGGCGCGACCTGAGCGCACAGGCTGCGGTAGTGCCTGGGAGCAGGAATGGAGGGCGGGGTCGATCCCCGCCCTTTTTTCTTTCTATACTGACCCTGTCCGATGTTCACCGCCCTGGTCCTGACCGTGTACGTCTTCACGACGACGGATTGCCCGATCTCGAATCGCTATGCGCCGGAGATCCAGCGACTGGCCTCGAAGTTCGGCTCCCAGGCAACCTTTGTGCTGGTGTACCCGGTGCCGGGCGACACTGACGACAAGATCCGCGAGCACAAGACCAGGTTCGCCTATTCGTTAGACTCCATCCGCGATCGCGATCAGCAGCTGGTCAGGCAGACCGGAGTGACCGTCACGCCCGAAGTCGCGGTGATGGACGGTGCCAGGATGCTGTACCGCGGCCGCATCGACGACCGCTACGTCGACTTCGGGAAGGACCGGCCGGCTCCCACGACCCGCGATCTCGAGACCGCGCTGACGGCCGCCATCGCCGGCAAGCCCATCAAGGTCAAGCACACACGCGCTGTCGGCTGCTTCCTCGCGGAACTGGTGAAGTGAGAACCATCGTTCTTACTTCTCTCTTCTCACTGCTCGCTTCGCCTGCGATCGCGCAGACATTTACCCGCGATGTCGCGCCGGTGATGTTCGATGCGTGTGTCTCCTGCCACCGCGGCGGCGGCCCAGGACCGTTTCCGCTGACGACCTACGAAGATGTCCGCCGGCGCGCGACGCAGATCGCGCAGGTCACGCGCAGCCGCTTCATGCCCCCGTGGAAGGTTGAGCCGGGCGTCAGCCACTTCGTGGGACAGCGTCTGCTGACCGACACCGAGATCGCGCTGATCGAGACGTGGGCCAAGCGCGGCGCGCCCGAGGGCGAGCCCGCCGCGATGCCGCCGGCGCCAACGTTCGCCGACGGCTGGTTGCTTGGCACGCCCAGCCTGGTGGTCAGGCCCGACCAGCCGTTCGTGCTGCCCGCGCTCGACACCGACGCGTTCCGCATCTTCGCGATCCGCATTCCCATCACACGCCGGACCTATGTCACCGGTCTCGAGTTTCATCCCGGCAATGCGAGAGTCGTCCATCACGCCAACATCCGAATCGATCGCACCGATGCGGCCCGCAAGTTGGACGAGGCGGATCCTTTGCCCGGTTACGACGGATTGATGCCGCGGACCGCGGAGTACCCCGAAGGCCACTTCCTGGGCTGGACGCCGGGTCAGGTGGCACCGCTCGTGCCCCCGGAACTGGCCTGGACGCTGGAGCCCGGCAGCGACCTGATCGTGCAGCTGCACTTGCAGCCGAGCGGAGCGGCCGAGGAAGTCCTGCCGGAAATCGGTCTCTATTTCACCGATCAGCCCCCGCAACGCGTGCCGACGATTCTACGTCTCGGCTCACAAGGTATCGACATTCCGCCGGGTGAATCACAGTACGTCATTCGCGATTCGTACGTGCTGCCGGTAGACGTGCAGTTGCTGGCGGTGCAGCCGCACGCACACTACCGCGCGCGCGAAATTCGCGGCCTCGCCACACTGCCCGATGGCAGCACCCGTCTCGTCATGCACATCCGCGATTGGGACTTCCGCTGGCAGCACGTCTACCGCGAACGGACGCCGGTGCCGCTGCCGAAAGGCACACGACTGTCGATGGAGTACACCTACGACAACTCGGCGGCCAACCTCCGTAACCCCGAGGTGCCGCCGGCGCGGGTGTTCTGGGGGCAGCGATCGCGCGACGAAATGGGCGATCTGTGGTTCCAGCTGCTAGCCTCGAACGAACACGATCGGCTGCGCATGCAGGCCGAGGTCAACTCCAAGATGACCTCCGAGGACATTGTCGGCTACGAGACGATGTTGAAGGTCACGCCTGACGACGCCGAGTTGCATGACGACGTGGCGTTGTTGTACCTGGGGATGGGACTTGCGGCCAACGCGGTCAGGCACTTCCAGGCATCGGCGGCGCTGCGCCCCGAGTCGGCGTCGGCACAGTTCAATCTCGGCACGGCGCTGGCGGCCGCGGGCCGTTTACAGGAATCGATCGCCGCGTTTCAGCAGGCATTGAGCCGCCGTCCGGACTACGGCGTGGCGCACGGTAATCTTGGCCGCGTGCTGCTGGTGACCGGCGACGTCGCCGGCTCGTTGACGCACTTCCAGGAAGCGGTGAAGCTCGAGCCGCTGAATCCGCAAAACCTGCTGGGATTGTCGGAGGCGCTCGCCTTACGCGGCGCCATCGACCAGGCGATTGAGACGATCGAGCGGGCGATCAAGCTGCCGCTGCCCGAGACGCTGGCGAAAGAGGTGCTCGCCAAGCGGGCGATGTATCGAAAAATGCGGAAGTAGCCGTTGGCGGGCTACGGGCTACGGGCTGCGGGCTAACGGCTACTGCCTACTTCGGCGATCTTCTTAATCAGCGGCTCGAGCTGCTCCATGGTCGGCTGTCCCGGCAGGTAGGTCGAAACCTTGCCATCGCGATCGATCATCACGTAGGTCGGCGTCGTTGACACGCCGTACTTCAGGTAGACCTCGTCGCTTACCGGCATGGACACGGTCTTCATCCACGGATAGAACTCGTCGCGAATCTGCTCGATGTAGTTGAGCTCTTCGGCGGGTCCCACCGGACGGCGCTTCTCGGCGTAGCCGAACCGCTGCGTCGGCGCAATCACCGTGATGCCGCTGCTCTTGTATTTCTGCACGAGGGCATCGAGGATCGGTCCTTGTTTCTTGCAGTCGCCGCACCAGTGGGCCCAGAGGAACAGCACCACCGGCTTGCCTTTCAGTTGCGCGAGCGTCGGCGGTTGTGGGCCGAGAAACTCGGACGATGCCCACGGCAACGCCTGCTGGCCTTCGAGGCTCAGCGTGTGCAGGTTCTTGGTCAGGCGCATCAGGATCGACGTGTTCTTGTAACGCTCGATCTCCTGGTTGAGGTACATCACTGCTTCCGAGCGCCGCCCCTGTCCGGCGGTGGCCAGCGCGGTGACTTCAATGGCCGCGCCGAGTGCAATCGGCAGGCGCGCTTCGTCATCGAGCTTGCGGGTCTTGAGCTGCTCCTCGACGATCTCGTAGGCACGGGCGGCGTAGGTCATTGCCTCGTCGTATCGCTTCGTCGCGACAAAGCCGCGCCCGAGCCATGAGAACGCCTCGATGGCGATTGGCGTCGTGCCGTTCTTCGCCATGTCGTCGAGCACGAGCTTCTCGGCCAGCTTGAAATCGCTCTGCGCAATCGCATCGCGCACCAGCTGCACAATCGTCTTGGCCGGCGGTGGCGCGGCATTCGGTTGTGCGAAGGCGGCGGCGCTGACAAACAGAGACAAAACCAGGGTGCACATCGAGCGCGTCATGACCGCGAGAATACTCCCATTTGGTCCTATATAGTGTGCGAATGCGACGAGCTCTTCCATCTCTGCTGCTGATCACTTTTGCACTGTGGTCGGCCCCTGGTCCGGCGGCCCAATCACGCCCGATTCGCGGTTTTCCCGATGACGCCGTTGCGGCGCAGCGGCAGCGCGAGGAGCAGTTCCGCAAATTCCCCGACAGCGCTCGGCTGAAGGAGTACATGGAGGCCATGGCCGGCGACTCGCACGTCGCCGGCCAGCCGTCATCGAAGCGGGTTGCCGACTACGCGCTCGCGAAGTTCAAGTCGTTCGGCCTCGACGCCAGGCTCGAAGAGTTCGAGGCCTTGATGCCGTGGCCGATCGAGACGACGGTGGAAGTGGTCGGTCCCGAGAAGTACACGCTCCGCGTGAAAGAGCCGGTGCTGCCGGAGGATCCGGACTCGGGCGATCAGACGCCGCTCTACAACGCCTACTCGGCTGATGGCGATGTCACCGCAGAAGTGGTCTATGTGAACTACGGCATGCCCGCCGATTATGAGCGACTGAAGGAGCTTGGCGTCGATGTGAAGGGCAAGATTGTGATTGCCCGCTACGGCGCCGGCTGGCGCGGCATCAAGCCGAAGGTCGCCTACGAGCACGGCGCAATGGGCTGCCTGATTTACTCGGATCCTCGAGACGACGGCTACTACCAGGGCGACGTGTATCCAGTCGGCCCGTATCGTCCGGAATTCGGCGCCCAGCGCGGCAGCGTGATGGACATGCCGATTCACGCCGGTGATCCGCTGACGAAGGGGTGGGGCAGCGAGGCGGGCGGCAAGAAGGCCCGCATCGAAGACGCGGAAACCATCCTGAAGATCCCGGTGCTGCCGATTTCGTACGGCGATGCGCTGCCGATTTTGCGGCAGCTCAAGGGCAAGGTGGTGCCGAACGAGTGGAAGGGCGCGCTGCCGATCACGTATCACGTCGGCCCCGGTCCGGCGCGCGTAGGCATGAACCTGAAGTTCGAATGGAAGAACCGTCCGCTCTTCAACGTGGTGGCGCGAATCCCGGGCGCGACGCGGCCGGACGAGTGGGTGATCTTCGGTAACCACCACGACGCCTGGGCGATGGGCGCGGACGATCCGATCAGCGGCGCGTCGGCGTTGATGGAGACCGCCCGCGGCCTTGGTGAGTTGCTGAAGACGGGGTGGCGCCCGTCGCGCACCATCGTCATGGCGTTGTGGGACGGCGAAGAGTGGGGGCTGCTTGGATCGACCGAGTGGGCAGAGAAGCACAACGCCGAGTTGAAGCAAAAGGCCGCGATCTACATCAACACCGACGGCACCGGCAAAGGCTGGCTGAACACCGGCGGCTCGCACAGCCTGCAGCAACTGATGGGTGAAGTGGCAAAGGAGGTGATGGATCCGCGCACCGGCAAGCCGGTGTTCGACGAGGCCCGACGCCGCGCGGTGTTGAGCGAGGCCGAGGGCGATGCCCGCAAGGCCGCCGAGGCAGATCCGGCATTGCGACTGTCGCCGCTCGGGTCCGGCTCGGATTTCACGCCGTTCCTGCAGCACCTGACGGTGTCGGTGTTGAACGTCAGTTTCGGCGGCGAGAGCCCCGGTGGCGTCTACCACTCGGCCTACGACACGGTGAAGTGGTACCAGACCTTCTCGGACGGTGACTACAGCTACGGGCGCACGCTCTCTCAGCTGACGGGCACGCTGATCATGCGGCTGGCCGACGCCCCGGTGCTCCCGTTCCAGTTCACCGATACCGCGGACACGCTGATGCGCTACGTCGTGGAGTTGGAAACACTGGCCGCCGCCAAGAAGGAGTCACAGGTGGACATGAGGCTGGTGCGCAGTGCCGTTGAATCGCTGCGCGCGGCGGCCCAGGACTTCGAGAAGGCGTATGCGTCGGTCGGCCGTGCCAACACGCAGGCGCTGCTGGCGAAGAAGCAACTGCAGCAGCTCAACTTGCTGCTGCTCACCTCGGAGCAGAGGCTCGGCAACCGTGACGGCCTGCCGCGGCGCGACTGGTTCAAGCACCAGATCTACGCGCCGGGTTTCTACACCGGCTACGGCGTGAAGACCATGCCGCAGATCCGCGAAGGGCTGGAGGAGAATCGCTTCACCGAGGCCCAGGGTGGCGTGCGCACCGTGTCGGCGGCGATCAACGCGCTGGCCGCGCAGGTGAACGATGCGGCCAGAGCCCTGCAACAAGCCACGCGGTAGGTGTCGAAGACGCGACGTAACCCCCGGCTCCCAGCAGCAGGCATCGAACGAGGCCCGCGCGGCCGTGGTGCCGGGCCGCTTTACAAGCTGCCGGCATAAGCGTATAAAACCGGCATGCGATGTGTCCTTCTGGCCGGGCTGGTGGTCGCCGGCGTCTCCCTGTCCGCCCAGGAACCGGTCATCAAACGGTCCGCGCCGATGACCATGACCGGCGAGATTGTCGACATCTCCTGCTACAAGTCGAAAGGTGTGGCCGGCGGCACCGGCTCGGCGCATGTTGAGTGCGCAAAGATCTGCATCCTGGAAAAAGGCGCGCAGGTCGGCATCCTCAGCGACGGCGACGGCCTGTTCAAGATCTGGGGCCCAATGGCCGCGAACAAGTTCGCGAAGGTGATGCCGTTCATCGGCCAGCAGGTCGAAATCACCGGCGCCGAAGTAATTCTCTCGAACAACTACGACGTCCGTTCTTTCGATCTCCAAAACATCAAGCGCAAGGGAAAGTAGGAATCCGATGAAGGTCACCTCACTCGCTCTCGTGTCGGCGGGCGTGCTGGTTCTGGCGGTGTCGGCGACGCCGGTCAACGTGACGGCGCAACAGCCTGCCGCGGCGGCGACCCACCCCGCTGCGTCTTCCCTTACATACGCCAGGGACGTGGCGCCGATCATGCAGCGCTCCTGCCAGACCTGCCATCGGCCCGGCACCAACGCGCCGATGTCGTTGCTGACCTACGAGGACGTGCGCCCGTGGGCGCGCGCCATCAAGAACAAGGTCACGCAGCGGTTGATGCCGCCATGGCACATCGAGCGCAACGTCGGCATCCAGCAGTTCAAGGACGATCCGTCGTTGAGCGACCGGGAGATCACCACCATCGCGTCGTGGGTGGATGGCGGCGCGCCGCGTGGCAACGCGACCGACATGCCTGCACCGCCGACGTTCCCGGACGACGAGGCGTGGCACATCGGCACGCCGGACTTGATTGTCGAGATCCCGAAGCCGCACACGGTGCCTGCTGCCGGTGGCGATCTCTGGATCGACTACATCGCCGATTCCGGATTGACCGAGGATCGCTACCTGCAGGCGGTCGAGGCCAAGCCCGGCCCGGGCGCGCGCGCCGTCGTGCATCACCTGCTGACCTACTTGATCCAGGACGTCGACCAGACCGAGGTGCTCGCCGGGCGGCTCGACGATCGCCCGACGAACAACGAGAGCTTCCTGAACGAGTTCGCCGTCGGCAAGAACGGCGACATCCTGCCCGAAGGCACCGCGAAACTGGTGAAGGCCGGCGCGAAGGTGCGCTTCAATCTGCACTACCACCCGTCAGGCAAGGAGACGGTCGATCGCGCGCGCGTCGGGTTGAAGTTCTATCCGAAGGGCTACAAGCCCAAGTATCACCAGATCTCGCTGCAGATCGCCAACGCGCACGAAGAGCTCGACATCCCGGGGAACACCGTCACGCGCCATGACGGCTACTACACGTTCACCAAGCCGGCGCGCGTCACCGCGCTCCAGGCCCACATGCATAATCGCGGCAAGCGCATGTGCGTGGAGGCGATTCTGCCGTCCGGCCGCGCCCAGACGCTGAACTGCATGTATTTCGACTTCAACTGGCACAAGGTCTACAACTACACCGACGACTCCACGCCGCTGCTGCCTGCTGGAACGGTGTTGCACACCATCCTCTGGCACGACAACACCGCCGAGAACCGCAGCAATCCCGATCCGCGCAACTGGATCGGCTACGGCCAGCGGACGATGGACGAGATGGCGTTCTCGTGGGTGACGTGGACCTATCTGGACGAGGCGGACTACAAGCGGATGGTGGCTGAACGGAATGCTGCCCGCACCTCGGCGTCGCAGCAGCAATGACCATCACCCGATACGCGCTTGGCGTGGTGTGCGCCGGCCTGGTGGCCGGCGCTGTGGGCACCGGCGCGCAACAGCCGGTCGGCGCGCCGGCGATTGGCTCGACGTCCGCGGCCGGTTCGGAGATCTACAACAACACCGTCCGTTACGCGCGCGGCCAGAGTGTACAGCCGGTGTTCGAAGGGTGGGAGAAGAACCCCGACGGCACCTATTCGATGTGGTTCGGCTACCTGAATCGCAACTACGAGGAACGATTGAACGTGCCCGTCGGCCCGAACAACGGCTTCAACGGCGAGGACATGGGCCAGACCGAGGTCTTCGAACCACGGCGTTCGCGTTTTGCCTTCAAGGTGGTCGTGCCGGCCAATTTTCCGAAAGATCGCGACCTGGTCTGGACCGTGACGGCGAACGGCGTCACGCAGAAGGCGTTCGGCTCGCTCTGGCCGGTGTGGGAAGTGGATCAGGGCACGATCTCCGCGAACCGCGGCAGCCGCACTGCCGTGGATTTCGATGAACCTCTGAACGCTGCGCCGAAGGTGGTCAATCCGCCGCCGAAACAGGAAGCCACGGTGGGGCAGCCGCTCTCGCTGACGTTGTCGATCGAGGATGACGGCTATCCGCGTCCGCGCGTCGATCGCGGCGCCAGTGTCGCCGGCATCAAGGAGCGTCCTGCCGAGCGGCCGCTGAACGACTCGCTGAGGGTCAGCTGGGTGCAGTGGCGCGGTCCCGGTGTCGCGCAGTTCGAACCGCGCGTCATCCGCGTGGTGGATGGCAAGGCGACGGCGAAGATCACCTTCGACAAGCCCGGCAATTACCTCCTGCGCGCCTACGCGGAGGATGCCAGCATCCACACGCCGCACGACGTCAGCGTGACGGTTCGCTAGCGCGGCGGGGCCGGCCTGCCCGCCGTAGCTCTCGCGAGGCTCGCCTCGGCAATCTTCCGCGTGACGCGGTCCTGCAGCCAGTGGGCGTCCCACCACTCGACCGGGTTGACCGCCACGCCCTGCAGCAGGATGGTGAAGTGCAGGTGATCGCCGCCCGCCAGGCCGGTGATGCCGGTGCGGTCCAGTTCTTGCCCCTTGGTGATCGTGTCGCCGACCTTGACGCCGATGCTTGACAGGTGTGCGTAGAGCGTCTGCACGCCGAGCCCGGGATCGAGGACCACGCAGTTGCCGTAAATGCCCAGGTAGTCGGCGAACACCACCGTGCCGGTGTTCGAAGCATGCACGGGCGCCTGCTGCACGGTGGCCAGGTCGAAGCCGAGGTGTACCTGGCGATCGATTTCCTGGTTGCCGAAGAAGTAGGCGCGGCGATCGGCGACGCGCGACTCGACTTGTGAATTGCCCATCTGCGCGAACGCCTCGCGCCACAACATCCTCGGCGCGCTGTTCGCGGCGAGCGACGCGATGATGTCGCCGTTCTTCTTGCGCAGGTTGCCGTTGATCTCCAGGAAGGCCTTGAGCCGACCTTCCGGGGAAGTGGTGTCGATCTTCAGGTCCGGTGTCGCAGCGGCGATGGCGGGCACGACGCGATCGAGGCACCGCTGATCGATCGGAATGTTCGAGTCCACGAAGCGCTTGACGCACGGTTTGTGATCGATCGGCGGGGCGCGGCCGATGAACCTCGCCGGGGCAGCGATCGTGATCGCCGGTCCAGCCTGCTGTCCGGCCAGGTAATACATTGAGCCGACGCCGGTGCTGGTGAGCACCACGATTGCGACGACGATAAGCTTGCAGAAGCGCATGCCTTATCGCAGGTATCAGGGTGCCTGGCTAGACTAGTCCACAGATTGACCGATTCCACAACTGACGCCAGCTGCTCGCGGCCGGCCTTCAGCGAGCGCTCGCGTGGCGAGACTTGGTGGGGCCGAGCAAAGGTAAAATTCAGCCATGCGTTCAGCAGCCCTCGTATTCCTGATGGTTCTCGGTGCCGCGTCCGACGCGGCCGCCCAACAGAAGCCCCAGCCGCCCAGCACCATGAGAGCGCCGTCGCGGACCGACATCCTGCGCGGCGAATACGGCCGGTATCGCGCCAACAACGACCTGCTGCACTACGACCTCGACATCAGGGTCAACCCGGAAAAGAAGTTCATCTCGGGCAAGAACACCGTTCGCTTCAAGATGCTCAGGGACGACAACCGGATCCAGCTGGAGTTGTTCTCGAATTACACGGTCGAGAAGGTCGTGATGGGCGCGCAGGCGCTGAACTACCAGCGCGACCACAACACGGTCTACATTGATTTCCCGGAGACGCTGCGCAACGGACGCACCTATTCGATTGAGTTTCACTACTCCGGTCAGCCCCGAGAGGAAGGCCGCTTCGGCGCGCTGGCATTCCGGACCACGCCCGACGGCAGGCACTGGATCAACACCGCCAACGAGGGTGAGGGGTCCGCGTCGTGGTGGCCGAGCAAGGACCAGTGGCGCGACGAGCCGAACGACGGCGCCGACATCCGCGTCGCCGTGCCCAACGGGCTGACCAACGTCTCGAATGGCCGCTTCATGGGCAAGACCGATCTCGGTGACGGCTACACGCGCTGGGACTACCGCGTGCACTATCCAATCAACTCCTACAACGTCTCGCTCAACATCGCCGAGTATGCGCACTTCGCCGAGGTGCACGGCAATTTGACGATGGACTATTTCGTGCTGCCGGGGAACCTGGAGAAGGCCAAAGTCCAGTTCGCGCAGGCGAAGCCGATGCTGGAGGCCTTCGAGAAGCACATCGGTCCCTATCCATTCCCGAAAGACGGCTTCAAGCTGATTGAAGTGCCGTACTCGGGCATGGAGCACCAGAGCGCCGTGACCTACGGCAACCGCTACGCCAACGGCTATCTCGAGCGCGATTGGACCGGCGTCGGCGTCAGCCTGAAGTTCGACTTCATCATCATTCACGAGAGCGCGCACGAGTGGTACGGCAACTCGATCTCCGCTGCGGACGTCTCCGACATGTGGATCCAGGAAGGCTGGTGCAACTATCTCGAGTTCATTTACGTCGAGGCGTTGTTCGGTCGCGAGGATGCCATCAAATACGCCAACGGCTACAAGTCGAAGGTCGGCAACCGCGAACCCATCATCACGCAGCGCGGCATCCACCGCACGCCGAACCAGGACATGTACTTCAAGGGGGCGCTGTTCCTGGACACGCTGCGCAACGCCGTCAACGACGACGCGCGGTGGTGGAAGCTGATGCGCGACACCTACGACAGGTTCAAGTACCAGAACATCATGACCGAGGACCTGGCGGGCTTCTTCAGTGCCGAACTGAAGCGGGACATGACACCGATCTTCGACCAGTACCTGCGCCGCGCCGACCTGCCGGTGCTGGAGCTGACGTTCGATGAGGCCGCCAGGCGGGTGTCCTATCGCTGGAGAGCCGACGAGCGCGGCTTCGCGCTGCCCATCAAGGTCGGCGATCCCGCGAAGTGGCGGGTGATTCAGCCGGCCGCTGACTGGAAATCGATGGAGTGGGCGGCAGGGAAGGACGCCTTCAAGGTGGCGACCGAGTTGTTCTACGTGAACGTGCAGGTTCTCGACGCCAACGGCCGGCTGCCGTAGCCCGCAGCCCGTAGCCCGCTATTTCCTCTTCGTCCGGTGCGTCGGCGGCGCCTTCCAGGGATCCTCCGGCCATGGGTGCCGTGGATACCGCCCGCGCAATTCCTTCCGCACTTCCGGGTAGGTCCGCTCCCAGAAGCTCCTGAGATCCTGCGTCGTCTGGACGGGCCGGCCGCTGGGCGCGAGCAGGTGAAACGTAATCGGCGTCCGCGACTTGCCGATGCGGGGCGACTCGGCGAGGCCGAACAACTCCTGCAGCTTCACCGACACGGCGGCGGTTCCATCATCGCCATACTCGATGATCATGTCCCGCCCACTCGGGACCCTGAGCTTCACTGGCGCATGCTTGTCGAGCTGTTGACGAGTACCCCAGGGCAGGAGATCTTCGGTGATGGCGATGTCCGACAGCTTCCTTGCGGCGCGTGCCGCCGCCGTGGCGAGACCACCAGCATCGACCGCGATGCCGGCGAACTCGAGACGCCGCAGCAGGTGGCGGCTGTGATCGTCGGGGCCGCGCTCCGTCCACGTCTTCGCGAGCAGCGCGGTTCGCACTCCGGAATCTGGCGCCATGGGATGCTCGCGGAGCACCACCTCGTCGTACCACTCCACCTGGCGCGCTTTGACGGTGCCGGTTGACGCATCGAACTCGTGAATCGTCTCCGTACGGGTCGGCGTCAACCACTCCGGCTCGATTGGCGAGCCAAGGCGCAGCAGTGCCTGGGTGGTCGCAGTCTTGCGCCCCGAGGTGACGTCGAGCGCAATCATCCACTCGACGTTCTCAACGCCGCTGTCTCTCGCGACGATGGCGCCGTGCCCGCTGGCCAGCGTGACCGCAGGCCCGTTCTGTGTCATCCGTGCCTGCTGTGGACCTGGTGTCTGCGGCCGGCGTTTCGCCACGCGATCGGGATAACCGGCGAGGATCGCCTTCCGCAGCTCGATGTCAGTGATGTGCGCCCTATGGCGGTCGCCAAGCACATGCCTGGCGGCGCGGTTGAGGTGCTCCGCGAGGTTGCGATGATCGGCGGCCGCCGGTTCCGACAGGCGCGCGCACTCCGCACACGCTTCGAACGAGCCGTGTGCCGCGAGCAGGACTCGCGCGAGCCGTGGATGCAACGTCAAGCGCTGCAGTTGGCGGCCGACGTCCGTGATCTGTCCATGGCGGGCCGCGCCGAGGCGTTCGAGCAGTGACTGCGCCGCGGCGATCCTGGGCGGCGACGGCCGATCGAACCAATCAAAGGTGTCGGGTGAGCCTCCCCACGCCAGGATCGACAGCAGCGGACCTGCCAGGTCGACACGATCGATCTCGGGCTCGCGATGCGGGCGCAATCGATCGCGCGCGTCCCACAGCCTCCGCGCGAAGCCGGGGCCGAGCCGAGCGGCACGGCCGGCACGCTGGTCGGCGCTGTCCATCGTGATCCGCTCCGTCGCCAACGAATCCACCGCCCGCTCATCGTCATAGCGCGCCACCTTCTGGAGGCCGCTGTCGACCACCGCAGAGACATCCGGAACCGTGAGCGAGGTCTCGGCAATGTTGGTGGCGACAATGACCCGTCTACGCGCCGGCGGTGACAGCACCGCATCCTGGTCGCGACTGTCCATGGACCCGTACAGCGGAAGCACGTCTGCCGCCGAGAGGCTGCCGAGCTCGCCAATCGCGGCGTGAATCTCTGCGGCGCCGGGCAGAAAGCAGAGAATGCTGCCGGCCGTGCGCGGCAACACGTGGCGCACGGCGGCTGCGACGGTTTCGCCGGGCGCGTGCTCGATCGATAGCGGATGCAGAGAACCGGGCACGTCGATAACCGGACAGCCACCGAGGAATGCCGACACCGGCGCGGTGTCCAGCGTCGCCGACATCACGACGATGCGCAGGTCATGGCGTGCGACCCACGCCTGCCTGGCGAGCGCCAGCCCCAGGTCGGCGTGAATGCTGCGTTCGTGAAACTCGTCAATCACGAGCGTCGATACGTCGCTCAGCAGTGGGTCGTCCTGCAGGTAGGCGGTCAGGATGCCCTCGGTCACCACCACCAGCCGGCTGTCTTTCGAAAACTGCCGCTCGAATCTGATGTGCCAGCCGATCTCTCGACCGACCGTCCATCCACGCTCCTCGGCGATTCGTCGTGCCATGGCCCGGGCGGCGACGCGCCTGGGCTGCAGTAGCAGCACCCGCCCCCGATCGATCAGGGCCGGCGCGACGCGCGTGGTCTTGCCCGCGCCCGGGGCGGCCGTGACTACGACCGCTCGCGTGCGTTCGAGGGTGTCGCGCACCGTGTCGATGAAGGAATCAACCGGAAGAGGCGCCACAACGGGGTATCATCACAGCTTACTTGTCCTCCGTTGCCTTGCGCGAGGGAGGAGCCGTCAGGGGTATCCACTTCGGTGGGTTGAGAGAGTCCCTTGAACCTGCCTGTCCGCCCAAGCGGCGCACAGGGCCGCCGCGACGGCGGAGACCCGTTCACACGGGCGGAGGGAGTGCGGAGATGTCGAAGTCAACACCTGTGCCTGCGGCGACCACGTTTGCCGAGGCGTTCCCCAATTCAACCAAGGTCTACGAGGACGGCGTGCCCTTCCGTGAGGTGACACTCGGCGGTGGCGAGCCGCCCGTTCGCCTCTACGACACCAGCGGTCCGCAGGGCTGCGATCCCAAGCTGGGGCTGCCGAAGCTCAGGGAGCCGTGGATTGCGCCCCGTCGCGCCGACGCCAGAGCCGGACGACCGGTCACGCAGCTCCACTACGCGCGCCAGGGCGAGATCACCCCCGAGATGCAGTTCATCGCCACGCGCGAAGGCCTGCCGGCCGATTTCGTGCGCGACGAAGTGGCGCGCGGCCGCGCCATCATCCCGGCAAACATCAATCACCCGGAGCTCGAGCCGATGATCATCGGCCGCAACTTCCTGGTGAAGATCAACGCCAACATCGGCAACTCGGTGGTCTCGTCGTCAATTGAAGAGGAGGTGGAGAAGCTGCGGTGGGCGACGCTGTGGGGCGCCGACACCGCGATGGACCTCTCCACCGGCAAGCAGATTCACGAGACCCGCGAGTGGATCCTCCGCAATTCGCCGGTGCCGATTGGCACGGTGCCGATTTACCAGGCGCTCGAAAAGGTGGGCGGGCGTCCCGAAGATCTGACCTGGGAGATCTACCGAGACACCATCATCGAACAGGCCGAGCAGGGCGTCGATTACTTCACGGTGCACGCCGGCGTGCTGCTGCGCTACATCCCGATGACGGCGACGCGCGTCACCGGCATCGTGTCACGCGGCGGCTCGATCCTCGCCAAGTGGTGCCTGGCGCACCACCAGGAGAATTTCCTCTACACGCACTTCCGCGAAATCTGCGAGATCATGCGCGCCTACGACGTGTCGTTCTCGCTGGGTGACGGTCTGCGGCCCGGCTCGATCGCCGATGCCAACGACGAGCCGCAGTTCGCCGAGTTGCGGACGCAGGGCGAGCTGACCAAGATCGCCTGGGAGTTTGACGTCCAGACGATGAACGAGGGCCCCGGCCACGTGCCGATGCACCTGATCCGCGAGAACATCGACAAGCAGCTCGAGTGGTGCAGCGAAGCGCCGTTCTACACGCTTGGCCCGCTGACCACCGATGTCGCTCCCGGCTACGACCACATCACCTCCGCCATCGGCGCCGCGATGATCGGATGGTACGGCACCGCCATGCTCTGTTACGTCACGCCCAAGGAGCACCTCGGTCTGCCGAATCGAGACGACGTCAAGGCGGGGGTGATCGCCTACAAGATTGCCGCGCACGCCGCCGATCTGGCCAAGGGCCACCCGCGCGCGCGCGTGTGGGACGACGCGCTGTCGAAGGCACGGTTCGAGTTCCGCTGGGAAGATCAGTTCAATCTGTCAATGGATCCGGTGACGGCTCGCGCCTATCACGACGAGACGCTGCCGGCCGACGGCGCCAAGGTGGCGCATTTCTGCTCGATGTGCGGCCCAAAGTTCTGCAGCATGGAGCTGACGCAGCAGGTGCGTGCCGAAGCGGCGAAGGGGATGGAAGAGAAGTCGGCCGAGTTCAGGAAGGCCGGTGAGATCTACGTCAAGCAGTAACTACTTCGGGGCCGGGACGATCTGGATCAGGGTGGAAAACCGGGCCGGCGTCCCGTTTGGTTTCGGATTCGGATATCCCGCCGATCCGCCGGACGCGTAGTCCTTGATCGTCACGCTCGGCGGAAACGCCATCGTCTCGTTCCGGAACCGCACCGTCTCGAACTGGTGGGTGGGCGGCGTCTCGAACAGTTCATCGCCGCCCTTCTTCAACACCGTCTTGTAGTAGCTGACCAGGTCGGCGTACGGCACGTTGGCGCCGAAGATGTAGAAGCGCTGCCCGCGTCCCGCATCGTAAGACGTCAGGAAGACGGCGGACGGATAGATTGGTGCGCCGAGCTCGGCCTCTCCTGGACTGCCGTCCGTCCGCGGCGCCGCCGCCGGAGTCGGGAGCGGAGCGGGCGTGGTGGCGGCCGGCGGGGGTTGCGGCTTCGGCGCGCTCGGCTGAGGAAAAGGCCGCGGTGTCTGCGCAGCCGCCAGGGTGGCGCACAGACTCAACATCACAGCACCGGACAATCGCAGCACCGACTTATTATAGGCCTGCTTGGACGCATTTCTGGACACGTGCCGCGCTCATCAGCCATGGCTGCTGGAATTCATCGAGGCGCTGGTGTCGATCGAGTCACCGAGCGACGATCCGGTGGCCGTCAACCGCTGCGGCGATGAGCTGGCCGCCAGGCTGAGCGCGATCGGCGCCGACGTGACGCGCATTCCACCCGCTGCTGCCCTCCTGCCCGCCGGGGCCACGGCGAAGGCGGGCCATCATCTCCGCGCGCGCGTTGGTGCCGGATCTCGGCAGATCCTGCTGCTCGGCCATTTCGATACCGTCTGGCCGATCGGGACGCTCGCCACCATGCCGATCAAGCGGGACGGCGGCCGGCTGCACGGCCCGGGCGTCTTCGATATGAAGGCCGGCATCGGGCTCGCCACCCTGGCCACGCGCGTGGTGCATGAGGCCGGGGGGCTTGGCGATGCACAGATCGTGATGCTGTGGACCACCGATGAAGAGATCGGCAGCGCCACCTCACGGGCGCTGATCGAGTCGGAAGCGTCGAACAGCGCGGCGGTGCTGGTCTTCGAACCGTCGCTGCCCGGCGGCGCGCTCAAGACCAGCCGCAAGGGCGTCGGGCAGTTCGAGATGGTCGCGAAAGGCGTGTCTGCGCACGCGGGCCTGGACCCGGGCAAGGGCGTCAGCGCCATTCGGGAGCTGGCGCGCCAGCTCGTGGCGATCGAGGCGTTGCAGGATCCCGCCAACGGCGTGACGCTGACCGCGGGCGTGATGTCGGGCGGCACGCGCGTCAATGTCGTGCCCGCGGACGCGCGTGCCACCATCGACGCGCGCGCCATCACCCGCGCCGACGCCGAACGCGTGCAGCGGGCGATGCACGCGCTTCGGCCGCAGCTGCCCGGCGCTGAACTGTTCGTGACCGGTGGATTCGAGCGCCCGCCGCTGGAGCGGACCGCCGCTGTCGTGAAGCTGTTCGAGCTGGCGAAGGCGGCAGCGGCCGAAATCGGAGTGGCGCTTGACGAAGGCGCGGCGGGCGGCGGCTCAGACGGCAACTTCACGGCGGCCGTGGGTATTCCCACGCTCGACGGATTCGGTGCGATTGGCGACGGCGCTCATGCCATGCACGAACACGTCGAGATTGACGCCCTCGTCCCGAGGGCCGCTACGATCGCGGCCGTGTTGCGCTCCCTGCTGGCGCCTTCTTCCGGCGTGGGCTGAGACCGTACCGCTCACGCATCAGCGACACCACTTCCTGCACCTTGCGGTCGTAGTCCTTCGCGACGTATTTGCTGGCGTAGAGCTGCTGGTAGCGCGCCGACATGTGCGGGTACTCGCGGCTGATCACCGACATGAAGTGATCGCGCGTGCCGCCCTCGAGGTGCATCACCATCGCGCCCAGCGAGCGCGCGCCGCTGTCGGCAATCGCCTTGACGGTGCGCTCGATCTTTGCCGGGTGGGTGGAGAAGCCGGGGACCATCGGCGCCATCAACACGCCGCAGTCAATCCCGGCGTCCACCAGCTGACGCACGGCTCGGAGCCGTTGCGCCGGGTGCGCCACGCCGGGTTCGAGACGGTCCCAGGCGTCTTCGTCGACCGTCGGAATGCTGATGTGCACGCGGCACTCGGTCCGCGACGACAGCTCCTGCAGCACGTCCTTGTCGCGAACGATCAGGGGTCCCTTGGTGACAATCCCGACCGGCGTCGCGGCCTGGGCGAGCACCTGCAGCACGCCGCGCGAGATCTGGTAGGTGCCTTCAATCGGCTGGTACGGATCGGTTGCAGTCCCCAAGCCGATGTTCTCCCGGTCCCACGACGGTCTGTCGAGCTCACGCCTGAGGACCTCGACGAAGTTGGTCTTCACGAAGATCACCGACGCGAAGTCATCGCCGGCATTGAGCTCCAGTTGATGCTGGTATTTCCGCGCGAAGCAGTAGTGGCAGCCGTGGGTGCAGCCGCGATACGGGTTCAGCGTCCACTTCATGAACGGCATGCCCTTGCAGCGGTTCAATGCCGAACGGCAGCGGACTTCCTGGTAGGTGGCCGCGTCACCACGCCGGCGCGCGTCCGGCAGCGCTGACAGGCCGCCGTTCCTGATCAGGCTGGCGACGTCGCGAGTTGTCGGGGATGAGCCGAGGTCGAAGAGCAGCGGGTGCGTGGCCATGGCGATTTCCCGTTCGTGGGCCGACCCCGCATTATTTTCGCTGTTTATTCGCCAGTCAAGGGCGCTGCCGCCAAGAGGACAGGAGATCTTCGACCGTTTTCTCGAGCGGAATCGAGGGAGTCCAGCCGGTGTCTTTGGTGAGCCGGCCGTGATCGCCCAGCACCAGCGGCGTATCAATCGGCCGGAATCTGGCGGGGTCCTGCTCGACCGTGATCGGCACGCGCGCCTTGGAGCGCATCAGGTCCACCAGCTCTCGAATCGGCAGCGGCCTTCCGGAGCACACGTTGTACGGTTGCCCCGGAGTCGCCGACGCCATCATCGCGTGGTACGCGCGCACGGTGTCGCGGACGTCCATGATGTCGCGCTGCGAGTCCATGTTGCCCATCTGCAGCGTGGCGGGCCTCTGGCCCGCTTCGATCTCCGCGATCTGTTTCGCGATGCTCGACGCCACGAACGCCGGTGACTGCCGGGGGCCGACGTGGTTGAACGATCTGGCAATCAGCGCCGGAATGCCATCGTCCTGCCACGCCCGCACGCTGATCATTTCCTGCGCGACCTTGCTGGTGCCGTAGGGACTGTTGGGCCGCACGGTGTCGCTTTCGACAATGGCGCGAGCCTGCGGCTGATACACAAACGCGGTGCTGGTGACGAGCACGCGCGGCGAGAGCTGGAGCTCACGCAGCGCCGCGAACAGGTGGTGCGTGCAGAGCACGTTGCCGGCGAAGGTTTCGTGGACGTAGCCCCACGAATCGCCCACATGCGGCACCCCGGCGAGGTGGTAGATCTGCGACGGCGGGGCGGACGCCAGCGCCGCGGCGATCGCCTCGCGATCGTGCATTTCGACGCCCAGCCACATGACCCGCCTGCCGGCGACCAGCGGCTCGGTGCCGGGCCGCAGCCACGCGATGATGTCGTCGTCGCTGTGCTGTTCGAGAAGCTCGAGCAGATGGCTGCCGACGAAGCCGGCCGCACCGGTCACGAGAATCGTGGCTCGACGTCGCTCACCATGGCCCTGAGCGTGTCGAAGGGTCGCCATCAACCCCGCTTGCCGTACTGCGCGTCCATGTAGGCCCGGTAGTTGGGATCGCGCTCCTTGATGGGACGCCACCACCACTCGTTCTGCTGGTACCACGCCACCGTCTCGGCGAGGCCCTGCTCGAAGGGCACTTGCGGCGCCCATCCCATGGCTTTCAGCTTGGCGCTGCTCAGGCTGTAGCGGCGATCGTGGCCCTTGCGATCCTGCACCGGCTTGATGAGCTCGGTGCCCTTGTTGGACAGCTTCAACACCCGGTGCGTGAGGTCGATGTTCTTCACCTCGTTGCCGCCGCCGATGTTGTAGACCTCGCCGTTGACGCCGGAGTGCAGCAGCAGGTCGATGCCTCGGCAGTGATCGAGCACGTGCAGCCAGTCGCGGATGTTGCCGCCGTCGCCGTAGAGCGGCACCGGGATGTTGTCCATCAGGTTGGTGACGAACAGCGGCAGGATCTTCTCGGGAAACTGGTAGGGACCGTAGTTGTTCGAGGCGCGCGTGACGATCACCGGCACGTCGTGCGTCGCCCAGTAGCTGTAGGCCAGGCGATCCGCGCCGGCCTTGCTGGCCGCGTAGGGATTGCGCGGTTTCAGTTCATCGGTCTCGACGCTCGATCCCTCCGGCACGCTGCCGTAGACTTCGTCCGTCGAGATCTGCACGAACCGCTTCAGGTTCGGACTGCGTCGCGCCGCTTCGAGCAGCACGAATGAGCCTTCGACGTCGGTCTTGATGAAATCGCCGGCCGCCATGATCGAGCGATCGACGTGCGTTTCGGCGGCGAAGTGCACGACGTAGTGCGCGGCTTCGACCAGCGGGCCCGCCACCGCCGCGTCGCAGATGTCACCGTGCACGAACGTGTGACGCGGGTTGTCCATCACGTCGTGCAGGTTTTCCCTACGCCCTGCGTAGGTCAGCTTATCGAGATTGGTGACGTGCCAGTCAGGATGCGCGTGCAGCGCGTAGCGAACGAAATTGCTGCCAATGAAGCCGGCTCCGCCGGTGACGAGGAGCTTGATCATCCGTGAGGTCACGACCCCATGAGTTTAGCCTATCGTCTCGCCCCGGTGCCTACCCCGAACGCTCCGAAGAAGTTGGAGAACGAGCCCACCCCCGCCAGCGTGAATGACATGTTGAACCGTCGGTCCTGTGGGATCAGGAAATATCCGTTATTCGGGTAGTTGATCGATTGGTACTCGAACGAAATACCGCAGCACTGTGCGTTGTAGAATCCCACGTACCGCTGAGTGATCAGCGTCTGCCTGCCGATGTCGTAATTCAGTCCCACCACACCCCCGAACCGGCTTTGCTTGAGTTTCAGGTCCGCTTGGCCCTGGATGAAGTTGTTCGAGTTGATGTAGGACCCGAAACTGAAAGCCGTGCGGTTCCAGCCGCCGGACACGTCGACGTTCGGCGTCCGGAACTGAGCGTTCGCACTCATGCCGAGAAACTTCGGTCCGTCCGGAAGGGCCACCGGATCGTACTCGACACGATAATCGAACGACATCGGGGCCGTCGGTGTCGCACGCACAGCCAGCGACACCGGCGACAAAGCGTTGGCGGCGCGATAGTAATACCCGTAGGAGTACGAATTGTCGAACTGGCTGGCCGTCTTGTCAGTGTAGTAGCTCTGACGGATCGACACGCTCAGGAACTCTCGCGGCGCGCTTGCCGCCGGCTCCCCGGCCCTCTCTTTGCGGACCAGGAGCCGGTTGGTCAGCCCGTAGGTCATCTGGGTTACGCCGCCGACGGTAATGTCGGTGGCGGAGACGCTTGGAATGCGGCTCTGGTTCGCAATCTCGCTGCGCTTGGATATCGAGAACGACGGCTCGATGACGTGTTTGAGGCGATCGGCGACCGCGTTGTTCGGGTTGAACACTCTGGAGAAGACCGGACCGACCACGGCAACCCCGAGATCCGAGTACGCCCGGGTAATGGGTTCCTCGATCTGGGTCCGCAAGTCTGCCGCGAGACTTTCGCTGAAGGACGTCCGTCGGTAGGAAGCGGTCGCGTTGACCTGCAGAAACGGCAGGGTGCTCAATGGCGCCCTGAGCGAAGGCACGACCTCCGTCTTCCGCAGTGTCAGGTCCTGTACCGTCGTTCCCGACCGCGTGACGTATACACTCTGAGCGGTCTCGGCCGTCAATGTCGCAAACACCGGTAAGCCGGCCAGCTTTACGCCGCTCAGCAGCGCCGACAGCCCCGGTGTCTGCCCGGACAGCGTCGAGTAGTTCACGCCATAGAAATATTCGGTTCGATTGTAGGTGCCATTGACCGAGAGATTGCCCCAGGATCCGGAAATCCCGCCTTGCGCGGTGCGCACGCTTTGCGAAGCCGACGCGAAGTCATGGCTGTAGGTCTGCTGCACCGTGACGTCCGAGAAGTAATCCACCCGCGCGCGCGCTGACAGACCGAACGGCAGGTTCTGGCTCAGTCCTCCGCGCACCGACGTGCTGCGCCGCGGCTGCCTCGTCAGGCCATTGATGAGGGTTTCCTTCTCGTCAAGCCAGTAGTAGCGCAGGTCTGCCTGTGCGCGCGGGCCCATCAGGTAGCGGTACTCGACGCCGAGTCCCTGGCCGCGCGAGAACATCCAGTCGTGGAAGAACGTTGCGTCGTGGCTGCGGTTGATCGCCCAGAAGAACGCGTTGCTGATTGAGTTGCCAGTCGCCAGCGACGTCCCGTACAAAGGCAGCAGCAAGCCCGTCGACCGGTCGTCGTCCCGGATCGGGTAGTAGAGCAGCGGCATGTAGAACACCGGCACGTCCTTCACCTGCACCACGGCGTTTCGCATGATGACGTAGTCATGGAGGTCCAGCGTGGCGGTGTCGCTGACGATCTGCCAGCGCGGCGTCGGCTGCACGCACGTCGTGAACCCGCCTTTCCTGATTCGATACTTGTCGCGGCCGAACTTCTCCAGCGTCTCGGCCCAGAAATAGACGTCCGGCTCCAGCGTGCCGAACATGCTGCGATTGCGCTCGCCACGCTCGCCGAGCTGCGCGATGCCGCTGGCGTTCTTGAAGGCGCCCTGCTGCGTCTTGGTATTGAACGTCACGCTGTCGGCCGAAATGCGCGCCTCCGGCGTCTGGAAGACGACGTTGCCGATTGCGATGAGCTCGCCCGTCTTCGTGTTCATCTGCAGTTCGTCGGCGAAAAACTTCTGTCCGGCATTGGGCGAGCCGGGTTCGCCTTCGATCTCGACTTCGCTCGTCAGCCGGATGCGATCGGCATCGACCTGCTCGGCGAGGAAGCTCTTCTGCAGCCAGCCACGCAGGTTCTGGGCGTCGGCGTGCGCCGGCGCGAGCACCAGGGCGGCGACCAGACAAATCCCGATCAACATCACGATCATTCTAAACGCGAGTGGCGCCGGCTTCGAGCAGGCGAGCGCGAAGCGGGCCAATCATGTAGATCGAGCCACACGCGACCGCGCGCCGCGACCACTCCAGCGCGCGATCCACGGCCGCGGTCGCCGACTCGGCCGGCTCAACTGGAACCCGCACCATCGAGCGAATCTCGGCCGCCAGCTGTTCCGCGCTGCGCGCCCGCGCATGAGGCACCGTGGTGGTGACAAACGCCGCCGCCACCGGCTCGAGGGCGGCGATCATGCCCCGCAGATCCTTGTCGCGCATCGCCGCGAACACTATCGGCAGCGCTTCGCTTCGCATGTCCTGGAGGTACGACGCCAGCGCCGCCGCCCCGGCCGGATTGTGCGCCGCATCGATCAACAATTCGCCGTTCATCGGCGGCACCCGCAGCCACTCGAGCCGCGCCGGCCACTCACACTCCGTCAGGCCGGTCACGACGGCTTCGGCCGGCACATGCCGGACCATCACCGACCAACGCTCGAGGATGGCCACCGCCACCGTGGCGTTTTCGAGTTGGTGGCGGCCGGGCAGGGCCAGCGTCAGACCGCGGAGCGACGGATAGGTCGGATCGGTCGGGCTGGCCGGCGCTTCGAACACCGGCGCTTCGACCTCATGCGCCACCCCGCGAACGCGCTGTGCCGCTTCGGGCGGCAACCTGCCGATCACCAGCGGCACGCCGCGCTTGGCGATCCCGGCCTTCTCGAACGCGATCGCCGACAGCGTCGACCCCAGGTGCCGTTCGTGATCGAAGGCGATCGACGTGATCGCCGTGATGGCGGGCGTCAGCACGTTGGTCGCGTCGTAGCGCCCACCCAGGCCGACCTCGACGATGGCGACATCGATACCGGCGCGTTTGAAAATCTCGAACGCGACCGCGGTCGAGACTTCGAAAAATGTCGGCGTGACGGTCAGGTCGCCCCTGGCACGGGCGGCATCGACCGCGTCGAACACATCCGAGGTGACCTGTGCGAAGGTCGGGCGATCGATCGGCGTCCCGTCGATCGCCACGCGCTCCTCGACGCGATCGAGATGGGGCGAGGTATAGCGGCCGGTTTTCCATCCGGCTGCCCGCAGCCCGCGCTCGACCATGGCCGCCACCGAGCCCTTGCCGTTCGTGCCGGCGATGTGAATCGAGCGATAGGCGCATTCGGGATGCCCGAGCGAGGCGAGGATGACGCGGATGTTGTCGAGCCCGAGCTTGATGCCGAACTGTTCGAGGGCGAAGAGGCGTTGGTGCGGCGTCAATGGCCCTGGGCCGCCGGCGGTTGGTACATGAACGTCAGCGCCCGCGCGATGGTGGCCTTCATCTCGCGGCGATCGACCACCAGGTCGAGCATGCCGCGCTCGAGCAGGAACTCGCTGCGCTGAAAGCCGTCCGGCAGCTTCTGACGAATGGTCTGCTCGATGACGCGTGGGCCGGCAAAGCCGATCAGCGCCTTTGGCTCGGCCAGGTTCAGGTCGCCGAGCATCGCGAAGCTGGCGGTCACGCCGCCGGTGGTGGGATCCGTGAGGATTGAAATGTAGGGCAGGCGGGCACGATCGAGGCGAGCCAGCGCCGCCGAGATCTTCGCCATCTGCATCAGCGACAGCGCGCCTTCCATCATGCGCGCGCCGCCGGAACACGACACGATCAGCACCGGCAGGCGGCGGTCGAGCGCCAGCTCGATGCCGCGCACGATCTTCTCGCCGACCACCACGCCCATCGAGCCGCCGATGAAGCTGTACTCCATCGACGCGATCACCGCCTCGACGCCGTTGATGCGGCCGACGGCGACGATCACCGCGTCCTTCTGGCCGGTGGATTTCTGCGTGGCGGCCAGGCGCGACTTGTACTGCTTGGTGTCGGTGAACTTCAGTGGATCGCTCGACGCCAGGTTCGGCGCCACCTCCTCCCATCGCTCATCGTCGAACAGCGTTTTCAACCGTTCGGTCGCACTGAGCCGGAAGTGATGCGCGCACTTGCCGCAGACGTGAAGGTTCTTGACGAGATCCTTGGTGTAGATGACGGTGTCGCATTCCGGACACTTCACCCACAAACCTTCGGGAACCCGGCTGGTTTTGGCGGGCGCGGCAATCGGCTTGCGCGCCTTCTTGAACCAGGCCATATCCTTGAAATCGTATCAAAGTCAGAAGTGAGAAGTCAGAAGTACTTCTCTCTTCTGACCGCTTACTTCCGCGCGACGTAGTAGCGCGTTCCCTTCCCCATGCCTTTGATCTGCTTGACCAGCTCATCAAGGGCCGCATCGTCAGATTCGGGATCGAACTCCGAGGTTTCCACCACCAGCAGCGGTGTCGCGGTGTAGTGGAAGAAGAAGTGCTGGTAGGCCTCGTTCAACTCGCGCACGTACTCCTCGGAGGGCAGCGGCAGCGGCTCGGCGAGCTCCAGCCGCTCTGGATCGGTGGCACGCCTGCGCAGGCGTGCCATCAGCAGCTCGGTCGGCGCCTGCAGGTAGACCACCAGGTCGGGGGCGGGCACGTCACGCGCCAGCAGGTCGAACAGCCGCTGGTAGATGAACAGCTCGTTGTCGTCGAGATTCAGGTAGGCGAAGATCTTGTCCTTGTCGAAGACGTAGTCGCAGATCGTCGTCTGCAGGAACAGATCGGCCTGGCGCTTGCCGGTGAGCTGCCGGTGGCGGTTGAGCAGGTAGAACAGCTGCGCCTGCAGCGCCGATCCGGGCCGGTCCGCGTAGAAGTCGGCGAGGAACGGGTTCTCGGTGTCCTCGAGCACCGTGGTCGCCTCGAGCTTCGTCGCCAGCCGTTCGGCCAGGTGCGTCTTGCCGGCCCCAATCGGGCCCTCGATGGCGAGATAGTGAAAGGCCACTGCGCTGCCGAGTATAGTTGGTAGGCGTGACCGTAGAGAAGATCGAGTTGTTCCTCTGCCGTCTTCCCCTCGTGCAGTTCTTCGAAACGAGCTTCGGACGTTCGTACGACCGCACCTTCGTCCTGGTTCGCGTGGTGGGGGACGGCCATGAAGGCTGGGGCGAGTCCGTCGCCGAGGCCAATCCGTATTACAGCAGCGAGACCACCGAAACCGTCTGGCACATCATCGCGGGATTCATCGCGCCGCTGATCATCGGCACGCGCTTCGAGCACCCGCGCGACGTGTATGCGGCGCTGAAGCGCATCCGCGGCCACAACATGGCCAAGGCCGGCGTGGAAATGGCGATGTGGGATCTCTACGCCCGCATGCAGGGCCAGCCGCTCGCGACCGTCCTCGGCGGCACGCGCCGGCGCATTGCGTCCGGCGTGTCGATCGGCATCCAGGACTCGTTCGATCAACTGCTGGAGAAGATTGACAGGGAGCTGTCCGCCGGCTACCAACGGATCAAGATCAAGATCAAGCCCGGCTGGGATATCGAAGCCGTCGAGCGCGTGCGCGCCAGGTTCGGCAACATCCCGCTGCAGGTCGACGCCAACGCGGCCTACTCGCTGGACGATGCGGCGCTGCTCGCGCGGCTCGACCCGCACGACCTGCTGCTGATCGAACAGCCGCTCGATTATGACGATGTGATGGACCACGCGGTGCTGCAGGCGCGCATCACGACTCCGGTATGCCTTGATGAGTCGATTCACACCGTCCGCATCGCGCGCGACGCCATCGACGCGAAGGCATGCCGGATCATCAACATCAAGCCGGGACGGGTGGGCGGCCACCAGGCGTCCATCGAGCTGCACGACCTGTGCGCGTCACACGGGATTGCGGTGTGGCACGGCGGCATGCTCGAGAGCGGCATTGGCCGCGCCCACAACATTCACCTCGCCAGCCTGCCGAATTTCTCGCTGCCCGGGGACATCGCCGCCAGCCGGCGCTACTACCAGCCCGACCTCATCGAGCCGGCCATCGACATCGCGAAGGATGGGACGATCGCGGTGCCGCAGGGACCTGGAATCGGCGTGAACATCGTGAGCGAGCGCATCGCTATGGCAACGCTGCGGCACTTGAGCTTATGAACCGAACACGCCTGAGCCTGCTGCGCCTGCTGTGGCCCTGGCTGCTGCTGAGCGGCTGCGCCCCAACCGCCGCTCCGGTGGTGGCGCCGCCGACACCGGTCGCGGCCTTCGATCAGAAGATGCGCTGGATCCTGCAGCTCGAAGACCAACGGCAGCTGCGGGGCGGCGGCGGGGACCTGGTAGCGATGCTGAGCGACGCGGAAGCGCGCGTGCGCCGCCGCGCCGCCCTGGCCATCGGCCGCGTGCGTCTGCCCGAGGGCATGGCCGGCCTGACCACCGCGCTGCAGTCGGAAACCGATGCCGAAGTGCGGCAGATGGCGGTGTTCGCCCTCGGATTGATCGGCGACGCGTCCGCCGCGCCGGTGCTGATCACGGCCCTGAGCGACGCCGATCCGATGATCCAGGGCCGCGCGGCCGAAGCGCTCGGCTCGATCGCCCACCAGGCGGCTGCGCAGCCGATCACCAACATGATCTACGCGCACATCAGCAGCGGGGTGCTGAAGGGGATCCATCCCGACGACATGGGATATCCAAAGGCGCCGGCCGTCGAAGCGGTGCGCCTTGGTGCGTTTGCACTGGTGCGGCTCGGGTCCTACGACGGGCTCGCCTCCGCATTCCTCGATCGTGAAGGCCGCCCGACCAGCCGCTGGTGGCCGATCGCCTATGCGATTCAGCGAGTGAACGATCCGCGCGCGGCAGGAGTGCTGCTCGACCTGCTGGCCGGCGACGGGCAGTTGACGCGGGCGTTTGCCGCCCGGGGGCTGGGGGCGTCCAAGGATCAACGCGCGGTGGCGCCGCTGCTGGCCGCCGTGGAGGATGCCGCGCAGCCGCTGGCGGTCCGCATTCAGGCCGTGCGCGCGCTGGCCGGCCTTGGAGACGCGCGCAGCGGCGCCGTGATGCGGCGGCTCATCGCATCGCCGAAGGTCGAGCAGAACCTGCAGCTCGAGGCCGTCACCGCCCTGGCGCAGCTCAGGGATCCGCACTCGGTGGAGCTGTTGATCGATCTCGTATCGGCCTCGTGGCCATCGGTGCGCGGGGCGGCGCTCAACGCGCTCGCGAAGACCGATGTCGACACGTTCGTGTCCGCCATCTCAAGCCTGGACCCCGACGCGCATTGGTCGGTGCGCGCCTCGCTGGCCCGGACGCTGGGCGACCTCGATCGCGAGCGTGCGGAGGCGCCGCTGACGGCCATGCTGAAGGATGAGGACCAGCGGGTGATCCCGGCGGTGCTCGATGCACTGGCCAAGGTCGGCGCACCGAAGGCGGCGGAGGAGTTGCGGGCCAGGCTGCAGGCCGAGGACGTCGTGGTGCGTGCGGCGGCCGCTCGCGGCCTGGCGACGGTCAAGGCGGCCAACGCCACCGCGTCGCTGACCGAAGCATTCAAGACGTCACAGCGCGATGGCTTGTACAGCGCCCGCACGGCCGCGCTCGACGCGCTTGTGGCGATGGACCCGGCGGCGGCCCGGCCGGTGCTGACGACGGCGCTGGCCGATCGAGACTGGGCGGTCCGCCTCCGCGCTGCGGAACACCGGCGGCGAATGGACCCGGCGGCGGACGTGTCGGCCATGCGCCCGGCGCCGCCGCCGCCGGTGCCGGAGCTGGCCGCCGTGGATACGATGGTGTCGCCGCCATACTCGCCGCAGGCCTACATCGACACCAGCAAGGGCACGATTCAGTTCGAGCTGGCCGTGCTGGATGCGCCGCGCACGGTCGCGAACTTCATGGCGTTGGTGCGCAAGAACTACTTCCGGGGCGTGCCGCTGCATCGGGTGGTGCCCGACTTCGTGGTGCAGGACGGCGATCCGCGCGGCGACGGCGGTGGCGGTCCGGGATACACGATTCGCGACGAGATCAACCAGCGGCCCTACCTCCGAGGCACGGTGGGCATGGCGCTCGAGTGGGCCGACACCGGCGGCAGCCAGTTCTTCATCACGCACTCACCGCAGCCGCATCTCGACGGCCGATACACGGTGTTCGGGCAGGTGGTTTCGGGAATGGACGTGGTCGATCGCCTGCAGCAGTGGGACACCATCGAGCGCATCCGGGTGTGGGACGGCGTCAACTGGATCGGCCAGTAGACGGCGTTTCCTAAGTTCCCACCCAGGCAAAAGAAAAGGGAGCGACCAGCGCTCCCTTTTCAAACCAACGGCTGATGAAGCGTTAGCGCTTCTTCGCCTTTTTCGCAGCCTTCTTCGCCTTCTTCGCCATCGTCGAATCCCCCCCTTCAGGTTGGGTTATGCGTGAAGCACTGGCCGCCACACCGCTCGGCCTCTGCCGCCTGGCACTCAGCGTCGCCGGTGCCGGCCTCTCGTCTTCGCGCCTCTGCGCGCACGCGATGCGTGCGCAAAATGGAAAAGGGTGGGGCAGTCTTGTAAGAACCGCCCCTGTAAGCGGCTTAGCGCTTCTTGGCCTTCTTCGCCTTCTTAGCCTTCTTCGCCATTGTTCTCTCCTGATGGGGGGTGACTCTGCCTGATGGCAGCCGCTGATTGACCTTGGGTGTTCGAAGAGTTTTTACCTCTTCACAACCAGTGGCCTGAGCCGTCCTCCCTCATACCAGATGTAGATTATGGATGAGAAAAATCGGTTGTCAAGCACAAAGCGTTTGTTGTAGCCACCAGACGCCCCGTCTCGAGCCGCCGATCGATCGCACCATCACACCTTCATCATCAATCTCGGATCGGCGCGCACGATTCTGTAGGACCTACCGCTTGAGCGCTTTCGATTGCTTCGCGATGTTGCGCCGGGCGACGCGTTCGGCGATGTCGGGGCGGAACACCGCGCGCGATTCGGCGAGCGCGAGCAACTGCTCGGAGGCGGTGAGGCTCGCGGCAGGATCGTGGAAGTAGCGGTCGAGGATCTCCGCTTCGATCTGCCGGAACAGCGGATTGCGAGGATGGCGTGCCTGCAGGCTCTTGATGATGGCGAGGGCCTGCGGCCATTTCTTCTCGTACCAGAGATACAGCACGTGGGTCTGGAACTGCGCTTCACCGCGCACCAGCTGACCCTGCGTGCCGGCGCGTTCGAGCTGGCGCAGCCCGTCTTCTCGGTCGCCGCCCGGCAGCAGCAGCAGGATGCGCAGGAACCGGAAGAGCGCCGGCGCCACGCCGGCGTAGTAGCGGTACATGCCGATGCCGAACTCGGCGTCGTGCATGGAGGGATCGAGCGCGAGCGCCTTCTCGAGGGCCTTTTTGATCCGCTTGCCGTCGCGCGCCGCGGCCAGACGCTCGTAGCGATAGGAGCGGAACTGCGCCCGCGCGCCGTAGGCGGCGCCGACGTAAAACCAGGCTTCGGCGCGATTGGGTTCGGCGGCCGCGAATCGTTCGGCCTCGCTGATTGCGGCATTCACCGTGCTCAGGAACGTGCGGTCGAGCTGGCGGTTGTCGAGGTCGATCAGGATCTGCCACCACAGGCTCAGGGCCTCGAGCCCGCGGCAGGCGACCATCGGCGCCGGCGGACAGGTGGCCGGCAGGGCCTTCGTCAAGCCATCGAAGTCGGCGTCGAGGATCAGATCGTAGGCGCGCGCCACCGCCGCCGCGCCACTAATGCCCTGCGGCGGAAACGAGACAAGAGAGGTCGTAAGCGACAGGAGCAGCAATACCGCGGCGCTTGTTCTCACTTCTCACTTCTCACTTCTCACTTCACAGGCCGCTGGTCCTGAGGCGTTGTTTGTCCGCATGGCGCGCCAGCGCCAGTTGAATGAGCCGATCCACGAGCGCGGTGTAGCTCACACCCGATGCCTCCCACATCTTCGAGTACATGCTGATGTTGGTGAATCCGGGCAGCGTGTTGATCTCATTCAGAAAGATTTCGCCGGTCTCGCCGTTGACCAGGAAGTCCACCCGCGCCAGGCCGGAGCCGTCGATGGCGCGGAACGCCTGCACCGACAGCCGTTGCACGGCTGCGGCCATGCCCGGCGGGAGGTCGGCGGGAACCACCGTCCGCGATCCTTCGTCCAGATATTTCGCCTGATAGTCGTAGAATTCGCGCGACGGCAGGACTTCGCCGGGCACCGAGGCTTCAGGATCGTCGTTGCCGAGGATCCCGCATTCGATCTCCCGCGCGCGCGGCACGGCGGCTTCCACCACCACCTTGCGATCGAAACCGAGCGCGACCTCGATGGCCGGGATCAGATCGGCTGACGATTTGACCTTCGAAATGCCGACGCTCGACCCGAGGTTGGCAGGCTTGACGAACACCGGCAGGCCGAGCGGCGCCAGCTGCTGCATCACCGCCGTGCGATCGCGATCCCAGTCGGCGCGCACGAAGCTGTGCCACGGACACACCGGCAGGCCGTGACTGGCGAACAGCCGCTTCATCACCGCCTTGTCCATGCCGGCCGCCGATGCCAGCACTCCGTTGCCGACGTAGGCGATGTCGGCGACTTCGAACAGCCCCTGCACGGTGCCGTCTTCGCCGTACGGTCCGTGCAGCACGGGGAAGACGACGTCGAGCCGCAGCGCGTTGAGCGCCGGGTCGCTGGACCGGGGTGCCGCAGCCGAGGTGGTCTTGGCCTGCTGGATCGCTTCCGCGACGTTCGACGCCCTCGGGTCGCGATCGGGATAGGACCAGGCGCCGTTCTTCTCAATGCGAATCGGGATGGGCTGGTATTTTTCACGATCGATGTGCATGAAGATCGATGACGCCGACGTGACCGACACCTCGTGCTCACCCGACCGGCCGCCAAAGACGATTCCAACCCTCAGCTTCGCCACTTAGCGATAATAAAGGGGTCGGGTCCCTTTTGTTCACCCTCACCACCACCAGCGGCGGCGCCCGACGCGGAATTCTGAGGACGGCTCACGGCGAGATTGAAACGCCGGTGTTCATGCCGGTCGGCACCCAGGGCGCCGTCAAGGCGCTGACCGCCGCCCACATCGAAGAAGTGGGCGCGACCATCATCCTCGGCAATACCTACCACCTCATGTTGAGGCCGGGTGACGAGCTGATCGCCCGGCGCGGTGGCCTTCACCGGTTCATGGGGTGGAACAAACCAATCCTGACCGACAGCGGCGGCTATCAGGTGTTCAGCCTCGCCGAGCGGCGGAAGGTCAGGGAGAACGGCGTCGAGTTTCGGTCTCATCTCGATGGCAGCAAGCACGTACTGACACCCGAGCGGGCGGTCGAGATCCAGGCAAATCTGGGTTCGGACATCGCCATGGTGCTCGACGAGTGCCCGGCGCTGCCGTCGACGCCGGAGATCATCGACAAATCGCTCGAAATGACCGCCCGCTGGGCTGCCCGCTGCCGCGAGCGCTTTTCCGAGATACGGAAAAATGGTCCCGACCCCCTCACCCAGGCGCAGTTCGGCATCGTGCAGGGGGGAACGTATCCGGAGCTGCGGGCGAAGAGCGCGCAACTCACTGTATCCATTGGGTTTGACGGCTATGCGATTGGCGGGCTGAGCGTCGGCGAGCCCAACCAGACCATGTATGACGTCGTGGCGGCCACGACCCCACTGCTGCCGGCCGGCCAGGCACGCTATCTCATGGGGGTCGGCACCCCACTAGACATCGTCGAGTGCGTGGCGCGCGGCATCGACATGTTCGACTGCGTGATGCCGACACGAAACGCCCGAAATGGCCAGCTCTTCACGAGCCAGGGACCGTTGAACATCAAGAACGTCCAGTACGCCGAAGACGATGGGCCGGTCGATCCCGCGTGTTCGTGCTACACCTGCCGCAGCTTTTCGAGGGCGTATTTACGGCATCTGTACGCCACCGGCGAGATGACCGGAGCCACCCTTAACACGTTGCATAACCTGAGCTTTTACCTTGACACCATGCGCCGGATTAGGGAGGCTATATCGTTCGGCAGGTTCGAAGATTTTAGACAAGAGTGCCACCAGGCTTTTGCCCGCCGCGCGTTGATTTCATGACCACGACGGATCCCCTTTTCGGCATGATTCTGGCTCTCGCCGCCTCGCCTGGCCAACAGGTGAGCCCGCTGGTTCAACTCATCCCGTTCGTCCTCGTCCTGGCGATCTTCTATTTCGTCATCCTGCTGCCGATGAAAAAGCGGCAGAAGAAGGTCCAGGCGTTCCTCGCCGCGCTCAAAGTCGGCGACAAGGTCGTCACCTCGGGCGGCATGTTCGGCTCGATTGCCAAGATCAGCGAAGACGCCGTGTCGTTGCAGATCGCTCCAAATGTGAGGGTGGATTTCGCCAGGGCCGCGATTGTCGGCTACCAGGGTCAGCCGCCCGTTGTGGAAACGCCGAACACATAAATCATGGCGAAGAATTTTCGTTGGAAATTTCTGTCAATCGTTGCCGTCCTCGGACTGGCGGTGTTTGCGTTCTACCCCCCCGATCAGAAGGTCAAGCTGGGCCTCGACTTGAAGGGAGGCGTGCAGCTGGTGCTGCGCGTGCAGACCGACGATGCGCTGCGGCTCGAGACACAGACCACCGCCGATCGGCTGGCGGAATTGCTCAAGACGAACAACATCCCGGTCGGTGCGATGACCGTCGGCAACGCGACGTCGTTCACGGTCAGTGGCATCCCGCCCGAGCGTGACGCCGAGTTCCGCAACCAGCTGGCCGAAGTCGAAACCAACTACGAACGCGGTTCAGGCAGCGGCGGCGCCTACACCTTCACCCTGCGCCCCAACCTCGTGGTGCAGCTGCGGGAAGACACCGTGAACCAGGCGCTGCAGACCATCGAGCGTCGCGTCAACGAGCTTGGCGTCGCCGAGCCGGTGATTGCGCGTCACACCGCCGCCGACCAGATCATGGTGCAGCTGCCGGGCGTGACCGACGTCGGCCGTGCCAAGGACATCATTCGTTCGACCGCCCAGCTCGAGCTCAAGCAGGTCGAGCAGGGTCCTTTCTCGGATGAAGCCGCGGCGCGCGCGGTGCTGGGCGGCAGCGTTGCGCCGGACATGCAGATTCTGCCGGGCGTGATCGAAGCTGGCCCGGGGCAGGCCGCCAGCACGGGTTACTACGTGGTTCGCCGCGTTCCGGCGGTCACCGGCCGCGACCTGCGCAACGCGCGACCGACCCTGGACGAGAACAACCGTCCGGCGGTGAGCTTCTCGCTCAACAACGACGGCGCGCGGAAGTTCGGCACCTTCACGCAGAACAACATCGGCCGCCAGCTCGCGATTGTCCTCGACAACCGCGTGCAGTCGGCGCCGGTCATCCAGTCACGCATCGACGACGAGGGCCGGATCACCGGCAACTTCACCAACCAGGAAACGCAGGACCTGTCGTTGAAGCTGCGCTCCGGTGCGCTGCCGGCGAACCTCACCTACCTCGAAGAACGCACGGTCGGCCCGTCGCTCGGCGCCGATTCGATTCGTGCCGGGGTGACGGCGGCCGCCGGCGGCCTGCTGCTGGTCACGCTGTTCATGCTGTTCTACTACAAGGCGGCGGGCATCAACGCGCTGATCGCGATTGGCGCGAACCTGATCATCCTGCTCGGTCTGATGGCCTACGCGGGCGCGACCATGACGCTGCCCGGCATTGCCGGTTTCATTTTGACCATCGGCATGGGCGTCGACTCGAACGTGCTGATCTTCGAGCGCATCAAAGAAGAGCTGCGGACCGCCAAGGGCGTCAAGCAGGCGGTGGCCGCCGGCTTCGATCGCGTGCTGCTGACGATTCTCGACACCCACGTGGCGTCGCTGATTGCCGCCGCGTTCCTGTTCAACTTCGGCACCAGCTCGATTCGCGGCTTCGCGTTGACGTTGACGATCGGCCTGTTGTCCAACGTGTTCACCGCCTATTTCGTTTCCCGCACGATGTTCGAGGCGACGCTGACCGGCCGCAACGTGCAGAAGCTGTCGATCTAATCTATGGCTCTCTTCGAAAACGCAAACTACGACTTTATCAAGTGGCGCTGGCACGCGCTGATTCTGTCGACCGTCGTCGTCCTCGCCGGCATCGGCTATGGCGTGAGCCGGGGCATTCCGCTGGGCATCGACTTCTCGGGCGGCACGATCATGGTCGTCAAGTTCGAGCAGCCGGTCAGCGACGATCAGGTCCGGCAGGCGATCGTCGCCGCGATTCCAGGCGAGCAGGTCATCCAGAGCTACGGCGATCCCGCGCAGAACCAGAAAGTGATCCGCCTCCCGCAGCTGATCCAGGAGGACGGCGCGTCGCTGGACCAGAACGCCCGCGCGGTCACCGACGCTCTGGCGAAGGCCAGCCTCGGCAAGATCGAGGTGCTCAGCCAGGATCTCGTCGGCCCGGTGATTGGCGCCGACCTGCAGCGCCGCGGTATCTACGCCGTGCTGGCGTCGATTATCGGCATCACCATTTACATCGGCCTGCGGTTCCGCTTCGCCTTCGCCATCGGCGCGATCGCAGCCACCTTCCACGACATCATGGTCACGGTCGCATTCCTGTTCTTCATGGGCTATGACCTGTCGCTGAACGTGGTCGCGGCCCTGCTGACGATTACCGGCTACTCGGTCAACGACACCATCGTCATTTTCGACCGCGTGCGCGAGAACCTGCGCAGCCGGCGGCGCGAGTCGCTCGAGCGGGTGGTCAACGAGAGCGTCAACCAGACGCTGAGCCGCACCATCATCACCGCGGGCACGACGTTCCTGGCGGTGCTGGCGCTGTACCTGTTCGGCGGCGAGGTGCTCGAAGCGTTTGCGTTCACGATGCTGGTCGGCGTCGTCAGCGGCACCTACTCAACTATTTTCATCGCGTCGTCGATCGCCATCATCCTTGGCACCAGGCAGGCCAGGGGCCGGACGCAGGGTGCCCGGAAGGCGGTGTAGGCCACAGATGGCACGACAGGCGCAGAGCTTGCGGGCGAGTTTGTAACCGCCAGTGGATCTCCTCGCGGCTGCGTTGCTCGGCGTCGTGCAGGGGCTCACCGAGTTTCTGCCCGTCTCGAGCTCGGGTCACCTGATCCTGGCCCGCGCGTTCTTCGGCTGGGATCCGGGACGGTTCGGGATCGCGTTCGACGTGGCGTGTCACGTCGGCACGCTGCTGGCGGTGGTGGCATTCTTCCGCGCCGACGTGGCGCGGCTGATCGCGTCGGCGCCGGGCGCGGTGACCGGCCGCGACGGTGAGTACGAGCGGCTCGGCCGGTTGATCATCGCCGGCACGATTCCGATTGTGATCGTCGGCGGGTTGTTCGCCGACGCGATTGAAGGGCAATTGCGTTCGCCGCTGGTCGTGGCGGTGACGCTGGCCCTCGGCGGCGTCGGGCTGATATTCGCCGAGCGTGTCGGACGGAAGTCGCGTGACGCGCGGACGCTGGGGTTTGGCGAGGCGTTGGCGGTGGGATGCGCGCAGGCGCTGGCACTGGCGCCGGGGGTGTCGCGGTCGGGTGCCACCCTGACGCTGGCCATGCTGCTGCATGTCGAGCGCGCGTCGGCGGCGCGGTTCATCTTCCTGATGAGCCTGCCGGCGATCGTGGCCGCGGCGGCGAAGGAAGCGCTTGATCTGTCGGAGGTGGGGATGGCGGGTTTGCCCGTGACGATTCTCGCCGTCGGCCTGGTGGTATCGGCCCTCGTCGGCTACACCACCGTGAAGTGTTTCGTGCGATACCTTGCGGCGCATTCGCTGGCGGGATTCGCGTATTACCGGTTCGCCCTGGCTGCCTTCACGGTGATCTGGTTGTTGGCGGGGTAATGCGATGCAGTCGGTCCGGGCCGGAGGCCCGGTAAGCAATGCTGCGGCGTAGTTTTCTGACCGGGCTGGTCGTGACGGTGCCGCTGCTGATCACCGTCGTGACCCTGTGGTGGACGTTCCGGTTCATCGATGGTGTGGCGCGGCCGCTGTCGATCTACCTGCTCGGACGGGAAGTGCCCGGCCTCGGCGTGCTGATGACCACGGGTTTCATCCTGCTGGTCGGCGCCGTGGCGACCAACGTGATCGGACGGCGTATCCTGCAGCGCGCCGAACAATGGCTGCTGAACGTGCCGCTGTTCAAGACGGTCTACGCGCCGGTGAAGCAGCTGGTCGCGGCGTTCTCGCCCGACAGCGAGTCGGGCTTCAAGAAGGTCGTGATCGTGGACGACCCGCGGCGCGGGATGGTGATAGGGTTCCTGACGCGCGAGTTCACGATCGATCGTGGCGCGGGTGCGGGACCGGAAGCGATGATCGCGGTGTACGTGCCGACCAATCACCTGTACCTGGGTGACGTGGCCGTCTACCCGCGGTCGCAGGCGTTCTACCCGGATTTGTCGGTGGAAGAAGGCATTCGGATTTTCCTGACTGGTGGTATGGCACTGCCGCCGGCAGTCAACGGTCAAGCGTCGACAGGCAAGAGTCGATAGGCAAGAGTCAAGGGAGACGACGACGAGATGGTGACGAGGCTAACCAGGATGAGGCTAATCAGCATGAGGCTAATCAGCGTGAGGCTGCTTCGACGAGCAGCCATGGTGTTGATGCTGGGCATCTTGATGGCGCCGGCCGTGCTGGCCCAGGACACTGCCCAGGATGCCGCGCATCACCGCCCCGGCGGTGAAGTGAACATCCAGCTGCCCGATCTCAACACGGGCGACTTTTTCGGCATGACCGGCCACGGCATCCTGCTGACCGGCCTCGTGGTGTGCGTGCTGGGCCTGCTGTTCGGCCTGTGGACCTATACCGCGGTCAAGAACCTGCCGGTACACCCGGCGATGGCCGACGTCTCGGCGCTCATCTACGAGACCTGCAAGGCCTACCTGGTGCAGCAGGGCAAGTTCCTGCTGATTCTGGAGCTGTTCATCGGCGCGGTGATGATTGCCTATTTCTGGCTGACCGGCCTCGAGCCGGGCCGCATCGCCATCGTCATCATCTTCAGCCTGATCGGCATCGCCGGCAGCTACGGCGTGGCGTGGTACGGCATCCGCATCAACACCCTCGCCAATTCGCGCACCGCGTTTGCCAGCCTTAAGGGCAAGGCATTCCCGGTGTGCGACATTCCGCTGCGCTCCGGCATGAGCGTCGGCATGATGCTGATCTCCGTCGAGCTGCTGTTCATGCTCGCGATTCTGCTGTTCATTCCCGGTGAATACGCCGGCGTCTGCTTCCTCGGCTTCGCGATCGGTGAATCGCTCGGCGCCGCGGCGCTGCGTATCGCCGGCGGCATCTTCACCAAGATTGCCGACATCGGCTCGGACCTGATGAAGGTGGTGTTCAAGATCAAGGAAGACGACGCCAGAAACCCGGGCGTGATCGCCGACTGCACCGGCGACAATGCCGGCGACTCGGTCGGGCCGACGGCGGATGGCTTCGAGACCTACGGCGTCACCGGCGTGGCGCTGATCTCGTTCATCATGCTCGCGGTCAAGGAGCCGGCCATCCAGGTCCAGCTGCTGGTGTGGATCTTCATGATGCGCGTGATGATGGTGCTGGCCTCGGCGGGCTCGTACCTGGTGAACAACGCGTGGGCGAAGAGCACCTTCGGCAACGCCGCGAAGATGAACTTCGAAGTGCCGCTGACCACGCTGGTGTGGCTGACCTCGATCGTCTCGGTGATCCTCACCTACGTGCTGTCCTACGAGTTGATTCCGTCACTCGGCGGCAACACCTCGCTGTGGTGGCAGTTGTCGACGGTGATCACCTGCGGCACGCTGGCCGGCGCGATCATCCCGGAGTTCGTGAAGGTGTTCACGTCCGTCCACTCGGGCCACGTCAAGGAAGTCGTGACCTCGTCGCGCGAGGGCGGTCCGTCGCTCAACATCCTCTCGGGCCTGGTCGCCGGCAACTTCAGCAGCTACTGGCTCGGCCTGACCATCATGGGCCTGATGACGATTGCCTACATCGTGGCGTCCTGGGGGCTGGGCGAGATCATGGCGGCCCCCGCGATCTTCGCGTTCGGCCTGGTGGCGTTCGGCTTCCTTGGTATGGGCCCGGTGACGATTGCCGTGGACTCCTATGGCCCGGTCACGGACAACGCGCAGTCGGTCTACGAACTGTCGCAGATTGAAGACATCCCGAACGTCGAAGCGGACATCCAGAAGAGCCACGGCTTCAAGGTCAACTTCACGGTGGCGAAGGAACTGCTCGAGGAGAACGACGGCGCCGGCAACACCTTCAAGGCGACCGCCAAGCCGGTGCTGATCGGCACCGCGGTGGTGGGGGCGACGACGATGATCTTCGCGATCATCATGGCGCTGACCCAGGGCCTCGCGGATCAGACGGCGATCGCCAAGCTGTCGATCCTCCACCCGCCGTTCCTGCTCGGCCTGATCACGGGCGGCGCGGTGATCTACTGGTTCACCGGCGCCTCGATGCAGGCGGTCACCACCGGCGCCTACCGCGCGGTGGAGTTCATCAAGCAGAACATCAAGCTGGAAGGCGCGACCAAGGCGTCGGTGGAAGACAGCAAGAAGGTGGTCGAGATCTGCACCGTTTACGCACAGCGCGGCATGTTCAACATCTTCCTCGGCGTGTTCTTCTCGACGCTGGGCTTCGCGTTCGTCGAGCCGTTCTTCTTCATCGGCTACCTGATTTCGATCGCGCTGTTCGGCCTCTACCAGGCGATCTTCATGGCCAACGCCGGCGGCGCGTGGGACAACGCCAAGAAGATTGTCGAAACCGAATTGAAGATGAAGGGCACGCCGCTGCACGACGCGTCGGTGGTCGGCGACACGGTCGGCGATCCGTTCAAGGACACCTCGTCGGTGGCGATGAACCCGGTCATCAAGTTCACCACGCTGTTCGGCCTGCTGGCGGTCGAGTTGGGTGTCTACATCGGCACCGGCGCCGCCCTGACGATGGGGCTGTCGGTGGTGTTCTTCTCTGTCAGCATGTATTTCGTGTACCGTTCGTTCTACGGCATGCGAATCGAGAATTAGGGCGGTAAAACACCTGACGGACCTTGTAATGTTTCGTAACCATGCGTAATTTCGATGCGTTTTCGGTGTCTAGACTGTTGACGGTGGGTTTGCCGCCCGACTAGAATCGCCGGGCGTCCGAGGGGTCAGGTGCGGCTCGTACCTGACCTCTTTCGTTTCTCTGGTGCTGTAGCGGCTTTGCAACGGAAACTTGAACGCGCTTTGTAGGGAGCACACCCGGAAATCCGGTGTCTAATCGGAAGACACGCCCCCTTTTGACCCCCTGGCCGAAGCGCTTGCGTCCGGCCAACGTCGAAGGGATAATCGACGGTCTTCTAGTGACCCTTCGACAGGCTCGGGGGTATCTCGAGGGGACTCGAAGGATGAATACGAAGTTGAGGAGGATTTAGTGCCACGCGACATGTTTGGTGATGTCGTCAACCCATCGATCAAGATGGGCAACAAGATGTGGTACACGGTGCCACTGACGATGTTGATTCAGGCGACTGCGCTCGCCGCCCTGATCATCGTTCCGTTGATGGCCGTGGGAGCCCTGCCGACGACGCCTTCGATGATGGCGTTCGTGGCCGCGCCGCCACCGCCGCCGCCGCCGCCACCGCCGCCGCCGCCACCCGAGGCGAAGGCACCGCCACCGCCGATGGACGTCAGTCCCGACGCGGCGCCGCTCGAAGCGCCGAAGGAAATCAAGGCCGAGACCGGTCTCGAAGCCGGCTTCGAGCGCACGTCGGGCGTTGAAGGCGGCATCATCGGCGGCGTTTCCGGTGGCATCACCGGTGGCATTCCCGAACCGCCGCCACCCCCGCCCCCACCGGCGGCGCCGGTGCGCGTCGGTGGCAACATCAAGCCGCCCCAGAAGACCCGCGACGTTCGTCCCGTGTATCCGCCGATCGCCCAGTCCGCGCGCGTGCAGGGCATCGTGATCATCGAGGCCACGATTGGCCCCGACGGCGCGGTGAGGGATGCGAAGGTTCTCCGCTCGATTCCGCTGCTCGACCAGTCGGCGCTCGACGCGGTGCGTCAGTGGCAGTTCACACCGACCTTGCTGAACGGCGTTCCGGTGCCGGTCATCATGACGGTTACGGTGCAGTTCACGTTGCAGTAGGGCAGTTGTCAGGTCCGTCTCCAGGCGGACCAACCGTTCTTTTTTTGGAGGAATGCGATGGAAGGTCGGAAGCTTCAGTTCGGTCGGATTGCCGGTGCCGCGTTTGCGATAATGCTCGTGGGCGCTCCCGCGTTTGCGCAGGAGGCCCCCGGCGGCGGCCTCGATTGGGTGGGCATGTTCGAGCAGATGGGTGCTGCCGCGTGGGCGGTCGCCATCGTGCTGTTCATCATGTCGTTCTGGTCGGTGGGCGTCGCGATTGAGCGCATCTACACGTTCAATCAGGCTACCAAACAGTCGAAGATGTACGCGCCGCTGGTGGCCAAGCACCTCAAGGAAGGCCGCCTGAAGGAAGCGATCGCGCTGTCGGCCGCCAAGGAGTACCGTTACAGCCACCTCGCGAAGGTCGTGCTCGCCGGCCTCCAGGAGTACCAGTTCCAGCACGAGAGCGGCGCCAACCTGTCGCGTGAAGACCTGCTCGACACCGTTCGCCGCTCGATCCAGCGCGCCACCGCGCTGACCTCGAACGACCTGAAAAAGGGCGTGTCAGGCTTGGCGACCATTGGCGCGACCGCGCCGTTCGTCGGTCTGCTCGGCACGGTCGTCGGCGTCATCAACGCATTCGTCGGAATCGCTTCGTCGGGCTCGGGCGGCATTGGCGCCGTCTCCGCCGGTATCGCCGAAGCGCTCGTCGAAACCGCGCTCGGCCTGTTCGTGGCCATCCCGGCGGTGTGGTTCTACAACTACCTCTCGGGCAAGCTCGAGTTCTTCAACGTCGAGATGGACAACTCGTCGTCGGAGATGGTCGACTATTTCATCAAGAAGACGTCGTAAAGGAAGTCAGGAGTTGGAAGGGAGAAGTGAGAGGCCGATTCATGCTTCTCACTTTCGACTTCTCACTTCTCACTTTGTAGGGAGTAATTGCCATGTCAATGGACGTCGGCGGCTCCAAAGGCGGAGTCAAATCGGACATCAACGTCACGCCCCTGGTGGACGTCATGCTGGTGCTGCTCATCATCATGATGATCGTGGCGCCGCTGCTGCAGAAGGGCGCGGACGTGAGGCTGCCGCTGGCCGCGAATACCGCGGAAAAGCCTGAAACCCAGGACCAGACGGTGGTCGCGGTCGATCGCAGCGACCGCTACTTTTTGAACGGCCTGCCGGTCCGCAAGGAAGAGCTGCGGCAAAGAGTCGAGGAAGTGCTCGAGAACAAGAAAGAGCGCATCATCCTGATCAAGGCCGATGAGGAAGCGCGCTACGGGGCGGTGATGGACGCCATGGACGAACTGCGCGCCGGCGGCATCGAAGACATGGGTCTCATCACCGATCCGAAGAACCGCACCGGCCTGATGGGCGGGGGGAGATAAGCCATGGCTCACGCTCACCAGCACCACGGCGCCGATCGGGTCATTACCGCCAAGAAGCTCGAAGTCTCGGCGGACATGAACATCACGCCGATGATCGACGTGCTGCTCGTACTGCTGGTCATCTTCATGGCCGCCCTGCCGCTGTCGCAGCGCGGACTGGACGTGAACCTGCCGGCCGAAACCAAGAGCGCCAACCAGACGCAGGTCGACGTCTCGCAAATCGTGATCGAGTACACCGCCGATCGGAAGCTGTCGATCAACAAGTCCGACGTCCAGGTGGCCGAGCTCGAGGATCGCCTGCGCAGGATTTACGAAGAGCGCAAGGACAAGACCCTGTTCATCGCGGCCGACGGCGGCCTGCGCTACGGCGACATCGTCGAAGTGATCGACGCCGCCAAGGGCGCCGGCGTCGAGAAGGTCGGCATCATCACCGAGGGCATGCGCCGCGCCGCGGCCGCGCCCGGACGCGTCGGCGGCAACTGATCGGGCACCGATTCGTTTGTTCCGCCGATTCGGGTCCAACCGAATCACGCCAGGCGGCCGCTCCCAAACGGAGCGGCCGTCTTATTGTACGGCCCCCACGCCCCTCCGTCCTCAGCCCCTAAGCCCTCAGTACGAACTCGACTTCGGCGCCTGGGCTCCCACTTCCTTCAATTCAGGAAGCGTCTTGTCTGCCTTCCTCCACACCTCTCGCAGCTCGCGGTAGGCCCTTTGGGCGGTTGCTGCGTCCCTGGCGGCGGCCGCCGCCCGAGCCAGGCCCAGCAGCGACAGGGCGCGGCCGGGTGTGCGCTTGAGCGACAGTTCGAACGCCTCCATCGCCTCCCTGGGACGGCGCAGATCCATCAGCATTTCGCCCACCTGCTCGTTGACCGGCTTGACCGGCACCGGCGGACCAAATTCGAAGGCCAGGCCGGCCTCGACAACGGCGGCCTGGCGGGCGAGCACCAGGGCCTCTTCGCGCCGGCCCTCGGAGAAGAGGATGGCGGCCTCGAGTTGCTGCGCCATGACCTGGGGAATGCGCGGGTCGGCGCCGCCCCCAGCGGTCGGCAGCCCGGTAGCCGCCTGCGGCGCATGCTGATGCGGTGCCTCGGTGCCCGGTGCCTGGGGGCCGGGTCCAGGAACCGCCTGGGGACCCGGCGCGATTGGGCGGATACCGGGCTTGGCGGTGCCCCCTGGGGTGCTTCGCACGGGTGCGCCATTGACGGGCGTCTCCGCCATGACCGCCGCCATTTGCGCCATTGCGTTGGCCGCGCCGGCCCGATTGCCCGAGCGCACCGCGGCGAATCCGATCGCAAACAGATCCGCGATGGCGGTGCCTTTGGCCAGGTCCGTTGATGGCACCGGCGCCTTGGCTTCACCCCACTTGCGGGTCTCGATCAGCCAGGCGGCTCGCGCCAGCGCAAGGTGGCTGCGCGTGCGCTCGGAGCCGCTCTCCTTCGCGGCAACCTCGATCTGCGCCAGCACGCCGCGTGCGTCCTCGTAACGTCCCTGCTGCGTGTAGCTGTAGACCAGCCACAGCAGCGCGTGGAAGCCGCGCTGGTCGACCTCGAGCTTGCGGGCCTCACGACGCGCGTCGGCGGCTTTCACCGAGCGCTCGTTGATCGACCCGGATTCATCCCACATGCCCATCGCCACGTAGATGTGCGACGGCATGTGCAGCGCGTGCGACGCGTCCGGGGCAATCTTCGAGTAGGCATCGGCGTAGCGCAGGCCGAGCGGCGCGTGCACCGGATCGTCGTAGGCGTGAATCAGGTAGTGGGCCGCGCCCGGATGTTGGGGGTTCTTCGAGTAGACCTGCTCGACCAGCGCGGCGGCCCGCATGTAGATCGAGACGTCGCGGCCGCCGTGGCTGGTGCCGAGAATCGCGAGCGCGTAGAAGGATTTCACTTCATCATCATTCGGATACCTCTCGTGCATCGTCTTCATCGCGTCGGCGTACGAGAGATCGCGCGCGAGCTTCTCCCCCGATCCGTACAACCGTTCAACGGCGCCGATCCAGCCTTGCTCCTTCTCGGTCGGCGCCACGGCTCGGCGCGCCTCGGCGGTCGGCGCCAGCTTCGCGAGCGCGGCTCTGGCAAGGTCCGGAGAGGTGCGCTGCCACACCGGGTGGTTGTAGGTCATGGCCTCGCCCCAGTAGGCCATGGCGAATGCCGGGTCGGCGTTCTGCGCCGCGACGAACGCCTCGCGCGCATCGTCGTACTCGAAGCTGTGCATCAACAGCACGCCCTTGATGAAGTGGGGCTGAGCGGCGGGTGAGCCCGAGGTCGGGAAGTCGATGGTGCCGAGTTCCTGGTCCGTTCGACTGAAGCCGGACACCATTGAGGATGCGGGCAGGCTGACGACGGCAAGGACGGCCACGGCGCGGGCGGTCTTCGTCATGGGCAGATCTTAGCCCAAAGAAAAATGGCGGGGGTTCAAGCCCCCGCCCTCGGATGATCGGGCGCACTAAAGTGCGCCCCTATTACCTCAGGGCCTCACAGCCTCAAGGCCCCACCGCCTCTACGACCCGAAGAAGTATTTCACGCTGAACATCACGCGGTAGACGTCGCTGAGGTCCGCGGTCTGCTCGTAGCTCTTCGACAGCAGCTGGTTGCTGACCACCCGCAGGCGGTAGGTGGAGGCGCCGTTGGCGTCCACGGCCGGGTTGGTGAGCGGCTGGTTCGACACCAGGCGCTGGGCCACTCCCCAGTGCTTGTTGATCAGGTTGCCGAAGTTGATCAGGTCCACGCGGAACTGGAAGCGGTGCCGCTCGCCGCCGAACGTGGTGAACACGTCCTGCGTGAGGCCGACGTCGAGGCGGTGGAACCGCGGCAGGAACACCGCGCCGCGCACCGCGTATTCGCCGCGGCGCTTGCTCAGGTAGGGATCCTGGGCGATGTAGGCGTCCCACGCCGCGGACTGTTCCGCGGCCGTAAAGGTCCGGCCGCCGGCGGTGAAGGCCTGGAAATTCATCTCGCCCTGGTTGCGGTGAATGTAGATCAGGTCGTTGAAGCCGCCATCGCCGTTCATGTCGCCAGCGAACGTGTAGCTGGTGTTGCCGATGGTGCGCGACTCCCAGAAGGCCGAGATTGAGGTGGCGCCGAAGCCGAAGTACTCCTTGCGGTACGAGCCCGTCAGGAAAAAGCGGTGGCCCGGCGACGCGCCGGCGTAGGACAGGCCCGGGTTGTTCGGGTCGCCCGCATGGGCGTTGTTCGACCACGAGCCGAACGCAATCGAGCCCGGATCCACGGTGTTCTTGCTCTCGCCGTAGTTGTAGGCGGCCTGCAGCATGCCGGAGGTCATGTTCTTGCGCGCCGAGAACACGGTGTTCCAGGAGCGGCCGACGTTCTGGTTCTTCATCACCGTGGCGTTGGATACCTGGTTGCCCGGGGTGTTGTTGATGCGGTTGCTGGTCCACCGCGGGCGCTTGTCGGCACCGGTGAAGCTGCTCTGCGGCACCGGCAGGTTGGCCTGAATGTAATAGATGCCGTTGACGTCGCGGTTGTAGATGAACTCCGCCGTGCCGGTGATGCCCCAGGGCAGGCGGTGATCGACGGCCAGGTTGGTGCGCCACACCTGCGGGAACTTGAAATCCGGATCCGTCAGCGCCAGCTCGTAGCTGGTGGCCGGCGCGCCGGTGACGCTGGTCGGCTTGTAGGCGTTCGGGTCGGGATTGAACGGGTTGGCCGTGCTGTTGTTGTTCTGGACGAATCCGGTCAGCACCCCGGTGTTGCCGATCTGGTTGGAGATCCACACGAACAGCGGCTTGCCCGTGAAGACCCCCGTGCCGCCGCGGAGCTGCGTGCTGCGGTTCTCGCTGAGGTCCATGTTGAAGCCGACGCGCGGCGACCACAGCAGGTTGGCGTCAGGCAGCTTGCCGGTGTCGTACTGGACGCTGGCGCCGGTCTCGTCGCGGAACGTCAGGGCGTTGGCGTTGGCATTGGCGAAGCCGGTGGCCCCGAACCGCGGCACGTCGAATCGGATGCCGGCGATCACCTTGAGCTTGTCGGTGACGGTCCACTCATCCTGGGCGTAGGCGCCCATGTAGTCCACCTCGAGCGGCTGCAGCGGCTTGTCCAGCCCGGGGATGTTCATGTAGCGGACCTGGAAGCGGTTGAGGGTGACCGGGCGCACTCGGTTGGCGTCGTCGTAGAAGTCCTGCAGCGAGTTGTAGACGTAGACGCTTTGCGACCCGGGGAAGAACACGTTCTCCGAGTTGTAGCGTTCAAAGCTGAAGCCGGCCGTGTAGGAGTGCTTGTCGGCGAACTTGGTGAAGTTGTTCTGTAGTTGGAACGTCTGGTAGCGCAGCTCGTTGTTGGGCGTGAACGGCTCGAAGCCGAACGTCGTGTAGACCGTGCCCTGCTCGAGGATGTCCACCATGGGAAAGAACGTCCCGCGAGTGGCGCGGCTCTCGTCGTGCGAGGAGAAGCCGACGATCAGCGAGTTCGACATGGTCGAGCCGATCACGGTGTTAAGTTCGGCCACGCCCGACTTGATGTTTTCGAGAATCTGGTAGTTCGAGTTCTGGAAGTTCAGGCCCGTGGTGTTGGTGCGGCGGCTGCCAAAGCCGAGCGACGATGAGTTCGACAGCAGGACGTCGGTGTCGGAATCCAGCTGGTTGTAGCGGAAGCTCAGCTTGTTGCGGTTGTTGACGTTGAGGTCGAACTTGGCCAGCAGCCGGCGCCCCGGCGTGAGGTGCTGGTAGTCGGCGAACGGCCCGGTCTCGTAGCCGTAGCGCTGCCGCAGGAAGCTGCTGAGCGCGGTGAGGTCCGAGGCCAGCACGCGCGTGGTGCTGCCGGCCACCGCCTCGCCGCCGCGGTTGGCGCGGAACGTGGTGCCCGGCTGCTCGGTCTCTTCCTTCTCGCCGTTGCCGAAAAAGAACAGCCGGTTCTTGATGATCGGCCCGGCCGCCCAGCCGCCGTAGTTCTTGAAGGTGAACGTGCCGACGTTGACGGTCAGGTCCTTGGCCTCGGTGCCGACCAGGCCCTGGTCGCGGAACTGGTAGAACGCCGAGCCGCGGAACGCGTTGGTGCCGCTGCGGGTCACGCTGTTGACGCCGGCGCCCACGAAGTTGCCCGAGCGCACGTCGAACGGGGCGATGTTGATTTGCAGCTGCTCGATCGCGTCCATCGAAATGGGCGCCACGCCGGTGCGGTCGCCCGGCTGGCTGCCGAGGCCGAACGAGTTGTTGAAGTAGGAGCCGTCCACCGTGATGTTGTTCATGCGGTTGTCCTGGCCGGCGAACGACATGCTGCCTCCCATCGCCGGCGTCAGCCGCGCGAACGACTCGAGGCGGTTGGTGATGGTTGGCAGCAGCGCCATCTCGTCGCGGGTCACGGCGGTGGCCGCGCCGGTGCGGTTCGACGCGAACACCGCGTCGCTTTGCGCCGTCACCGTTACCGTCTCGGTGACCGCGATCTCCCGAACCGTGAACGCCAGGTCGGTGGCCACGCCGAGGTTGATCTCGACGTTCTCCTGCGTGTTGGGCGCGAACGCCGCCGCGCCGGTGCCGCTGAACGCCGCGGTGACCGAGTACGGCCCGCCGACGCGCATGTTGAGGATGACGAAACGGCCGTCCGTGCGGGACGTGGTTTCGTAGGTCGTGCCGGACGGCAGGTGGATCGCGATCACGCTCGCGCCCGACACGGCCTCCAGTTTTTCGTTCTGAATTTTGCCGCTGAGTGAACCGGTGGTCACCTGCGCTGCAGCGCTGATCGCAAACATGCCCACCGTGACGAGGGACAAGACAAGCCTAGTCAACGAAATCTTCATGCAAGTGGACTCCTGAAACTGCACCTGAAATTATCACTCGGGGGTGACGTGCAGGTAAAAGAAAAAACGGGCCGGTGCGCAAGTTGCGCAACCGGCCCGTTCCATTGACTTTCCGCGCTGATCGATCACTTTGGGCGATCGACCGAGTTAGCCCTGGCGTGCCTTTCGCATCGCGTTGGCCTTGTCGCCCAGCGCCGTGCCCTCACGGATCAGGTCCTGCTGCTTCTTGGGGTCCTTCTCAATCAGCGCCTGGGTGCGGAGCAACAGACCTTTGTAGGTCATCGCCTCGATGTAATCCGGATTGAGCGAGAGCGCCTTGTCGACGGAGTTGAGGCCGTCGAGGATGATCTCCCTCTTCTGGCTGTCGGTGAGACGGAAATCGCGCGACGCCTTGTCCCAGCTGTAGGTCGCCAGACGATAGTGCGCTTCCGGGTTGTTCGGCTCGAGCTCGATGTTCTTGCGGATGTTCTGAATCAGCTTGTCGAAGTCGCCCTGGCGGTTGTAGTAGCCGGCCACGGTCAGGTACACCATGGGGTCGGACGGCTTGGCGTCGCGGCCCTTCAGGTAGGTCTCCTCGGCGAGCTGGTACTCGCCCGAGTCTTCATAGATCTTGGCGAGCTGGAAGTAGTTGGTCGGCTCGTTCGGCGCGAGCTGAATCATGCGCTGCACGACCGGCTCGGCCTGCGTCGGGTCGGCAAGCTTGTCGGGGCCGTAAGTCGCGACGAGGAATTCCAGCGCGAGCGAGCGCTTCGGAACGGTTTCCTCGGTCAGCTTCTCGCTGGCCACCGTGTAGTTGTCGACCGCCTTCTGGAGCAGCGCGTCGTTGGCCGGTTCACCCTTGCGGGCAGGACGATAGAGGTTGTCGTACGAGTTGCCCAGGTAGAACCAAATCGCCGGGCACCACTGGCAGTCGGGTTGAGACTGGGCCAGCGCAGCCGCTGCTTCGTATTTGTTGACCGCCACGCGCCAATCGCTGGATGCGTAGGCCTTGTTGCCGTCCTTGAACGCCTTCATAGCGCGGATTTCACTCACGTATCCGCAACCGGCCAGCGTGACGCTCAGCCCGATAAACAGCGCCAAATACGCTGCCGAAGACCGCATTCTCATTAACATTCTCCTCAAGAAAGACCCGTCCAGGAGCCGGCCGCCTCCGCCCCAACGCTCCGGAGGGGCAGGCAAGCTGCAGAGTATATCTGGCTTCCAGAATGGCCCGCAAGATAACTGAGACGCGGGTATCCGGACGCGGTCTTGCCCTGCTAGTTTAGACACCAATCACAGGTATTCGGGCGTCAAACCGATAAACAATTAGGTAACAAGTTGTCATGATTCGCTTCGAGGATCTGCTCGACAAGGTCCAGGGCTACAGTCCGGACGCCGATCTTGAACTGCTCCGCAAGGCCTACGTGTTCTCGGCCCTGGAGCACAGGGGACAGATCCGCCATTCCGGCGAGCCGTACCTGGTTCACCCGCTCGAAGTGGCCGACATCCTCGCGGATATGAAGCTGGACGCGGTCTGCATTGCCGCCGGGCTGCTGCACGACGTGGTCGAAGACACCCTTACCGCGCCGCAGAAGATTCGTGACCTGTTCGGCGAAGACGTCGCGCATATCGTCGAAGGCGTGACCAAGATCGGCGCGATTCCGTTTTCCTCCACCGAGGAGCGGCAGGCCGAGAACTTCCGCAAGATGCTGCTGGCGATGGTCGACGACATCCGCGTGATTCTCGTCAAGCTCGCCGATCGGCTCCACAACATGCGCACCCTGCAGCACATTCCGGATGACAAGCGGGCGCGGGTGTCGCAGGAAACGCTCGACATCTACGCGCCGATCGCCAACCGCCTCGGCATGAGCCGCATCAAGAACGAGCTCGAGGAGCTGTCGTTCCGCCATCTCGAACCGGCCGGCTACCAGTCGCTGAAGGGCCGCGTGGACGCGAAACGCCGTGGCATGCTGGGGATGATCGAGGAGCTGTCCTCGGAGATCCGCAGCAAGCTGCACGACGCCCAGGTGCCGGTGCTCAGCATCGACGGTCGCGTCAAGCGTCTCTACAGCATCTGGCTGAAGCTGAAGGCGCAGAAGATCGATCTCGAGCAGGTCTACGACTTCGTGGCCCTGCGCGTCGTCACGCCGTCGGTGAAGGACTGTTACGCGGCGCTGGGCATCATCCACCAGACGTGGTCGCCGGTGCCCGGGCGCATCAAGGACTTCATCGCCATGCCGCGGCCCAACGGCTACCAGTCGCTGCACACCTCGGTGATCAGCGATCGCGGCTTTCCGTTCGAGGTGCAGATTCGCACCGAGGAGATGCACGGCCTCGCCGAGGAAGGCATTGCCGCGCATTGGAAGTACAAAGAGGGGCGGGTCGGCGCGCAACGCGACGAACAGTACTTCCAGTGGCTGCGCCAGCTGCTCGAGTGGCAGCAGGAAGTCCGCGATCCGCAGGAGTTCCTGTCGAATCTGAAGATCGATCTCTACCCGGAGGAGGTCTACACCTTCACGCCGCGCGGCACGGTGAAGGTGCTGCCGAAGGGTTCGACCGCCATTGATTTCGCCTACGCGATTCACACCGACGTCGGCCACCAGTGCGTCGGCGCCCGCGTCAACGGCCGCATGGTGCCGCTGCGCACGCGTCTCAAGAACGGCGACATCGTTGAGATCATCCGTAACGCGTCGCACAAGCCGAGCCGCGACTGGCTCAATTTCGCCGTTACGTCGCGCGCCCGCAACAAGATCAAGCACCTGATCCAGGTCGAGGAGAAGGATCGAGCCGTCGAGCTCGGCAAGCGGGTGTTCGACAAGGAAGCGCGGCGCTTCGGCTTGAACGGCGCGAAGCTGCTCGAAGGCGACATCGCCAGGGTGCTCGCGGAGTTCGCCACCCCGAAACCGGAAGATCTGCTGGCGCAGATCGGCTACGGCAAGGTGTCGCCGCGGGTGATCCTCGACAAGATTGTTCCGCACAACCAGCTCAAGGAACAGGCGCCGGACCATCCGGTGGTCGCCGCGGTCAAGCGCGTGCTGCGCCCGGGCTCGGAGCCCGACCGCATCAAGGTGCGCGGCGCCGACGATGTGATGGTGTTCCGGGCGAAGTGTTGCAACCCGATCCGCGGCGAGCGGATCGTGGGCTACATCACGCGCGGCAAGGGGGTGTCGGTGCACTCGGCGAAGTGCACCAACGTGGTCAACCTGTCGTACGACCCGCAGCGCAAGATCGACGTCGAGTGGGACAAGGGCAGCGACATCCAGCCGTACACGGTGCGGCTGGCGATCGTCGTGGAGGATCGGAAGGGCATGCTGGCGCAGTTGAGCCAGCGCATCGCCGACATCAACACCAACATCACCAACGTCGAGGCGCGCACTGGCGATCAGCGCGGGCGCATCGATGTCACGGTTGAGATCAAGGACGTGAAACACCTCGAGCAGGTAATCAAGTCCCTGCGTGGCGTCGAGGGGGTGCTGAATGTCGAGAGGACGGCGCCTATCCCGGAGCGAAGGTAACAGGAAGTGGGAAGTGGGAAGCTCTCTCCTCTCTCTTCTGACTTCTCACTTCAATACGGCGATAACGTCGATTTCGACGCGCACGTCACGGGGCAGCTTCACGACCTGCACGGTGGAGCGCGCCGGGTAGGGGGGCGCGAAGTAGCTCGCGTAGACCTCGTTCATTGCCGCGAACTCACCCAGGTCGACCATGAACACCGTGGTGCGGACCACGTTGGTGAAGTCCGCGCCCGCAGCGGCCAGCAGCCCCTGGATGTTGTCCAGCACGCGGGCCGTCTGCTCCTTGATGCCGCCGTCGACCAGCTGGCCCGTGGCCGGATCGAGTGGAATCGACCCCGACAGGAACAGCATGTTGCCCACCTTGACGGCAGGCGAATACGGCCCGATGGCCGCCGGCACTCCCGCGGCCGTGACCAGCTCCTTCATCAGGCCGCTTTGGTGATCTTGTTCGAGCGGATGCAGCGGGTGCAGACGCGCACGCGCTTGCTGGCGCCGTTGACGACCGCCTTGACCGTCTGGAGGTTCGGTTCGAAACGACGGGGACGCACATTGTGGGCGTGGGAGACACGGCGGCCCACGACCGGACCCTTGCCGCAGATTTCACATCGCATTGCCATGGTTCAAAAACTCCTGAGTACCGGAAACGGAAAATTCTATCACGGCGTGACGATCAACGGCTTGCCGCCGTCTCCGGGCCCGCCGTCCGGCGACTTCGGCCGCTGCTGGAAGACCCGGCCGACCAGCTCCAGGTAGACGGTTTCGCCGTCCGGGATGAAGCCCCCCTCGTGTTTCGCGCCGCGCTCGATGGCCCTCATCACCACCGCAACCTCGCGCTGGGCCCTCGAGCCGCCATTCCTGGTGATTTCTTCCAGCACGGGCTTCAGCGTCTTTCGAAGATCCTCGGCTGGAACCGAAGATGTGGCCTCCTCGAAGATCACGCCTTTGCTCGCGGTTTCAAAGGAGGCGGCGAGGGCGCCGGCCGCCAGGGCGACATCGCTGTCGGTCAGCCGACTCAGCCCCTCTGGCCTGTAGGCGAGCACCATCGACTGAACGAGAAAGAAGACCTGCAGTTGCGGCTCGGACAGCCGGCCTATCGACGCCATCAGCACCGTGACATCGTGATCGATCTGCTTCTTGACGACGGCAGGGGGGTGCCGCTGGGCCGTTTGGAGGTAACGGCAGTCCTCCGGGCAGGCGATCTCGGCGAGCCGCTTTGTTGCGCAGCAGACCGTGCAGATTTCCTCTCGCTTGGCCGGGCACAAGCGCCTGGTGGGTCTTTTCCGACACAGTGGACACGCCATCTTGCCGTGTCAACTTTACCCCTCCTTCGCTCTTCGAGCTTAGGCGGGCCACCTTCGCAAGGCCGACTGAGGGCATGGAAAGCCGGGCGGAGCCTGCCCACCCGCAGCGCCTTGAGCGAAGGCGGGTAATTCTTGCCACCGTCCACACATCTGTGCTACCCTTTGCCGGTTCTACGGTGTCCATAATTAGTGACAGAGAGACCGAGAACCAAAATCGGCTCTGCGGCGTCTAATAGGCAAGTGAACGGTGTTCGGCCCGCTGAGTCAGACAACGCAAAGGCAGCGTTAAGTCGTTGTAGATAAACGCGATAGACGTGGAAGACCGGGGCAGTCAGACCCACCTGGAAGGCCGGTGGGAGGCTCCAGCAAATTTCCGGTTCATATCCCCAGTCTTCATTTCTAGCGCTCGTAACAGTGGTTCGATTTCCGGGTTCGGTCAGATTCATAGGCATCGCTCTTGCTTACAGTGAGTCGCAAGGCGGGGCGTTTTTCATAACTCCCACGGTTCGACGGCCAGGAGGCCGGACCTAACCAGTGGGGGAGGCAGAAGGAGCGGCTGAGTCATGGCGGCCAAAGCGAAGAAGAAGGCAGCAGTCATCGAAGCGCCGATTGGCGAGCGGTACGAAGAATTGAAGCGGATGCTCACCGAGCGCCAGCGCGAGATCATGAACGAAGTGCAGGGCAAGATCCGCGACGTGCGCGCCGAAGGCGCCGACAAAGACCACGAGGTCCTCGACCCGGGTGAGACCTCGGAGGTCGACATCCAGGAAGACATCGAATTCGCCCTCATCCAGATGAAGGCGGAGACGTTGAACAAGATCAACGAAGCACTCGCCCGGCTCGAAGAGGGCACCTACGGGAACTGCTTCGAGTGCGGCGAGGAGATTGCACAGCCGCGGTTGCGGGCACTGCCCTTCGCGGTCCGCTGCAAGGATTGCGAAGAGGCCCGCGAAATGGCCCAGCAGCGCGAGCGGATTCAGGCTCGTCGCGGATCGGCCTCGCTCGGCTTCGACATGCGCGGATAACAACCCGGCGTCCTAGATTTCATGGGCTCCGCCGGACGGCGGGGTCCATGAAACACCCCGCCTCCGGCTCCCCCTAAAGAAGCAGGAAGTGAGACGTCAAAAGTAAGAAGTAGAAGCACTGTTCTTCTCACTTCATACTTCTCCCTTCTCACTTCTCCCGGCCCGGGAGGGCCGGCAATCGTGAGCGACCTCAACCAGCCATCCGACCCATTAGCCGAGACACCTTCGTTCCGCGTCCCGCCACACATGCCGGTGCTGCCGCTGCGCGACACCGTGCTGTTTCCGCAGGCGTTCATGCCCCTGGCGGTGGCGCGCGAGAGCTCGGTCAAACTGATCGACGAGGCGGTCGCCTCGGGCCAGACGATTGCCGTGTTCGCACAGCGCGAAGCCGGCGAGGACGAACCCGCGCAGGCCGACCTGCATCCGATCGGCACCGCCAGCCAGATTCACAAGATGTTCAAGCTGCCCGACGGCAGCCTCCGAATCATCGTCCAGGGCCTGGCACGCGTACGCCTGGATGAAATCACCGCCACGCAGCCGTACCTGCGCGGCCGCGTCACTGAAACGCCGGAGGTCCTGAAGGACGATGACCGGCTCGAGATCGACGCGCTGCAGCGCAACATCAAGGCGAACTTCCAGCAGATCGTGTCGCTGTCGCCGTTGATGTCCGACGACCTGCAGGCGCTGGCCTCCAACATTACCGATCCCGGACGGCTGGCCGATTTCATCGCGTCTGGCCTCGGCACCATTGGCACCGACACCAAGCAGGAGGTGCTCGCGACACTCGACGTGCGCGTGCGCCTCGACTTGCTCAACCGGTTGTTGATCAAGGAGCTTGAAGTCCTCGAGCTCGGTTCCAAGATCCAGAGCCAGGTGCAGTCCGAGGTCGGCAAGAACCAGCGCGACTACTTCCTGCGCGAGCAGCTGAAGGCCATCCAGAAGGAACTCGGCGAGGGCGACGACCAGACGCGCGAGGTCGAGGAGCTGCGCGCCAAGCTGGAGGCCGCGGGACTGCCGGAGGCCGTCAGGAAAGAGGCCTTGCGCGAACTCGACCGTCTCTCGAAAATGCCGCCGGCGGCGGCCGAATACACCGTGGCGCGTAGCTATCTCGACTGGATTGTCGCGCTGCCGTGGTCGAAGAAGACCGACGAGAGCATCGACCTCACGAAGACCAAGAGCATCATGGACGACGAGCACTCGGGGCTCGAGAAGGCGAAGGATCGCATTCTCGAATACCTGGCGGTGCGCAAGCTGAACCCGGCCATGAAGGGACCGATCCTGTGCTTCGTCGGCCCTCCAGGCGTCGGCAAGACCTCGCTGGCGCGATCGATCGCGCAGTCGCTGGGGCGCAAGTTGGTGCGCATTTCGCTTGGCGGCGTGCGCGACGAGGCGGAGATCCGCGGCCATCGCCGCACCTACATCGGCGCGCTGCCCGGCCAGATCATCCAGGGCCTGCGCCGTGCCGAGTCGAAGAACCCGGTCTTCATCCTCGATGAGATCGACAAGCTCGGTTCGGACTTCCGCGGCGATCCGTCCTCGGCGCTGCTCGAGGTGCTCGATCCGGAACAGAACCACACATTCCGCGATCACTACCTCGACGTGCCGTTCGATCTGAGCGAGGTGCTGTTCATCACCACCGCCAACGTGCTCGACACCATTCCCGCGCCGCTGCGCGATCGCATGGAAGTGCTCGAGCTGCCGGGCTACACCGAGGAAGAGAAGCTGGCGATTGCCCGCGATCACCTGGTCGCCAAGCAGATCCAGAATCACGGCCTCAGCAAGGCGCAGATGACGTTCGCCGACCACGGTCTGCGCGCCATCATTCGCGGCTACACGCGCGAGGCCGGCGTTCGCAATCTCGAGCGCGAGGTCGGCGCCATCTGCCGCAAGATCGCGCGGCGCCGGGCCGAAGGCGACGAGGAGAAGGTCAGGGTCACTCCCGAGTTCGTGCACGAATTGCTCGGAGCGCCGCGGTTCATGGACGAAGAGGTCAAGGACCGCACCCGCAACCCCGGTGTGGCCACCGGCATGGCGTGGACACCGGTGGGCGGCGACGTGCTGTTCGTGGAGGCCTCACGCATGGCGGGCGGCGGATCGCTCACGCTGACCGGGCAGCTCGGCGACGTGATGAAGGAATCGGCCCGCGCCGCCCTGTCGTGGGTGCGCGCCCACGCCACCGAGTGGCAAATCGATCCGGAGTTCTTCAAGAACTCCGAGTTGCACGTGCACGTCCCGTCGGGCGCCATCCCCAAGGACGGCCCGTCGGCGGGCGTGACCATGGTCACCGCGATGGTGTCGGAGCTGACGCGCCGTCCGGTACGCAACGACGTGTCGATGACCGGCGAGATCACGCTGCAGGGCAAGGTGCTGCCGGTCGGCGGCATCAAGGAAAAGGTGCTGGCGGCCAGGCGCGCCGGCATCAGGGAAGTGATCCTGCCGAAGCAGAACGAGAAGAACGTCAAGGAGGATCTCGGCGAAGAGTTGAGGAAGGGCCTCACGATTCACCTGGTGAGCACCATTGACGAGGTGCTGCTGCTGGCGCTGGTGCACCAGAACGACCGCCCGTCGCGCCGTATCGGCGACAAGGCGAAGGCGAAGAGCGCGAACGGCCCGAAGCCCGTGCCTCGCGCCAGGTAGCTACACCAGGGTCAGTCCGGCGAGCGTCTTCAGATCGACGATTTCGCCGGATTGCACCAGCGCTCGGGCTTCATCGAGGCTGAACACCCTCGGCTCGATGTCCTCGTCATCATCGGCCTTCGCCGTGGAGTCTGCCGGCGGCGGTTGCAGAGCCTCGCAACGGTAGTAGGTCATGATCTCGTCGCAAAATCCGGGCGTCGGGTAGTAGCCGCCGAGGCGGGTGACCCTTCCTGGCGCGAGTCCGATCTCCTCCTCGCATTCGCGTGCCGCCGCCGCGTCGGGCGCCTCGCCAGGCTTCAACGTGCCGGCCGGCAGCTCCCAGATCCAGCGATCGATCGTGTAGCGATACTGCCGGACGAGGATGATCTTGCCCGGCTCGGGCACCGGCAGCAGCACGACCGAGCCCGGGTGCCGGACGATGTCCATGTCGACGGTGTGGCCGCTGGGCAACTTGACGACATCGACTTCAACCGTGAGATAGCGGCCCGTGTGAACGGTGGTGCGGGCGAGCAGTTCCGAGTCCATGCGACAAGGTTATCCGCTAAACATCGCAGAGCGCGACCGCTTCGCGAAGCGAGGTCAGCGGCTCGCGCTTCGGCACGAACTCGTGCGCGAGGAATCCCGTGAAGCCGGTGTCGACGATGGCACGGCAGATCGACGCCCACTGCAACTCCTGCGTGTCGTCCAACTCGTTTCGTCCGGGCACGCCGCCGGTGTGGTAGTGGGCGATATGGGCATGGTGGGTCGTGATGGTCCTGATCACATCGCCCTCCATGATTTGCATGTGGTAGATGTCGTAGAGCAGCTTGATGCGCGGAGAATTGACCGCCGACACCACCTCGACGCCGAACGGCGTGCGATCGCCCTGGTAGTCCTTATGATCGACCTTGCTGTTGAGGAGTTCGATGCAGATGGTGATGCCGTGGTCTTCGGCCGCGGCCTTGATGCGATTGAGTGCGGCCACGCAGTTATCGATGGCTTCGCGATCGCCGCGTCCCTGCCGGTTGCCGAAGAAGGTGATCAGGTTCGGCACGCCGAGCGCCTTGGCCCGCGGCATTGCCGCAATCAGGTTCCTGACGATTGAATCGTGATTGGCGGGATTGTTGAGGCCATCGCGGATTGAGCCGCCGCCGCCGTAGCCCATCGAACAGATCAATCCGAAATCCTGCGCGATCTTCCACTCGGGTTCTTCGAGGAGATCGATGGCCGTGAGCCCCATGGCCGCGACGGCCCGGCAGAACTCGGGCATGGGAATCTTGTTGTAGCACCAGCGGCTCACCGACTGGCGGATGCGGCCACGCACGACCGCCTTTGCCGCGGGCTGGGCCACAGAAGGCACAGCGGGCACAGCGAGCGCGGCACGGCCGGCCAGGGCCAGGCCGCCTGCATGGAGGATGTCCCGCCGTCGAATCCGGTTCGGATCCGTCATGGCGCCAAATCTTATACGATAGCCCCCACGAACCGAGGTCGCCATGCGCCAGTCCGAAACATTTGACGCCATCGTCGTGGGCTCGGGGATTTCCGGGGGCTGGGCGGCCAAGGAGCTGACCGAGCGCGGGCTGCGGGTGCTGCTCCTCGAACGCGGGCGCAACGTCGAACACCAGAAGGACTACAAGAACGCGCGGAAAGGCCCGTGGGAGTACCCATACCGGGCCGGACGCACGCGCGCGATGGTCGAGGCCTATCCGGTCCTGCGCCGCGATTATCCGCTCAATGAAAAAAACCTCGACTGGTGGGTCAACGAGCAGGAGTCGCCGTATACCGAGATCAAGCGCTTCGACTGGTATCGCGGCTACCACCTTGGCGGCCGCTCGCTGACCTGGGGCCGCCAGAGCTACCGCCTCAGCGATCTGGACTTCGAGGCCAACGATCGCGAGGGCGTCGCGGTCGATTGGCCGGTGCGCTACGCGGACATTGCGCCGTGGTACGACCACGTTGAACAGCACGCCGGCGTGTCGGGATCGATCGAGCGGCTGCCGCAACTGCCGGATGGCCAGTTTCAGCCGGCCATGCCGTTGAACTGCGCCGAAGAGGCGATCGCCACCCGGATCGCGGCGCGCTTTGAGCGGCGGCGGATGATCCCGGGACGCGTTGCCAACCTGACGCAGCCGCTGCCGGGCCGAGGGCGATGCCAATACCGCAACGCGTGCGCGCTTGGCTGCCCGTCGGGATCGTATTTCAGCACGCAGGCCTCGACGCTGCCATTTGCGGCGGCGACGGGACGCCTGACGTTGAGAACCAACGCGATTGCGACCGAAGTGATCTACGACCGCGATCGCAAGCGCGCGGGCGGCGTCAGGGTGATGGACGCGATCACCCATGCGACCACCGAGTACCGCGCGCGCGTCGTCTTTCTGTGCGCGTCGACGCTCAATTCCACGTGGCTGCTGATGCGATCGGCCACCGACGTGTGGCCCGATGGACTGGGCAGCAGCTCCGGTGAGCTCGGCCACAACCTGATGGACCACCACTTCCGCTGCGGCGCCAGCGGCATTTCAGACGAGCCGAAGGACAAGACGGTCTACGGCCGCCGACCCAACGGCTTTTACATTCCGCGCTTCAGGAACCTGTTTGGCGATAAGCGCGCATACCTGCGCGGTTTTGGCTACCAGGGAAGCGCCAATCGTCAGGGATGGCAGCGCATGGTGGCCGAACTCGGCGTTGGTGGCGCGTTCAAGGATGCCGCGGCGACTCCTGGACCGTGGTCGGTCGGTGGCACCGGCTTCGGCGAAATGTTGCCGAACCACGCCAACCGCGCGTTTCTCGACCGTACCAAGACGGACAAGTGGGGAATGCCGGTGCTGGCGATCGATTGCGCCACCGGCGAGAACGAACGCCTGATGCGCATCGACATGATGAACGACATGGCGGAGATGCTCGAGGCGGCGGGCGTCAGAAGCGTCCGGGTGACCGACAGCGGATACTCGCCGGGCATGGGCATTCACGAAATGGGAACGGCCCGCATGGGCCGCGATCCGAAGACCTCGGTGCTGAACGGCCACAACCAGGTGTGGGACTGCCCGAACGTGTTCGTCACCGACGGATCGTTCATGACTTCGTCGGCCTGCCACAACCCGTCGCTGGGCTACATGGCCTTCACCGCGCGCGCCTCGGCGTTTGCCGTCGAGGAACTGAAGCGAGGCAACCTATGAACGACATCACTCGACGCGACGTCCTCCAGCGCGTGACGGCGCTGCTTGGCGGCGCGGCGCTCGTGGGCGGCGAATCGCTGGCCGCCTTCACGTTCCACGAGGCGGCGCGGGCGGCGGCGATGTCGCAGGGCATCGGGGCCTTCACCGCCGCAGACGTGGCGCTGCTCGATGAGATCGCGGAGACCATCCTTCCGCAAACATCAACACCGGGCGCCAGGGCGGCCAAGACCGGCGCGTTCATGGCGCTGATGGTGACCGACGTCTACGCCGATCGCGCCCAGGCGGTGTTTCGCGACGGGCTGAAGCAGGTCGACGACGAGTGCCGGCGCGCCAACGGCGTGGCATTCATGAGCGCGACGCCGGCCCAGCGGCTGGCCGTCGTGCAGGCGCTCGATCGCGAACAGAAGTCGGTGATGGACGCGCGACAGGAGCCGCCGCCCACGCGCGCGCCCTTCACGCCGGCGCCGCCGACTGACGAGCCGGCGCACTACTTCCGGATGATGAAGGAGTTGGCGCTGCTCGGCTTCTTCACGTCGGAGATCGGCATGACGCAGGCGCTGCGGTATATCGAAGCGCCCGGCCGATACGATCCCTGCGCGCCGCACTTGCCCGGCGATCGCGCGTGGGCCGGCCACGCGTAGGTTGTTGTATTCTTCGCTCTATGAAACGTCGTGAGTTCCTGAAATCGTCCGTGGCCGGTTCGCTCGTCGCCACGTTTGCCGATCGGTCGCTCGGCGCATCGCCGCTCGAAGACGGATTGCAACCGCGTCCGGCGTCGACGCGCAAGATTCTGATCGCCGGCGGCGGCTACGGAACGGCCTTCATCCGCTACCTGGCGCAGCTCACCGGCAAGCCGCGGCCGAAGCTGCTGTACCTGCCGACCGCATCCGCGGATTCACCGACCGGGATCATCAACTGGTATCGCTTCTGCGCGCCGCTGAATGTCGAGCCGTCGCACCAGGTCAGCTTCATCGCCAGCTATACCCAGACGCGCACCTGGGAAGAAGTGCTGTTGTCGGTTGACGGCATTGTCTGCTCCGGCGGAAACACGCTCAACCAGCAGGTGATCTGGAAGGCGCACGGCATTGACGCGATTCTCAAGCAGGCGTGGGATCGCGGCATCGTGCTCGGCGGCGCCAGCGCCGGCTCGCTATGCTGGTTCGAGCACGGCACCACCGACTCGCGGCCGAAGGAGCTGTCGAAGGTGGATTGCCTCGGCTTCCTGCAGGGCAGCCACTCGCCGCACTACGACGCCGAACCTGGCCGCCGGCCGCTCTACCAGAAGATGATCCTGTCGGGGCAGATGAAGCCCGGCTACGCCTGCGACAACGACGCCGGCATCTACTTCGAGGACAACACCGTCAAGCGGGTGGTGCACACCCGCGCGGCGGCCAAGGTCTACTACGTCAGCGTCGACGGCGGAAAGGTCGTGGAGAAGGTGATGGAGCCGGAGATGATCAGCTAGTCACTCCAGCGCGCCGTTGTTGGTGCCGGCACTGTCGCGCGCGAAGATGGTCGCGTATTTGTCTGCGGGCACCAGCGCCATCAGGATCGCCTCGAGGTCGGGCGGCAGGTTCGCCGTGAACTCGAGGCGTTCGTGCGTACGCGGATGCGTGAACGCGAGCCGCTCCGCGTGGAGAAAGGGCCGCGTCAGCCTCAGCACCGGCCGCAGGCGCTGGGGCATGCTCTTGTGCAGGCCGCCGTAGAGCGCGTCGCCGACGATCGGATGCCCGATGTCGCTGAGGTGCACGCGAATCTGATGGGTGCGTCCGGTGGCGATGGCGATGCGGAGCAGCGTCACGCCCTGGAGATCGCGCGCCCACGTCACGCGCGTGACGGCGTTGCGCGCCCGGTTGGCCCGGCGCGTCGTCATCTTGAGGCGGTTCTTCGGATCGCGCCCGATGGCGGCGTTGATGCGCTTGCGCTGCTGGACCAGCCCCCATGCCAGCGCGACATACTCCTTCTCGACTTCCCGATCGTGGAACTGGCGAGCGAGTTCCTGGTGGGCCGCGTCGTGCTTGGCGACGACCATCACGCCGGAGGTGCCCTTGTCGAGCCGATGCACGATGCCTGGCCGCCGCTCGCCGCCAATGCCGCTGAGGTCCCTGACGTGATGCAACAGCGCGTTGACCAGCGTGCCCGAGGCGTTGCCGGCCGCTGGATGCACGACCATGCCGGCCGGCTTGTTGACCACCACGACGTCGGCGTCGCTGAACAGAATCTCCAGCGGGATGTCTTCCGGCTCCGCGGCCGTCGGTGCAGTCTCCGGCAGCTCGACACCGATGACATCGCCCTCGCGAATGTCGTTGTTGGCCTTGGCACTCCGGTAGCGCGAGTGCGTCACGTGCCCGTTCTCGATCAGCCGCTGGATCTGCGACCGCGAGCGGTCGGGAATCTGCGACGTGAGGAACCGATCGAGCCGATCACCGGCGTGATCGGCGTCGGCCGTGAACTCGAGCTTAGACAAACCGTGGCTTGCGCGGGCTGGCCGGCAGCTCCGGCTCGGCGGGCCGCTCGGGCCGGCTCAGGTACCACAACATCAGCAGGCTGAGCGGCGCGAGCACGATCGAAATGGCCTGCGACGTCGACACCATGTTCATCACCATGCCGCGATCGTCGCCGCGGAAGAACTCGATGATGAAGCGCAGCACCGCGTACAGGAACGAGAAACTCCAGAAGGTGCGGCCCGCGAAATGCCCGGGCCGCTTCTCGAGGATCAGCAGCGCCACGAGGATGAGGAGCCCGGCGCCGGCTTCGTAGAGCTGCGTCGGATGCAGCGCCACGTTCAGCGGCGTGCCGACGTTGAAGTTGGCCGCCGGATCGGTGAAGGTGACGGCCCATGCCACATCGGTCGGCTTGCCGTAGCAGCAGCCGGCCATCAGGCAGCCAAGGCGGCCCACCATGTAGCCCAGCGCGATGCCCGGCGCAAACAGGTCGCCCGACTTCCACAGCGGCAGGCGGTAGGTCCTGAGCTGCCAGATGCACACGGCGATGGCCGCAATCAGGCCGCCGTAGAACACGCCGCCCGAGCGCAGCAGCGTGGTGAACTCCTGCCAGCTGCTCGTGAAGTGGCGGAAGTCGACGATCAACAGCAGCGCCTTGGCGCCGACCAGCGCGGCGATGATCACCCAGATCAGGAGGTCCATGATCCGGTTGGCATCGACGCCGGCCGCGCGCGCGCGCCTCACCGCCAGCCACAGGCCCAGCAGGTAGGCCGAGGCCAACAGTACGCCGTAGGAGTAGATGGTGACGGGACCAGCGTTAAACAGGATTGGATGCACTGCGCCTACCTATTCCAAGGATATCGAGAATCATGAAGACGACGCCAATGGAGATGGCGGCGTCGGCCACGTTGAACGCCCAGAAGTGCCAGGTGCCCCAGTAGATATCCACGAAGTCCAGCACGTAGCCGGTGCCGGCGCGGTCGATCAGGTTGCCGATCGCCCCGCCGAGGACGCCGGCAATGCCGATCCGCGCCAGGCGGTCTGACAGGGGCACCGTGGCGGCGTACCACGCCACTCCGGCGAGGGCGATGCACGCGACCAGCGACATCACCACCGCCTTGAACGGAAACTCCGCCGCGTTCAGCAGACCGAACGCGGCGCCGGTGTTGTGCACACGGGTCAAATCGAGCAAGCCCGGAATGACTTCCTGGCTCTCGTGCAGAGCCAGCATCGGCCGGATCATGGCCTTGGTGATCTGATCGAGGACCACGATCGAGGCGGTGACGAAGATTTCGAGCCGCCGGGACGCCAGCACTACAGGCTCACCGGTTCGGCGAGCGCTGCCACGCACCGCGGACAGAGGCCCGTCTGATCGGGCCCGCTGCTCACCGCCGCTACGTATCGCCAGCAGCGTTCGCACTTCGTCCCCGCGGCGCGTTCCACCGTCACGCGATTGCCGGCCGTCAGCTCGACGTCCGACACGCCGAACAACGTCGGCAGGAAGTCGCGGTACTCGTGGAGCAGCGTCGCGGTGTCGCCCTCGGCCCCGATCGCGACGCGTGCGGACAGGTTGGCCGCGATGGTCTTGTCCTGCCGTTTCTCCTCGAGCTGCAGGTTGACCTGGTCGCGCACGGCAGCCAGTCCGGCCCACCGATCGAGTAACGTCGCGTCCTGCCACTGGTCCAGGTCCACTGGGAACAGCGCCATGTGCACCGATTCCTCGCGCGTGCCCGGCAACAGCCGCCACAACTCATCCATCGTCACCGACAGGACCGGCGCCAGCAGGCGAGAGAGGCCGTCGACGATGATGTACATCGCCGTCTGGCCGGAGCGGCGCGCCTCGGACTTGGCGCCGAAGGTATACATGCGGTCCTTGGTCACGTCGACGTAGAACGCGCTCAGGTCGACGGTGATCAGTTGATTGGCCGCCTGGAAGATGGCGGGATAGTCGTAGTCCTCGTAGGCCTTGACGATTCTCTCCGCTGCTTCAGCGTAGCGGGCCAGCGCCCAGCGATCGATCTCCAGCAGCTGTGCCTTCGGGACGCTGTCGTCCTTGGGATCGAAGTCGTAGAGGTTGGCGACCAGCACGCGGATCACGTTGCGGAACTTGCGATAGCTTTCAACCGTGCGCGTGAGCACTTCCTTGCCGATGTTGATGTCGTAGCGGTAATCGACCATCGACACCCACAGCCGCAGGATTTCCGCGCCGCTCTGCTTGATGACGTCCTGGGGCGCCACGGTATTGCCGAGCGACTTGGACATCTTGCGGCCGCGTTCGTCCATGACGAAGCCGTGCGTCAGCACCTGGTTGAACGGCGCGCGGCCACGGGTGCCGACCCCAACCAGCAGCGAGCTGTGGAACCAGCCGCGGTGCTGGTCGCTGCCCTCGAGATAGATGTCGGCCGGCCACGCGTGATCCTCGCGGAACGGCAGCACGGCCTCGTGGCTCGAACCGGAGTCGAACCAGACGTCGAGGATGTTGCCTTCGCGCTCGAACTCGGTGCCGCCGCATTCGGCGCACGTCATGCCGTCGGGGATGAACTCCTCGACCGGGCGCTCGTACCAGGCGTCGGCGCCGTAGACGTCGAACACCGAGGCGGCCTTGTCGACCAGTGCCTTGGTGAGCACCGGCCTACCGCACCTGGCGCAATCCATCGCCGGAATCGGCACACCCCAGACGCGCTGGCGCGAGATGCACCAGTCGGGCCGGTTGGCGATCATGCCGTGGATGCGCGCCTGGCCCCAGTCCGGGATGAAGCGCGTCGCATCGATCGACTGCAAGGCGCGCTCGCGCAGCTGCTTCGCCTCCATGGCGATGAACCACTGCGACGTGGCCAGGAAGATGACCGGGTGGTGGCAGCGCCAGCAGTGCGGGTACTGGTGATGGAAGTCCTCGCGATGCCACAGGCGGCCGCGCTCCTTGAGCGCTGCCTCAACCTTCGGGTTCGCGTCCCACACCTTCAACCCGGCAAACAGCTCGACCGACTCGTTGTAGTGCCCGCCGGCATCGAGCGGCGCATAGATCTCGAGGCCGTAACGCACACCGGTCTTGTAGTCGTCGGCACCGTGACCCGGCGCGGTGTGTACCGCGCCGGTGCCGGCGTCGAGCGTGACGTAGTCGCCGAGCACGCCGAGCGAATCGCGCGAGTAGAGCGGATGACGGAACGCCACACCTGCCATCGCGGTGCCGTCGAACACCGCCAGCGGATTGACGAGCGTCCTGCCGATCTTGGCGCCCACCACTTCGGCAAGGTCCTTGGCGACGATGACGGCCTTGCCGTCGACGTCGTAGGCGGCGTACTGGAACGCGGGATGGAACGCGATCGCCAGGTTGTTGGGGATGGTCCAGGGGGTCGTCGTCCAGATCAGTACCGACACGCTCTTGCCGGCCAGTTCCGGCACCCGCTTCGCGACGTCGGCCGTGCCGTTATCCGAGAGCGGAAACTCCACGTAGATCGACGGAGAAACGTGCGCCTCGTACTCGACTTCGGCTTCGGCCAGCGCCGTGCGGCACTGCGTGCACCAGTGCACGGGCTTCTTGCCCTTGTAGACCATGCCCTGCTCGACGAACTTGCCAAGGGCGCGGACGATCGCGGCCTGGTATTCGAACTCGAGCGTCTTGTAGGGGGCGTCCCAGTTGCCGATCACGCCGAGCCGCTTGAAGTCGCGGCGCTGGATGTCGACGTACTTCTCCGCGTAGGCGCGGCAGGCACGCCGGAACTCGGCCGTGCTCATCTGCTTCTTCTTCGGTCCCAGCTCGCGGTCGACCTTCAGCTCGATTGGCAGTCCGTGGCAGTCCCAGCCTGGAATGTACGGTGCATCGAAGCCCAGCATGTTGTGGGACTTTACGACCAGGTCCTTCAGGATCTTGTTGAGCGCGTGACCCATGTGGATCTCGCCGTTGGCGTACGGCGGACCATCGTGCAGCTGGTATCGGGTTGCGCCCTTGCGGGCTGCGCGAATCTTGCCGTAGAGGTCGATCGCGTCCCAGCGGGCGACGGTGTCCGGCTCGGTCGTCTGCAGGTTCGCCTTCATGGAGAAGGCGGTCCGCGGCAGGTTACAGGTGTCTTTCCAGTCCGCCATGACTACCCAATTATTGTACTGTGGCGGGGTGGTTCGTGAGACGGTGCTCGGCAATGGCCTCAAGGTCCTGATCCAAGAGGTGCACACGGCGCCGCTGGCCTCGGTGTGGTGCTGGTACCGCGTCGGCTCGAAGGACGAGGGCCCCGGCCTGACCGGCGTGTCGCACTGGTGCGAGCACATGAACTTCAAGGGCACGCGCAACATTCCTCGCGACCAGGTCAAGGGCATCATCGAGAAGTTCGGCGGCAGCTGGAACGGCTACACCTGGATCGATCAGACGACGTACCTCGAGACGGCGTCGAAGGATTCCCTCGACCGGATGTTGTTCATCGAGGCCGAGCGCATGGACGGGTGCCTCTACGATCCGGCGGATTGCGAGTCGGAGCGCACCGTCATCATTTCCGAGCTGCAGGGCGGCGAGAACGACCCCGAGCATCTGCTCGACAACGAGGTGACCGCCGCCGCGTTCAAGGTGCACCCCTACCGCCACCCGACCATCGGCTGGCTGTCCGACCTGCAGACCATGACGCGTGACGATCTCTACGGTCACTACCGCAAGTACTACGTGCCGTCGAACGCGACGCTGGTGGTGGTCGGCGACATCGACCCGGACGCCACGCTGAGACAGGTCGAGCAGCACTTCGGCGGCATTGCCCCCGGATCGGTGCCGGCGCGCACCATGCTGATCGAGCCCGAGCAGCAGGCGGAGCGGCGCGTCGTGCTGCGCAAGCCCGGGACCACCGCCTACTGGAAGGCGTCGTTTCACGCGCCGGCGTTCGAAGACGACGCGTTTTTTCCATTGCTGGTGGCCGACGCGGTGCTGAACGGCGCCGCGGGGCTGAACATCTGGTCCGGCGGTGGCGTGTCGCGCCCGCAACGCAGCGCGCGGCTGTATCGCGCGCTGGTCGACAACGGGCTGGCGTCGGCGGTGAGCGGGTCGCTGATGCCGACGCAGCATCCGTTCCTGTATGGCATCAACGCCGCGGTGGCCGAGGGCCAGTCGCTGGCCGCGATCGAAGAAGCCGTGCTCACCGAACTCGACCAGCTGCGCCGCGACGGCATCAGCGCCGACGAGCTGACGAAAGTGCAGGCGCAGCTTCGCGCCCGCTTCGTCTACGACGGCGCCAGCGTCACCGATATCGCGCACCAGATCGGCTACTTCGAGACGATCGCGTCGTGGCGTGCCTATCACTCACTGCGAGAGCGCCTGGCTGCCGTGACGGCCGACCAGGTACAGGCCGCCGCGCAGCGATACCTGGCGCCGTCCAATCGCACGATTGGGTGGTTCGAATCGACTGCGGCCCGTCGGCCGGGCGTTGATGGCGGCGGGCAAGGACCCTCGGTTTAGTGTAGAGTGCGCGGATGCCCAGCATCCTTGCCCTCCTGCTTGCGCTGTCGGTTGAGCAAGCCCCGTCGGCACAGGCGCCCGCCGTGTTCATCACCAAGGGCGAGCACGAAGCCACCCTGACGGAGCAGATCGCGAAAAACGTCGTCGATCAGCCGATCAAACTGGCCGACGTGCTCGGCGGCAAGGCTTCGGTGGCGATGCTGCACCGCACCAAGCCGGAAGCCAACGCCCTCGTTCATGACTACGTCACCGAAACCTATTACATCCTGTCTGGATCGGGCACCATCGTGACCGGCGGGTCGCTCGGCGGCGCCAAGCCAATTGACCTGAGCCGGTTCAACGCGGGCATGGGACAGACCGGCACCCGAATCGGCGGCGACAGCCGGAAGGTCGGACCCGGCGACATCATCATCATCCCCGCCGGCCTGCCGCACAGCTTCAGCCAGCTCGATGGGCCAATCAGTTACCTGGTCTATCGTTTCGAGCCATCGAGGAAGTAGTCGTCGAACCGCCGCCACCGTCTCGCGTGCGAATCGTCATTACGGGTGCGAACGGGAGCGTCGGCAGGAACCTGCTGGCGCACGTCGCGAAGGACGCCGGCATTCACGCGGTTGCGACCGTCCGCTCCGAGCGCGCCGCCGCGGCGCTTCCGGCCCGCCCACTCCTCGACGTGCGCATCGTCAGCAGTGACGACGCCGACGGTCTGGCCCGCGCCATGGCCGGGGCGTCGTCGGTGGTTCACCTTGCGGGCATCTTGATCGAAAGCCGGAGTGCGACCTACGAGCGTGCCAACGTGGCCGCGACGGAGACGGCCGTCGACGCCTGCCGCCTCGCGAGCGTGTCCCACCTGGTCCTGGTGAGCGCACTCGGCGCCGACCCGGAATCGGCGAACCGGTATCGACGCTCCAAGGGCGCCGGTGAGCGTGCCGTTGAACAATCCGGTCTCGACGCGACGATCATCCGGACGCCGATCCTGCTGGGACCGGAAACCGCCGGTGCGGCGGCGATCATGCGAGCGGTCAGCGGCGGCACGGCGAGATTGCTCGGCGGTGGTGGTTACCTGATGCGTCCGCTCGACGTCGATGACCTGAGCGAGGCGATCCTCGGCGCCTGCCGCCGGCGCCTGCCCGGCGTCCACGTTCACGAGTTGGCCGGTCCCGAGCCTGTCTCCTACCGCGGCCTGATCGAGCGAGTCGCCGGCTTGACCGGCCGCTCGCTGGCGTATCAGAGCGTGCCCATCTGGGGGGCCAAGCTAGCAGCCGCAATCACCAGCCGGCTCACGGGTGGCGGAGTGACGCCAACGGTCATCGACGTGATCACCACCAGTGAAACCGTCCAGCACAACGCCGACCGGGAACTTGGTGTATCGCTGACACCGCTATCGGAGACGCTCGGCAAGCTCGTGGCAGCCTGGCGCAACGCGGCATGACCGAAGTGGCCTCGCCCGCGCCGGTCGACGCGCCGATGTCGAAGCGGCCGGGCCTGCCGCAGCGGGCGCTGGTCCTGGCCGTCACGACCGGCTGCTTCTACCTGTTGTACTTGCGGTTGGACGCAGCGGCGGCGCGCGAGGGCATGACGCTCGTGCCCTACATGCAGCAGGTGTTCAGAGGCGTCGCCTGGGCACCCTGGCTCGCTCTGATGGTGGCGTACTCAGGCTTCTATTTTCTCGTGGATACGCGCGTCACGACCAGCGTCCTGAACTGGTTTGTCGACCAGAACATCCGCTACCGAGACATTCTGCCGATTCGCGCCAGCGCCTACATCATCTCGCTGCTGAGTGAGCAGGTGGGGAAGGGCGCGATGGCGCTCTACCTGAATCGGCGCGACGGCGTTCCGGCATGGGAAGTCGCATCGGTGATGCTGTTCATCATGTTCGGCGAAGTGTTCTACCTGATGGTCTGGGCCGTGGTCGGCTTCTTCCTGGGAGGGAGCGCGCTTCCCGACGTGTTCGGCTGGATTCCGTGGATTGGCCTGGGCGGTGCCGTGGTGCTCACGCTCTGGATGCTCTATTTCAATGGCACCATCCTGCCGGACAACCGGATCAGGAACCAGCGCATCTTCCACGCGTTTCGCCATGCCAGGCCGTGGCACTACGCGGCGTTCTTCCTGGTGCGCTCGCCGGCGCTGATCGGCGCCGCCGTGGTGTACACGATTGCGCTCAGACTGTTCGGCGTCGACGCGTCGTTGCTGACGCTGTTCCCGTTCCTGCCGGTGATCTTCTTCGCCGCCACGGTGCCGACGCCCATGCGCGCCGTGGCGGTCACGCTGTGGGTGGTGCTGTTTCCGGACAACGCCGGACAGATGGCGGCGTTCGGGTTCGTCCAGCACAACTTCTTCGTGCTCTTCAATGCGTTGCTCGGCCTGGTGTTCCTGCGGCGCGCGCGCCGAGAGATGTTCGGCACCTGATGGCGCACGCGATCACGAGCCTTCGGTTGGTCGCGGTGGTGCCGGCCGCGTGGGCGTTTTCCCGGCCAGACGCCGTGCCGGCCTGGCTGCTGGTGGCGCTGATGACCGTGGCGATCGCCAGCGATCTGCTGGATGGCCGGGTGGCGCGTCGCCGCGGATCGGCGTCGCCGCGGGGGATGCTGTTCGATCACACCACCGACTGTCTGTTCGTGACGTCGGGACTTGCGGGGGCGGCGCTGGCGGGCCTGCTGCCGGCGGTGCTGCCGGTGCTGGTCGTTGTCGCCTTCAGCCAGTACGCGCTCGATTCGTACTTTCTGCACCGGCAACGACAACTGCGTATGAGTGTGCTGGGGCGGTGGAATGGCATCGGCTATTTCGTGCCGCTCGTGATGGTCGCCATCGCCGCGCTCGGCGTGCCGGCCCTGAGCGAGCTGGCGCGCCAGCTCGTGCGCCCGTGTGCGGTCCTGCTGGTGTTGACGACCACGGCGTCGATCGCCGATCGGGCCGTGGCGCCGCTGCAAACCAACGCCAGTGTTGGATGATCCGACTTGTTGAGGAAGACTCCGATGTCAAAGGTCAAATGGGCCGCGATCGTGGTTGGCTCGGCAGTGGCACTGGGATTGGTCTACTACGTGTTCAGCGCCCCGTACACCAGATTTCCAGGCGTACGGATCGGCGGCGAGTTGACGGCGGCCCCCGGCGACTGGGGCTCGGTCAACGGCGGGCGGGTGGCACTGCTCAAGCTGGACGGCTTTCCTCCGTTCGTCATTCACGTGTGGTACGTCGCCGAAGGCGGCGGGATCATCACCGCCACGAGGCCCGACAACGGCTATTGGGCCCGGCGCGTGCGGACCCGTCCGAACGGGTGGCTGCGGATCGGTGATCGCACGTATGCGTTGAGCGGCAAGGAAGTCGTCGGCGAGGCCCGCATTCCGTATCTGGAAAAGTACGGCGCCAAGTACAAGATGCCGATGCGCTACGACTTCAACGGCGAGATCATTCCCGGCGTGAACGAGCCGCTCCACACCTGGGAAGTGTTCTACTGGACGGCGCGCTAGCTAGCGCGCCGTCCACAGGAAGAGCTGCCATTCCCCGACCGGCTCGGATTCGCCGATGATGACACCGCCCGACAGCCGCCGATTCATGTCGGGCCCGAACATCGCCGTCAGATACGGGATCTTGGCCTCGCCCACCACCTCGGTGGCTTTCATGGCAAACGTCGAGTCTCCGCTGCGCACGTAGCCGTTCGGGGCGCGCCTGGCTCGAGCCGACCAATAGCCACCATCGGGCCGCGTGGAGGTGATGAAACCGTCCTTGTAGGGGACAAGCGACACATTGACGACGAATGGTGGAAACCCACCGGTCTTGATCTGCCCGACCGACCGCTTGAAGGCCGCTGTAAAGTCAGCCGGCGGCGCCGTAAGGGTGCCGCCTATCCTGATCCCGGCGATACGGTTGTACGGCGTGACGAACGTGTAGGTGGCCGCGGCAACGACGAGCACCGCGATGCCGGCAAGACCTGCGATCTGCTTCCTGGTTGCCACAGGGTATCCGCGGCGATTCTACTCCGGCGTGCACTAAGATTCGAGGCGTGCCGGGACTGCAAGCCACGAGCGTGACGCTCGCCAACGGCGTCACCGTCGTCACCAAGGCCAATCACACCAATCCAACGGTGAGCACGCTGGTAGGCGTGCGCACCGGCGCCTTCAACGACGCGCCGGACCGCGAAGGCACGGCGGCGCTGTGCGCCCGCGTGCTCGATCGCGGCACGGTGACGCGGTCCGCCGACGCGATTGCCGACGAGCTCGACGGCCGCGGCGCATCCCTTTCGGTCATCGCCGGCCGCCACCAGATGGCCATCGCGGCGACCTGTCTTGCCGATGACTTCCAGGCGGTGCTGGCGCTGGCGGCCGATGCGGCGCGGCACCCGTGCTTCGCGGATCAGGAAATTGCGACCCGGCGTGAGACGCTGATCACCTCGATTCGCCAGGAAGAAGACAGCCCGGCCTCGGTCGCCGGCGATGCGTTCATGAGGGCGCTCTACGGCGATCACCCTTACGGCCGGAACGTCCGCGGCACGGTGGCCTCGGTGGCGGCGATCCGCCGGCAGGACCTGGTCCACTTTCACCAGCAGGGCTTCGATCCGGCGGCCATCACGGTCGTGATGGTCGGCGACATCGACGAGGATGCGGCGGTCGCGTCGGTGGCGGCGCTGTTTGGCGACTGGACTTCAGCGGCCAGGGGGTCATCGCCGCTGGACGTGCCGGTGGTGCCGGAACCGTCGGAGCGCCGGCTGGTTTCAATACCGATGATGAACAAGTCGCAGGCCGATGTGGTGTACGGGTTCACCGGCATTCGCCGCGCCGACCCCGACTACCACGCGATGTCGGTGATGAACAACGCACTGGGGCAGTACGCCATCGGCGGCAAGCTGGGCGACAGCATCAGGGAGCGGCAAGGCATGGCGTACTACGTCTACAGCTCGCTCGACGCCACGTTCGGACGGGGGCCGTTCGCGATTCGTGCCGGGGTGAATGCCGCGAACGTCGAAAAGACCATCGCGTCGATCGACACCGAGCTCACGGCGGTCCTGGAGAACGGCTTCACCGACCAGGAAATCGACGAGTCGAAGAGCTACATGATTGGCGCCCTCCCGCGCCAGCTCGAGACCAACGCGGCGATTGCATCGTTCCTGCTGTCGGTGGAATCCTTCAGCCTTGGCCTCGACTACGATCGGCGGCTGCCCGGATTGATCGGCGCCGTGACCCGCCAGGGCGCCAACGCCGCCGCGCAGCGGTTGATCGATATCAATCGCGCCACGATTGCGGTGGCCGGGCCCTGGGAGCGCGCCTGACGCTCAGCCGCGGTCGCCGATGTCGATGCGCTTATTGAACCGGAGCGAAGCCATACGCTACAGTGGCAGAGTGTGCAAGGTCCGCCGCCGGAAGCACGCCTGACGGCACCCACATCCGGTGCTGTTGGTGATCAAAGCGATCTTCTTCGATGTCGATTTCACGCTGATCTTCCCTGGACCGACCTTCCAGGCAGAAGGCTACCGGCGCGCCTGCGCGGCCCACGGCATCATCGTCGATCCGGCCCGGTTCGAGGCGGCGACGGCGGCCTCGTCGTTCATCCTGGACGAGGTCGAGGAGCAGATCTACAACCATGACCTGTTCGTCCACTACACCGCCTCGATCATCGAGCACATGGGCGGGCGTGGTCCGAAAGTCGTCGAGGTCGCCAGGGAGATCTACGACCAGTGGTCGGTCAACCATCATTTCGAGCTGTACGACGACGTGGCGCCGGCGCTGGCGGAGCTCCAGCAGCGGCAGTTGATCGTCGGCGCGATTTCGAACTCCCATCGGAGCCTCGATGCCTTCTGCGATCATTTTTCGTTGGGCAACGTCATCACCGTCTCGGTGTCCGGCGCCGCACACGGCTACATGAAGCCGCATCGCAGCATCTTCGAGCGTGCGCTCGAGAAGGCCGGCGTGGACCCCGACGAAGCGGTGATGGTGGGCGACAGCGTCAAGCACGACATCGAAGGGGCGCTCAACGCCGGGTGGCGGGCGGTGCTGCTGCGGCGCTCAGGTGACGTGCCGAACACCCTGCCGCCCGGATTGCCGGTGATTCGCACCCTGGCCGAACTGACGCCGCATCTCGACTGATGGCCGACACACCGATTCGAGATCTCACGACGATCGAGGAGTTCCGCCAGGTGGTGGACCTCGAGCGCGCCATTTGGGGCTACACCGACAACGCCGATATGGTGGGCGTGCCGGTGTTCATCTTCACCGTGCATCGCGGCGCCGTGCTGCTGGGCGCGTTTGACGCCGCCGACCGCATGGTCGGCTTCGCCTACGCGGTGGTCGGCATGAAGGGCGGACAGCGGTTGCTGTGGTCGCACATGACCGGCGTCCTGCCCGAACACCGCGGCGGCCTGGGCTATCGGCTGAAACGTGCGCAGCGCGATCGGGCGCTGGCGCAGGGATACGAGCTGATCGAATGGACGTTCGATCCCATGCAGGCCATGAACGCGCACTTCAACTTCGCCAAGCTCGGCGGCGTGGTGACCGAATACGCCGCCAACTTCTACGGCGAGTCGACCAGCGCGCTCCATCGCGGCACGCCGACCGATCGGGTCGTGCTGAGCTGGCACATCGGTGCGCCGCACGTCGTCCGGCGGCTTGAGGCGACGGGTCTCGGTGCGCGGGCGCACGACGTGGCCAAGGCGCCGGTTGCCAACCGGACGGCGATCGACGGCGAGTGGCTGCGCAACCAACACACCAATCTCGACATCACCGAGCGCCGCTTGTGGATTGAGATCCCGACGGGATTCACCGAGATGCAGCGCAACGCGCCGGAACTGGCGCTCGAGTGGCGGCTGGAGCTACGCGAGCTGTTCGAGACCTACCTGGCGAAGCACTATCGCGCGGTGGATTTCGTGCTGCAACGAGACGCGGGCTTCGGAAGGTATCTGCTGGCCAGGGATTAGCCCGGCGGCCAGGCGAGCGTCCGGCCGCCGAGGACGTGCAGGTGAATGTGAAACACCGTCTGACCCGCCTGCGCGTTGCAGTTGAACACCGTCCGGAACCCGGGGCCATCGAAGCCGTGCGCTCTGGCAATCTGCGCGCCGGCGCGAACCATCGATCCCACGAGCCCGTCGTCTGCCGCCGACAGGTCGTTGAGCGTCGCGATGTGCCGTCTCGGCACCACCAGCACATGCATCGGCGCCTGCGGGTTGATGTCGTTGAACGCGATCACGCGGTCGTCTTCGTAGACCTTCGCCGCGGGAATCTCGCCAGCGATGATCTTGCAGAACAGGCAGTTGCTCATCACTCGACGATCTTCCGCTCAATGACGGCGACGCGCGGGATGCGCTGCAAGTCGAGGCTGATGCGCTTCAGCGTCAGCTGCCGGACGCCTTTTACCAGTGCGGTGACCGGCTCTGCATGGTGGTGCCCAATTTCGATCAGCGCGATGCCACCCGGCGCCAGGCTGGTCGATGCGATGTCGATAATCTGCCGGATGTCGCGCAGGCCGTCGTCGCCGGCAACCAACGCGTGGGCGGGCTCGTAGTCGCGCACTTCCGGTGCGAGGTCCTGGTACTCGGAGGTGGTGACGTAGGGCGGGTTCGACAGGATGAAGTCGAACGGCCCCATTGAGGTCGGCACGTAGGCCGCCTCCACGAACGTAATGCGATGCTCGACGCCGTAGCGCCTGGCGTTGCCGCGCGCCACGTCGAGCGCGGCCTTCGAAACATCCGTCGCGATGACCTCGATCAGCGGACACTCCGCGGCCGCCGCGATCGCAAGGCATCCGCTGCCGGTGCCGATGTCCGCCACCCGGGCCTTGCGGGCCGGCAGGTTGTCGGGCATGAACGACAGGAGCTCTTCGACGATCAGCTCCGTTTCCGGCCGCGGGATCAGCACCGAGCGGTTCACCGCGTAGTCGTGACTCCAGAATTCCTGCTCGCCGCGGATGTAGCCAACCGGCTCGCGCCGCGCGCGGCGCTCGATCAGCCGGTCGTAGCCGGCAATGAACGGGTCGGTGGCGTCGTCCGTTTCGCGGGTCATCAGCCGGGCGCGATCCCAGCCGAGCAGGTGACGGGCGAGCAGGTTCGCATCCCGGCCGGCTTCACCGTTCTCGATGCCGGCCGCCACCAGGCGGGTCCGGGCCGCGTTGATCTTCTGGCGCAGGTTCACTTGGCTTCGGTGACCTCGCGCAGTTTCTCTGCTGTGTAGTAGGTCGTCAAGGCCCCAACCAACTCGTCCAGGTTGCCGTCCAGCACGCTCTGCAGCTGGTGCGTCGTGAAGTTGATGCGGTGATCGGTGACCCGGCTCTGCGGAAAATTGTAGGTGCGAATCTTTTCCGAGCGGTCCCCGGTGCCGACCTGGCCCTTGCGCTCCCGGGCGATGGCCTCGTTCTGTTTCTGCAATTCGGCTTCGTACAGCCGGGTGCGCAGGACCTTCATCGCCTTGGCGCGGTTTTTGACCTGCGACTTCTCGTCCTGTTGCGAGACGACGATGCCGGTGGGGATGTGGGTGATGCGCACGGCGGAGTAGGTGGTGTTGACGCTCTGGCCGCCCGGACCGCTGGAGCAGAACGTGTCGATGCGAATGTCCTTGTCGTGGACCTGGATGTCGATTTCGTCGGCTTCCGGCAGCACCGCAACCGTGGCGGCAGAGGTGTGAATGCGCCCGCTCGCTTCGGTGGCCGGCACGCGCTGCACGCGGTGCACGCCGCTTTCGTACTTCAACCGGCTGTATGCGCCGCGGCCCTCGATGCTCACGACCACGTCCTTGACGCCGCCCTGGCCGGCTTCGCTGAGCGACATGACGTCGACCTTCCAGCGCTGCCGCTCCGCGAATCGCGTGTAGCAGCGGAACAGGTCCGATGCAAACAGCGCCGCTTCTTCGCCGCCGGTGCCGGCGCGGATTTCGAGCATCACGTTGCGCTCGTCGTTGGGATCCTTTGGGACCAGCAACAGCTTGAGCTCGTCCGCGAGGCGCTCCCTGCGGATGTTGAGATCGTTGAGCTCCTCGAGCGCGAGATCGCGCATTTCGGGGTCGCCGCCCTTGATCAATTCCTCGGCGCTGGCAATCTCGCCCTGGACACCCTTGAAGGCGCGGTATGTCTGTACCAGCGCCTCGAGTTCCGCGAGCGCTTTCGACTGCTTACGAAACTCACTCGGATCGCTTTGCACCTGGGAGGTGCCGAGCGAGGCCATCAGTTCTTCGTACTTGCCTTCGATGGATGCGAGCTTGTCAAACATATCGGGCTACGGGCTACGGGCTGCGGGCTGCGCGCTGCGGGCTTAACCGCCGGAGACCGGCGGGAGAAAGGCGATCTCGTCGCCGTCGGCGACGGCGGCGGTGAATCGCGAGTAATCGGCGTTGACGGCGCACGAGATCGATGACTCGTAGGCCGACAACTCGGGGAAGTCGGACACCATCGACCGCCACACCGTGTGGACGCTGGCGCCGGCCGGCAGGTCGCGCTGCAACTCGCCGGCGCCGGCGATGTCGCGCAGCCGGGCGAACAGCCGCACGGTCACGCGCATGCGATGCGCAGCGCCTGTTCGCGCGCCCCGGCGTTGTCGGGATCGGCGGTGGCGCCTTCGATCCACACGTCGCCGCCTTCGAAATATTCACGCTTCCAGATCGGCACGATCTGCTTGATGCGCTCGATGGCGTACCGGCTGGCCGCGAACGCATCGGCGCGATGCGGCGAGGCCGCAGCAATCACCACGCTCGCGTCGCCGATTGCCATCCGGCCAATGCGATGGTGAATCGCCAGCCGAACGGCCGGCCACTGCTCGCGCGCCTCGGCGACGATGAGATCGAGGCCGCGGAGCGCCAGTGGCTCGTAGGCCTCGTATTCGAGATGCAGCACCCTGCGGCCCTGGTTGCGATCGCGCACCAGGCCCAGGAACACCGACACCGCGCCAATGCCGGCGGTGTCGAGTGACGCGGCAACCGCTTGCTGATTGAGCGGCGCGGTGGTGATGGCCGTGAGGTTCACAACACCTCAGTATATGCCGCGCCAGAAGTGATTGAGCGGACGATGCCCCTGGCCAAGGGGTAGACCGTGCCGCATGGCACCCTCGACGTACGCTTTGGCCGCCGGCACCGCTTCCGTCAACGACGCGCCCTTCGCCAGCTGCGCCGCGATCGCGGCGGCGAACGTGCAGCCGGTGCCATGCGTGTTGGGACCTTCGATGCGCGGGCCGACCCATTCGTGAAATTCCCCGCCCTCGTAGAGTACGTCGATCACCTCGGGACCCGCGAGGTGGCCCCCCTTGATCACCACCGCCGCCGGCTTCAGCATCGCAATGCGCCGCGCCGCTTCCTTCATGTCGCCGCGCGAGGCAATCGACATCTTCGCCAGCACTTCCGCTTCGGGGATGTTGGGCGTGACGACCCGCGCCAGCCGCAGCAGGACCCAGCGCAGTGCGTGAACGGCCTGTTCATCGAGCAGGTGATCGCCGCTCTTCGCCACCATCACCGGATCGACGACCAGGTTGGGCAGGTCCAACGATTCAACGGCGGCCGCGACCGCTTCGACGATCATCGCGTTGGCGAGCATGCCGGTCTTGACCGCATCGCACCCGAGGTCGGAGACCACCGTGTCAATCTGCGCCGCCACGAACTCGTCCGGCGCGGTATGCACGCCGCTGACGCCGACGGTGTTCTGCGCGGTCAGCGCCGTGATGGCCGAGGTGCCGTAGACACCGTGCGCGGCGAAGGTCTTGAGATCGGCCTGAATCCCGGCGCCGCCGCCTGAGTCGGACCCTGCGATGGTCAGCGCGGTGGCCAAGCCCCTCGACTTTGCTCCGGGCAGGCCGGTAGAATTCTCACCCATGACATCTCGACCCTTCGTGTCGCATGCATCCACGATTCTCGATCAGGTCAGCATGCGGGCTGCGTCCGCCACCGCCTGGACCGGCGTGCAACTGCTGTCGGTGCTGTTTGTGACCGTGGCGACCGCCGCGGCAGCGCAGATCAGCTTTCCGCTGCCGTTCACGCCCGTGCCCTTCAGCACCGCCGACATCACCGTGTTGATTGGCGGCGCGGCACTCGGCTCGCGCCTCGGCGCGACCAGCCAGCTGCTGTATCTTATGGCCGGCATTGCCGGGCTGCCGGTGTTTGCGCATGCGCCCGAGCTGCCGCAGGGCCTCGGCCGGCTGTTCGGACCGACCGGCGGCTACCTGATGGCGTATCCGGTGGCGGCATTGGTGACCGGCTGGCTCGCCGAGCGTGGCATGGATCGCCGCTATCTCACGTCGATCCTGGCAATGACGGCAGGCCTGGCGATCATCCTGTGTGGCGGCGTGGCGTGGATCTCGCGTGCCATCGGCGTGCCGGCGGCGCTCGCCGCGGGATTTTATCCGTTCGTCGTGATTGACATCATCAAGGTCGTCGCGGCGGGATGCGTACTGCCGACCGCATGGAAGTTCCTGAGGCACTGACCCGCCTTCGGGCCAGCGCTTCGGCGAGGCAGGCTCTTGTGGGGGTCGGCCTTGTCGTCACGATCCTCGTCGCATTACCTCACGCGCAATCTCAACAGCAGGGCGGGCACGTGGCCCGCCTGTTCCCGCCCTCCGATCTCGGCCTGCTCGACGCGCCCGATCGCGACCTGTGGCAGCGGCCCGATCAGATCATGGACGCGATGGGCATTGCCGACGCGTCGGTGGTTGCCGACATCGGCGCCGGCAGCGGCTGGTTCACCATCCGCCTCGCACGCCGCGTCGGACCCCAGGGCCTGGTCTACGCCCAGGACGTGCAGAAGGAGATGATCAACGCCATCTCCCGCCGGGTCGGCCGCGAGGGCTTCACCAACGTCAAACCAGTGCTCGGGTTGACAAACGATCCACGCCTGCCGGCGGGCTCCATCGATGCGGCGTTGATGGTCGATGCATATCACGAGGTCGAGGTCGAGGATCGCGTGTCGATGCTCGCGAACCTGGCGAAGGCGTTGAAGCCGCAGGGCCGCCTCGGCATCGTCGACTTCCGGCTCGAGGGCACCGGTCCCGGTCCCGCGCCCGAAGAACGCGTCAGCCCCGACGTCGTCGTCAACGACGCGAAGAAAGCCGGGCTCCGGCTGATTCGCCAGGAGCCCTTCCTGCAGTATCAGTATTTCCTGATATTCGGGAGGTAGGCAGCGTGTCTGCATGTCCGCGCCGCAAATCAGCGGATCGGGCTGAGTCCGATCGATAAACAACTCGACGGGCTACACTGATGGGCTATGCAGCAGTTCTTCGATTCAGTCGTCGCCTTGATTGTCAGGACCTCGACCGACCTTCCGCCCGACGTTCGCGCCGCGATGAGGCACGCGGCCAGCACCGAGGAAGACTCGTCGCGCGCCGGTCAGGCGCTCAACATCATCAGGCAGAACATCGATCAGGCGGCCGAGGTCGAAGGCGCGATCTGCCAGGACACCGGCATGCCGACCTTCGAGATCAAGACGCCGGTCGGCGCCAACCAGATCTGGATGAAGCAGCAGATCGAGGACGCGATTGCCGAGGCGACCAGGCGCGGCAAGCTGCGTCCCAACTCGGTGGATTCGATCACCGGCGAGAACACCGGCAACAACCTTGGCCCGGGCATGCCGGTGATGCACTTCGAGCAGTGGGAGCGCGACGACATCGAAGTGAAGCTGCTGCTCAAGGGCGGCGGCTGCGAGAACATGAACGCGCAGTACTCACTGCCGGCGGAGCTGGCGCATCTGGGCCGCGCCGACCGCACGCTCGACGGCGTGCGCAAGGCGATCCTGCATGCGGTGTGGAACGCGCAGGGCAAGGGCTGCGCGCCGGGCGCGATCGGCGTATGCATCGGTGGCGATCGCACCAGCGGCTACGTGGAAGCGAAGCAGCAGTTGTTCCGCACCCTCGATGATGTGAACCCCGATCCCCGGCTCGCGGAGCTCGAGGCGGAGATCATGCGGACCGCGAACACGCTCGGCGTGGGTCCGATGGGCTTTGGCGGAAGAGTCTCGCTGATCGGCTGCAAGATCGGCGTGCAGAATCGCCTGCCTGCGAGCTTCTTTGTGTCGGTGGCCTACGATTGTTGGGCGTACCGGCGGCTTGGCGTCACGCTGGACGGCACGAGCGGCGCGATTACGTCATGGCTGTATCGCGACCCGTCCGTGCCGACCATCCCGATGATGGACCAGGCCGGCTTCAGGCGGACCGGCCGGGAGATTCGCCTCGAAGCGCCCATCAGCGAGGAGACGATTCGATCGTTGAATGTCGGAGACGTCGTGCTGGTGAGCGGACGCGCCTATACGGGACGCGACGCGGTGCATCACCATCTTTCGCATCACGATCCGCCGGTCGATTTGACCGGCGGGGTGATGTATCACTGCGGACCGGTGGTGGCGAAGCAGGCCGACGGTGGCTGGAAGGTGACGGCGGCCGGTCCGACGACCAGCATCCGTGAGGAACCGTATCAGGCCGACATCATCGGCAAGTTCGGCGTGCGAGCCGTGATTGGCAAGGGCGGCATGGCGGGGAAAACGCTGGCCGGGCTCAAGCAGCACGGCGCGGTCTACCTCAACGCCATCGGCGGGGCGGCCCAGTTCTATGCCCGATGCATTGAACGGGTGGACGGGGTATCCCTGATGGAGTTTGGCACCCCTGAGGCCATGTGGCATCTGCAGCTGAGGGACTTCCCCGCGATTGTGACCATGGATGCCCATGGCAACAGCCTCCACAAGGACCTGGAAGCGGCGTCGGGGGAAAAACTGGCCCTGCTTCGCTAGAGCTTCGAAGAGCAGGCTTTGGCAGTAAAATAGGAAACTATGGAAACTCAAACGATGACGCCGGATGCGCCGGCTGTGGCCGAAAGCTTCATCAACGTGACCGAGGCCGCCGCGGGCAAGATTCGTGAGCTGCTCGCGGAAGAGGGCAAGACCGAGAGCGGCCTGCGTGTGTTCGTGCAGGGTGGCGGTTGCTCGGGCTTTCAGTACGGCCTGATGATCGAGGAATCGGGCGGCGTCGGCGACCAGTTGTTCGAGTCGAATGGCGTGCGGTTGTTCGTGGACCCGGTCAGCATCAGCTACCTGCGCGGCGCGGAAGTCGACTTCGTGGACACGATTACCGGCGGCGGATTCACCATCAAGAATCCCAACGCCACGTCCACCTGCGGCTGCGGTTCATCCTTCTCGGCGTAGCCAGGAAAGCACGGGCACGGACATGGCCTCCAGCGCGGCCATCCCAGATCTCGATCGGCTCCGGCCGCCAGGCACGAAGCGCTCCAGCAAGCGCGATCTGATCGTCAACGTGTTCCTCAAGCAGGAGGGACACCTCAGCGCCGACGATCTGGTCGTGCTCACCAAGCGCGAAGACCACCGCATCAGCCGTGCGACGGTCTATCGGTCGCTGCAGTGGATGGAAGAAGCCGGCATCGCCCGCAAAGTGGACTTCGGCGATGGCCGCTTCCGCTTCGAGCATTCCTATCGCCACCCGCGGCACTTTCACCTGATCTGCAAGACCTGCAACCGCTCGTACGAGTTCCTCAGTTCCGACATCGAGGTGCTGGTCGAAGAGGTCGCGGTGGCCCGCGCCTTCACGGCCCGGCAGACGGTGGTGCAGATCTACGGTAGCTGTGACGCGTGCACGTCGGGCACGGCCGCTGAGGATCCCGTCAACTCCGAGCTGCTGTTCGCCCGGGATGCGCTCCGTATCGCGATCGCGACCGAGCGCAGCGGCATGGAGTTCTATGGGCGCGGCGTCAAGCTGGTGACGGACCCGCGCGCGCGAGAGATCTTCCGCAAGCTCGCCACCGAGGAAGTGCAACACCTGAAGACGCTCGAGAAGCGCTATCAGGAGCTGCTCAAGCAGGATGCGCGGCTCGAATCGCGGCCGACCTTCCTGTTCTTCAAGGGCGCCGCGAACGGGTTGTTCTCGGCCGGCACCGAGCAGTTGCGCCGCAACGGCGTGGACGATCTCGAGGCCTACCGCATCGGCATTCGCTGCGAGCGCGGCTCGCACCGCTTCTTCAAGCGCTACGGCGAGAAGTTCGAGGACTCCGAAGGCAAGCGCATCTTCCTCGAGTTCGCCGGAGAGGAGCGCGAGCACCTCGAGTTGCTGATCCGCGAGTACCGCCTGCTGGTCAAGAAGCACAGGCCGCAGAAGGCCGGCAAGTCGCGGGCCAGGAGCAAGCCGCGGAGACACTCGGCGTAGGCGCCGGTCCGGCTGACGCCCGACGCCGCCGCACTGCCGGACGGATCATCACCCAGCGTGATCGACTTGCACATGCATACGACGGCGTCCGACGGGCGGCTCACGCCCGCCGAGCTCGTCGTCCGTGCGCAGGCCGCCGGCTTGACGACGATCAGCGTGACCGATCACGACACGGTGGCGTCGGTCGCCGAGGTGACGGCGCTGGCCGGCGCGGCCGGCATTCGCGTGGTGCCCGGCATCGAGATCACCGCCGTCGAAGATGGTCGGGACGTGCACGTGCTCGGCTATTTCGTGGACGCACAGAGCGAACGGCTCTCGGCGTTCCTGGTGAAGCAGCGAGAGCTGCGGGTCTCGAGAGCCGCGGACATTACCGCGCGGCTGGCGGCAGCGAACATCGCGGTGGACGCCGAAGCGCTGCTGCGCTCGGCAGCGGCCCGTCCAGGGTCGTCGATTGGGCGCCCGCAGATCGCGCGCGCCATGGTGCGTGCCGGCCACGTGGGCAGCGTGCAGGAGGCGTTCGATGAATGGCTGGCGATTGGTCGCCCTGCCTTCGTGCCTCGCTCGGGACCGAGCGTGGCGGCGGTCATCGAGATCGTGCACGACGCCCGCGGCGTGGCGTCGTTCGCCCATCCCGGCGTGACCAGGCGGGACGCTCTCATTGGCCCGCTGGCCGAACGCGGTCTCGATGCCATCGAGGTCTATCACTCGGATCACGCGCCCGATCAGGTGGCGTTGTATCGGCAAATGGCCACGCGCCTTGGCGTGCTGGTCACTGGCGGCTCGGATTTTCACGGCGACGACACCAAACCGCAGCGCGCGCATCGCGCCGTCTTTGGCAGAGTGGCGTTGCCGGCCGAGGATTTCGCTCGTCTCGAGCGGCGGGCCGGCTCGTGATCCTGCTTGAGATTAGCGGCCTGAAGAAGGACTACCAGGCACTGCGGCCGCTGCGGATCGCCCAGTTGCGCGTCACCGCCGGGCAGGTGCTGGCCGTCGGAGGCATCGACGGGCCGGCGGCTGAGAAGCTGACGCATCTGATCACCGGCGCCACGCTGCCGGACGAGGGGACCGTGACCCTGTTTGGACAGAACACGCGCGAGATCGCCGACGTGGAGTCGTGGCTGCAATCACTGGACGGCGTCGGCATGGTCAGCGCGCGAGGGACTGTCGTCGGGTCGTTCTCCGTGCTGCAGAACATCGCGCTGTCGTTCACGCTCCACGTCGATCCCATCGATCCGCGCGTCGTGCCACAGGCGGGAGCGCTGGCGCGGAGTGTTGGCATCAGCGAATCGTTGTTCGATCTCCCCGCCGGCACGGTGGCGCCGGACGTCGGCATGCGGGTGCAGCTGGCGCGTTCGCTGGCGCTCGGGCCGAAGCTGCTGATCGCCGAGCATCCATCGGCGGGCCTCCCGCGCGAAGCAGTGGCGGCATTTGGCGCGGATCTGGCCCGCGCCGCGCAGTCTCGGGGCCTCGCGCTGCTCGCCATCACCGCCGACGAGGCCCTGTCGAAGGCGATCGGTGGGCAGCGGCTCGAGCTCAACGCAGCGACCGGCGACGTCAGGGCGCCGGGCCTGCTCAGGAAACTGTTCGGCTCATGAAACCAGCGCTGATCCTGTTCGATATCGACGGCACGCTGCTGCTGAGCGGCCGGGCCGGCCTCCGCGCGATGACTCGCGCGTTCGAGCACACGTTCGGCGTCCACGACGCGTTTGCCGGCGAGCATTTCGGCGGCCGCACCGACTCATACCTGGTATCCAAGGCGCTGATGGCCGCGGGCCTGCCGGACACCGCCGACAGCCATCATCGGTTCCGCGAGAACTACATTCCGATTCTCGAGGAGGAGATTCAGCATCCGGGTACCGGCCACAAGGGCCTGATGCCGGGCGCGCGCGAGCTGCTTGAAGCGCTCGACGATCACCATCATCTTCACCTCGCGCTGTTGACCGGCAACTTCCGCGAAGCGGCCGAGATCAAGCTCCGGCATTTCGAGATCGGCGGTTTCTTCGAGTGGGGCGCGTTCAGCGAGGATGCGGCCGATCGAAACGCCCTGGTGCCGATCGCGTGCCGGAGAGCGGCAACCTACGACATTCCGCCCGCGGCCGTCGAGCGCATCATCGTGATCGGCGACACGCCGCACGACATCGAATGCGCCAGGGTGGCAGGGGCACGGAGCCTGGCGGTGGCGACGGGCGGATTCACGGTAGAGCAGCTGCGGGGATTCGGCGCCGACGACGTGTTGCAGGACCTGTCGGACACACAGGCGGTGATCGACCTGTTGATATGATGCACGGTGCAGGCTGGCAGGCGTGGGGGCGTACGGCTGCCGAACGGAAGTGAACGGGGCCCGGTGGCCCCCCCGGTCTTCAAAATCGGTCGCTGCCTCCTTGCGGGGCAGGCTGGGTTCGACTCCCAGGCGCTTCCGCCACCTCGCGTCGCTCCCCCCTCCTAATCCACTGCCCCTATCCAATAGGCAAGCAGCCGTTGCGTTTCGAACAGTGTGAAGCGCAGCGTGCTGCGGTCCCGCCACCATTGCCGGACGTTGGAGCGATCGTACCTGCTGGCGCGGATGACGACCTCGGCGCCGGCGTCCCGGATCCTCCGGTTCATCACCAGTCGTGCCCGCCGCGTATGCTGCAGCGAGGTCACCACGATGATCCGTGAAAACCGTTCCTGCGCCACCAGTCTGCGGACGTTGAGGGCTTCCTCGGCGGTGCTGCCTGACGGGTTGATCGCGCGAATCGCGTCCCTCGGCACACCGAGCTTCACGAGCGTAGCGATCTGCAGATCGATGATCTGCAGATAATCCACGCCGCGCCGCGCCAGTTCCGCTTCACCCCAGTCGGCGACCTCGCCAACCAGGTAGATGCGCGGCGCCCAGCCGGCGTTGTAGAGATCGATCGCCTCGAGCGGCCGCTCGTACATGGTGCCGCCGAGCACGACAATCGCGTCCGACTTCTGCAGCGGATCCTCGACCACGAGCCACCGGCCGAGCCTCGAAGTTCCGAGGCCGGCGAGCAGGAGCAGCGGCGCCGCGACGAGCGCGGCGCGAATCAGGACGCGTTTCAAGCAGTGACGAGCATCCGGCCCCACAGCCAGGGCCGGACAGAGGAAGCGAAAGGAAGTTCAGATTTCAAAACGTGGCTTGCAAGACTTACCCTTCAATCAGTCGAACGTCTCCTGCACGAGGACCCTTCTGGGATTCCTCGATCGCAAATTCGACGCGCTGGCCTTCCCGAAGCAGCTCGAACACCGCACCGCGCACCGCGCTGCGATGAAAGAAGTGCTCCAGGCCGGACTCATCACGAATGAATCCGAAGCCCTTGTCGATGAGGAGCCGTGCGATAGTACCGGTCGGCATAACCTATCCTCCGATGTCCCCGAGACCCGAAGGAGCCGCCGTCTGGACTGGAAGCGTTAGGGCCGCGGAAAACGCGGCCAGTGTAGGCAGGTCAACAAAGGGAAGTCAAGCATACCAACCCGGCACTGCGGGCGTTTACACTGGGCGTTCCGTTGATACGATGAATCGACGATTTCAGGCGCAAATCACATGGTCTCGGGCATAGTCCTGGCGGCCGGCGCCTCGTCACGGATGGGTCGCGCCAAGGCCGCTCTGCCGCTCGATCGAACGGGCGAAACCGTAGTCGGGCGGGTGATCAAGACGCTCGTGGAAGGTGGCACGACGGGCGGCGTCGTGGTGGTGGCCGGCGCGCACGTCGACGCCGTGCGTGCCGCCATGCCGCACGAGCCGCGCGCCCGGCTGATTGAGCATCCGGGGTGGGCACAGGGGCAGTTGTCGTCGCTGCTCGCCGGGTTGCGCGCCGTGGATGATCCGCGGCTCGAAGCGGTGATTGTGACGCCGGTTGACGTGCCGCTCGTCGCCCCGTCGACGGTCGCGGCGCTGATCGAGGCGTGGCGCCGCACGCGGGCGCCCATCGTGCGGCCGGTCGATCGCGACCGGCACGGTCACCCGGTGATCTTCGATGCAGCGGTGTTTGGCGACCTGCGCACGGCCGACCCGGGCGTGGGCGCGAAGGCCGTGTTCGCCACGCACCGGGACCACGTGCTGAACGTCGAGGTGAGTGACGCCGGCGCGTTCGAGGATATCGACACGCCGGCGGATTATCAGCGGCTGATTGGCCGGGGCTAGCACGTCGGCTGAATGCCCTGGCCGAGAATCTGCTGGAACACGCGCGTCGTTGCGTCCGCGTGGTTGCAGCGGTTCAAGCGGTACCTGAAGTACTCGAGCACCCACACGACCGCGCCTTCATTGTTCACAAAGGACGTCGTCGCCGTGCGGCGCAGGTCGTCGCGATACTTGGCATCCAGTGCGAGCATGAATTGCAGTCCTTCATCACGTGGCGGGAACGGGATTGTTCCCGCGGGCGTGAGCGCGCACACGCCATACGTGCCGGTGTTGTCGATTTGCGAGAACACGCGCGTCTGCGCCGTGGCGTGGTCGCACAGCCCGACCCGGTAGCGCGCGTACTCCGACAGCCACACCACGGCGCCTTCCGGATCGACGTAGGTGGTGACCTGCCCCTCGCCCAGCCGATCGCGGTACAGGGCGATCAACTGGTTGAAGAAATCGTTCGGCTCGTTGCGCGGCGGGAAGGTGATGTTCGACGCCACGCCGCCGCCATAGAGCGCGCGGCCGCCGGCAATGTCGTCCGCGGTCAGCGCGTCGAGGTCGGAGATGGTGGAGTTCATGAGCGCCGACACCGACTGCCGGTTCTCGTCCGGATGATCCAACCCGAGCACGTGTCCGGCCTCGTGCAGCGTCACCCTGACGATGTCGTAGACCGTCCGGCCGCCGGAGCGGCGCAGCGGGCCCCGATACGAGTTCCATGAGAATGCGGTATTGAAGGTGATGTTGGCCTCCACCAGCGTGCCGCGGGAGATCCACCAGTTGGCCAGAGCCACGGTGTCTGACGGGAACGCTTCGCCGAAGATGGTGCTGTCGAACACCACGTTATTGACGCCGTTGCGATCGCCGATCGGCGAGGTCGAGTCCTGCACGGCGCCGAACTTCACCAGGTCGATGTGATTGTTCCACGTCGACAGCGCGGTGGTGGCCGCCTGGTTCCAGCTGGTCGAGCCGTCAATCAACGTGCCCGATCCGCCGCCCAGCTGCATGTGCATCGTGACGGTTGTGCCGTTGGGCCACTGGTCCGGGAAGGTCGCATAGCCGCCGGGCTGCTCGAGTGACACGAACATCACGAATGCGGCGGCGGCGGCGATGCGCGCGAGCGTCTGGCGGAGGCTCATCGCTGCCTCGCCGCGTTCATGTGCGCACGCACGGCGGCGCCGAATTCCGAGAGGCGCATCGGCGTGATCACGCCAGTCGGCCCCCCGGCCGCGCGCGCCGGGCCGAGCTCCGCCGGGTTGACGAGCGGCCGGCCGTCGAACGTGCGAACCCGATCGACACCGGAGATATCGCGCTCGACCCGCATGCGGCCGTGCATGAAGCCGACCAGCGGGCTGATGACCCGCACTTCAGAGGTGGTGAAGAGGACGTCGCGCTGGCCGACCACGAACTTCGGCATGCCGGCAATCACCAGCTCGTCGTCGCCAACCGCGCCGCCGAGGAACTCGAGCTGCGTCACCGCTCCGAGGTTGCCCTTCCAGACATCAAAGACCCGGAAGGTCACGACGGTGAAGATCGCGCGGCCCTCGCGGGTGTTGCGCCATTGGCCGCGGACGTCCATGACCTCGCCGACGAAAATCGATCCTGCGCGCGTGACCAGCGCATCGAACGTGGGAGCAACGACGGTACTCGAACCGGCGACGCCCCCCAACAACAACGTGCCTGCCAGGCACAGCGGTAACAGTCGCCGCATAGCTGGAACCTCCAGAGAGAGGTAGCAAGGTTATGTCAGCACGCCCAGCTGAAGGAGCGTGAATACGAAGTGACACCGGGACTCCTCAGGATCGAAGATGCGATCGATCCCGAGGGGTCTCGGTAATTGCGGACTGACGGTTGGGTGGTCGAGCGATTACCCGATCGTGAAGGGAACGCTGGCGCGCGTCGTGCCCCAATCGATGTGGAGCGTCGCGCCCGCAGGCGTGTCCTGCACCGAGATCGTGAGCTGCTCGGCCGCGGCCGGCGCCTTGCCCACGGTCATCGGGACGCGGCCGAGATCCTCACCCTTCGGGTACGGCACGCCCCACTGGCCGGTCTTCTTGCTGACAATCAAGTGCCAGGTACCGCCGGTCGGGATCGTATAAATCGTGTAGGTGCCCGCCGGTACCGACAGCGTGCCGAACTTCAACGCCTTGTCGGTCTTCAGGGTGGTGGCCTCGTCGGCGCCGGTGCGCCATTCGCGGCCTTCGTACGGGTCGACGTCCTTGCCCGGGGTGCGGCCCTTCAGGTAGGGACGCCCGTACTCGATCGCGACGCTGGCGCCGTCAACCGTCCATTCCGTGCGCTCGTGGGGGCTGCCGGCCTTGCCAGGGTGCATAGGCGTGGTCTTCTGCGCCTGCAGCGACACGCCGAAGGTGAGTACGGTCGCCGCCAGGGCAACAGCCAGTATTGATCGCTTCATCAGTTTCTCCTTTTGACACATGCGGCTCAGCCTGCCGACACCGCACGACCTGCCTATCGTAGTCCTCTTGAGCATCCCCGGGAATTCGACTTGTTCGAGGGGAGGCCTCGGTTTCCGCGAAGGGTGTGTCGTCTGCCCGTACGGCGCGGCGGCCTCTTCAACCCTTGCGGTGACAGGCTGGCGATGCCGAGCGTGCCGTCCTCGTCCAGGCGCAACTCGAGGGCGCAGCTGCCGGTGCCGTACGCCGACGAGAACAGGAGCGTGCGGTCGGCGGTGTGGAACGACCTACCGAACGTTCGTCCGAACGTCCGTCCGGACGCTCGTCCGAACGATCTTCGACAGGCTTGGCGACCTCATCATCGTCGTGACGACGGCCATGATCACCAGCATGGTGAAGAGCCGCGGCGTGAGGACGCCGGGATCGAGGCCGATGTTGAGGACGATCAGCTCCACGAGGCCGCAGGTGTTCATCGGGGATTGCGCCAATCAGGAACGCGCCAAACAGGGCGTGGATGCCAATCGGTTCCGTCGCCACGGCCCGAGCAGGATGCCGCCGATGACCTCGCCGATCACGGCCGGTTGGTTGATCCGGGCGAAGAGGAATCCGCCGGCTCGCGCGGTCACCGTGATGACGGTGAGCGCCAGCAGGACACCCAGCAGCGTGCTAGCAGGCGGTTCGCGTCTTCTCGACGGGGAGTTCGAACATCGGCCGCAGCCGGGTGCCGGCGATGTTGCCAAGAAACGCCGCGACCAGCCACAGCCAGCCGTGCAGGCTGCCGGAGGCGATGCCGCTGAAATACGCGCCGATGTTGCAGCCGTAAGCGATGCGGGCGCCGTAGCCGAGCAGGATGCCGCCGATCACGGCGGCCGCGAGTGACGGGCCCGAGATCGTCCAGACCGGCGCGAACCTGCCGGCGAGAATCGCGGCCAGCAGCGCGCCGAGAATGATGCCGAAGTCCATCACCGAGGTGATGTCCATCAGCACGCCCGACCTCAATGCGGTGGCCTGCGCCGGCGCTTGCCAGTAGGACCACGACGCCACGTCGACACCAAGTGCCGCAAACCACTTGGCGCCCCACAGGGCAAACGCCGAGGTGACGCCCCACGGACGCCCGCCGATCGTGAGCGTGGCGACGTTGACCACGGCGAGTCCGATGGCGCCGGCCACCAGCGGCCACGGTCCTGTCAACCACCCTTCGACTCGTCGCCGCACACCGGCGGTGCGCGCCGGCTCGCTCAGGCCAGGCTGTCCTCCGAGAAGGCGTCCATGACGCTTCTTTTCCGCGACCGTCGTGAACCACGCGATGCCGCCCAGCAGCGCCAGGCTCGCCCCCAGCGCCACCCACGGTCCCAAGGTGTTGACGATCGATGTTGGTGCGAACGCCGGCTGTGCCGCCCACCACCCCATGTGCGCGGTGCCAATCACCGAGCCGATGATGAAGAAGAACAGCGTGATCAGCATGCGTGTGCTGCCGCCGCCGACCGAGAACAGCGTGCCCGACGCGCACCCGCCGCCCAACTGCATGCCGACGCCGAAGATGAACGCGCCGGCGGCGACGCCGACGCCGACCGGCGAGATCGATCCGCGCACCGGTTGCCCGAAGATCGATCCCGACGCGAGCAGCGGGAAGAAGACGAGGCAGGTGAGCGCCAGCATCAGCATTTGCGCCCGCAGGCCTGCGCCTCGGCGATCGGAGATGAACACGCGCCACGACGAGGTGAAACCGAATGCCGCGTGATAGAGCACCACGCCGGCGCCGGCGCCGACCAGGAACAGCGCCGCCTGGCGCCAGCTGATGACGAGGTTGAGGTAGCACGCCGCCAGCACGATCGCGATGGCCGTGACCGCGGCAGGCCCCGGAATCAACGCCCGCGATTCGAGCGCTATCGGTCCGGCCGGATTGATTGCTCGTGTCGTCATGGCGTTTCCCGATGGCCTGATGGCCAGACCGCCCGCCTAAAAGCTCGTACCGATACTGATGCCGAACGTGCGCGGCCGGCCATTTTCGCCGATGAAGCCCGACGGCGCAAACCCCGGATACGGAATGGCGATTGGCACGTAGCGCGTGTCGAACGCGTTGCGGATCCACAGTTCGCCGAACAGCCGCTTGTGGCGCGCGCCGGCGCGGATGTTGACCAGCGAGTAGGCATCCTGGCTCTGCGAGTTGGCGTCGTCGTAAGGGAAGGCGCCGCTCATCACGACCTCGCCGCGAAGGAAGCCGCTGATTGCCGACGTCACGCTGCGCGTGAACTGCGCGCCAAGCGTGGCGGTGTAGTCGGGCGTGAACGGCAGCTCGTTACCGCCGACCGCGACGCCGCCCGACATGGTGCCGCCGGCAAATCGCGCGCTGGTCAATCCCACCGACGCGAACACGTCAAAGTTTGGCTGCGGCCGGGCCGTCACATCGAGCTCGATGCCCCGGCTGCGCGCGCGACCGACGTTCGAAATGTAGAACTGTCCCGGCGCGAACCGGTTCGGCACGTTCAACTGCAGATCGTCCCAGTTGATGTAGAAGACCGCGGCGCTGGCGGCGACGCGGCCGCCAGCGGCGCGGGCCTTCACACCGCCTTCGATGTGCCACGCGTGCTCTTCGCCGTAGGCTTCGCTGCGGGGCGGCGCCGCCGGGTTGAAGCCGCCGGCCTTGTAGCCGCGTGCCGCCGACACATAGGCCATTTGATCCGGCCGGAACGTGTAGCTGAACGCGAACTGCGGCGAGATGTCGTTGAAGCGCTGCCCGGCGGCGACGACATTGGCGGGCGCAATCGCCGGCACCATGAAGGTGTTGAGGTGCGCGTCCGAGGATTCGTGGTCGAAGCGCAAGCCGGCGGTGACATCGGCCCTGTCGTTCAGGCTGATCGTCGCACGGCCGAACAGCCCGATGCCGCCGGTCTCGATATCGGACTGCGGCGAATGCAACGCCACCGGGAAGTTGATCTGTGGCGACAGCACGAAGGCACTCAGCGTATTGACCGCGTCCTGGTGGTACTGCTGGTTGAAGTACTCGATGCCGGCCTGCCACTCGAGCATCGCCGACCCGAGCCGTAACGGCGCGTTGTCGGGCGAGGAGATACGGATCTGCTGGGTGAACTGGGTGGCGTCCTCGACATTGTTGCGGACGGCCAGCGGCACCGGCGAGTAGTCGAGGTCGGTCCGGTCTTCGGTGTTCCAGGAGATGAAGCCGGTGGTGCTGTCAATCGCCAGGTTGAGGCCGGTGCCGCGCAGGTTGAAGGTCGTATTGTTGATGTCGCGGTTCGTGAAGCCCTCGAGGTTGCGCTGCACCCGGAACGGCGCCCGGCGAATCGCATTCAGGTCGCCGAGCGCGTAGTCGCCGTCGCGGTTGCGCTCGTGCGCGTAGATCAGCCGGCCTTCCCAGTTCGCATTGGGCAGCAACATCACCTGCGCTTTCGCAAAAGTGCCGTCGCGGAAATCCACGTCGTTGCCGGTGACCGAGTTCTGCGTGTAGCCGTCGCGCTGCTGCTTGCCGGCGGCCAAACCAATCGCCGCCTTGTCGCCGAGCGGTCCGGAAATGTTGCCGCGCACGTCGAACAGGCCGTGGCTGCCGATTGGCGCCATCACCGATCCGGTCCAGCGCGACATGTTGGGCCGCGCCGAGGTCACGTTGACGATGCCGCCGAGGGTGTTGCGGCCGAACAACGGACTCTGCGGCCCGCGCACGAACTCGATCTGGTCGACGTCGATCAACTCGACGTTCGACGTGATGCTGTTCAGCTGCGGCACCCCGTCAATGTAGGTCGTAATCGCCGGGTTGGCCGGGCTCGACCCGATGCCGCGGAACCGCGCGTTGCTGATCTTGCGCGCGGTAAATTCCGTAAACACGGTATTCGGCGCAAACACGCCCGTCTCGGTCAGGTTGAGTAATCCGGCGTCGCGAATGGTCTGGGCGGTCACTGGCGTCACGCTTGCCGGCACCTCCCTTACGTCCGACGCGTTCTTCTGCGCCGTCACGATCACTGTCGGGAGCACGACGCTTGGAGACTGATTCGATTGCGCGACGACCGCCGTCGGAGTCAGGACAATCACGAAGAGCCACGCAGCACGGGTTCCAACCACCACCGCATTATGGGGGATAACGGGGCATTGGGACGAATGCCGGGAGGTGATGGATGCCGCCATTCCAGGGGTGCTGGGCTGCGGCAGGCTTTTCGGGCATGACGTTCGTCCTCTCGACCGTGCGCTGGCTCGCTGCATTTGCCGCCGCTGTTGCACAACAGCGCCCGGGATGGCGTTTCCGGGCACGCTCGATCAGCACCCGTCAATTGACTATCGCGGCAGGGCGCTGACCGACGTCGTCTCCACGTTGCAGACCGACGTCGCCGCCGGTACGCGCGATCGTCGCCGCCACATCGCTGACCTGGCAGCGTCCGGCTTTGGCTGGCTTGTCACCGGCCGCGTGTTTGTGTGGCATAGTTGCCGGCCATGAGAATCCTCGTGGCGATTGTTGCGCTCGGCGCGATCCTCGCGGCGCACACCGGCCGGACCGTCGAAGCCGTCGAGCCGTTCGACGCTCAGGGCGGGTCATCCGCCGCCGCCGAGTCGTGGCGGCAGTGGGGCGGCCCTAACCGAAACTTCATCGTCAACAGCACCGGTCTGGCGGAGAAGTGGCCCGAGACCGGGCCGCCGGTGCTCTGGTCGCGACCGCTCGGGCCTGGACACTCCGCGATTCTGGCGGATGACGGCCGGCTCTACACGATGTATCGCGTCGGCAACGGAGGCGCAAAGCAGGGGCCGTGGGACGCCGAAGAGACCGTCATCGCCATGGACGCCGCCACGGGCAAGACGCTGTGGGAGCACAAATATCCGTCGCGGCGCGAAGACTTCAGCTTCGGCGCTGGACCGCATTCCACGCCGATCATCGTCGGCGATCGGCTGTTTACGATCGGCACCAACAAGCAGATGTTCGCGTTCGACAAGCGGAGCGGCAAGGTGCTCTGGTCGCGCGACTTCATCAAGGACTTCAATTCGCACGAATTGCTGATTCGTCCGGTGGTCAAGACCGGCTACGGCTGCAGCCCGATTGCCTATCGCGACCTGGTCATCTGCAGCGTGGGCGGCCCCGGCCAGTCGGTGATGGCATTCCGTCAGAGCGACGGCAGCGTGGTGTGGAAGAGCGGCGACTTCCTGACATCCGAGGCGCCGCCGATCATGATCAACATCGGCGGCCGCGATCAGCTCGTGGTCTTCGGCGGCGGCACGGTCAACGGCATGGACCCGATGAACGGCCAGATCCTCTGGTCGCACGTGCACGACCCGGGCAACGACTTGAACTGCGGCACGCCGCTGTTCGGCCCCGACAACATCCTGTTCGTGTCGTCGGCGTACCGCGCCGGCAGCCGCGCGATTCAGCTCAAGCCGGATCGCGACGTCACCTTTGCCGAGGAGCTGTGGTTCACCAATCGCGTGCGGTTCATGTTCCTGAACGCGATTCGCGTCGGCGATTTCGTCTACGGCACGACCGGCGATTTCGGCCCGGCGTTCCTGACGGCGCTCAATATCAAGACCGGCCAGCCCGCCTGGCAGCACCGCGGCTTCGGACGGGCGAGCATCGTGTATGCCGACAACCCTTCAGCCGGCGCCGCGCAAGACAAGGCCATCATCATGGACGAGGACGGCGATCTCGCCCTGGCGACGTTCGCGCCCGAGGGCGTCACCATCCTCTCCGAGGCCAAGAAGGTGTTCGACACCGTGTCGTGGACGGTGCCGACGCTCGCCGGCCGGACCTTGTATGCGCGCGATCGCGAGAAGATCGTCGCTCTCAATCTGGGAGTGCAGTGATGAAGAACGGCCTGCTGACTGTTCTGCTCGCCTCGTGCGCCACGTTGTCGGCGCAGGCGCCGGCACCGAGCCTGTCCGGCACCTGGCAACTGGACGAAGCCCGGAGCCAGGTGGCGGCCACCGCCGGCATCATCGGCTTGATCCCCGCCGGCGCGCCGAAGACGCTGCACATCACCCAGCCCGCCAACGGCACGGTCGTGATCGAAAGCCAGGTCAACGAGGCGCACGTGCGGATCTACAAGCCCGGCCGCGAAACCTCGACGCCCGCCGGACAGGGCGGCGCCGTGACGATGACGTCGAAGTGGGCTGGGCGATCGCTGGTGAGCGAGGGCGCCATGAAGGCGCCCAACGGCGATACCACGACGATTCGAGAGGTCGTAGCGATTGGTGCCGACGGCAAGTCGTTGACGATGGACGTGACGACGACCCCGGTCGGTCAAACCGAGAAGGTCTCGAGCAGCCTGGTCTACACGAAGATCACGGACGTCGGCCCCTGTGAGAAGTGGCCGACGCCGTGCAAGAAATTCCCGTAGCCCGCAGCCTGTTGGCCCGTTGGCCCGTCAGCCCGCAGCTACGGCTTCCGGTAGCTCGCCACCGGCGGCAGCCGGGCACCGGTGCCGCCTGGCGGCTGCGCCTCGCCGACCACCGGCATGCGCAGCGTGCCGATGCCGTCGATGCTGGCTTCGAGCACTTCGCCGGGCTTGAGGAACCGGCTGCCGGTCCGCGTCTGCGCGGAACCGGCGGCGGTGCCGCCAGAGGTGCCGTTGTTGATCACGTCGCCGGGGAACAGCGTGACGATCGACGAGCCGTATTCGATCAGCTCCCAGAGCGAGTGAATCATGTCGCCGGCGCGGGCTTCCTGCAGCAGCTTGCCGCCGACGCTCAGCGTCTGGCGGAGGTTCTGCATGGGATCGCCGTAGAACTCCTTCGGCACGATCCACGGTCCCTGCGGCGCGAAGGTGTCATGGCCCTTGCCGACGAACCAGTCCGAGCCCGAGCCATAGCCGCCCGGCGGACGGCCGCCGCGGTCCGACACGTCAATCGTCACGGTGTAGCCGAACACGAAGTCCTGGGCGCTCTTCGCGTCGACGTACTTGGCGGTCCTGCCGATGACGGCGCCCAGTTCGACCTCCCAGTCGATGCGATCGCGGCCCCACGGGATCACCACGTTGTCGCCGTTGCCGACCACCGCGCCGCGCCCGGGCTTCAGGAACAGGTACGGCACGCCGCGTTGCTCGCGGCGCTGGCGCCGCGCGGCCGCCTGTTCTTCGGGCGTGCCGGCTTCGTTGACGTGGCTGTAGAAGTTCACCGCGGCGTTCAGGATCTTGCTGGGATACAGGATCGGCGCCATGGTCTTGACCGACTTCACGTCGTGCACGAACGCCGGCCTGGCGGTGGTCAGCCGGTTGTTGGCAGCCAGGTAATTGACGATCTCCACGAACCGGGTGCGAAGCCCGGCGTCGTAGCGTTCGATCAGATCGATCATGTCGCGCGGCGTCGCCACCTTGGTGCCGGCCGGCACCGCGGTGTTGGCCGCGTTGATGTCGACGATCAGGCTGTCGCGCAGCACCAGGCCCACGGCCGGGGCCTTGTTGATTTCAAACGTGCCGACCTTGTACGGCTCGGCGGGCTTGCTCGGTGTCTGGGCGACACCGGCTGGCATTGCCAGCGTGAGAACGAGGACGATTGCGCTGATTAGTCGCATGGCCACTCCTTGGCGACTGCGTTTCTATCGGGCTTGAGCAGCGGTGTCAAGCGATAGGATGGCTGGCCCAGAAGTCAGCCTCGCGGCGACCTCCCGTGCGAGCCCGCATCCGGCCACGACCTGGGGTGTAGACTTGCGGCCGCGGTTCACCGAACGGCGGTTCGCAGACCCGACGCCCACCACGCCCGCTGCGCCGCGGGGGATATGCGCGCTAGCCGAGGCGCTTAGGACCAGAACCGCCACGCCATCTATAAGTTACCGAAACGGAGCTGAAAGGGTTCGATTCCTTCCTGGCTCGCCAAGATTTCCGAACAAAACGACACAAGTTGACGTCGCGCTTTAAGCGACACGCGGGTTTGACGCCCACCTTGACGCTCACCTGCTTCTAAATCGCTCTACTGATACCGGCTTCCGATCACGTGTCGGGCAGCCGGTGGCGGCGAAGGGCGGGAAGTATGCGGGTCTGGAGATCCTGAAAGACGAAGCGCGCAAGGGCCTGGTGCTGGTGAAGGCGCTCACCGAGGCACAGCGCAGCAGTGCGGTGCTGAACGTCGCGAAGACCGGCAACAACATCCTGACGCAGGCGCGGCAGGACAACGTCGTGCTCGACTATGCCGGGGTCAGGGCGAGCGAGCTGAACGGATCACAACGGCAAGCGCTGCTGGCTCTGATCGAGCAATACGCGGGCAACATGCGCGAAGGCCATGCGGCGGTGCGTATGGCGGAGGTCAAGGCGCATCTCGATCGCACCTATTTTGCGTGGATCGGCAAGACGGACGCCGATGCCGTGTTCTACTACCGCGTGCACAGCCCCGTGCTGTTGATCGAGTTCGATCACCAGACGCCGGTGGGCCTGCGTCACCTGTATCGGCCGGGTGTGCCGTTCAGGGAGCACATTCATGCCGTGATGCGTAGCCCGAACGGCAATGACTACGGCGAGGATTTATTGCGGCGGCATTACCAGCAGCATCCGCACGTGGCAGCGCGGCAAGCACTGCAGGCTGCTGTTGGCGAGGCCTCGTACTTTGAGGTAGTCTCCCTCCAGCATTTTGGACGGCTTGGTCCGTCTTTGCCTTTCCGCTTCCGCCGTGTCCGGCCTTGAAGGAGGAAATATGACTGTAGTCCGTGCGGCTGCCGTCCTACTTGGGGTGCTGCTCGCTGGGTCGCCTGCCAACGCCCAAACCACCGGCAGTATCAATGGAACGGTGACCGATCACACCGGCGCCGTGCTGCCCGGGGTCACGGTCACAGCCACCAGCCCGGCGCAAATGGGCGTGCAGACGGCCGTGACGAATCCTCAGGGAGTCTACCGGTTCCCATCGCTGGTGCCGGGCACCTACACGGTCAGCTACGACCTGTCCGGCTTTTCCACCGTGCGTCGCGACGGCATCATCGTCAATCTCGGGTTTACCGCCACCGTCAACGTGCAGTTGTCGCTGGCGGCGCTGACCGAGACCGTCACGGTGTCCGGCGCATCGCCTGTCGTGGACGTGACGAGCACCACCAGCACCTTCAACGTGACCTCGCAGATGCTCGAATCACTGCCGAACGCTCGCGACATCTGGTCCGTGATGGGGCAGTCGCCGGGCGTCCGGGTCGGGCAGATCGACGTGGGCGGCAGCCGCGCCGGCACCCAGACCGGATTCGAAGCCTTTGGTTACTCAGGCCAGGTGCGGGTGCAGGTGGATGGCGTGAATACCACCGAGGGGACCGGCGCCGCCGGCTTCTATTACGACTATGGGTCGTTCGAAGAGATTCAGCTGGGTGGCGACGGGATGGACGCGCAATCCGCAACGCCGGGCGTGCAGTTGAACGCGGTGATCAAGTCCGGCAGCAACAAACTGCGCGGCACCTTCTACGCCGACTACGAAAACGAGAACATGCAGGGCACGAATCTCGATGCGCGGCTCGAAGGACTGGGCATCGGGCGCGGCACGCGAACTTTGAGTTATCGCGACTTGAACGGTGACATTGGCGGCCCGATCAGGACCGACAAACTCTGGTACTTCCTTTCCTTACGCCGGCAGGACAGCACCGTCACCGTCACCGGGTTCCCGGTCGAGAATCCGGGCAGTTTCGGACAGCTGACGAGCCTGCAGAACGCCACTTACAAGCTGTCGTATCAGTTGAACAGGAACAATCGGTTCAGCCACTACATCCAGTACGGACGCAAGTTGATGCCGTTCCGCGGCGGCTCGTCCACGCGATACCGCTGGACGACTTTCAAGCAGGACAGCGGTTCGTACGCGGCCAACGTTGAGTGGAATTCCATCGTCACGCCGAAGTTCATCTTTCGCGGGGCCGTTTCCACCTTTGGCTACAACTGGCCGAACCTGCCGTACGGACCCAACGGCGAGTTCAACGACAACCTCGATCACCGGATCACCGACGACGGCTCCGGCACTACTTTCACCAAAGGGTCGGAGTCGGCTGACCGGCAGGATCGCCGGCGGTGGCAGTTCAATTGGGACGCGACGACGTTCCACGATGGATTCTTTGGCGATCACGCGATCAAGTTCGGATTCCTGTCGGAGCGCGAGTCGAACGAGTTCACCGACGAAGGGTTCCTCGACGAAATTACGCTCGCCTTCCGGACCACGGCCGCTGGCCTGGCGCCGTTCACCACGCCGTATCGCGTCACGCTGCGCAATACCCCGCGCGACACCTACAACGCCAACTGGCATCACGGCGCTTACGTGCACGACAACTGGCAGGTGTCGAAGCGGCTCATGCTGAGTATGGGCGTGCGGTGGGACTTCTACGAGTCGTTCTTTCCCGATCAGGAGATCCGGCCGAGCCGCTTCCGCGACTTCTTCTATGCCGGCGTTCCCGTGCAGACCTCCGTCGGCCCTTATGCACTGGCGCGGACCACCTTCGCCGACAACGGCTTCAAGGCGCCAGGCGTGAGCGGCATTCGACGTCATCCCGATCTGTTCGTCGCCAGGCTCGGCTTCTCGTTTGACCTGGGTGGTGACGGCAAGACGGTCGTCAAGGGCAACTGGGGCCGCTTCTATCACAACACCGGCAACGCCGGAGGCACGCTCAATCCGCTGTCGTCGGCTACGGCGACGTTTGACTGGCTGGACCTCAACGGCGACCGGCTGTTTCAGCTGAACGAGCTTGGACAGAACCGCGCGGTGGCCGGCATCGGCGGCAGCGCGACACGGATCGATCCGAATCTGAAGAACCCGTATACGGATGCCGCCAGCGTGTGGTTCGAACGCGAGCTGGCTCAGGGTGTCGGGCTGCGCGCGGGCTACACCTACCGCAGCGATGGCAACAGCCTCCAAGCCGTGGAACTCGCGCGGCTCTACGGCCTGTACTCGTTGGCGAGGACGTTCGCCGATCCGGGCATTGACGGCATCGTGGGTAATGCCGACGACGGGCCCTCGATCACCTGGTGGGATATTCCCGGCACGGCGCCGGCGAGCCGCACCGAGACTCGCAATATCGACGCCATCCTTGCCACCGACAAGGCGGTCGATCTGACGGTGAGCAAGCGCATGTCGAACCGCTGGTCGTTGGTGACGAGCTTCTACTACAACTGGGACCGCGATCGCGGGCGTCCGCAGAACCCGAATCAAGAGCGGTTCAATGACGAGACGCTGACGAACTGGAACTTCAAGGTGTTTGGCACCTATCAGGCGCCCTGGAACCTGATGGTCACCTCGTCGCTCCGACACCAATCCGGCAATCAGATCTCCCGCGACCTGACGGTGTCGGGCCAGAGCGGCCAGAACATCACCGGCACCTACGAGCTCGAGCCGAACACGTCGTATCGCACCGACAACGTCAGCGTGCTCGATGCGAAAGTGGAGCGTCGGTTCCGGCTGCGCGGCCGCACCGTGTCGGCGTTTGCCGACGCCTTCAACATCCTGAACACCAACGTGGCCAACGTTGGTTCACAGACCACCACCGTCGGCCGCCCGACGGTCACGCTCAAGGATGGCAGCCGCGTGCAGGTGCAGGGCTTCCTGCGTCCCACGGCCATCGTGCCGCCACGCATCTTCCGCGTCGGCGTGCGGATCAGTCTGTAGCCAGGTTGTCTCAGCGGACTCGCCTCCGGTGATGCCGGTCATCCCGGAGGCGAGGCACGCCTCACTGCTGGAACCGGTCTGAACGTACGCGAGGGTGAGGGGATACAGCCCAGCCAGTCGTTGGCGATCACCCATGACCGCGAGGCCCGTGACCGGCGTCTCGAGGGCCAGCTACGCGCCCTCCACGTTTCGTCGGCCCACGTTGCTGGGCATCGCGGTCGGGGCCTTCGCGGCGGCGGTGTTGACGCGATTCGTGGCTGCGATGCTCTACGGCGTGGCCCCTCTGGATCTTGCGTGAAGCAACGCGGCGGCCATGACGAGATGGAAGGGAATCGGCGTGAAACGGCAGGTGACCTCCGTCGACTGCGCAGAATCTGAGCGATCGATTGGTCGGATCAATCGCAATAACTGCAACGCGAGGTAGTTGCCGGCCTGCCCTGAAGAGTCGCTCAGGGAACTGGCGGGGTATGGCGTTGAGTGTTCGAACGCGTGGCTACAAGCGACAATCAGCGAGCGGCTTGCCATCCGAAGCTTCCCGGAGGCGAGCAAAGGATGGTGGACCAGACCGGGATCGAACCGGTGACCTCATGAATGCCATTCATGCGCGCTCCCAACTGCGCTACTGGCCCACTCAGGTGTGCCGAGCCGACGCTCGCAAGGTGACCTGCGAGCCCGGGCTGGGAAGAAAGTCATTGTAATCCGCCCGGGGCGATGCGATCAACTTTCGCGGGACGCGGGAAAAACGTCGGGCAGCACGTCCAGCGCCCCGCCACCCACGATTGCGGCGATAATTGGAAGGCCAGTGGACGTTCGCCGTTTCCAAGCCGTCACAGGATGAGCTATGAGACACCTGCTCCAGCGCCTTGTCATCGTCGTCGCCCTCACGTGGGCCCAGTCTGCCGCCGCTCAGACGGCGGACGAAATCATCGAGAAAAGCATCGCCGCAATGGGCGGGCGCGCGGCGTTCGACAAACTCCAGTCGAGACAGTTGACCGGCAAGGTGTCGGTCACGACGCCCCAGGGCGACCTTCCCGGCACCATCGAACAGCTGATTGCCGCGCCAAACAAGTCGCGGACGTTGATCAAACTCGACCTCTCCCAGTTCGGCATGGGCGAGATGGCGATCGATCAACGGTTCGACGGCACCGCCGGCTACGTGATGGACGCCATGCAGGGCAACCGGGACATGGACGGCGCACAGCTCGAGGGGATGAAGGCCAACGCGTTCCCGCACCCGTTCCTCAACTACCAGGCGAGGGGCATGGCGGTGAAAGTGAGCGGCAAGGAAACGATCGGCGCACGCCCGGCGCTACTGCTGGTCTTCGAGCCCGCCACCGGTTCGCCGATCAAGCAGTACGTCGATGCTGAGACGTTCATGCCGCTGCGGACCACGGTGATGGCCGACGTGCCGCAGATGGGGAAGCTGGAGCAGCACATCGACGCCTCGGACATTCGCGATGTCGACGGCGTCAAGGTGCCGTACGTGCTGACGATGACCAACGCGATGCAGTCGTTGACCATTACCTACGCCACGGTCATCCACAACGGGGCGGTGGACGAAAAGCTGTTCGTCAAGCCGCAATAAGCTGCTCGTGCTCCACGTTGCGAACGGGCACCACACGACCAGGCTGATCGAACGGTCGGGCGCGAGCGGGCGCACAATGGTGTGGTGCGATCCGCTCTACGACGGCCCCGTCCCCGATGTGCCGGACGAGGAGTTGTTACGCATTCGAGCGCGCTTCCTGGCCGCGTCGGACTCTGCGGCCGGAGCGGTGTTGGCCGATCTTGCCGGGTGGCGCAAGGCCGTTGACGATCACGCGCAGTACGACGAGCTGGTGCTGTGGTTCGAGCACGATCTGTTCGACCAGCTCAACCTGATTCAACTGCTGGCGCACATCGACCGGCAGGGTGGCGCCAGCAAGCCGCTCAGCCTGATCTGCATCAACGCCTACCCGGGGCACTCGAACTTCAAGGGCCTCGGCGAGCTCGAACCCGCGGACATCGCGGCGCTGTTTCCGACGCGCCGCCCGGTGATTGCGGCTCAGTTCGACTTGGCGACGCGCGCGTGGGCCGCGTTTCGGTCGGCCGACCCGCGGACGATTGAGACCTTGATCAACGGCGACACATCCGCGTTGCCGTATTTGGCGCCGGCGCTGGCCCGGCACCTCGAGGAGTTCCCGTCTGCGATCGACGGGCTGTCGCGCAGCGAGCGCCGCCTGATGCAGCTGGCCAGCCAGGCGCCCGCCGACCTGCAACGCGCCTTTCCGGCCATGCACGAAGGCGAGCGCGCGTTCTACATCACCGAGTCGACGTTCCTTAGTCGCGCCCGTTCGCTGTCGGAATCCACGCCGCCGCTGTTGACGCTCCACGTGACGCCCGGCCGGGCGCACACCCTGCCCGCCGGCACCATCGCATTGACAGACGCCGGGCGTGACGTGCTGAACGGCCGGGCCGACCGCCTCGCGCTCTGCGGGATCGATCGCTGGATTGGCGGCGTGCGGGTGACGGGACACGGTCCGGCGTGGCGCTGGAGCGACAAGGCGGGCACGATCGTCCTACTATGACGGATCAGGATCGCGCGCTGCTGGCCGAGCTTCGCCGGCTGTTGCTGCAGCTTCACAAGACACTGATCGACTGGCAGCGCGCCGACTACGAGCGCGTGCACGGGCGGCTCCAGACGACGCAGCTGCTCAACGTGATGTTCAACGACACGGAATTCGCGTGGCTGCGATTGATGTCCGGGCTGATCGTGCGCATGGATGAAGCGCTCGACACGAACGTCACGCTCACGGACCCGCCGCGATCGGAGATCGCAACCGGTCCGCTGGTCGCGGCCGCGCGCGATCTGGTCGCGCCTGAAGCCGGATCGCCGTACGCACAGCGGTATCATGCCGCGCTCCAGGAACTGCCGGATGCAGTGTTGGCCCACCGCGATCTGATCACGCTGCTGAAACTGCAGCGCCCCGCATCCACCGCGTAGCGCAGCCGGGCCGGGCCGGGCTACGGCGCGACCTTGACGTCGGTTCTTGCGGCCTTGACCTCGAGGTCCTCCTCCTGCGTGCGGCCCTCGAAGGTGATGCTGAGCCGGTAGCGTCCCACTGGAACGTTGGCCAGCGTGAATCTGCCGTTGTCATCGGCGATGGTCGCCAGCGAGCTCTCCACCGCGATCACCGTTGCCTGCATGCCCGGATGGATATCGCACGACACGTCGAATTGTCCCACGCGATCGAAGGTGTGCACGTACTTCTGCTGCGGTTCGGTGCCGACGTTGAAGACCTGCGCGCCGCTACCGCGCCGCGCCACGATGACGTTGTGCGGCATGTCTTCGCTGTTCCGGAACTCAACCAGCTGGCCGACGCGCACGTACAACGCATCGGGCACGAAGCGCTTGGCGTACTGATCCATCACCGCCGGGCCCTCCGGCATCGGCGCCGCGCCGGTCGCGGGGAGCAAGGTGACGATGGCGTTGCGAGGGACGACGCCGCTGACTTCAGAGCTCGTGACGGGAGCGGCCACCGCCGCTGGCGCCGGCGCCACCGGTTCGGAGGGTCCGCACGCCGCGAGAACAACAACGGCTGTGGCTGCGATCGCGACGAGTGTGCGCATCGACAAACCCGGATGGTAGCATGGCGCTCTAGCGTGATCGTCCACCTGATCGACGGTACCTTCGAGCTGTTTCGTCACTTCTACGCGGTGCCGCAGGCCCAGGCCAGCGACGGCGCCGAGGTGGCGGCGGTGCGCGGCGTGATTGCATCGCTGCGCGGCATGCTCAACAGCCGCGTCGCCACCCACATTGGCGTCGCCACCGACAAGGTGATCGAGTCGTTTCGCAACGACTTGTGGCCGGGATACAAGACCGGCGACGGCATCGATCCGGCGCTGCTGTCGCAGTTCCCGCTGCTCGAGGAAGCGCTCGCCGCCTGCGGCGTGATGGTGTGGCCCATGGTCGAGTACGAGGCGGACGACGCGCTGGCGGCCGCGGCGGTGCAGGCGGCCGCCGATCCGCGCGTGACACAGGTGCGCATCTGCACACCCGACAAGGACCTCGCGCAGTGCGTCAGCGGCACCCGCATCGTGCAGGAGGACCGCATGCGCCGCACCATCCGGGATGAAGCGGGCGTGATCGCCAGGTTCGGCGTGCCGCCGGCATCGGTGCCCGATTACCTGGCGCTGGTCGGTGATGCATCGGACGGCTATCCCGGTCTGCAGGGCTGGGGCGCGAAGTCGGCCGCGGCGGTGCTGGCCAAGTTCAGGCACATCGATCGGATTCCTGCGGACTACCGGACGTGGGGTGTGAACGTCGGCCGGCCCGGCGCGCTGTCGATCACGCTGGAGAAGAACCGCCAGCTGGCGATGCTGTTCCGCGATCTCGCCACCCTGCGCACCAACATTCCGGTGTTCGATTCGGTCGATCAGCTCGAATGGCACGGGCCGCGGAAGGAATTCCAGGCCATCAAGCAGCGGCTTGATTCGGCACCCGTGTTTTAGCGAGGCCTTCAGTATTCAGAAAAGATTCGCTGCAACTCCGCGCGCTCGGTGGTCTTGGTGAGGGCCACCATCAGCAGCACCCGCGCCTTGATGGGAGTGTGATCCTCGCCGGCGATCGTGAACTGCCGGCGGCGTTGCTGTTCCGGTGACAGCTGGAACCCGCCACCGCCGCCGTCAGTCGCGCCGCCGTCGCGCGGCCGCTGCTGGGGGGGCGCAATGCGGCCGCTGCCGCTCCGGGTGCTGGTGACGATGAACACGCCCTTGGACGCGGCGTAGGTCAGTCCTTCACTCTGGTCGCCGCTGGTGGCGCCGGCGCCCGCGACGGCTATCACGATTCCCCTGGCGCCGTTGTCGACCGCGGCCTTGATCAGATCAGCCGGTGCCCCCTGGTACACCATGATCACGTCGACGCGCGGCAGCTGCGTCACCTTGGTGATGTCGAATTCCAGCCGCTCATTGGTGCGCTGGGTGATCTGGTTGAAATACACCACGCGGTCGCGATCGACCACGCCGAGCATGCCGAGCTCGCGGCTGCGGAACGTCTGCAGGCGCAGCGCGTCGGTCTTGGTGACGTTGCGCGCGGAGTTGATCTCGTCGTTCAGCACGACCAGCGTGCCCTTGTTGCGCGACAACGGATCGGCCGCCACGCGAACGCCCTGCAGCAGGTTGGCGGCGCCTTCGTAGCCGACCGTGCTGGGATTACGCATGGAACCGACCACGACCACGGGTCGCGGGTCGCGGACGGTCAGGTGAAGGAAGAACGACGTCTCCTCGAGCGTGTCGGTACCGCTGGTCACGACAATGCCGGCCAGCTCCTGGTCGGTGGCAAACAGCTCGTTGATGCGTTTCGACAAGGCGAGCCACTGCGCGAGCGAGAGCTCGCTGCTGGCGACGTTGGCGAACTGCTCGTGTGTCAGCCGCGCAAATCGCTCCACGCCCGGCATGGATTTGACGAGCTCTTCGGCACTGAGGCGCCCGCCCTCGCGGTTGGAGATGGTCCCGCCGGTGGCGACGAAGTGGACGCGAGGCAGGGGATCCTGTGGCCGCTGTGCCAGCAGGGGTTGCCCGAAGGCCAGCATCGCCAGCACCAGCGCAACCGGCCAGCAACGGCGCCAATTCCAGGAAGAAGACATCGGGTCGGTATAGAGGGCGCACATACGCCCCCCGATTATGTATTGGCTCTGGGCGGAGTGGCCACGAGGGAGAGCCATTTGCTCAGCTCTCGCGCGGCCTCATCGGGCGTCTGACCGTAGAACGGCATCAAGGACGTGGGCATGCCCGGCCTGCGGGCGATTTGCGCGCGCCAGCGGGTGGCGGTGATGGGCGAGACCTCGATGTAATACGTACGCCCGGCGATCTGCTCTTCGTAGCGATGGACGGTCACGATTGAGAGGCACTGATTTTACGGGTTCGCCGCGCCGGATCAAGCGAAGCGCGGCGCGAAACCGGCCGTACAGCGGTCTCGGGCGTCTCGATCAGAGTGAGTTTGGCCGGAAGATTTTTCTTCCTAGCACGCCATCCACAGTTTATTCACGGTTCATCCACAGCTTTTCCACAGGTAAGCTTGGACGTTCACGAATGTATCGATTCTTCCTGGTCGGGTGCATCGCCGTTTTGACGGTGTCGGGCGGCAACGCCCATGCGCAAAGCGCCGCCAGCCGGTTGCTGTTCCGCGTGTTTTTCGCCGACGGCCGCGTATTGTCCAGCTACGGCGAGTGGGCCCGGCTCGACGATCACGTGGTCTTCTCCATGCCGACGCAATTGACGCGCGAGCCCATCGAGCTGCACCTGGTCACCATCCCGGCGCAGCGCATCGACTGGCCGCGTACGGAGCAGTACGCCGAATCGGTGCGCGCCGCCGCCTACGCGGCGACCCGTGGCGACGCTGACTTTTCGGCGTTCAGCCGGGATGTTGCCAAGGCGCTCAATGACGTGGCGAGTACCAGGGACCCCGCCGCCCGGCTGGCCACCGCCCAACGCGCCCGGCAGAAGCTGGCGGACTGGCCCGCCTTGCATTACGGCTATCGCGTCGCCGAGGTCCGAGACGCGCTCGATACGCTCGACGAGGTCATCGCCCAGTTGCGGGTGTCGGTCGGCATCACCCGTTTCGATCTGTCGTTGAGCGCCAATACGCCGCTGCCCGAACCGCCGCCGCCGCCCCTGCCGCCGCCAACCGATGCGGAGCTGGTCGAGCAGTTTGTGGCCGCCGCGTCCATCTCCGAAGACCCCGCCCAGAGGGTCAGCCTGCTGCAGACGGTGATGCGGCTGATCGATCGCGCCATTGGCCTGATGCCCGCGGCCTGGGCGACGCGGATGCGCAGCGTGGTGGGTGGCGATCTGGAACGCGAACGCCGCACGGAACAGGCTTATGCGGATTTGCGCACGCGGACATTGACTGAAACCGCCAAGCTGGCGGCCCGCGGCCGGCTGTCGGATGTCGAGAAGCTCCGCCATAGCGTGACGCTCGAGGATCAGCGGCTCGGCGGCCAGCGTGCCGGAGAAATCGCCGCGCTGCTGTCGACGATCGATCTCGTTGCCGCGACGGCGATCGAGACCCGCGAGACGAAAGAAGCGTTCGAGCGCCGCGCTCCCGCGTTTCGCCGGTATCGGCGTTCCACCAACAGCGCCTTCAAGGTCTTCGAAGACGCCGCCACCGCGCTCGCCCAGGTTCGATCCATGAACGGCCCGCCCGCCCACGTGATCGAGCCGCTTTCGAAGCGGCTGGCCCGGGCGAACCAGGGATTCGTGAAGGTGACGGCGCCGGATGAACTCGCCCCGGCGCACGCGGTGATTGTCAGTGCCTGGCAGCTGGCCGACAACGCCTTCCGGCTGCGCCTCCAGGCGATTCAGGCCAATAACATCGACACCGCCCAGCGCGCCTCGTCTGCAGCGGCCGGCGCGCTCCTCCTGTACCAGCAGGCGCGCGCCGAGCAGCTGACGGCGATGGAGCCGCCTGGCCGCCGTCGCTCGTCGGGCTTGGACGCCCAACCCGCGAAGTGATCACGTCCCGCCGCATCCGGCTGCTGCGGACGCCAGACCTGGCCGGCTACCGGAGCGCGCTGGTAGATGCGGTGCGCAGCCTCGACGCATCGACCGCGCCCGACACGTTCATCCTGGTGCCAACAACCGCTGCCGCTAAGCAGCTGCGCCGAACGATCGGTGAGCGGCTTGGCGATCGAACGGCGTGGCCGCCCATTGGCATGCGGGCGGACCTGTACGCGCTGCTGATCGATCGCCTGCCGTCGCCGCCACGCCTGCTCAGCAGCTTCGAGCGCGAAGCCATGCTCGCCGCCGGCGGACGCGAGGCGGAGGAGGCCGGCGCACCGCCCCCGTTTCACGTTCGCCCGGCGCTGGTCGCCGACATGCTGTCGCTGTACGACCAGGTGCGGCGCGCCGGCCGCAGCATCGACGATTTCGATCGGCTGCTGAGCGGCGAGCTCGAACCCGCTGCCGAGTCCGATCGCGGCGCCGCGCAGCTGCTCGAACAAACGCGCTTCCTGGCGTGCGCGTTCAGCGCGTATGAGCAGCGCCTGCGCGACGGTGGCGCGGCCGACGAGCACGCCGCGCGCGCGCTGCTGATGGCCGCCGCGCCACCCACGCCGCTGCGCCGATTGATCGTCGCGATTGGCGACCGGCCGTTCGATGCCGACGGTTACTGGCCGGCCGACGTGACGCTGTGGACGGCGATGCCAGGACTCGAGCACCTCGATCTGCTCGCCACCAACGGATCGCTCGAAGGGGGTTACCTGGACCGCCTGCGGCTGTCCTTCGTGGAGCTCGAGGAGGTCGAGGCCGGCGGCGGCGCCCAGGGTCATGGACCCACGCTGATGGTGCCGGACGAAGGCGTCGCGTATTGCTATCGCGACCGCGAGGATGAACTGGAAGGGGTGGCGAGACGACTGCGCCACCCCGACGAACAGGCCGCCCCGGTGGCTGAACTCGACAAGGTGGGGTTGATTGTCGCGCGGCCGCTGCCGTACCTCTACCTGGCGCGGGAAGTGTTTGCCGGCGCCGGCCTGCCATTCTTGGCGGTCGATACGTTGCCGCTCGCGGCCGAGCCGTACGCCGCCGCGGTGGATCTGGTGCTTGAATGCGCCGCCGCCAACTTCACTCGCCGCGCGACGATCGCCCTGCTGCGATCGCCGCACTTTCAGTTCACGGACGACGAGACGGCGTTTGGCGCGAGCGTCGCGGCGCTGAACAGGGTGATGGCCGAGCAGCGCTACCTCGGCGGCCTCGACCGGCTGCGATCGCTGGTGACACAGTGGACGGGCGTCGAACGGGCGGCGGCGGAGGCTGCCGTGACGGTCGCCGACACGCTCGAGCCGCTCCAGCAGCCGCGGCCGATGGTGGACCAGATCGAGCGGCTGCGCGCATTCCTGTCGTCGCACGACCGCGATCACCGTGAGCGGCGCCGCCGCGCGCGCGCGGCGGTCGATGCCGCCCTCGCCGGCCTGTCGGAGTCGTATCGCCGCCACGATCCGTCGATGGCCGGCAGCGTGGTCGAGCTCTCGGCGGCGGTCCGCCGCTGGATCGGCGCCGAGACGTTCGCCAGCGACACCGGAGACCACGGCCTTCGCATTCTCGATGCGCAGGCGGCCCGGTTCGCCGACCTCGACGAGGCGCAGATCCTCGGGCTGGTCGAAGGCGAGTGGCCCGAACGGCCCCGGCGCAACGTGTTCTACCCGCGTGCGCTGCTTGCGCAGCTCGAACCCTCGCGCCCCGAGCGCGTGACGATCAATGACGAGCGCGATCAGGTGCGATCCGCGCGCGCCGCATTCCGCGACCTGCTCGGCCTGCCTCGAGTCACCGTGCGGCTGTCGACCTTCGCCCTCGAATCCGACGCGGTGGTCGAACCCTCATCGTTCCTCGAGGAGGTGGGGTCGTTCGCGTTGCCGACGCAGAAGGCGACAGAGGATCGGCAGCGGCCGGCGTTCGCATACGAGACCCTGGCCACGGATCCGCTCGGCAGCGACTCTGCGTGGGCGCGCCTCCGGGCAAACGGCGCGGCGCGCGATCGACGGCGGTTCGAAGGGGAAGCCGGAGCCTGGACCCTGCCGCGGGTCAGCGTCAGCCGCCTCGAGCGGTACATGAAATGCCCGTTCCAGTTCTACGTGGCCAACGTGCTGCAGGTCGGCGAAGAGCCTGAAGACGAGATGTCACGATCGCCCCTCGAGCGCGGACGCTTCCTGCACGAGCTGTTCGAGGCGTTCTTTCACGAATGGCAGGGGCGCGGACAGGGCCGCATCACGGCCGCGTCGATGGGCGACGCGCGCGCGCTGTTCGAAGAGATCGCCGGGCCGGCGTTGCGATCGCTGCCGCCGGAGGAAGCCGCCCTGGAGCGGGCGAGGCTGTTTGGCTCCGCGGTCGGCTCCGGCATTGCCGATCGCGTGTTTGCCATGGAGGCGGAGCGCGGCGACGGCATTCGGCAACGGCTCATGGAGTACGAGCTCGACGGCGTGTTCAGCTTTACCGGCGAAGACGGCTCGAGCCGCGACGTCCGCCTGCGTGCCAAGATCGACCGCGTCGACCTCCTTGAGGACGGCACGTTCCGGTTGATTGACTACAAGACGAAGTACGTGCCCGACCGGCGCGAGGCGCTGCAACTGCCGATCTACAGCGCGTGCGTGCGGAGTTCGTTGAGGTCGAGTCATGGGCGCGACATCCCAGCCAGCGAGGCGATGTACCTGTCGTTCGAGGGACCGCGCGCCGTGGTGCCGCTCGACCCGTCGACGCGCTCAGGGCCGCCCCGAGCGACGTCGAAGGGCGAAGAGCGCGGCCATCACTTCGACGACCTGGTCGCGGCGGCGGGGCACCGGCTGGTGGCGGCACTCGACAACATCGCCGCCGGCCATTTTCCGGCCCGGCCCGAAACCAAGAACCTCTGCACGATGTGTGCCTTCACCGCGGTCTGCAGGAATGTTGGGGGCGCTCCCGAACATGGCTGAGCAATCGAGCTTCAGCTTCGATCGGCCTTCGCCGGAGGCTCACGAAACCGCCGATGCGCGGGCGCGTCGCCTGGCGGTCGATCCGCTGCACAACGTCGCCCTTGAAGCGTCGGCGGGCACCGGCAAGACGCGGGTCCTCGTCGATCGCTACGTCCGCCTGCTGGAAGTGGGCGTTTCGCCTCGCAACATCCTGGCGATCACCTTTACGCGCAAGGCGGCGGCAGAAATGCGCCAGCGCGTCATGGCGACGCTGCGGCAACGGCATCGCGAGGGCGGGATCAGCCCGGCCCGATGGCGTGAGATTCGCGATGCGTTCGGCGACATCGGCATCAGTACCGTCGATGCGTTCTGCCTGTCGCTGCTGCACGAGTTCCCGCTCGAAGCCGGCGTCGATCCCGGATTCGATCTCGCCGACGAGACCGAAACGCCACGATTCGTCGAGGCCGCGCTCGATAGCGCGCTGGCGATTGGCCGAGCCATCTCCCTGGCCGATGCCGATGTCGCGCTGCTGTTCACCGAACTGGGTGAGCCACGGCTGCGAAAGGCGCTCACGGCGCTGCTCGATCGACGCCTGGTCGCGCGCGACGCCCTGAACCGCTTCCTGCGCGGGCGCGACATGCACGTCGATGATGCGTGCGCGCGGCTGCTGACGACGCTGCGTGGAGCGGTGTCGTCGATTGCCGGCGGTGGGGAACCTGCCATCCACCTGTTCGTCTCCACCGGGCCGGTGGCGGCGGATTTCGAGTTGCTGGCGCATGAAATGCAGCAGCTGATGGCCGATCCGCCCCTGCCGCCGCCGCGGCTGCGGGCGGTGTTCGATCGGCTGAGCGATCTGGTGCTCACGAAGTCGGGCGAGCCGCGCAAGCGGCCGGCGCACCTCAAGGCGCAGTTCAGGTCGCCGGCCGACTACGAGCGGCACAAGGTGATGGTGTCCGGCCTCGGTCCGCACGTGCAGGCGGCGATCGCCACCTTCAAACGGGACATCAACCTGGTGCTGGCTCGCGGTGTCCGCAGGCTGTTCGCGATCGCGGTCGACGAATACCGGCGCACGCTCGACAAGCACGGTGTCCTGGATTTCCCGGACCTGCTGGAGCGCACGCTCGGACTGCTCGGACAGATGGACGAGTTCTCACGCAGCCGCTACCGGCTGGAGTCGCGGTACGAGCACGTGCTGGTGGATGAATTTCAGGACACCAGCCGCGCGCAGTGGCGGCTGGTGCGCGAGCTGGTGCGCGCGTGGGGCGCTGGCGGCGGTGTCGGTCACGGGCCCATCCCCCCGTCAATCTTCATCGTCGGCGACCGCAAGCAGTCGATCTACGGCTTCCGCGATGCCGAGGTCACCGTGCTGGACGCCGCCGCGGGTTTCATTGAGGCGTTGCGGCCGGACAGGCCGGCGCGGGCCGCGATCACGCGAAGTTTTCGATCGGTGCGTGAGTTGCAGTCGTTCGTGAACGACGTCTGCGAAGCCATCGACAAGGCGCCGGACCGTCCCGACGCCTTCCGGTATTCCGAGCGGGATGCGTTCCCGATCGCCGACCCGACGGTGGACCTGCCGAGCGACAGCGCTGCGCTGGGCTTCATTGCCGCCGACTCCGATGCGCAGCAGGCGGAAGCGGCAGCCGCGGAAATCGCGCGGTTGCTCACCCAGGGCGCGACGATTCGCGACCGCGACACCGGCGAGCGACGCACAATCGAAGCGGGGGACGTCGGCGTGCTGTTTCGCACGCGTGCCAGCCACACCCTGTTCGAAGCGGCGCTGGCGAAACGCAAGATTGCGTACTACGTCTACAAAGGCCTCGGCTTCTTCGATACCGACGAAGTGAAAGACGTGCTCGCGCTGGTGGCCTACCTTGCCGATCCCGCGTCGGATTTGCGAGCCGCGGCTTTGCTGCGCTCGCGGATCGTGCGGATTTCCGACGAAGGGCTGAAGCGGCTGGCGCCGGGCCTGGCGTTGGCACTGATCGGGGAGCTGCCATCCTCAGCCGAGTTGCTGGCCGCCGACGATCGCGAGCGCCTGCGGCTGGTCCGCGAATCGATTCCCGGCTGGATTGACGATGCCGATCAGGTGCCGCCGGCGGAGATCGTCGATCGTGTGCTGGCCGAATCCGCGTACGCCGTGGAGATTGGCGGCACCGGCTTCCGTCAGGCGCGCGAGAACCTGAAGAAGATCCGCGGACTCATTCGCCGCATCCAGAACCGCGGGTATGCGACGCTGACGCGCCTCACCGACTACTTCGACGGGCTCGCCGCCGGCGGCGACGAGTCGAACGCGATCATCGATGCGGCGGATGCCGTGAACCTGATGACCGTGCACGCCGCCAAGGGACTCGAGTTCCCCGTCGTGTTCGTCGTCAACATCGGCAAGGGCAGTGGCGTCACTCGCGACGACATCCGGGTCGCGCCGGCCCCATTCGTCGATGACGAAGCTGTCGACGGCGACCCTGCGACACGCTCAGGGTCGTCCCGAGCAGCGTCGAGGGACGAGCCGAGCGTCACGATCACCGATCACGACCATCCCGCCGATCGCGATGACGACGAGCAGGAGCAGGAAGAGACCAAGCGGCTGCTCTACGTGGCCCTGACGAGGGCCCGTGATCGCCTGTATCTCGCGGGAACCGTGTCGGCGGACAAGCTGCAGTTGCAGCGCGGCTCACTCGGCCGCGTGCTGCCGGCGTCGCTGACCGCGGCGCTGGGTGCTCCCGGCGAGGGCGAGCACGTCACGTGGCCCGGCATGTCGACGACGCACGCGTTGCGGCGGGTGCGAATTTCTTTGCCTTAGCCTCTGGCCATCCCATACAATTTGCTGGGTTCAAGGAGCCGCGCTACGTGCCATTGACGTGTCCGAACTGCGGGAATGCCCGCAACTTCCTGGTGAAAACGCTGCAAATGCACGTCGTCCAGCTCGACGACAGCCGGGTCGAAGTGTCTGAAGAGAGCAAGCCTGGCGTGATTGAAGTGCTGTGTGACGAGTGCGAAACGGCGCTGAACTTCGAAGATGCGGAAGACGCCATCCGCAAAGAAGTGCTGTTGACGCTGGGCGCGCGTTAAGACGACCCGCCGCTGTCGTCGTCTTCGAAGTAATCACACTCCCGACAGATCCACTCGCGGACCAGCGTTGTCACGTCCTGCGAGGAGCCCGGCACCCGCGAGACGATTTCGCGGGTGACCAGCCGCATGAACTCGCCGCACATCGGGCATTCTTTCGGCATGCCTGCATCCTAACGCAGGTCCCGCCTTCGCACCTGCTCCGGCGCAGGCGGCGTCGTGTTCCTGTTCTTGACAACCCGGAGCACCGCTTTTATCGTGGCATCACGGTGTTTCACGATCGTCGACCCTTCGACACCTCGCGAGTCGCGCTCGCAACGCTTGTGCCTCACGAGCGCGCATATCGCCGCTCGCTCGCCGACGAAGTGGCGATCGACTTTCCATCGTCACGCGCGGCGATTGAATGGTTCCGCCGCGATCACGGCGAGCCTGAAGCGGCGAATTCGATCGCGCAGGCGCAGATCACCATTTCGAGACACCAGGCCTTTGCCGGCACGCTGGTGCCGCTCGACGTCGAAGTGCCGCGCACCTGCGCCTGCTGCGGCGGCCGCGGTGAAGTGTGGAGCGAGCCGTGCGAGCCGTGCGGCGGCCGGGGCCAGGCGCTGCAGGCCCAGCGTTTGACCGTGAGCGTGCCGGCCGGCGTCGCTGACGGCGATCGGTTCAGCTTCACGTTGTGGCTGCCCCGCGGCCCGCGCACCCGCGTGGACGTTCGCGTCGCCGTCTCATGAACGCCCGGCCGGAGACCGGGCCACGAGAGACTGCCCGAGCGAGGCGGAGCCAACACCCAATCTCAGTGGCGGAGTTCTGCTCGTGAAGCGGCACGTCGATTTGCTCTCGACGTTGTATCTGGCCTGGGGCGCCATCTTCGCGCTGGTGGCGGTGGCTGGCTTGGCCCTGGCGGGCGGCGCGTTTGCGATCGCCGAATCCACCGGCCCGGTCCGCTTCGGATCGGAAATGGCCGCGCGGCTGACCGGCGTGACGATCACGGTCATTTCGCTGATCGCCCTGGTGTGGGCGGTGCTGCACCTCGTGGTCGGGCGCCAACTGAAGAAGCTTCGACCATCGGCGCGGCTGATGAGCCTTGGCCTCGCCATCGGCAATCTGATCCTGCTGCCGTTCGGCACCGCGCTTGGCGCCTACTCGTTGTGGGTCTTGCTCAAGGACGAGGGGAGAGGGCTGTTCGAGTCCTAGCGCTGCAACGGTTCCAGGAACCTCGGCAACCTACGGAACCTGATCGACGGTCCCCATCGCCGTCCACGGCCCGCATCGAAGCACTCTGGTCGACGCCAGATACCCGCCGCGGACGATGCCGTGTTTCTGGATCGCGTGTTTGCCATAGTGACTGCAGGTGGGTGTGAATCGGCAGCGCACGCCCAGCCATTCGTAGACCGGCGACAGGGTTGATTGGTAGAGGTTGATGCCGCCGACCGCGGCCGCGGTGGTCCATTGCGCCGACGGTGCGCGGCGGAGATCCAGCGCGACCGCGAGCAGCACCAGCATCGCGATCGCGCCGAGCCGGACCTTAGAACTTGTCCGCAAATTCGCTGAGTCCGGGAATGATCAGGCGCTGGCCGTTGATGCCCTTGATCGCGGCCATCAGGTGCAACACCAGCTGGCCCAGCGTGAGCAGCGGCGTGAACAGCGCGGCCAGGCAGCCAAAGATGCCGAGCGGCCCGATGACGATGCTGATGACGATCCACAGAAACAGCTCGGCGACCATCAGCACCAGCCCGTGCTTCGCATGCCATTGCACTTCCTTGTCGTCCTTCTCCGTCAGCAGCGGCACGAGCGCCAGCAACCAGAGGTACGACAACACGATCATGACATTGCGATTGCTGGAAGGAGCGCTACCAGGTGTCGCATCGGCCATTCGATCTCTCCTTCAGAGGGTGAGCTGGGTTGAAGACGGCAGCTGTCGCGGAGCAGTTTACCAATTTCACGCGCGTGGTAAGCTGATTTTCTCATGACCACCAAGATGGTCCTGGAGGCGCTGAAGCGCGTCACGGACCCGGACCTGGGTGTCGACATCGTCTCGCTCAAGTTCGTCAGGGACCAGGACATCACGATTGACGGCGGCCGCGTGTCGATAGCCGTGGAGCTGGCAACGCCGTCACCAGCCAAGCGCGAGGGGGTCGCCGCGCAAGTGCGCAACACGGTCGGCGTCCTGCCCGGCGTCCAACACGTCGCGGTCACCACCAGCTTCGTGGTGAAGTCGGTATCGGCGCCTGAGCACGGCAAACCACCGCTGCCTGGCGTCAAGAACGTGATCGCGGTCGGCGCCGGCAAGGGCGGCGTCGGCAAGACAACGGTGTCGGTGAATCTGGCGGTCGCGCTGGCACGGAGCGGCGCGCGCGTCGGCGTGCTCGACGGCGACATCTACGGCCCCAACGTGCCGATCATGTTCGGCCTGCAGGCGCAGCTCGGGTCTGACGAGCACAAACGCATCCGGCCGGCGGAGAAATACGGCATCCAGATCGTGTCGATGGGCTTTCTGACGCAGGAAGAGGCGCCGGTGATCTGGCGCGGCCCGATGCTGCACAGCGCCATCCAGCAGTTCTGCCGCGACGTCGGCTGGAAGGACCTCGACTATCTCGTGGTCGATATGCCGCCGGGCACCGGCGACGTGGCGCTGTCACTCAGCCAGACCGTGCCGGCTGCGGGCGCCATTGTCGTGACCACGCCGCAGCAGGTGTCGCTCGCCGACAGCCGCCGCGCGGTGCGGATGTATCAGAAGCTCAAGATTCCGACGTTGGGCCTCGTCGAGAACATGAGCTTCTACGAATGCACCAACTGCCATCACCAGGCCGACATCTTCGGACATGGCGGCGGCGAGCAGGCGGCGCACCAGATGGAGATTCCGTTCCTGGGACGGCTGCCGCTGTATCAACCGATTCGCGTCGGCGGCGATCGCGGCATTCCGCTCGTCATTGCCGAGCCCGATTCCGCCGGCACGCGCGCGTTCATGGACCTGGCCGAAGCCGTCATGGCACAACTGTCGGTCAACGCGCACCGCGCCGCGCTCGCCAACAAAGGAAAGATCCCGCTGATCCAGGTGAAGTGATGGCGTGGCGGATGCTGGGCGTCATCGCGGTGGCCCAGTTCCTTGGCATGACGCTTTGGTTTTCCGCCACCGCCGTTACGCCGCTGCTGATCGACCATTTCCAGATCGCTCCGGACCAGGCGCCGTGGCTGACCATGGCCGTGCAGGGCGGCTTCGTGGCGGGCACCCTGCTGAGCGCGCTCACCAATCTGGCCGACCTGCTGAACGCCCGGGTGCTGATGTTTGTCGGCGCGCTGGTCGGCGCTTGTGCGAACGCCGGCGTGCTGATCGCGCCGAGCGGTTCGACTGTCATCGCTCTCCGGTTCCTCACCGGAGCCTCGCTGGCGTTGGTGTATCCGCCGGCGATGAAGATCGCGGCGGGGTGGTTTCGTGACGGCCGCGGCTTCGCGCTCGGGTTGCTGATCGGCGCGCTCACGCTCGGCAAGGCGTTCCCGCATCTGCTCTCGGCCGTGTTCGGCGCCGATTGGCGGGCGCCGATGCTGCTCGCATCCGCGCTGGCGGTGGCGGGCGGCACGCTGGTCGTCCTGTTCGTCCGTGACGGTCCATTCGTCGCGCCGACATCGCCGTTCGATCCGCACGCCATCAGGCGGGTGTTCTCCAGCCGCGGCGCGCGTCTGGCGACGCTGGGATACCTCGGTCACATGTGGGAGCTCTACGCGATGTGGACCTGGGTGGCGGTGTTTGCGTGGACCAGCCTGAACGACTCAGGCGTGGGCGATGTGGCGGCCGCCGGCTCCCTGGCCGCGTTCCTGGCGATTGGCAGCGGCGCGGCCGGTTGTGTGCTGGCTGGTGTGGTGGCCGACCGTGTCGGCAAGGCCCGCGTCGCGATGTGGGCCATGATCGTCAGCGCGTCCTGCGCGGCGCTGACCACCGTCGTACACGGCGGCCCGCCGGCGCTGCTGTATTTGCTGATCATCGTGTGGGGATTCTCCGTGGTGGCTGACTCGGCGCAGTTTTCGGCGCTGGTCAGCGAGCACGCGCCCCGTGAGCATGTCGGCACGGCACTGACCCTGCAGGTGTGCCTGGGGTTCCTGCTGACGATGGTGACGATTGAGTTGCTGCCGCGGGTGGCCGGCTACACGAGCTGGCGGTATGCGTCGTTGCTGCTCGTGCCCGGCCCGCTGCTCGGCGCCTGGGCGATGTTCCGCATGCAACGCTAGAATTGACTGACGGTCCTGATGCAGATTCCCTTCAAGAAGAAGACGCTCGGAAACGGCCTCGATGTCATCGTGCACGAGGACCATCAACTTCCCATGGTGGCCGTGAACCTCTGGTATCACGTCGGATCCAAGAACGAAGTGCCAGGGCGGACCGGCTTCGCGCACCTGTTCGAGCACCTGATGTTCGAGGGATCGCAACACCACGATCACGGCTACTTCCCGCCGCTGCAGCGCGCGGGCGGACAGCTCAACGGGTCGACCAATGCCGATCGCACGAACTACTGGGAAGTGGTCCCCACCGGCGCGCTCGATCTGGCGTTGTGGATGGAGTCGGATCGCATGGGCTTCCTGCTGCCGGCCCTCAGCGATGCCAAGTTCAACAACCAGCGGGATGTGGTGCTGAACGAGCGCCGACAGAACTACGAGAACCGGCCGTACGGACTGGCCGGCATTGCGCTGTCGGCCGCGATGTTTGCCCCGGACCATCCCTATCACTGGCCGACGATCGGATCGGCCGACGACATTCGCGCCGCGTCGCTGGCGATGGTCCGCGAGTTCTTTGAAACCTACTACCACCCGGCCAACGCCTCGCTGTCGCTGGCCGGCGACGTCGAGGCCGATCGGGCCTTCGATCTCGCCGAGCGGTATTTCGGCGATCTCCCCGCCGGCCCGCAGGTTGCGCGCGTCGAGCGCGGCGCCTCACTGGACGACAGCGTGAGCCTGGTCCTGGAAGATCGCGTCGAGCTGCCGCGCCTCTACATCAGCTGGCATTCGCCGGCGATGTTTGCGAGCGACGATGCGGAGCTCGATATCGCGGCCGATGTGTTGACCCACGGCAAGACGTCGCGGCTGCACAAGACCCTGGTGTATGAGCGGCGCGTCGCCGCTGACGTGTCCGCTTACCACCATTCACGGGAGATGGGCGGGCAGTTTCAAATCGTCTGCACGGCGGCCGCGGGCGTGACGCTGGCGGAGCTGAACACCGCGATTCGAACGGCGATCGAGGAGCTGGCGGCGCAGGGGCCGACCGCCGACGAGCTTGAACGCGGTGTCGCCCAGACCGACGCGCAGTTTGTCTACCGCCTGCAGACCATTGGCGGCTTTGGCGGCAAGGGCGATCAGCTCAATGCCTACAACACGTTCGTCGGCGACCCCGGATACTTCGGTCGGGACCGCCAGCGCTATTTCGACGTGACCGGCCGCGGCGTGGCTTCGGCCGTGTCGCGCTGGGTCGCAGCGGCGAGGTCGGTGTCACTCAGCGTGGTGCCGAAAGGCCGGCGCGATCTCGCGCTGACCGGCGCGGCGGAGGTGCAAGTCTCGTGACCATCGATCGCAGCCGCTTGCCCGTGCCCGGGCCCGATCGTCCCTTCCGCTTCCCACGCATCGTCAAACGGACGCTGACCAACGGTCTGGAGGTCCGCGCGGTCCGCCACCAGTCGGTGCCGGTGGCGTCGATCGTGTTGCTCGTGCCAGGGGGATCGTCGGTCGATCCGTGCGATCGGCAGGGCCTGGTGTCGATGACGGCGGGACTGCTCGATGAGGGCAGCCGCGGTCAGTCGGCGCTGGAGATCTCGGACCGGCTGGCTCGGATCGGCGGCGAGGTCGACATCGAGGCCGGCATGGACGCCGTTGTCGTCGGGCTGACGACCCTCGACCGCTTCTTCGAGAAGGGGCTGGGGCTCCTGCACGAGATGGTTGTCGAACCGAATCTCGCCGACGATGACTTCAATCGCATCCGCAGCCTTCGCTTCGAGCGTTTGAAGCAGCTGAAGGATCACGCCCCGGCGCTGGCGGAGCGGGTGTTCGCGCGCGTGTTGTACGGTGCGCATCCCTACGGCCGCCTGTCGCTTGGCGCCGAGGCCGGGCTCACGCCGATGACCGTCAGCGAGATCCGCGCGCTGCATGCGGCGATGTTTGCGCCGGCAGGATCGACGCTGGTGATCGTCGGCAATCGTCCCGAAGAGGCGCTCCTCGACCTTGCGGCCCGCACTTTCGACTCGTGGCGGGCCGCCGCATCGCCGATGACGATTGACCGGTCGGCCGCGCTCGCCGATCCACCGGAGATGCCCCAGTCGCGGCTGGGGGTCGTGCCACGGCCAGGCGCCGCGCAATCGGAGCTGCGCATCGGTCATGTGTGCGCGCCACGATCGACGCCGGACTACCCGGTGCTGTTGATCCTGAACGCCATCGTGGGCGGCGAATTCGTGAGCCGGCTCAATCTCAACCTGCGCGAGGGGAAGGGCTACACCTACGGTGTGCGCACCGGCTTCAACCTGCGGCGCGGCCTGGGACCGTTCGTCATGCAGACCAGCGTCGGCACCGACGTCACCGCTCCGGCGATTCACGAAGCACACGAGGAAATTCGGGCCATCGCCGCTTCACGGCCTGCGACCGCGGACGAAGTGGCGGAAGCGATTGCCAGCATGAGCAAGGGCTATCCACGCGGGTTCGAGACCGCAAGCCAGGTGGCACGCTCGGTTGCGCAACTGGCCCTGCACAACCTGCCCGATTCGTATTTCGAAGACTTCGCGCCGCGATTGGCGCGAGTCACGACCGATGACGTCAGCGCCGCAGCGCAGCGCCATCTGCAGCATGGGAAAATGACGACGCTGATCGTCGGGGATCTCGATCAGATCCACGAATCGCTGCCCGGCCTCGGACTTGGCGCGCATCAAGTCCTGCCGGCCGATCTCTGAATGAAGGCCGTTCGCTTTCACGCCCACGGCGGGCCGGAGGTCCTCCGCTACCAAGACGCCCCCGATCCGGTTCCTGGCGCGGGCGACGCCGTGGTGCGGGTGCGCGCGTGCGCGCTCAACCACCTGGATCTGTGGCAGCGCCGCGGCATGGAACGCGTGCGGATTTCGTTTCCGCACATCTCCGGCGCCGACGTGGCCGGCGAAGTGATCTCGACGCCCAACGGAGAGTTCGGCGCCGGGTGTCGCGTGATGCTGCAGCCCGGCCTGTCGTGCGGACACTGTGCGGCGTGCCTCGACGGGTGCGACAACGAGTGCCCGGACTACGACGTGCTCGGCCATCGCAGCGACGGCGGCTACGCGGAGATCGTCAAGGTGCCGGTGCAGAACCTGATCGCCATCCCGGATGCGATTGGGTTGGTCGAGGCGGCGGCGTTTCCGCTGGCGTTCCTCACGGCATGGCACATGTTGATCACCCGCGCCAAGCTGCGCGCCGGCGAAGACGTGCTGGTCCTCGGCGCCGGCAGCGGCGTCGGCCAGGCGGCGATCCAGATTGCGGGGCGTCACGGCGCGCGCGTGATTGCGACCGCCGGCACCAACGAGAAACTTGTCAAGGCCCGCCAACTCGGCGCTTGCCACCTCATCAATCACACCACCGAGGATCTTCCCGCCAGGGTCCGCGAGTTCACCCACGGGCGCGGTGTGGACGTGGTGTTCGAGCATGTCGGCACCGCCACCTGGGATCGGAGCCTGAAGAGCCTGACGCGCGGCGGGCGCCTGGTGACCTGCGGCGCGACCACCGGCCACGAAGCCGGACTGGATCTCCGCGTGCTGTTCGTGCGTCAGATCTCGTTGCTGGGGTCGTACATGGGCCGGAAAGCGGAGTTGCTGCGGGCGGTGCGGTTCTTTTTCGCCGGCGACCTGCGGCCGATTGTCGACCGCACGTTCCCCCTGGCGGAAGCCGCCGCCGCCCATCGCCGTCTCGAAGCGCGCGAGCAGTTCGGCAAGATCGTGCTGGTTTGCTGAACAACCACGGGCATCCGGCCGTCAAATCGGAAATGCGGTCGGATATGATCGCTGCTGGTCCGTAGTATGGACATCAAACGCCCACCTCGTGAATCCGGCGTGGAGACCCGGTTATTCAGCCTCGCCGCCCTCGTCGGCCTGTTCGCGCTGGTCATTGCCGGCGCCACCGTCTGGCTGCTGCTGACCGATCCCGTGACGGTTGCCGAGTCGATTAACTCCGGCGAAGTGACGCCGCTCGTCCAGTCGCTGGTCGGAGCGATCTACGACGCACTGGTGCAGCTGCTGAAATACCTCTAGAGTCTTGAAGGGCCGGATTCGCACCGAATAAGCAACGTTTCCAAACCGGCCCTTCAAGACTCTCGCCCGGCGGAGCCGGGCAAAGCCAACACTGCCGCTAGTGAGGCGGTGTCCCGAATCGCACATGCTCGCGGGTCTGAGGCGAGCCTCGCTAGAGCTTCGTCGCCAGGAACTTTCCGAGGTACCAGGCATCCAGGTACTTGAAGGGTGCCGCGCCGGTTGAGTAATGGCCGCACGGCAAGACCGCAACCTGCAGGGGCGCCTTCCGACGTTTGAGCTCATCGATCAACTTCAGCGAGAGATCCACCGGGAACGTCAGGTCGTAGCTGCCGTAGACCATCAGCGTCTTGCGGTTCTCGACGCGATCGAGGTACGACCACGGGCTGATCGGCCGCCACAACTCCCGCAGCTGGTCCTGATCGACGTGGCCGTCAAATCCCTGCCGCACGTGCTCGGTAGACAAGCCGCGCCAGACAACGTCGCTGAAGTACGGCGACACGTGGTTGAGCGCCTGCGCGTTCACCAGCGGCTCGTGGCTGGTTGCGAGGTACGACAGGCACGAGCCGAGGCTCGTGCCCAGCAGCCCAAGCCGATCGTAGCCCTGATCGCGCAGCCACCACAACGCCAGCCGGATGTCCCGCACCGCCTGCCGGCAGACCTGCAGCGTTCTGACGACGTTCGAGCTGACGATGTAGTCGGCGCGCGTCAGCTCCGGCGGCATGCGCGCGTCGTGATACGGCAGGCTCATGCGCAACGATGCGATGCCGACCTTCGCGAGCAGCTTGCAGAGGCCGACATGGCCTTCCGCATCCGAGTTCCACTGCGCCAGCACCACGACGGCGCGTCGCGGTGCGCCGGGCTTCCCCTTCAAAACGGGGTTCGCGGGGAAGTAGCGGCACACGACGGTGTTGTTCTCGGAGTGCGGCGTGGTGTAGCCGGACGGGAAGGTCAGCACCCCCTCCTCGCCGCCGGCACGAATGGTGTCGGGTGCCCTGGTGAACGTGTAGCGAACAGGCGCCGGCGTGTAGAACGCGTCGGTGTCCTGCATGACGCGCTCCACCCAGGAGGAGACCAGGGATCGGGGATCCCCAATCCCTGGTCCCTGATCTCCGATCCACTCCAGCCCCCACTCGAAGGGGCGGACCTTTCGATCGTGCTTGCTGACCGCCGCCAGCTCGCGCTCCCAGCGGTGAAAGTAGTTCCGAATCACCCCGCGATCGCCGCCTCCACCGCGAGGGCCGCCTGCACCAGCGCCGGCGTGCGGCCCTTCCGGCCGACCAGTTGCAAGCCGATCGGCATCCGGTCGCGCGTCACGCCGCAGGGGATTGAAATGGCGGGATGACCGGACAGGTTGAACGGCTGGGTGCAGCGCAACATCAGCGTGCGCACGGCGTCGGAGCCGCCCTTGACCGGCATGGTGGCCGCGCCAATCGGCGGAGCGGGAATGGCCAGCGCCGGCAGCGCCAGCACGTCCACGCCGTCGAATGCGCGATCCACTTCGCGGGCGATGACCGCCTTGCCGCGCAGCGCACGGATGTAGTCCTCGGCCAGGACGTATCGCGCCATCTCCAGGCGCAGCCGCACCGGCTCGGTGTAATCCTTCGGCCGCGACTCCAGTGTTGGCGCGTGATACTCCGCCGCGTCGCCGAATACGAGATGCAGGTAGATCGCGGCCATGTCCGCCGCGTGCGGCACGTTGACATCGGTGACGGTTGCACCGAGCCGCTGCAAGTGCTGGATGGTGTTCAGCACGCCCCGCTCGACGTCCTCGTCGAGTCGATCGAAGAAGTAGCCCGACAGCGTGCCGACGCGCAGCCCCTTAAGCGGGGTGGCTTCAAGGGCGTCGCCGATGCGATCCGACGGAGACTGCATGGCGTTGTAGAGCAGCCATGCGTCCGCCACCGACGCGGCGAGTGGACCTACGTGATCGAGCTGGCGGCTGAGCGGTACGACGCCGGAGGCCGACACATGGCCCCATTCCGGTTTGAGTCCGACGATGCCGCAGGCTGCCGCCGGAATTCTGATCGAGCCGCCGGTGTCTGTTCCCACGGTCCCGAGCGACATGCCGGTGGCGACGGCGACGGCCGAGCCGCCGCTCGATCCACCAGGCGATCGCAGTGGGTCGTGCGGATTGCGAATCGCCCCGAAACCGGAGTCCTCGCTGGTGGTGCCAAACGCGAACTCGTGCAGGTTGGTCTTGCCGACAAACACGGCCCCTGATTCGCGAAGGCGCCTCGTCACCACCGCATCTGCGATCGCGACGTGATCCTTCCGCACCAGCGAGCCCGCGGTCGTGGGCACGCCTTGCTGATCGAGCAGGTCCTTGAGCGAGATCGGAATGCCGTGCAGCGGTCCGAGTCGGCGTCCGGCGGCAATCTCCTTGTCGGCGGCGCGCGCCTGCTGCAACGCTGTGTCGGCCGTGACGGTGATGAACGCATTCAGCTTCGGATTGAGCTGCTGGATCACCGACAGGCAGTTTTCCGTGAGCTGCTCAGACGTGACGGCGCCCGCCGCGACGCGTGACGTTACCGCACTAATCGTCGTCATTGGGCGTGCGCGTGTGAGCGTCGTTGGCGGCGGCGATAGCGGCCGACGACGGAGTTGAAGGGTCGGGGTTGTCGTTCCAGTCGGCGGCGCGCAGGCGTTCGGTGGCCTGGGCGAGACCGTCCAGCATGGGGATCAGCTCGGGGAGCCCGCGCTGTTCGGCGTCGGCCTTTGCCTGTGCCAGCCATTCGGCGGTGGTCATATCTCCCTCACTATATTTGGTGCGGCCGGAAAGCAGCAGCCCGCCGGGTGCGAGCAGCGGCGCGAGCTTCTGTCGCGTCGCCGGCAAGTCGTGCGCGGGGTGCAGCACGATCGCGTCGAACGGCCCCCTGACCTTGTGCAGGAACCGCTGCGGCTCGCCCACGATCACGCTGACACGATCGGCACATCCCGCCGGCGCGAGTCGGGTGCGGATCTCGGCGGCGACTTTCGGATTGGGCTCCATGGCCAGCAGCCGCCCGTCCGCCCCGAGGCCGCGTGCCAGCACGAGCGTGACCGCTACCGAGCCAGTGCCGACTTCGAGGATTCTCATCAGGACGTGACCGCAGTGGTTTCTTGATGTGTTAGAGCAGCGTCCGCTGACCTTTTTCCAGCTCCAGCAAGGCGCGCTTGGCCGGCAGGCCGCCCCCGAAACCGGTCAGCGACCCGTTCGATCCGATCACGCGATGACAGGGCACGATGATGGCAATCGGATTGGCGCCGTTGGCCATGCCGACGGCGCGGACCGCCTTCGGATTGTCGATGCGGTTGGCCAGCTCCAGGTAGCTGATCGTCTCGCCGTAGGGGATGCGGGTCAGCTGTTTCCAGACGGCGTTCTGGAACGGCGTGCCGGTGAACGCGAGCGGCACGGTGAATGATTTCAGCCTGCCCGCAAAGTACTCCTTGAGCTCGCGGCGAACAGTCTCGAGCACGCCCTTCGTGTCCCTCGCCCAGTCCGCGTCGATTTCCCTCGGGCGAATGCCGTTCCCGAACGAGAGCACGTGCAACGCGTCGGCATCGCCGGCCAGCAGCAACGGGCCCACCGGGCTGTCGGCGAGGTGGGAGTAGAAGAGCGCGCTCATGCTCCTCACAGTAGAGCATTGATTGCGCTGCCGCGATCCGCGGTTTGCGAGTGCTTCCAGGCCTCCGGGCCTCCGGGCGTCCAGGCGTCCAGGCACCTATAATTGACGCGTGCCAGTCACCCTCGGTTCGACTCGCTTGCTCGCTTCTGGAAAGCTGAAAGGTCGTAAGGTCGGGATCGTCAGCAACCCGGCGTCGGTGGACGCGACGTTTGCGCACATCACCGATATGTTGACGCAGACACCGCACGTCACGCTCGGCGCGATCTTCGGGCCGCAGCACGGGTTCCGGTCCGACGTCCAGGACAACATGATCGAGACGCCACACGGCAACGATGGCCGGCGCCAGGTGCCGGTGTTCTCGCTCTATAGCGAGACGCGCCAGCCGACTGGGGACATGCTGCGCCACGTCGACGTGATGGTGGTCGATCTCCAGGACATCGGCGCCCGCATCTACACCTATATCTACACGATGGCGAATTGCCTGCGCGCCTGCGCCAAGCATGGGGTGGACATCATTGTGTGCGATCGGCCGAATCCCATCGGCGGCCTCGACGTTGAAGGCCCGATGCTGGTGCGCGGCAATGAGTCGTTTGTCGGCCAGTTTCCGATCCCGATGCGCCATGGCATGACCATTGGCGAGCTGGCGCGCTTCTTCAACGACTACTTCGAGATCAAGGCTCCGCTCGAAGTGGTGGACATGGAAGGCTGGTCACGATCGATGTATTTCGATCAGACCGGGCTGCCGTTCGTGATGCCGTCGCCCAACATCCCGACGCTCGACAGCGCGATCGTCTACCCAGGTACCGTGTTGTTCGAAGGCACCAACGCGTCCGAGGCACGCGGCACCACGCGCCCGTTCGAGTTGGTCGGGGCGCCGTGGGTCGATGCCGAGGTGTTCGCGCAGTCGATGAACGCCCGCCGGTTGCCGGGCGTGCACTTCCGGCCCGCGGTATTCGAGCCGACGTTCCAGAAGCAGGCGAAGCAGACGTGCGGCGGCTGCCAGATCCACGTGCTCGACCGGCAGGCATTCAAGCCGGTGTTGACCGGCGTGGCGCTGATCGACGCCATCAAGGCGGCCGGCCCGAAGGACTTCGCGTGGCGCCAGCCGCCCTACGAGTACGAGCACGACAAAGAGCCCATCGACATCCTGGCCGGTTCCCCGGCGCTGCGCACGGCCATTGATATGGGAAAGAGGGCCGAGGACCTGGTGCCGATCTGGGAATCCGAAGGCCGGCCGTTCGAGAAAATTCGTGCGGAGTTTCTCAGCTACCACTAGAATTTCTGCGGCCTGATTCCCCATGGCAGCCGCGACCAAAGTGCTCGAAGTGACGCGCACGCAGCTCATCTCCGCGCCGCCGGCGCGGGTGATGCAGCTGTTTTTCACCGAAGCCGATCTCAAGGGCTGGTGGCAGGCGTCGCGCGCGTTCGCAGTGCCCCGCCCGCTCGGCATGTATGCGATTGAGTGGGAGTCGACCGACTTCAAGGACGAGATCCTCGGCCGCCTCGGCGGCGCGTTTCACGGCACGGTGATCGACTTCCGACCCGGCGCTTCGTTCTTCCTGGCGGATGCCTACTGGCAGCCGCCCGACGGCGACCCGATTGGCCCGATGGCGCTGGAAGTCCAGTGCCGCCCGCACGGCAACGGCCGCCAGACCATGCTGACCGTGAAGCAGAGCGGCGGCGGCGAAGGCCCGCGCTGGGAGCGCTACTTCTCGATCATGGACCGCGGCTGGCAAGGCGCTCTGCAGGACATGAGCGCCTACATCACCCGCGAGATTGAGCGCACGAAGCTGTCCCGAGAGTCCCGGACGTAAGCCCGAGGGCACCGACGTGCCACGGTGTCGTCGTCTAAAAAAGATTTGCTTCGTGGCACCGTGTCTTCGTGGCACACTCCACGCCATATGCGTCACATTTCCCGGCGCGGATTCATCGCGTCAGGCAGCGCCGCCCTCGGCGGCCTGCCGTTCGTTCGCTCCCTCGACGCGCTCGCGCAAGTTGCCAACCCGGTATTCCGGCATGGTGTTGCCAGCGGCGATCCGCTCGCCGATCGCGTCATCATCTGGACGCGGGTGACGCCGCGCGCCTCCGGTGCGCAGACCGTGGCGTGGCAGGTGGCGCGCGACGAGAAGATGTCGCAGGTAATCGCGAAGGGCGTGGCGCAGACCGGCGCCGCGCGTGACTTCACGGTGAAAGTCGACGCCGGCCGGCTCGAGCCGGGAACCACCTACTATTATCGCTTCGAGTCGAACGGCGAGCGGTCCGTGGTGGGCCGCACCAGGACGCTGCCGCGACAGGACGTCGCCCGCGTGCGCCTGGGCGTGGTGTCGTGCTCGAACCTGCCACAGGGGTTCTTCAATGCCTATGCGTGCCTGGCGAACCGGTTGGACCTCGACGCGATTCTGCACCTGGGCGACTATCTTTACGAATACGCCAACCAACAGTACGGCGACGGCTCGCGCTTCGGCCGCGTCCCGTCCCCGAACAAGGAAATGGTGACGCTGCAGGAATATCGCGAGCGTCACGCCCAGTACAAGGCCGATCCGGATTCGCAGGCCATCCACCGCCAGCACCCCTTCATCGTCGTTTGGGACGATCACGAGTTCACGAACAACGCCTGGAAGGAGGGCGCCCAGAACCACAACAACGACGGCCAGGTTGAAGGTGAGTGGGCGGCACGCCGCAAGGCGGCGCTGCAGGCGTACTACGAGTGGATGCCGATCCGCGAAGACGCGCAGACGCGGGAGGAGAAGATCTATCGATCGTTCCGCTTCGGCAACCTCGCGACGCTGATGATGCTCGATACGCGCCTGATCGGCCGCGATGAGCAAACGACGGCCGACAACAGCGCCGCCGTTGAATCGCCGTCGCGCCACCTGCTGGGGCCCGAGCAGGAACAGTGGCTCGCCGAACAGATCGTCACCTCGGCCCGCGACAATTCCACCTGGACGCTGTTCGGCCAGCAGGTGATCTTCGCGCCTCAGACGCCAACCGGACGCCGGGCCGGCAACGCCGACGCGTGGGACGGCTATCGCGGCGCCCGCGGCCGCGTGTTCGACATGATCGAGCGCGCGAAGATCCGCAACCTCGCGGTGCTGACCGGCGACGTGCACAGCTCGTGGGCGTTCGATCTGCCGCGCGATCCATTTGGCGGCTACGACAAGGCCACTGGTAAAGGATCGCTCGGGGTAGAGTTTGCCGGCACGTCCGTCAGCTCGCCGAGCAATCTGGGCCGTGGACCGGAAGGACCGAAACAACTGGCCGACCTGATGGCGGCCCGGCCGCATCTGCACTACGTGGACGGCCGCTATCGCGGCTACTTCACGCTCGACCTCACGCGAGAGCGCCTGCAGGCCGACTACTATGCGGTGAACACGATCGAGGAGCGCTCAACGCAGGAGCGATTCGAACGGGGATTCATTACCGAATCTGGAAGGAACCATCTCATTTCAGCATCGTCTCCCGCCTGATCCCTGCATGACCCGCATATAATGCGAAGAAAACATGAATCGGACGGATACCTCGGACCCAAATTATTACCACCGGGTAGTTGATTGCCAGTGGGCGTGCCCGGCCCACACCAATGTCCCGGAATACATCCGGATGATCGCGCAAGACCGGTTCGACGATGCCTACATCCTGAACCGGGAGTCGAACGTGTTCCCCGGCATCCTGGGCCGGACCTGCGACCGTCCGTGCGAGCCGGCGTGCCGGCGCGGCCGCGTCGACGGCAAGCCCGTCGCGATCTGCCGCCTCAAGCGCGTCGCCGCCGATCACAAGAGCGACATCACCGCGCGGCTGCCGGAGATCCCAACCGTGAAGAACGGCAAGAAGGTGGCGCTGATCGGCGCGGGGCCTTCGTCGCTGACGGTGGCGAACGACCTGATGCCGCTGGGCTACCAGGTCACCGTGTTCGAGAAGGGGCCGCGTCCCGGCGGCCTGATGCGTGTCAACATCCCCGCCTTCCGCCTCCCCGAAGAAGTGCTCGACGAGGAGATCGGCTACATCGTGAACATGGGCGTCACGATGAACTACGACTCGCCGGTCACGAGCCTCGAGGCGCTGGCAGACTCGAAGGCGTTCGACGCCATCTTCGTCGGCACCGGCGCGCCCAAGGGCAAGGAGCTCGATTTGCCGGGCCGCCACGACACCGATCAGGTGTTCATCGGCATCGAGTGGCTCGAATCGATCCATTTCGGCCACATCAACTCAATCGGCAAGCGGGTGCTGATCATCGGCGTTGGCAACACCGCCATGGACTGCTGCCGCTCGGCCAAGCGCTTCGGCGCCACCGACGTGAAGGTGATCTCGCGCCGGACGCGCAAGTACTTCAAGGCGTCGCCGTGGGAGCTCGAAGACGCGGAAGAAGAGCAGGTCGACATCCTCGAGAACCTCTCGCCGGTCCGCTTCATCGTCGAGAGCGGCAAGCTGACGGGGATGGAATTCGACAAGTTCACCTCGCGCGAGGAGAACGGCAAGTTCATCCAGGATCCCGCCGGCAAGGTGATTCTCGAGTGCGACTCGGTGGTGCTGGCCATCGGCCAGGAGAACGCCTTCCCCTGGATCGAGCGCGACATGGGCCTCGAGTTCGACAAGAAGTGGGACATGCCGGTGGTCGACAAGCAGACGTTCATGTCGACCAGGCCCGGCATCTTCTTCGGTGGTGACGCGGCGTTCGGCCCCGCGAACATCATCTGGGCCGTCGAGCACGGGCACCAGGCGGCGATCTCGATCGATCGCTACTGCCAGGGCAAGCCGGTCACGGAGCGTCCGCCACACAGCATGACGCTGACCAGCACCAAGATGGGCCTGCACGAGTGGTCGTACAGCAACGACTACGATCCGGTGAAGCGGCAGAAGATGAAACACGTCGATCTGCCGGTCCGCTTCTCGAAGATGACCGTGGAAGTGGAGGAGGGCTTTACCGCGGAGCAGACGGCGCACGAGGTGGAGCGCTGCCTGAACTGCGACGTGCAGACGCACTTCACCGACTCGCTGTGCATCGAGTGCGATGCGTGCATCGACATTTGCCCGACGGACTGCCTGACGATCCTCCCGGATCTCGGCAGCGAGGAGGCGCTGCGTCTGCACACGCTGGCGCCGGCCACCGACCTCGAGCAGCCGCTGTTTCATTCGAGCCCGCTCAAGCAGACCGGCCGCGTGATGGTGAAGGACGAGAACGTGTGCCTGCACTGCGGCCTGTGCGCCGAGCGCTGCCCGACCTATGCCTGGGATATGCGCCGGTTCGTGGTTGAGTTGCCTTACGCCGCTACGGCCTTCATACCGCTTGAAGCGGTCGGACGGTAGCCACGGATACACGGAAGCACTGAGCCACGACTTTTACGAGGAATACATTTGTCCCGCGTCAATGACTTTGCTTTCAAGATAGCCACGGCGAACGGTACCGGTTCGGCGAGCGCCAACGGCCTGATCATGCAGGCCATCTTCCGCATGGGCGTGCCGGTGACCGGCAAGAACGTGTTCCCGTCGAACATCCAGGGCCTGCCGACGTGGTACGAAATCCGGGTCAACAAGAACGGCTACACGGCCAGGACGCCGCACTTCGACCTGATGGTCGCGCTGAATGCGGCGACGTATCCGCAGGACGTGGCCGAGGTCCGGCCGGGCGGCTACCTGATGTTCGATTCGTCGTGGCCGCTCGACGACAAGCTGAAGCGCCCCGACGTCACCTACCTCGGTGTTCCGCTGGCGGAGATGTGCAACGCGCAGTTCAAGGGGGTGCGCGAGCGCATCCTGATGAAGAACATTGCCTATGCCGGCGCGCTGGCGGCGCTGATCGGCATGGACACCGCAATCATCGCGCAGCTGACCAGGGAAAAGTACGCGGCCAAGCAGGCGCTGCTCGATTCCAACGCGAAGGCGATTGCCATTGGCTACGACTACGCCAGGGCGCACTTCGAGTGCCCGCTGCCGATTCACCTCGAGAAGATGGATGCGACCAGGGACAGCATCCTGATCGACGGCAACACCGCCGCGGCGCTGGGTGCGGTCTACGCGGGCGCGACCGTTGGTGCCTGGTATCCGATCACGCCGGCAACGTCGGTGATGGAAGCGTTCAAGAGCTTCTGCATGCAGTTCCGGCGCGACCCCGTCACGAAGCAGAAAAAGTTCGCGATCCTGCAGGCCGAGGACGAGCTGGCGGCACTTGGCATGGTGGTCGGCGCCTCGTGGGCCGGCGCCCGCGCCTTCACGCCGACGGCCGGGCCCGGCATTTCGCTGATGAGCGAGTTCATCGGCCTGGCCTATTACGCTGAGATTCCCGCGGTGATCGTGGACGTGCAGCGTACCGGACCGTCAACCGGCATGCCGACGCGCACCCAGCAGGGCGACCTGCTGCTGTGCGCCTACGCGTCGCACGGCGACACGCGTCACATCTGCCTGTATCCCGCCGATCCGACGGAGGCGTTCGAGTTTGCCGCCAAGGCGTTCGATCTGGCGGAGCGCTTCCAGACGCCGACGTTCCTGGTCACCGACCTCGACATCGGCATGAACGACTGGATGGTGCCGAAGCTCCAGTGGGACGACAGCTACCGGCCGGATCGCGGCAAGGTCCTGTCGGCCGAAGAGCTGGAGCAGGCGAAGAACTTCTGGCGCTACTACGATCACGACGGCGACGGCATCCCGCAGCGCTCGTTGCCGGGCGTGCACCCGAAGGGCGCGTTCTTCACACGCGGATCCGGCCACAACAAGTACGGCGCCTACACCGAGAACGCCGCCGAGTACCAGGAAGTGCTCGATCGCATTGCCCGCAAGGTGCAGGGCGCCACCAAGGCGGTGCCCGGGCCGGTCATCATACAGACGCCCGGCGCCACCATGGGCCTGGTCACGGTCGGCGGCTGCCACGCAGCGTGTGTGGAAGCCATGGACCTGCTCGCGCAGGAGGGCATCAAGGTCAACTACCTGCGGGTGCGCGGTTTCCCGTTCGGTGACGAGGTGCGGCAGTTCCTCGAGCAGCACGAGGTCAATTTCATCGTCGAGCAGAACCGCGATGCGCAACTGCGCAGCCTGCTGATGCTCGACCTCGGCGTGCACATCGAGCGGCTGCATTCGGTGCGCTATTACGCGGGCTTCCCGATGAGCGCGCACCACGTGATCAGCGGCGTGAAGGCGAAGTTGGAGAAAGTGGCATGACCTACATCGCGAAACCGAACGTCCACCACCCGTCGCTCAAGGCGAACGCGATTGGTCTGACCCGGCGTGATTATGAGGGCGCCATCACTACTCTCTGCGCCGGATGCGGCCACGACTCGATCACGGCCGCGATCATCCAGGCGTTCTGGGAGCTGAGCATCCCGCCCCACAAGGTGGCGAAGCTGTCGGGCATCGGCTGCTCGTCGAAGACGCCGGCCTACTTCCTGCTCGAGGCGCATGGGTTCAACAGCGTCCACGGCCGCATGCCGGCGGTGGCCACCGGCGCCAATGCCGCCAACGGCGACCTGATCATGATTGGCGTGTCCGGCGACGGCGACTCATTGTCCATAGGCCTGGGACAGCTGTGCCATGCGATTCGCCGCAACGTCAACATGGCCTACATTCTTGAGAACAACGGCGTCTACGGCCTGACCAAGGGCCAGTTCTCGGCGTCGGCGGATGTCGGCTCGACCGCCAAGAAGGGCGAAGCCAACGCCATGGAGCCGATCGACGGCGTGCTGATGGCGCTGACGCTCGGCGCCACCTTCGTCGCGCGCAGCTTCTCGGGCGACAAGCACCAGCTGGTACCGATTCTCAAGGCCGCCATCACGCACAAGGGATTCGCGTTTGTCGACATCATCTCGCCATGCGTGACCTTCAACGACCACGAGGGCTCAACCAAGAGCTACGCCTACACGCGTGAGCACAAGGTCGAAGTGGTGCAGGCCGACTTGGTGCCGATCCGCGACGAGATCACCACTGATTACGCCGAGGGCACCGTCCAGAGCGTGATGCTG
>VFZG01000002.1 GCA_016871275.1 Acidimicrobiia bacterium | reverse complement strand
CTGGCTCCACCTTGCCGTGCTCGGCAATCCGCGCGCGTCGGTGCGAATGGTGGAGATCGATCGCTACGACCCACGTAGCGCAGTCGGCCCGTGGATCACCGGCGAGCACCGAACCTTCGCGATCGCCAACTTGCGCAGCCTGCCCGACGAAGTCCGATCCCGCATCGGCCGCCCGCACCGGTCGCCTGCAGCCGTACCTGCGGTACTACAACCACCAGCGTCCACACGCGAGCCTTGGTCGGCGCGCGCCGTGGACCCGTTTCCAAGAGGCTGCGTAAGATGAACAACCTCTTTGACATTCACAACTAGCGAACTGCCGCGGCGTGCTCGAGGATCAATCCGACTGCCGTCCCGCGCTTGAAGCCTTTCCAGTAGGTGTGTGTCGGCTCGGGCTTGCCCGTGCGATCGACGTTGTAGATCGCGTCCTTTCCGTTCGGGACGACGTCGAGGTATGACTGCTGGTCGGTGTCGCCCTTGAGGTGCAGCGACAGGAACGCGGTCGCGAAGTGATTGAAGATGTTGTTCATGCGGGTGTTGTCCCACACCGGGTCCGCGTAGTGCGCAAACGCGTTGACGGTTGATCCCGGCGCCGGCGTGAACACTTCGAGCGGCGCGGGAATCGGCGCCGCCGCGTTGTGGTTGGCGTTGATGAAGGTGAGCAGGTATCGATCGGCGTTGATGGCGCTGGTGTAGATCGCGCGCACGCCTTTGTCGTATCCCGACACATCGTCCACACCGCCGGCCACGAACATCACCGGCGTCCGAATGCCCTTCAATCCCTCGGCGTCCCAGAACCCGACTTGCATGCCCCACGGGCCGATTGCGATTGCCGCCTTGATACGCGGATCGCGCGCCTTCCGGTAGTCAGGGTTCGCTGCACCCCTCTCGGCCAGCAGCCGGTTCGGCGGCGCGGTGGAGAACGTGGCGCTGGCGGCGGAGAAGCCGCCGCCGATCACATTGACGACCCCGTAGCCGCCCATCGAGTAGCCGATGATGGCCGTGCGGCCGGCATCGGCCAGGCCGTGCAGGAACGAGGTGGCATCGGACTTGCTCAGGCGATCGATCTCGTTGAGCACGAACAACTGGTCGAGCGGCCGGTTATAGAGCGTGCTGGCGAACGCCTGCTGATCGTCGTAGGTGCTTTCGGTGTGGTCGATCGCGACCACGACGAAGCCCTTGCTCGCCAGGTTCTCGCCGATGTGGCTCATCAGGAAACGATTGCCGGGGTAGCCATGAGAGACGATCACCAATGGAAACGGTGCGTCGCTCCTGCGAGGAGCCGCGTCGCGAACGGCCAGGCCGCGCAGCGTCACGGTGATCGACGGATCGCGTGTCACCATGCGGTACTCCCCGCCGGGTTGCTGATGGTTCGCCAGCGCGGCGGGGTACCACGTTTCCAGGACGAGGCGGCGATGGTAGCGCGGCGTCGGCTGCCCCTCTTTGGCGGCCAGGATGTCGGGACGGTCCCGGTCGAGCACGCCAAGTGTGCGGACGCCGACCGCGTAGGCTCCATAGGCCGCCAGTTCCGGAGCTGAGGGAGTGACCACATCGATCCGGTTGTGTTGCGCGAACACCGGGATCGAACACAGCAGGGCGAGCAGAACGGGTAGGCGTCGCATCCGGGGATTCTATCTGCAGTGGTAAGGCTGTGACCCGCCTTTACGGGCGCATCAGGTGCACGCGCGCCACGTCGTGCATGTAGCCGCCGACCCGCGCGCCCCGCGGTTCGGCCGCGATTTCGATCTGGGCGCGGCCAGCCGCCTGGTCATCGCTCGCTTCCAGATAGAGGCCGATGTAAAGCCGCGCGAAGCACTGCCCGGACGGATCCGTGCCGGCGGCCGATGTAGCACTGGGCGATGCCGCGCTGCCAGAGATAGGGCGCATCGGCGGGCGACAGCGCCGCCACTCGATCGAATCCGCTGAGCGATGCTGCGACGCGGCCGGTGCGAAAGTCCGCGACCGCGCGGTCCATGATCGCGCGCACGTTCTGGCCGGCCAGCAGGGCGAGGAGAATAAAGGCTGCCATCCGCGCCGGATTATAAGTGTAGGATGTGCGTCATGAAGCGAACACTCCTGCTGGGACTCCTGACGAGCGTCTGCCTGTCGATGCCGGTCGTCGCGCAGACAGTCGCGGCACCGGCGCAGGAGAAGGCGGTCGACGCCATTTTCGAGCGTTGGAACGCCGGCACTCCGGGCTGCGCGGTGGGTGTTGCGGTCGGCGGCAGACCGGTGCTGATGAAGGCCTACGGCATGGCCGATCTCGAACACGGCATTGCCAACACGCCCGATACGATCTTCGAGTCGGGCTCCGTGGCCAAGCAGTTCACGGCCATGGCGGTCATGCTGCTCGTCAAGGACGGCAAGCTGTCGCTCGACGATCAGGTGCGCAACTACCTCCCGGAGCTGCCGGACTACGGCACGCCGCTCACCATCCGGCACATGTTGACGCACACCAGCGGCCTGCGCGACTGGGGCAGCGTCGCCTCGATTGCCGGCGCGCCCCGCACCTCGCGCGCCTACACGCACGGGCACGTGCTCGATATCGTGTCGCGCCAGAAGTCGCTCAATTTCACGCCCGGCGACCGCTACTCCTACAGCAACACCGGCTACAACCTGTCGGCGATCATCGTCTCGCGGGTCAGCGGCATGTCGTTCGCAGAGTTCTCGAAGCAGCGTATCTTCATGCCGCTCGGGATGACGCACACTTCCTGGCGCGACGATCACACGCGGATCGTCAGGAACCGCGCCACCGCCTACAACTACGCGACCGGTGCCTTCTGGATCGAGATGCCGTTCGAGAACGTCCATGGCAACGGCGGCCTGTTGACCACCGTTGGTGACCTGCTCAAGTGGAACGAGAACTTTGTGAAGCCCGTGGTCGGTGACGCGGCGCTGATTCAGGCGATGCAGGCGACCGGGACGTTCAACGACGGCAAGCCGCAGGACTACGCGCTGGGGTTGATGGTGGGCGAACTGCGCGGCGTGAAGAACATCAATCACAGCGGCTCGACCGCCGGCTATCGCGCGCATCTCAATCGTTTTCCCGATGCCCACACCTCGGTCGCGGTGCTGTGCAACGGATCGAACGGCGAGGCGACGCGCTCGGCGCATCGCGTGTCGGAGCTCTTCCTGGACGGCCGGCTCAAGCCGATCGTGCCCGTATCGCCTGCGGCCACGCCGGCGCCGCCGGCCGATCCCGCGCCGGGCGCGGCACAGCTGGCCGCCCTGGCCGGCCACTACTGGAGCGAAGAAGCCGAGACCACGTTAGTCACGGCGGTCGAGGGCAGCACGCTGGTGTTGAAGCGCCGGCCGGACGACGTGATTCGACTGAGTTACCTCGATCGAGACAAGTTCCGCGGCTCGATCGGCACGGTGACGTTCATCCGCAACGCCGCCGGCACCGTTGACGCGCTGAGCGTCAGCCAGGATCGTGTCTGGGATTTGCGATTCGTGAAGCGGTGACTACTGGCTCGGTCTGGTGGAAGGTCTCTACAACCGGAACAGCCTGTTGAACTTGATGACCAGGGCGCGATTGCGCAGCGAGGTGACGTCCGGCCGCTGCTCCTCGGTGATGTAGTCGTCCGTGTAGACGACGAACAACTCGCTACCCGGACGGTATTCCCACCGGAAGCGGACGTTGGTGCCGAACGAGGTGCCGGCGGAGTTGTACTGCGCGATGCCGGAGACGAACATCCGCGGCGTGCTGGTGTGCTGGTGTAGGTTGCGCGGGTGCGAGCCACCTTCGCGGTGAAAGAGCCCTGGACCAGGTCGACCCAGTTGATCGAGAAGCCTGGTGCAAGCGAGACCTGCGGGGTCGCCTGCAGGCGGCCTCGACGCGGCCAGTCGCTTCACGCGTATCGAGCACGATGTGGTTGTTGGTCAGGTAGTTGAAGCTGCTCTGCACCGTCAGCCTGCGGAGCCGCGGGATGCTGCGCGGCCGCCTGCTGATGCGCGCCAGGGCAAAGTTGCGGCGCAGGCTGGCACGGCGCACGAAACCGACCTCCGGCAGGAAGCTGGGCTCCACCACCAGCCGTTCCGCCTGGACGCCGTAGGTGTCGCCGTTGTCGTCGAAGAAGCCGCGATAACTGAGGTTGTCGCCCCTGCGGCCTTCGGTCCTCGTGCCGGCGAGGTAGGCCTCGAAGCGCAGCTTCTGGTAGAACGACAGCGCCGCATCGACACCAAACGCGTCGTTGGATCCGACCCGGCCGCGAAACGTGGTCAACGCCCGAGGTCCTTGCGCCAGAGACGACCATTCGTTCTTCCACCGCACCACGCCCGGAGATTGATGCCCCACGTCTGGTTGGCGCCCGGCTGGTAGCGCAGCGACTTGAACGGGATTGCCATCTCGATCGTCCAGCCGCCATCGAAGTTCGCGGTGCGTACGTCCCACACGGTGTTCCAGTCGGCATTCGGCGGACCTTTGTCGTTCACCTGGCTGTCGGCCAGCCCGCCGATCGCGTGGGCGTAGAAGATGTAGCCGTTGCGCTTGTCGTGAAAGGTGTCGAGCAAGACGCCGAACGTGTCGTTCTGCCGTAACTGCCCCGTGTCGCGACGCATTTGGTTGGCGACGCGGCGATCGGGATGGGTCTCGAAGTTGCGGGCCGAAATGTAGAGATGATCCTGGTCGAAGAAGATCCACGCGTCGGTCTTCTCGGTAGCGGGCTTGGATTCGTCGGGTTCCTGCTGCACGAAGTCGCGGATCGGCGGGGTAGTCTGGTAGACCTCTTCCTCCAGCCGCCCGTCAATGCCAATCGGCTCCACGACACGATGGGCGCGCACCGTTGGCGCCGGCTTGGCGACCGTCTCGGCGAACGTGCCCGGCGCGAACACACAAAGTACCAGCAGGGCACAGACGACGCGTCGCATGAGTTGGCAGGCTGAATCCCGCCTCGCCGGGCGGTTGCCTGTAAATAACTTTGTGATGTAAAGTTAGTGCCGCCGGCTACCGCCATGGCAGAAGCCAAGTTTTGGGCCAACTTACAGACCGGGCTATACTTAGGGGAGGTGGGTCAAACGTATTTCCAGAAGGGTTTCGGCCTGAAATCCGAGGTCGGACCCGTCCTGGCGCGCACCTATCAGAGCCCGATGGTGGAGCGTCTCAAGGCGCTGGGCTACGAGGCCGCGGCGGGCGGGATCCACATCAAGCTCGCGAAGGAATTCGGTTTTTGCTACGGCGTCGACCGCGCCGTGGACTACGCCTACCAGACGCGGCGGCAGTTTCCCGACAAGCGGGTCTTCCTGTCTGGCGAGATCATCCACAATCCCGACGTCAACCGCCGCATCGAGGACATGGGCATCACCATTCTCGAGGACCTGCGTGACCCGGCCCGGCGGTTCGCAGCGGTCCAGACGGGTGACGTCGTCATCATGCCGGCGTTTGGCGTGAGCATTCCGGAGCTCCAGCACCTGCAATCCAAGCAGTGCCTGCTCGTGGATACCACCTGCGGCAGCGTGCTGAACGTGTGGAAGAAGGTCCACTACTACGCCCGCGACGGCTACACCGTCATCATTCACGGCAAGCACTATCACGAGGAGACCCGGGCTACCGCCTCTCAGGCGCTGACGCACGAGGGGGGACGCTACCTGTGCGTCCGCGACGTGGCGGAAACCGAGCTCGTGTGCGGCTTCATTCGCGGCACGGTCGGCGCCGCCGACCTGATGGCGCGCTTCACAGACGCCGCCAGCGAGGGCTTCGATCCCGATCGCGATCTACGGAAGATTGGCCTCGCCAACCAGACCACGATGCTGATGAGCGAGACCCTGAAAGTGCAGGAGACGCTGCGCCAGGCGATGGTCGATCGCCATGGTGCCGACGACATCGAATCGCGCTTCCGTGCCTTCGACACGATTTGCTCCGCGACGCAGGAACGGCAGGACGCCGTGCTGGAGATGCTCGACGCCGGCGGCCTGGACCTGATGATCGTGATCGGCGGCTATAACAGCAGCAATACCCAGGCGCTGGCCCGCATGTGCGCGCCGCGCGTCAGGACCTACTACATTGACAGCTCCGCGTGCGTGGCCGGATCGACCCTCCGCCATCGCGCCGTAGGCGCGCAGCAGGACGATGTCACCGAAGACTGGCTGCCGTCCGGCGAGGTGCACGTGGGGATTACCGCCGGCGCCTCCACGCCCGATAGCGTGGTGGGCGAAACCGTGGAGCGCATTCTGGCCATCCGCGGGCAGTTCGCCGGCGATTTGACGACGACCTCCGCCAAGGCCTCCGCCTGTGCTGAAGCTACGGCGGACAAGACGGTGGGCAAGCCGGCCCTGGCCTAAGCCGGGACTTCGGCCGACACCACGGACCAACAGAGCTACGCATGACTGGGACCCGACCAACCGAGGTGACGCTGACGCTGGCGCCGCAACGCCGCTTTGAGGCGATTGACGTCAACCGGCGCATCAACCAGGAGTTCGGCGACCTGCTGCGCCGCCACCGCCGCGCGCTCTACACGTCGTTTCACACCACCGCCGGCTATCTCGATCAAAGCTTGTCGGTGCGCCTGAATCACCAGCACGATCTGGTCTCGCAGTTCATCCGCGCGTTCCACTCGCTGTTCCCGCAGGGCGGCGGCTACCGCCACGATCAGATGCACCTGCGCAGCGAGCTCAGCGACGAGCAGAAGGTCGTCGAGCCGCACAACGGCGACTCGCACCTGACCTTCATCGGTGCCGGCATGCGCAACTGCGTGACCTATCGCATCCGGCCGGACGCGCCGGTCTACTTCATCGAGCTCGACGGCAAGTCCCAGGCGCTCAGCCGCCAGCGCAAGACCACCGTGGTGGCGTACGACCACGACGAGGTGGTGGCCCGCACGTCGATCGCCATCCCGGTATCGAAGCACCCGATTGATTCGATCAACCTCGCCGATCCGAAGCTGGGCCTGCTCGAACAGATCAACGAGATTGTGGCGCGCGCCGGCGTGGAGCACGCGCGCGTCGACCTGATCGTCGATCCGCGAGAGCGCAACGTCGGCCTGACCGTCAACGAGTACGAGACGCTGCTGATGCAGCACGACCTGGTGGAGGTGCTGCGCAACCCACTGCGGTTCGCCCGCCTCAAGGCGGGCAACATGATCAACGATCCGTACTCGATTCCCGGCAAGACGCTCAACTACGCCAAGTACGACGTCGTCCACGTGTTGAACTCGCTGATGGAAGCGCTGCGCCTCGATCAAGGATCGTTCGAGCGGTTGGTGGCGAAGGTGATGTCGCTGCCGGCGCGCCGCTTCCTGCGATCGCGCCGCGTCAGCTTCCTGGCCGGCTCGGATCGCGCGTCAAATGTGCCGGTGATGTTGCGCGGCCAGTATCAGAGCCCGATCCTGGTGCAATGGCAGCCTGCCGAAAAGCAGCAACGCGACCTGGACATCGTCGTCGTGCAGTTTTCGTAGCGGGCTCCCAGCGGCGTCTCGGGCCGCGGCTCTCCAGACGTCAACGCAATCCCACCAGCACTGCGAATGCGTCCTTCCGCCACGCCACGTCGGTGGCGAACCCCGCGTTCTTCAGCAGTGCAATCTCGCGGTCCAGTGTGAAGTAGACGTCTTCCGTGGCCCAGGTGCGCAGGAACTGCTCGGCCCGGCTCGGGGAGTAGGTTCGTTGCAGATGTTCGAGCCAGGCGTGGCGATGACGGCGCTGCATCTTCCGGCTGGCGGCGATGAAGCAATCGGCCGACACCAACATCCCGCCGCGCTTCAGCGCGGCGAAGCAGCGTTGGTAGAGTGCCGCTTTGCGGCGATCCGTCGGGACGTGATGCAGGGCGAACGACGCCGACACCACGTCGCACTTCGGCACGTGAACGCGCTCGAAGTCCTCTTCAATGGTCTGGATGCGGCCTCGCAACCGGCGCGTGGCGGCCTCGAGCATGGCCCGGTCCGCGTCAATGCCGGTGAGGCGCGCCTGCGGGCGCACGCCAAGTATTCGCTGCGCGAGCGCTCCCGATCCGGTGCCGAGATCCACCACCGTCGGAGCTGAGCGTGCGAGGACATCCACCGCGGCAGCGGCCGCCCGGAGCAGCTCGCCGTAGTGAGGGATCAGCGTGGCAATCATGCGGTCGTATTCGCCAGGCTTGATTCCCAGATGACAGGCGTGCGTGGCGGCCATGTCAGATTCCCAGTGATGCGGCGCGCTGCCGCTGCCAGCGGTCAATGTCGGCGGTGCTCACGCTGTCTGCGTGATGCAGCGCCCAGTTCAGTGCCGCGATCACATCGTCCGGTTCTTCCAGGCCGATCGCCAGGCGGATCAGCCGATCGAACCCGTTCCGCTCCAGCCGGTCCTGGGGGGTGAAATACTCAGAAACCGTTCGATGGTGATTGACCTTGGTGGCCAGGCCGTCGAACGACAGCGCGTAGCGGACGATGACGGTGGTGGCGAGCACATCGGCGATGTGCCGCACTCGTTCTTCGCTCCTCGACTCCGCTCGGGGCAACCCTGAGCCTGTCGAAGGGTCGCCGGCATCCTTCACGCGGAACGACAGCATCGATCCCACGCGCGCGTACTGCCGCTCTACAGCCTCGCGATCGGGATGTCCAGGCAGCGAAGGATGGAACACTTCGCTGACCTGCGGGTGCGTGCTCAGGAATGCGGCCACCGCGGTCGCCGATTCGGATCGCCGCGCGTGCGACTCGCCGGCGCCGTCGAACGCGCCGGCCACCGCGGCGGCACGCCGCCAGTCGAGAATGCCGCCGCGCATCGCCATCAGGTCCATGACCGAGTTCGCAAACGGCGTATCGTTGCTCGCGATGTATCCCCACATGTCGCGATCGTTGCCGCCGAGCGATTTGGTGCCGCTGGCGACGATGATGTCGACACCGTTCCGGAGGGGAGGGACCTTGAACGCCCACGGCGAGGCGATGGTGGTGTCGAGCACGAACCGCAAGGCAGGAGCGATAGCGCGCGCCTGTTCAATGACCGGCCGCAGCGCGTCGAAGTCCTGCGCGCGCACCAGCGGGTTGGTGAACGTCTCCGCAAACACGAACCGTGTGTCGGGGCGGATGGCCCTGGCCAGCGCCGCCATGTCGCCGTCGTCGACTACCGTCACCGACCCGCCGATGCGGTTCGCCAGCCATTCGAGGTAGCTGCGGGTCTTGTTGTAGACCTGGCGCATCAGCACCGCATGGCTGCCGGGCCTGCCCTGAGCGTGGTCGAAGGGTTCCATCAACGCGTCGAAGGCCAATGCGGTGGCCTGCATGCCCGAATCGCAGACCAGCACCGCCGAGGCGTGCTCCAGTGCCTTGAGCTTACCGATCAGTGCGGCAGTCGCGGTGGTGCCGTACCGGGCATAGAGGTGCGGCAGTTCAGACCAGCATCCTTCGCTGGCAAACAGAAACGCCGCTTTCCCTTCCTGCCACTCGATGACCTGTTTCGAGCCGAGCAGGTCGAGCTGCACGGTCGGCTCATCGGGATGCAGATACGGAATGCCGGTCCGGCGCGCGTGGTCGTCAATCGCGCGGTGAAGGTTGCGCGTCGCCGCCGACATCGCATCCAGCGCGGGCCGCTCGGCGGGGCACGACCTCGGATCGAGCCACGCGGCTATCCCCTGATCCCTGATCCCCGATCCCTGGTCCCTGCCCATCAGTCCAACACCCCGAGGCAGAGGCGCTGTTCCACGCGGGCCAGCCGCTCGACCGCCGCCGTCACTTCGGCGATCTGCGAGTCGGTGCTCGGCGAGATCATGAACGCGATGTCGACCCGGTCGTGATCACCCCGCGTGGCGCGGTTCTGCACCACCAGACCGAGGCGGCGCACGAGTCCTTCGAACTTTCGCTCGAGGCCGGGGTGAGGCTGACCGGTGATGCGCAGGTAGTGACGCCGCGGCACCGGAGTGACCGCCGTGCCTTCGCGCGCCACAGTCAGCGCGTGCGGCGCCGGCCATCTCGCGGAATTGTCCTGTGCGAGATCGATCAGGTCGCCGAGCATCGCGGTGGCGGTCGGCAGCGATCCCGCACCTTTGCCGAACAGGCTCAGGTCACCCGACGACACGCACCGGAGGTAGACCGCGTTGTATTCCTCCTCGACCGATGCCAGCAGGTGCCACGACGGCAGCAGCAGCGGCTCCACTGCCATGTCGATGGCGCCGCCGGTGCGTACGGCGCGCGCGATCTGGCGGATACGGAACCCCATCGATTCCGCGAGATCGCAGTCGGCCGGATCGACGTCGCGAATGCCGCGCACCAGGAAGCCATCCGGGCGCACCCATGTGCCGAAGGCGCGATAAGCGAGAATCGACAGCTTCGCAGCGGCGTCGAGGCCGTCGAGATCGGCGCTGGGATCCGCTTCCGCAAATCCAAGCCGGCGCGCTTCCGTGATCGCATCCTCGAGTGTCAGGTCGCCCTGCTCGAGCCGGGTCATCACGAAGTTGCAGGTGGCGTTGATGATGCCCCACAGGCTGTCGATCTCGTCGGCGCGATGACTCAGGTGGCGAACGATCGGGATCGCGGCGGCCGCCGCCGCCTCGCAATAGAGCGGCGTTTCGGTGCGCTGCGCCAGCACGCCGAGCTCGGCCAGCTTGGAGGCGAGCAGTTCCTTGTTGGCGGTGACCACCGGCTTGCCGGCGGCCAGCGCCGCCACCAGGATCGGCTCCACCGCCATGCCGCCCGCCGCTTCGACCACGACGTCGACCTCGGGATCGCTTACCAGCTCCAGCGCACGATCGTCGATGGCAATCCCGTTGGCGCGCGGTCCCCGGTCTTTCGTCACGTCGCGGACCGCGATGCGCGTCACGCGAAACCTCACGCCGTAACGATCGGCAATCGCGGAGTTCTGCCGGTCGATCATTTCCAGCAGCCCCCGGCCCACCGTGCCGCAGCCGACCAGGCCAATGCGGATCTCCCGCACCGGTTCCACGCCGACGCCCTCGAACCGGGGACGGGCGCCGGTCTTCAACGGCTTGCCGAACGCGCCCGCGCCCCGCAACAGGTCGGCGAGCCGCGCCTGATCCGCGAGAAAGGCGTCGTGTCCGTAGAGCGACTCGAGCTTCCACAACGACGAATCGGCTCCCGCGGCCTGCAGCGCGCGATGCAGCTCCACCTGTAACGCCCACGGGAACAGCATGTCGCCAGGCACGCCGACGACGATGGTCTCGGCGCTGATGCGTGACACCGCGTCTCGCACGGTTTGCGCATCGCCGGATTCGCGGTCAATCGCTTCGCTCAGCAGCAGGAAGGTCTTGACCGGGAATCGCTCAGCGAAGCGGCGGCCATGATGATCGAGGTACTCCGCGACCGGCGGCCGATCGAGATGCGGCAGCAGTTTGCCGAACCGCGTGTCGAGCTCGTCGCGGCCGCGATAGGTCAGCATGCCGAGCTGGCGCGCGCGCATCATGCCGGTGGCGACGTCGCCGTTGCGCAGGCCGTCGCGCACCAGCTCGCGCTGCAGGTGACGCGTCGCCGTGCCCCAGCCATCGGGGCGGAGCCCCGCAGAGATCGCGATCAGCTTCGCGCAGCGCTCGGGATGCCTCGCCGCAAACGCCACACCCACCATCCCGCCCAGGCTGGCGCCAACCCAGGTGACCGGAATGTCGCAGCCGCAGCCGTCGAGCCACGCCGCCACGACATCGGCCAGGCCGGCGACCGAGATGAATTCCTGTGAGTTCGGATCGTCAAAGCCTTTCCAGGTCGATCCATTGCCCGGCCACGATGGGCACAGCACCGTGTGCGTGCTGGGGTCGATCAGATCCGGCGCCGACAGCGCCGGCCACCACGGCTCGCGCGATGAATCCGCCTCGGCGTGTCCGTCGCCAAAGGGAAAGGGTGAGGCGGTAATGCCGCCCACAATCAACACCGCGGGTGCGGTGCCCAGCTCCGGGCCGAACACCCATCCGCCCAGCTGGACATCGTCCAGTGTGCGCCCTTCGATCGTCAGCGACAGGTGCTCGATGACCAGCCGCCGCGGACGCAGGTCGGTGGCGGCGGGGGTGGACATTCCGGCATTGTATGATGCCTCGCTATGCGCAACCTCTTCGCCACCCTTGCGGTGGTCGTCATACTTGCATCCGGCTTCACCGTATCCGGCCAGGCTCCGGCCACCGGGCGGGCGCCGCGCAATGCCGACGAGTTCGATCAGATGTTCCAGCAGATCAAGAACTGGGGACGCTGGGGCGCCAACGACGAACTCGGCACCGTGAACCTGATTACCGCCGAGAAGCGCAAGCAGGCGCTGAAGCTGGCGAAGACCGGGCAGACCGTGTCGCTCGTGCACAATCCGCTGACCGACAAGTCAGTCGACAATGCGAGCCCGTTCGAGCACACGATGAACGCGGGTTTCACGACCGACCGCTACAGCGTGTCGTATCACGGCTATTCGCACAGCCATCTCGATGCGCTGTGCCACATCCTTTACAAGAATCAGACCTACAACGGCTACGAACGCGCCGCCGTGAATACCGACAAGGGCTGCGCCAAGCTCGGCATTCACAATCTGAAGCAGGGCATCATCACGCGGGGGATCCTGCTGGACATGCCGCGCCTCAAGGGGGTGCCGTACCTCGAGCCCGGCACGGCGATCTACCAGGAAGACATCGAAGCGTGGGAGAAGATGGCCGGCGTGAAGATCGGCTCCGGTGACGCCATCCTGCTGCGCACCGGGCGATGGGCGCGTCGCGCGAAGCTGGGGCCATGGGCGGTCGGCGGCCACGCGGCCGGCTTCCATGCCTCGGTCGTGCCGTTCCTCAAGGCCCGCGGCGCGGCGATTGTCGGCAGCGATGCCGCATCCGAAGTGACGCCGACGATGGTTGAAGGCGTGAACCTGCCGGTGCACACGCTGTTGATCACGGCGCTCGGCACCAACATCCTCGACAACCAGGATCTCGAGGCGCTGGCCGAGACCGCCGCGCACTTGAAACGGTGGGAGTTCATGATCACCATCAACCCCATGCCGATCACCGGCGGCACGGGCTCGCCGCTCAATACGCTGGCGACGTTCTAGTCGGCGCGGATCCACCAGCCCCGCTCAGTTGTCGCGCCGTTCGGCAAACCGGTAAACTCTTTCAACGCGGTTCGTTCGGATACTCGCCGTCGTTACCGCCGCCGGTTCCTGGTCGTGCTCGTCGCCGACCAAGCCAACCCAGACCGCGCTGACAGTGCCGCTCACCAGCGCTGCGTGGCAGACCGTCACGCACGCCGCAGCCGTTCCCGCTGTCCAATCAGGGCAATGCACTGGTGTTCGACTTCCCGGTCACCGGCTCTGGCTCGATGCACTACCTCTACACGACCACGCCGGCCACGGTGATCCGGGGCACACCGGCGGTCGCCGTGCGCGTCGCGACCAACGGACCGCTGACCTTCAACCTCGTCAATCCTGGCAGCTGCGGGATTCCACAGACCGTCCGCCCCTTGATCTGGTCGAACGAAAACGGCAACGGCGACTTCGAGCCAGCAGGCCGAAGTAAGGGATCGGGGAGCGGCTTATTGCTTTCGCCCCGTTCCCTGAGTCCCGATCCCCGGCCCCTGAGCCAGGTTCCAGCTTGCCTGGTAGATCAGCCGCGCGATCTTTTCCATCTTCGCGTAGTTGATCTTCTCGGGACGGTCGTACGGCGTGTGGTAGTCCGGATGCAGTCCCGTCATGAAGCCCAGCGCGGCTACGCCGTGCTGCAGGAACGGCCACTGATCGCTGCGGCGCACCAGGTTTGAAGCGTTGTTGTCGTAGCGCTTCTTGATGTCCAGGCCGATGCCGGTGTTGGCCGCGTCCACCACCGCCGCCAGCTCTGGCGCGCGCGCATAGCCCATCATGTTGACGGCGTTGGCGTTCGATTCGGCGGTTTGCACCTCGAGCCCGTTGAAGCGGTTGCCGCCGCCGACCTGCACCTCCTCGTTGCGGCCGATCATGTCCATGTTCAGCACACCGGTGATGTTGGCCAGCGGCGCGGGTGGGAACTCGGTATAGGCCCACGCGCCAAGCAATCCGCGCTCCTCGGAATTCCACGCGCAGAACAACACGCTTCGCTTGGGCCGCTGTCCCTGCTGCGCCGCCAGCGCGTAGGCGTCGGCGATCGCCATCAGCGCCACGGTGCCTGATCCGTTGTCGTCGGCACCGTTGAGGATCTGCGTGCCGTTGACGCCGTCGTGGTCGAAGTGTGCGGTGACCAGCACCCACTGGTCCTTCAACTTCGGATCGCTGCCTTCGATCAGGCCGAGCACGTTTCGATCGGGCACGATGTGCCGGTTCACGGCGGTACGCATCGTCATTTCGCGGCCAAGCACGATCGGGGTGATGCCGCCGGGCGTGTCGGCGCGCCTGGTCAGCTCGTCGAGGCCGGTGAAGTGTGCCGGAAGGAATCCCGCCGCCATTGCTGGAGAAATCTGGATCGCCGGAATGCGAATGCGATCCGCCCACGAGGCCAGCGTGTAGCTGGGAATTCGCGCCGTGGCTGGCCAGAAGCTGCGGGCGGCCTGCTCGAAGTTCACCGGCTCCGGGTGATTCTGCACGTCGCTGACGAACATGATTCCGACCGCACCCCGTTGCTGGGCGGCCAGCGCCTTGCGCCAGGCGGCGGCGGGCTCCGCGGTCACCACGCCCTCGAACGGGCTCTTGGGATCGCGCTCACCTGGCTCGTGATCGATGACCAGCACGATGTTGCCCCGGGCGCCGTCCTGGTAGTCGTCGTGTTTCCACTGTGGCGCGACTATCCCGTAGCCGGCAAAGACCACCGGGGCGGTCACGGTCCCGCTGCCGCTGAAGCGCTGCGGATAGAAGTCGATGCCGGCCTTGAACTCGCCCGTACCGGCGGTGGCCGGCACGGTGACGGTGTTGGCCTCACCGAGCGACGGCGTCATGAGGTGGTAGTTGTGAAACAGCGAGGTGCCGCTGGCCGGCTTCAGTCCGGCGCGTTCGAACCGGGCGCGGATGTAGTCGGCGGTGAGGCGGTTCTCGTTGGTGTCGGTGAGCCGGCCGCGCATGGCGTCGCCGGCCAGAAAGAAGAGATCCGACCGCAGGTCGGCCTGCGTGATCGATTCAATCATTGGCGCCCGCTGCTGCGCCGTCAGCGTGGCGGCACAGCAGACGACGGCAACAGCGAGCGCCCCTCGACGCCACGCGGGGCTACCCTGAGCCTCGCCGAAGGGCGCTCGACGGATCATTTGCCCTGCACCACCTTGTTGCGGAGCAGCGCGACGCCGGGGATTTCCACTTCGAACGTGTCGCCAGGCTTCATCGCCTGCGTCACGCCCGGCGTGCCGGTGAAGATCACGTCGCCCGGCTCCAGCGTGATGTAGCGGCTGGTGTAGGACACGATGTTGTTGATCGAGAAGATCAGCAACGGCGTCTCGGTCTCCTGCACCACTTTGCCGTTGTGGCGGCCAATCAGCTTGAGGTGGTTGTAGTCGACGTTGGTCACCAGCGCCGGGCCCATCGGGCCGAACGTGTCGGCGGCCTTGGCGCGGAACCACTGCAGGTCGGCCTTCTGCCAGGCGCGCTCGCTGACGTCGTTGCAGGCGGTCACGCCGAAGATGTGGTCCTTGACCTGCGCCTCGGTGATGTTCTGCGCCTTCTTGCCGATCACCACGCAGATCTCCGCCTCGTAGTGCACCGTGGTCGCGTCGGCGGGGTAGATGATCTCGCCCTCGTGGCCGATCAGCGACGTCGGGAACTTGGCGAACAGGCCGACGTACTTCGCGGGAGAGGCCTGGCCGATGTGGCTCCTGTAGTTGAGGCCCGCGGCGATCACCTTCTTCGCCTCCGCCGGTGCCATCAGCCTGGCTTCGGCGAGCTTCACCGTGCGGCCGGTGGGCTTGGCGTTCACCCACGGTGCGGCGGTGATCTCGCGGATGGTCTCGCCTTCGAGAATGCCCCAGCGGCCGCCGGCGCCGCCTTCGAACTTCACGTAGCTCTCCTGCTTGCCCGCCGTGGCGGTTTGCGCGAACGCGGGCGTCACGACAACGGTCGTGAGTGCCAGCGTGGCCATGGTCATGATGAGTCTGTTGAACATTGCGGATGCTTCCCCCTGAGATGGCGGATTGTGCCACAAAACGCCGGTGACGGCCGTGCTAACCTCTCGTGATGGATACGTGACGTTCTTCTGGCTCAACTTTCAGACTCCCTACGCCTGCCGGGACAGCGGAATGTGCTGCTCGTCGGGGTGGCCGATTCCAGTCGAGCGTTCGCGCGTCACGTTGATCGATGAAGCGATTGCCCGTGAGGTGCTTCCGCTGCAGGTCGTGCCGTGGCTGGCGCCGGACAGCGGCGCGCCGGATGATGTGGCCGGGACGCTGGCGCTGCGGGCGAACGGGCATTGCGTGTTCTTCGAAGCCGGCAAGCCTGGTTGCTCGATCCACGACGTCAAGCCGGCGGGCTGCGTGCATTTTCCCTATGTGTGCCTGATCGATCAGCGCGGCGTGCACGTCACCCTGTCACACTATTGCCCCACGGCGGCGTCGCTGCTGTTCGAGCATCGCGGTCCGATCGCGATCGTCGAGGGTCCCGCGCCTGTCGCGGGCGAGCTCGAAGGGCTGGATGCGCGCGAATCCCTGCCGCCCACCTCTGCCAAGGCTGCCGCCTTCGCTGAAGCTACGGCGGACAAGACGGCGGGCAAGCCCGCGGATCATGCGCCGAGGCTGCTGACCCTCGACGAGCTGTCGCAGTGGGAGCGCGACCAGGTGGCGCTCGCGAAGATCGGCGAACTGGGCAGCGACGACCTGGCGTTGTTCGAGCAGGCGCGCGTGGCGGTGCCGGCGCCGTGGTCGTGGCCGGACGCGCCGGATCATCTCGAAGACTCGTGGCACTCGCTGGTGGCGCCAGGCTGGTTGATGTTCGAAGATGCGCTGACCCGCTATGCGGCGGCGAAGATCTTCGGGTCGTGGTCGTTGTATCTCGGCGACGGCACCAGGGCGGCGGCGCACACCGCGCGCCTCGCATCGGCGGTGGTGAGGATCGAGGCCGCGCGCCAGTGCGGCATCTTCGGCCTACCACTCAATCGCGAGTCGATGACCGAGGCGATCCGTCAAACCGACCTGCTGCTGGTGCACTACGCCGACCCGGCGCTGCTTGCGTCGGCACGAGCGTAAGATATCGGTCTGATGCTGCGAATCGCATTGCTGGTGGCACTGTCCGGCACCGCCCTGCAGGCGCAATCGCCGGCGTTCGACGTCATCATCCGCGGCGGCACGGTGCTCGACGGCAGCGGCCAGTCGCGCTTCGATGCCGACGTCGGCATCCGCAACGGCTTCATCGTCTCGATCGGCGACCTCGCCATTGGCACCGCGACGGAGATCGTCGACGCCAGGGGGCTGTTCGTCGTGCCTGGCTTCATCAACATTCACAGCCACGCATCGCCGGACGCGCTGCCGACCGCTGTCAACATGCTCACCCAGGGTGTGACGACCGAGATCGTCAATGCCGACGGCAGCGGCCCGCTCGATGTGGCGACCCAGCTGGCGCGGCTGTCAGGGCCGGGGCTGGCCGTGAACGTGGGTGGGTACATCGGCTTCAACGCCATCTGGCAAACGGTGGTTGGCGCGAGCGACCGGCGGCCGGCGCCGGACGAGATTCAGCGGATGCGCGCGATGATCAGCGCCGGCCTCGACCAGGGCGCGTGGGGTGTCTCGGCTGGCCTGGACTACAAGCCGGGGTACTTCGCCAGGACCGAAGAAGTCGTCCGGATCGTCGACGTGGCTCGCCACGCGCGCACCAACTTCACCAACCACGACCGCGTCACGCCGGAATCGAACTTCAGCTCGAAAGCCGGCATGGCCGAGACGATCGCGATCGGGGAGAAGTCCGGCCTGGTACCGGTGATTACGCACATGAAGGTGCAAGGCCTGGAGCAAGGCAGTGCGGGCGAGGTGCTCCGCTCGATGGCGCGGGCGACGCGTCGTGGTCACTACGTGGCGTCGGACGCGTATCCGTATCTCGCCGGCCAGTCAGGGCTCGGGTCGCTGATTATTCCGGGCTGGGCGCAGGAGGGCGGCCGCGATGCGATGCTGAAGCGCTTTGCCGTTCCGCCTACTCGGGCGCAGATCATCAAGGAGTCGGAAGAGGCCATGGTGGCCCGCTTCGGCGGCCCGCAAGGCGTGTACCTGCCGCGCACCCAGCAGGAACTGACGGCGGTGATGAAGCAGACGAATGCTGGCGCCGGCGAAACCGTAGTCCGGATCCTCGAGCAGGGGCCCGACCCTGGAGCGATCCTGCGCTTCGGCTCGGAAGATGATCTGATCAGGATTCTCAGGGATCCTGTCACGTCGATGGCGTGCGACTGCGGCGCCACCACGGCGACGCGGGTGCATCCGCGGTTCTACGGTTCGTATCCGCGCGTGCTTGGGCGGTACGTGCGCGAGCAGCAGATCATGTCGTGGGAGCAGGCGATCAGAAAGTCGTCGTGGTTACCGGCGAGCACGATCGGCATGAGCGATCGCGGTCTGATTGCCGCGGGCATGGCGGCCGACATCGCGGTGTTCGACCCGAAGACCATCCTCGATCACGCAACCTACGAGGAACCCGCGTTGCCGTCGACGGGCATGCGGTTCGTGCTGGTCAACGGCGTGGTGGCGCTGAGGGATGGTGTTGCAACTGGCGGGCGAGAGGGGCAGCCGCTGCGGCGATCGACGAACATGCCGAGCCGGCCGGTGAACGATCGCCGCCGCTCGCTGAAATTCAGGGGCGTGATCGACGGCCGCGAGATCGCGGTCGACATCACGCATCGCGCCGGCGCGCGCGACGCCACCGGCACGGTGTCGATCCAGGGCTGGGGCCCCGTACTGAAGCTGGGCACCCTGCAAGTGAGCGATGGCTGGGCATTTGTAACGGGTGTAACGGGGACTGGCACCTTAACATCCAGTTTTGCTGCAGTTTCTGCCAACACCCCTCTTGATGTGTTCTCAGTTACTGCAGATTCGCGCGATCCATCCACAGCCGGATCGGCGGCGATCGTACTGACCCTGAACGGAAAGCCGGTCGCGCGAGGTACGCTTGCGGCTCGAGCGGTGGAGATCAAATGACCGACGCGGCGCGGCAGATCCTCCTGGTCATCCTGCTGCTCGGCCTGGCCGGCATCTCGCTTGAGCTATGGCTGCTCAATCACGTTGAAGACGCCTACATGCTGATTCCGCTGGTGCTGAACGCAGCGGCGTTCATCGCCGCCGGCCTGGTCGCCATGCGGCCGTCCCTCGCCACAGTCCGGCTGTTCCAGGGCGTCATGGTCCTGCTGCTGATCAGCGCCGTGCTCGGGATGTGGCTGCACTTCCAGGTCAACATGGAGTTCCAGCTCGAAATGGATCCCCAACTGTCCGGCCTTGCACTTTTCCGCAAGGCGATTGTGGCGAAAACGCCCCCGGCCATGGCTCCGGGCGCGATGCTGCAACTCTCGTTGATTGGACTAGCCTATACATTCATGCATCCGGCGCTGAGCCGGGAAGGGAAGAGATGATGTCTAGATTCGTAGCATTCGCGATCGCCCTGCTGCTTGTGGCGCCGGCGTTCGCCCAGGTCGGCAAGTCTCAAGGCGTCGTCGATGCCAACACCGTCAGCGAAGCTGATCTCACGAAGCTGCCAGGCATGACGCCGGCGATTGCCAAGGCGCTGGTCGCCGCGCGCCCGTTCGACAGCATCACGGCGTTCAACACCTTCCTGCTCGCGCAGAAGCTGACGCAGGACCAGGCCAATGCGCTCTACCGCAACATCTTCGTCAACATCAATCTCAACACCGCGTCGGCGGCGGAGATCATGTTGATCCCGGGTGCCGGCAAGCGCATGGCCCACGAGTTCGAGGAATACCGGCCGTGGCGCTCCTACGCCCAGTTCGAAAAGGAGATCGGCAAGTACGTCGATGCGAAGGAAGTCGCTCGGCTGGCGCAGTACACCTTCATCCCGCTGAATCTCAATACTGCCAGCGAGGCCGACTTCATGACGATCCCCGGCGCCGGCAAGCGTATGGCCCACGAGTTCCAGGAGTATCGGCCGTGGAAGACGCAGGCGCAGTTCGAGAAGGAGATCGGCAAGTACGTCGACGGGAAAGAAGTGCGCCGCTTCTGGCGATATATGGTGGTGCAGTAGGCCAATAGGCTAATAGGCCAATAGGATTGCAAGCGGCGCCACGGCCGTAGCACGGTGTAGACCGGGACGGTCGTGATGCGCGCGCTCTCGACGCCATGGCTTGGCGCGGACTTCAGACCAACCGGATTAGACTGACGTCGAATGGCCATGGCCAAGGCGTTCGCTGCCGCATTTCGAAACCTCCGCCCGGCTCCAGCGTTCTCCGGCCTGGTTGTGATCACACTGGCACTTGGCATTGGCGCCACCACCGCGATGTTCTCGGTGGTGGACGCGGTGCTCATCACGCCCGTCCCGTTTCCGCACGCCGAGCGCATGTCGGAGATCTGGATCAACTACGAGGAGAACGCCGGCCGGGCGCCTGCGGCGACCGGCACTATTGTCAAGACGCTCCGCGAGCAGACCGAACTGTTCGAGGCGGTGGCCGGGTATCAGTTCAACAGCGGCACGTTGACGGGTGACGGCGATCCCGAGATGTTATCGGCGCCCGTGCTGTCACCCAGCATTTTTCAGTGTTCCCGGTCGCGCCGCTGGTGGGACGGCTGTTCACACCCGAGGATGCGGTGTCGGGAGAGCGCGTAATACTGCTCTCCGAAAAATTCTGGATCCGCCGGTTCAACCGGTATCGCGGTGTGGTCGGCAGGGTCCTGACGATCGACGATGTGCCGTATCGCGTCGTCGGTGTGCTGCCGGCGCGATTCACGTTGCCGGAGACCGGTCCCGATGTATGGCGCGTAGTCAACACCGACGACCCTGGGATGCGCGCGCGGGTGCAGATGGTGGTGATGCGCAACGACGGCATCACCCGAGCGCATCTCGACGGTCGTCTCAAGGCGCAGTCGGCATCACTGCAGTCTTCCGGTGTGTTGCCGAGCGGCCAGAAGCTGGTGGCGGAGGAGCCGTTGCCGGTTCGCCTTGGCCGTTCCAATACGAGCGCTCTCAACCTGCTGCTTGGCGCGGTCTCGGTGCTGCTGCTGGTCGCCTGCGTCAACGTCTCCAACCTGATGCTGGTGCGCGCCTCGACTCGAAGCGGTGAGCTGGCGCTGATGGCCGCGATTGGCGCAGGCCGCGGGCGATTGTTGCGCGACGCAGCCCTCGAGAGCCTCGTGCTGGCCGCCGCCGGCGGCGCTCTCGGAGTCTGGCTCGCCGGCGGCCTGCTCGACCTGATGCTGGCGCTGGCGCCCGATCAAATCAGCTCGATGCTGCGCAATACGGGTGACCTGGATGTGCGTGCGGTGGTGTTCGCCGGCGGTGTCACACTGATCACCTGCGGCATCTTCGGCGTGCTGCCCGCCTGGCGCGCGTCGCGCATCGATCCGATCGAGGCCTTGAAGCAGCAGCCACGCGCGATGGCGGGGCGGCGCGATGACTGGTGGCAGAGCACCCTGGTCTCAACGCAGGTGGCGCTGGTGGTGGTGCTGCTCGCCGGCGCGGGGCTGTTGCTGCGCAGTTTCGTCAAGCTGAATCAGGTCGATCTCGGATTCAATCCGGACCGGCTCGTCTCCCTCGACGTGCAGTTGACGTCACCCCGCTACAGCAGTCCCGGCGCCGCGATGGCCCTGATGCGCGAAGTCGAGAGCCGGGTGGAGTCGTTGCTCGGTGCGCCGGCGACGATCGCCGGTGGATCGCCGGCCCGCTCCGGCGGCTTTTCGATCGATGCGCGCCCGGAGGCAGAGGGGCTGACTCCGCCCCCGGGACCGACCTACTTGCCGAGCACGCGCGTCAGCGCCGACTTCTTCGATGTCTACCAGATCCCGTTGGTGCAGGGACGCACGTTCGCCGCGGCGGACGGGGACAACGCCGTGATTCTCAATGACGTGATGGCGCAGCGCTACTTTGGTGGCGTTTCGCCGATTGGGCGTCGGTTCAAGACCGATACCAGGCAGCCGTGGCTGACCGTGGTCGGTGTGGCGCGTGATGTGAAGACCATCGGCCACGTTCGTCGGCGTCACCGCACTGCTGGGACTGATCGCAGTGGCGGACTGCGCGATTCCCGGCTACAAGGCGTCACGCATCGATCCCATGACGACGCTGCACGCGGAGTAACCGTTGGAGAAGCGACGCAAACCCATCAACATGACCTGCATCCTGTCGACCGGCTTCCTCATCCTTGGTCTTACGCTGCCGGCGCACGCGCAGCTCTCGCCGCCGTTGTTCGAACTGCCGGCGCCGACCGGCAAGCTGCCGATTGGAACGACGCGCTGGGTGGTGACCGACGCCTCGCGCGACGAGACGTTCGCGCCAGGCAGGAAGCGCGACGTGGAAGTCGTCGCCTGGTATCCGCGCACGGACGGCACGGGGGACACCGCTCCGTACGTCCGAGACAGCATGGAGGAGGTGTTGAGCTTCGCTAGGCTGGCCAAGCTTGGCGAGGCCTTCAACCGGCTGGCGTCCGTGTCGACGCACGCCATCATCGACGCCGAGCCGCCACGAACGCCCGCACGCGTTCCGGTGATCGTCTTCCAACATGGCTACACCGGCCTGCCGAGCTCGCACACCGCACTGATGGAAGACCTGGCGTCGCACGGCTGGGCCGTGCTCAACCTGATCCATCCATGCGAGGCGACCGGCGCCAGGCTGGCCGACGGTAGCATCGTCACTTTTACCGACGAGAAGAACGCCATGCGCGCCGGCATCATGGACGTCCTTGGCGAGTGGACAGCTGAGGGCCCGCTACGGGAGCGCGGCGCCTACGGCAAGCTCGACGCGGTGCGGGCGGCTGGAATCACTCGAACGGTGATGCGCGAGTTCTTCGCGCAGGAAATCTTGAAGCAGCCATCCGCACTGTTGAGTGGAAAACAGCCAATGACCGGCGTGACAGTGGTACAAGTGAAGCAATGAGCCACGTCCCGGTCAAGGTCTTCAACCGGCAGGGCCAGCTCGTCGGGCCGTTCGATCTGCCGCGCGTCGAGAAATCGGATGCCGAGTGGCAGCAGCAGCTGACGCCGGAGCAGTTCGCGATCGCGCGGGCGCACGGCACCGAGCGCCCGTTTTGCGGCACGCTGCTCGACAACCAGCAGGCCGGCGTCTACGCGTGCATCTGTTGCGGCCTGCCGCTGTTTGCGTCGAACGCGAAGTTTGATTCAGGCACCGGCTGGCCGAGCTTCTTCCAGCCGATTGCCGATGAGAACGTCGCCGTGAAGCCCGACCACAGCTACGGCATGCGCCGCGTGGAGATCCTGTGCGCGCGGTGCGACTGCCATCTCGGGCACGTGTTTCCGGACGGTCCTCGGCCCACCGGGCAGCGGCACTGCGTGAACTCCGAGTCGCTGGCGTTCACCGGTGTCGATGAACTCGCGTCACTCGCCGATCCGCTGGCTCGCTGATCAGAGTGTCCAGCCGCGAACCAGTTTCGAGTCAAGCATCGCACGATCCAAAGTCACGACCGGGAGTTGATGGACTCGCGCCGTGGCCACGATGATGCGATCAGCCGGGTCTCGATGGCACGTGTCCGGGAGGCGCGCCACCTCCATCGCGACTTCCGGAGTGATAGGCAGAATCTCGATCGTCGCTGGGGCCGCGGCGCGGGCGATCCAGGCGTCGAAACTGGTTCGCAATGCAAGGCGGCCCAGAGCCACGAGCATCGCGGCTTCCCACAAGCTGATCGCGCTGACGAGCGGCCGCTGACTCGCGGGCAACCGATCGAGTCGGTTGAGAGTGCGTCGATCGAGGCGATCGCTCCCGGCGACCCACCACACCCAGGCATGGGTATCGAGCAGCGGCGCCTTCACTGGTAGGCTTCGATGTCTTCAGGACCGATCGCCGGTGCCAGCGGGTCGTCGAATCGCACCACACTGCCGCGCAAGGCCAGCCACGGTCGATCCTCGACGCCGCGATCTCCGACCAGTTTCGCGACGATCCGACCGCGCTTCGTAATGACAATCGTCTCGCCGCGCCGGTCAGCCCGATCGATGAACTCGAGACATTTGGCCTTGAATTCTGTGGCAGTGACGGTCATAGGACTAGTCTAAATGACCAGTCCTTTTGATGTCAACCAACCTGATGCGTGAGCTAACGCAGCGGCGGCGTTGACTCGGGCGGGCGCCGATGACGCGTGGCCTGCTCGTACGCGTAGGCGTACTTGATCAGCGCCGGCTCCGACCACGCCCGGCCGAAGAACGTGATGCCGGCCGGCAGCCGGCCACCGCGCGTATACCCCATCGGCACCTGGATCGACGGAAACCCCGTCGTCGGCGAAAAGAACTGGCTGTTGTCGCCGCCGGGCGTGTTGAGATCGCCGATCAAGCGCGGCGGGTTGCTCCAGGTTGGATACACCCAGGCGTCGATCTGTTGCGCGTCCATTGCCTTCGTCACGGCGGCACGCACCTGCTCGCGGTAGGTCGTCTCCGCTTTGCAGGCGTCGCTCTCGGGCCCGTTGACGGTGCCGGCTTCAGCCTGGTCGAGCCGCACTTGCACCGACGGATGGAATCGGCGCGACTTGATGACATCGGCCAGGCTCTTCATCGGGATCCGGTCGCCATGGCCGGCAAAGTAGCGATTGATGTCGTACTTGAATCCCATGCACGAGCCGACGCCTGGCTGCCGGCGGATGTCGCCAATGCCGTCGATCACGCCCGGATCGATGATGGTGGCGCCTTCGCGGCGTAGATCGTCCACCGCCCGCATGAAGATCTGCACGACCTCCGGATCGGTGGAGTCGCGTTCGTAGGCAAAGCGCAGCACGCCGATGCGCGCGCCCTGCAATCCGTCGCGCACCAATGAGGTCGCGTAGTTCTGCGGCAGATGCGATGCCGCGGCCGCGGTGACCGGATCCGTGGGATCGCTGCCAACCACGACCTGGAACATCGTCACGACATCCTCGACGGTTCTGCCCATCGGCCCGGCGATATCCGCGAGCAGGTTGAGCGGCATCACACCCGATCGGCTGGTCAATCCCATCGTCGAGCGAATCCCTACAAGTGCCTGGTGAGACGACGGCCCGCGAATGGAGTTGCCGGTGTCGCTGCCAAGTCCGATCGTCGCCATGGATGCGGCGACGCTTGCGGCGGTGCCGCCGCTCGACCCGGCGGTGACGCGATCGAGTGCGTAGGGGTTTTTGGTGTAGCCCGGAAGGATCGAGTTGATGGTTTCCACCGGCGAGAACGCCCACTCGGCCATGTTCGACTTGGCCAGCACGATCGCGCCGGCGTCCTTGATCTGCTTCACCTGGAACGCGTCCTTGTCGGACACGAACCCGGCCAGCGCGAGCGAACCGTTGGCGCTCTGCAATCCAATCGTCTCGAAGTTGTCTTTCACGATCGTCGGGATGCAGTGGAGGGGACCCACCATGCCGCCCTGCGTGAACCGCTGGTCCATCGCCTCGGCCTGTTGCAGCGCATCGGGGCTGGTGACGACAATGGCGTTGAGCGCGGGGCCGTTCTTGTCGAAGGCATCGATGCGGCGCAGGTACTGTTCGACGAGCGACCGGCAGGTGAGGCGGCCGGCCTTCATCGCGCCGTGAATCTGCGCGATGGTGGCCTCGTGGACCTCGAAGGGCGCCGGCGACTGGGCGGCGGGAAACGACGCCAGGGCCAGGATGAAAACAGGCGGCAGTTTCTTCAGCACGGGCAAATAATAGCGCCATGCTTCGCCTGCTGCTGGTCGTTGTTGCGGTCGCCTTCCAGAATGCGCTGCCGGTGTTCGAGCCGATGCAGCCGGACGTGCTCGGCGCGGGATCAAACTTCACCAACGCGTTTGCCGACTACGACGGTGACGGCGATCTGGACATGTTCGTCGGCTTCGACGGCAAGCCGAACCGGCTGTATCGCAACGACCAGGGCGTATTCGCGGACGTGGCGTCGACCGCAGGTGTCGCCGATTCGCGGCCCACGCGCGCGGCGGCGTGGGGGGACGTTGATGCGGACGGCGATCCCGATCTGCTGCTGGGGTTCACGCCAATGCAGGATGCCTCGGTGTTGAAGCTGTATCGCAACAGCGCCGGCAGGTTCGCCGACGCCACCACCGAGGCCGGCCTGGCGGTCGCGACCGGCGCCGTTCGTCAGCCGGCATTCATCGACTTCGATGGCGACGGCGACCTCGATCTCTTCATCGCCTTCCGCGATCGGGCCAACGCGCTGTATCGCAACGATGGCGGCAAGATGACCGATGTGGCGCCCGCAATTGGTCTCGCCGATGCGCGCCGCTCCGTCGGCGCGGTGTGGTTCGACTTCGATGAAGACGGCGATCTCGACGTCGCGATCGCGAACATGGACGGCGACGCGAACGGACTCTACCGCAACGACGCCGGCACCTTCACCGACGTGGCCGAGGCGGCGGGAGTGGCGTGGGGCGGCCGAGCGCCGAACGCGGCCGGCAACGGCACGGTGCGCGTGTGCGCCGCCGAGATCGACGGCGACGGCAGGTTCGATCTGTTCGCGGCAAACTATGGCCCCCTCGGGTTCTTCAGCAATCGCGGCAAGGGCCGGTTCGAAGATCGATCGAGCGCCTGGAACATCGCGATCGATTCGCGCTACGACGCGTGCGCGTTCGCCGATTTCGATCACGACGGCCGGGTCGATCTCTACGTCAACGGCACGGTCACCGGCGGCGTCAGCTGGCAGGATTCACTGTTCCGCAACACCGGCAGCGGCTTCGTGGACGTCACGCCGCCTGGCATTCGACGGCTGCAGGCCGATCACGGTGTCACCTGGGCCGATGTGGACGGCGACGGCGATCTCGACCTGGCGCTGACGGGCTCCCGCGCCGACGGCACGCACGTGGTGATGCGCAACATGCTGCCCGCGGCGGACGCAGCACGCGGCCTGCACGTGCGGGTCGTGGACGCCAACGGCCGGGCTACCCGGGCCGGCGCCGAAGTGCGGGTCTTGGCCGCGGGCACGACACGTCTGGTCGGCGCAGCGCTGGTCGACGGCGGATCCGGCTACGACGCGCAGAATGACATGCCGGTGCACGTTGGCGTACCGTCCGGAGTAAACCGGGTCGACGTCCAGCTCATCATGCCGCGCGCCGGCGCGCGGCCGGCGGTGTGGCAGCGCGGCGTGACGCCGGGGAAGACGGTTACGCTTCGAACGAAGTAGTCGGACGCACTCGCAGGGGTCCAGGTCTCCGCCGGTTCGCCTCTCCGGTGCGTGCTTCAGTTGATCGGCCGGAACCGACTGTACTGCGCATGCCCGGTGATGCGCTCGGGGTTGCGCAGGTACGACTCGCGCATCTCGACCGGCACCAGGAATCCCATCAGCGGCTCCGACTGGTAGCTCACCGTCACCGTGGCGATCACGCCGCCGCCGTCGAAAATGACCTCGCTGATCAGGACGCTGCCGTCGGACGGATTGATCCAGAAGCGGCCGCGCGCCGGCAGGCTGCCGCGATCCAATTTGCGGACGATCGTCGGCCGGTCTCGCTCCTCGTACTCGAGAGTCCACATCTCGGTGGTGGTGCGGAACACGGCAGTGTCGTTGGCCGCCCGGTCCTGCTCGTGAGTGAAGACCGGCGTCACGGCCTTGGGCACGTGCGTGAAGCGAAAGCGCTGCTGGTTGCCGGCCTCCAGGAACTGCAGCGCCATGACCGGCGTGTTGATGTTCCGTTGAATGCGTCCGATGTTGTAGCGCGCACTCTCGTCGATGATCGCGGCAATCGGATCGGCGGCCGCCGGATCCTTGAGGAGGCGTTCCAGTCGTGCCTGGCGATCGCGAATCGGCTTGCCATCGACTTCGTAGACGTCGCGGAGCTCGACGTAACGGTTGGCGTCTGGCAACTTCACCAGCAGCAAGTCCGATCGCAGCCTTCGGATCTGGGCCGCCACGGAGTCGCCAATCCGTGACGTGTTCCGGATCTCCTGGAAATACGTCTCTTCGGCGACGATGCCCGACCACTGCTGCCGGAACGCGGCGACGTACGACGCGGACATCCGCAGGACGTCGTCCAGGGCCCGCTCCTGGGCAGCCGGACGCTGTTCCATGCCTGGTATGGCGGCCGCCGCGAGCGCCAGAATTCTGATTCGCCCCAGCGTCACGCGCTGATTGTATGATTTTTCCCTGATGAAATACGCCGCGCTGCTGTCCGCCATGCTGTTGACCGCGCCAGTGCCGAGCGCACAAACCGCCAAACCGGCGGCGCCCCAGGCCCGCAGCCGCCCCAAGCTCGTCGTCCTGATTTCCGTGGACCAGATGCGCGGCGATTACGTCGACCGTTTTCGCCACCAGTGGTCGAAGGGCCTGCACCGGTTGATCAACGAAGGCGCGTGGTTCCGGCAGGCCGACTATCCGTACTACAACACCGTGACGTGCGCCGGCCACGCCAGCATGGGCACCGGCACCGTGCCGGCGGTGCACGGCATGGTGCTCAACCAGTGGTGGGAGCGGAACAACAGCCGTCTCGTGGCGTGCACGGACGATGAGAACACGAAACTGATCACGTACGGCGTTCCCGTGAAGAGCGTCGGCAACAGCGCCAGGTATCTGATGTCGAACACGCTGGCCGACGAGATGCGCTTGCAGGGCTCATCGGCGCCCAAGGTGGTCGGCATTTCGCTGAAGGCGCGGTCGGCCATTGGGCTCACCGGGCGCAAGCCGGATGTGGTGATCTGGCTCGACGAGGTCGATGGCGAGTGGGTCACGTCAACGGCGTTTGCGAAGGCCCCGGTGCCGTATCTGGCGGAGTACATCGCGAAGCATCCGCTCAAGGGCGAGATCGGCCGCCGCTGGGACCGGTCGATGCCGATCGACCAGTATCTCTTCGACTACTCCACGCAGGCGGCGAGCCGCCGGCGCGTCGCGCTGGCGACGAAGGAGTTCCCGCACATCGTCAAGGGCACCGGCGCCGAAGTCGGCGGGGCGTTCACCGATGCGTGGGAGTCGAGTCCGTTCTCCGATGCGTACCTCAACGCGCTCGCCATGCAGTCGATCGACGCGCTGCAGCTTGGTCGAGGGCCGGCCACCGATTTCCTGGCGATCGGCTATTCGGCACTCGACAAGGTTGGTCATGATTTCGGGCCGGATTCGCACGAGGTGCAGGACGTCATGTTTCACCTCGACACGCAGATCGGCCTGCTGCTCGACAAGCTCGATCGCGATCTCGGCCGGGGCAGCTACGTCGTCGGCCTGAGCGCCGACCATGGCGTGGCGCCGGTGCCGGAGCGCGTCAAGGCGCAGGGATTCGACGCCGGGCGCATCGACGCCGGCGCGGTGGGCCGCGCCATTGACGCGGTGCTGGCGCGCGAACTGGGGCCGGGCGCGTACCGCACCCGGGTGATTTACAACGACGTGTATTTCAACGACGGCGTCTACCAGCAGCTGACCCAGAACCCGACGGCCATGGATGCGGTGCTCGCGACGGTGCGCAACACGGAAGGGGTGTGGCGCGTCTATCGCAAGGAGGAACTGTCGGCCAGCGATCCGCTGACGCGCGCGGCGGCGCTCAGCCACTACGAGGGCCGCAGCGGCGACATCAAGATGCTTGGCCGTGCCTACTGGATTACGTCTTCGAGCACGACGACGCATGGCACGGGACATCGCTACGACACCCGCGTGCCGGTGGTGCTGTTTGGATTCGGGATCAAGCCGGGACAATACCTCGAGCCATCCGCACCGACCGATATCGCCCCCACGCTGGCGCACATGGTCGGCGTGACGTTGGCCGACGCCACGGGCCGGGTGCTGCGCGAAGCGCTTACGCCTGAGTAGCCAGCCGCTCCACCTCGGTCAGCGACGGCACGCCGGCCATGGCACCCTGGCGCGTACACGAGAGCGCGGCGGCGGCATTGGCGAATCCTAACAACCGGCGTGGCGGGTAGTGGTTCAGCAGCCCGTAGATGAAGGCCGCCCTGAACACATCTCCCGCTCCGGTCGTGTCGATCGCGGTCACGGGATACGCGGGCTCGGACACCAGCTCGTTCCCGCTCAACAACATCGCACCGGCAGCGCCAAGGGTGACGCAGAGCATGGCGTGGTGCGGTTGCCGCAGGGTGCGGAGCGCCCGTCCGGTGTCGGATTCTCCGGTCATTTCGGGCAGGACGTGCTGCGCAAAGATCGGCACGCTCACCGTCGCAATCAGGTCCCGGGTGTGTGCGGTCACGCGGTCGATGTCGCTCGTGGCGGGGATGCCTGCGTCACGCGCGATGGCCGCGGCGGTGATGGCCGCCTGCTGGTCCTCGTCATCGACGTGCACCAGCCTCGCCGACGCCAACGTTGCGCGATCGATGTCGGCGGGCTGGAGATTGAGGCGATCGTCGCGGTCCCACAGCACGATCCGCTCGCCCGACGATTCGTCGACGGCGATCACGGCAAAGCGATTGGCGCAGGCACGCGTCACGACAGCAGAGACGTCCACGCCGCGTTGCTGCAGCTCGCTGATGATGAGGCGGCCGTTGTGATCGTGGCCGGCAGCGCCGAGGTAGGCGGTGCGGAGCCCCAGGGCGGCGCACGCGGCCATCGCGGTCGCCATCTGCCCGCCGCACATCGCCTGGTGGCCGGAAATCCGCAGTTTGGCGGTTGGACTGTCGGCGCGGGGTGACGCCGGGAGGCGATAGACGTAATCGACGGAGTTGCACCCGACGCCGATGACATCCCACCGCCGGTCGACAGGCTCAGGGCGACCTGAGCGAGTCGAAGGTCGTTGCGACATTGAGGGTCAGTATAGGATGCGAGTATGCGGCTTGTCCTTGTCGCCGTGGCGATTGGTCTGTGTGTCGTCGAACCGTTCGACGCGCGGCCGGCCGGCCTGGCCGGCCGCCTGCTTGCTCAGAGCGCCGCCGACCAGGCTCCCCAGGCGCCGGCGCAGCCGATCTTCCGGGCGACGACTGATCTGGTACGCGTGGACGTGACGGCGACGTCGCGCAACGAGCCGGTGGGCGATCTGACGATCGACGACTTCGAGATCACCGACGACGAGGTGCCGCAGCGGATCGAGACGATCCAGTTCATCCGGGTGGACGGCACGCGCACCTCGAACCTCGACGAGCCGCTCGAGATTCGCTCGAAGGAGCACGCCCTGCTCGAGGCCGCGCGCGAGGACGTGCGGTTGTTCGGCATCTTCCTGGACGACTATCACATCGCGAAGCGCCCGGACATCACGCTGCCGCTGCGCGACACGCTGACGAAGTTCATCAACCAGCTGGGCCCGAACGATCTCGTGGCGCTGATGGATCCGCTGACCACGCTCTACGACCTCAAGTACACGCGCAACAAGGCGGAGTTGATCAGCCGCATCCGCAGTTTCGAAGGGCGGCTCGGCGAAACGTTTCCGATCAAGAGCCCGATTGAAGAGGCGCAGCTGTCGCAGCGCAACTGGATGGAACTGCGCAGCGGCGTCACGCTCTCGGCGTTGAAGGCGCTGGCGTTGAACATGGGCGGGCTGCGCGACGGCCGCAAGTCCCTCCTGTTCTTCAGTCAGGGGCCCGGCGTGCGGCCCGGCAGCCCGAACGATCAGTTGATGAAAGAGATCGACCGCGCCGCCAACCAGGGCAACGTGTCGATTCACGTCATCGATCCGCGCCCGCTCGGCAGCGCCGGCTTCGGCGGCGGCACCGTGCTCAGGCGGCTGGCCGCCGACACCAACGGCCGCACCATCGTCAACACCAACGAGCCGATGGAGCAGTTGAAGGACGTCGTCTCGGATGCCAGCGCCTACTACCTGCTCGGCTACACGCCGACGCGGCGCACCAACGATGGCCGGTTCCACGAAATCAAGGTCCGCGTGAAGCGGCGCGGCGTGCAGATCAACGCCCGGCGCGGTTACTGGTCGGCGAGCGCGAAAGAGATCACGGCGGCGGCAGAAGCCGCGGCGACTCCACCCAACGCCGCGCTCACGACGGCGCTCGCCGCGCTGTCGGATTCGGTGAACACCCGCGCGGTCGCGGTGTGGACGGGTGTTGCCAGAGGCGACGGCGGGCACACGCGCGTGACCTACACCTGGGAACCGAACCCGACGCCGGGCTCCGACAAGCCCGCGCGCCTCGAAATCCAGCCAGTGGACGATGCGGGCAAGCCCACCCGGCCGGCACAGGTGATTGGCGGCGCTCCCGGCGAGTTGCCGTTGATGGCGCGATTCGACTGGCCGGGCGGCCGACACCGCGTGCGTTTCACCTCGCTGGCGGCCAACGGCGACATCATCGACCGCTGGGTGCAGGTGCAGGCCGTGGCCGACCTGAGCAAACAGCCCATCGTCCTCGCCACGCCGAAGATCCTGCGCGCCAAGAACATGGTGGAGTTCCGCGCCATCGAGGCGAATCCGTCGGCCTCACCCACGGCGGCCACGCGATTCAGCGCCACCGATCGCGTGCTGGTCGACATCGAGCTCCAGGCACCGGCCGGCGCGCCGCAACTCAAGGTTGACCTGCTCAATAGCAGGGGAGACGTCTTGCGGGCGCTCGACGCCCCGCCGCTCGTGGATGGCAAAGCGCGCATGGCCATCCCGGTCGGGAGCCTGGCCAACAGCACCTACGTTCTGCGCATCGCAGCGACCAGCGGCGAACATGCCGCCGAACAATGGGTCGCATTCCGCGTCTCCCGGTAAGCCCTCGGAGGCGCGGGCCACAGAACGCGCAGACCCGGCTAGAATGGTGCGCCTCCGGGCGCCTCTCCCCGGACGACCGATGCTCGCTGTCGCGTGAAAGACCTGACCCAATGAACAGAACAATCGCCGCGTTTGGCTGTGTCGTCGCGATGGGGGTCAGCGCTTTAACCCTGAGCGAGGAGCCGACTGCGGCAAGTAGACAGCTTCGTGCCGAAAGGCCGTCGACGGCAACCGGGGAGTGGCCGACCTACGGCGGCGACCTCGCCAACTCCAAGTACTCGCCGCTCGATCAGATCAACGCCTCGAATTTCGGATCGCTGCGCATCGCCTGGCGCGCCAAGTCGCCTGACGGATTCCTGTCGATGACGCTGCCTGACGGCACCGAGTGGTCGGCGGACTCGAAGCTGATTTTCGAGGAGCTCAGCCGCGTCGATCCGACGCGCTGGCGGGACAACCAGCCGCCGTTTGTCCAGAACTACAAGGTCACGCCGTTGATGGTCGGCGGCACGATCTACGTGAATACGCCGGCCTCCGTGGGCGCGGCCTACGACGCCCGCACCGGCGCGCTCAAGTGGGTCTACAACCCCAAGAGCTACGAGTCCGGGACGACCACGATGACGCTGCGGTGGAATCAGCGCGGCGTGGCCTACTGGCGCGCGCCCTCGACCGCGCCCGGAGCCAGTGGCCCCGAAGAGCGCGTGTATTGGGGGACCGGCGACGGCTATCTGATCGCGGTTGATGCGAAGACCGGGCGGCCCGTTCAGGAGTTCGGTGTCAACGGCAAGGTCGACTTGATGGAAGGCCTGCCGCGCGCCCAGCGCGGCACGCGCGACTATCTGAATGCGCTGACCTACTCGGTGCAGTCACCGCCGATCGTCGTCAAGGACATGATCGTCGTGCCGGCGGCGATCTCGTCGCTGATCAAGACCAAGGAGCAGATCCCCGGCTGGATGCGCGCGTTCGATGCGCGCACCGGCAAAGTGCGGTGGACGTTCCAGCCGATTCCGCAAAAGGGAGAGTTCGGCGCCGACACGTGGCAGGACGGCTCGAACGAATACGCCGGCAAAGTCACGGTGTGGACGATCATGAGCGCGGACGAGGAGCTCGGCTTGCTGTACCTGCCGACCAATACCACCGCGCCGGATTTCTACGGCGCGCATCGACTGGGCGACAACCTGTTTGCCGAGAGCGTGGTCGCGCTCGACATCAACACCGGCAAGCGCGTGTGGCACTTCCAGACGGTGCACCACGGGCTGTGGGACTACGACAATCCGGCGGCGCCGAATCTGCTCGACATCACCGTCAACGGGACCCGCATCAAGGCACTGGCGCAGATCACCAAGCAGGGCTACGTGTACACGTTCGATCGGGCCACCGGCCGGCCGGTGTGGGACATCGTAGAGCGGCCGGTGCCGCCATCGGATGTGCCCGGCGAGAAAGCCTCGCCCACGCAGCCGATGCCGACGAAGCCGGCGGCGTTCGAATATCAGGGCGCGACCGTGAACGATCTCGCGGACTTCACCCCGGAGATTCGCGCCATGGCGGAGCAGGCGATCCAGGGGTTCCGCACCGGCCCGCTGTTCACGCCGCCATCGATCGAAGGCACGATTGTGCGGCCCGGCACGACCGGCGGAGCGAACTGGTCGGGTGCGGCGGTCGACCCCGAAACCGGTTTGATGTACATCCCGTCGCGAAACGCCTATGCGGTGAGCAGGCTGAGCCCGCCCGATCCGAAAGTGCACAGCAACCTGCTCTACATGCAGACGCCCGGCCGCAATCCGCAGATGCCGGAAGGCCTGCCGCTGTTCAAGCCGCCGTACTCGCGCATGACGGCGATTGACATGAACACGGGTGATCACAAGTGGATGGTGCCGACCGGCGCCGGCGATCGCATTCGCAACAACCCGCGCCTCAAGCCGCTCAAACTTGGGCCGGTCGGCGGCGACATTACGCTGGCTGGACCGCTGCTCACGAAGACGCTGTTGATGTACGCGCTCACCACCGGTGGTATTAGGGGCGGTCCGCGTCTGGTCGCGTTCGACAAGGCGACCGGCAAGGAGCTGGCCTCAACGGATCTTCCTGGCTCAGCCGTTGGAACGCCGATGACCTACGCGATCGACGGCAAGCAGTACATCGCGATCAGCGTCCAGAGCCCGACCCCGACTGACATTCCCGAGCTGATCGTCCTGACGCTCCCCTGATGGCCAGTTGATGAGGGAGAAGCGGATCGCGATGAAGGCCGCGATCGAGAAGCTGCCTAAGTAAAGCCGAACTGCACCACTACCGGGCCGTGATCGCTCGTGCCGATCTCGCGCTGGACCACGGCGGATGATGCCCGATCGGCCAGCGCCTGCGACGCCAGCACGTAGTCGATGCGCCAGCCGATGTTGCGCTGTTTCATGTTCCGCCACGGCGCCCACCACGTGAACAGGTTGTCGTCATCCGGATGCAACCTGCGGTGCACGTCAACCACGCCGCGCGACAGGATGCGCTCGATCAACGCGCGCTCCTCCGGCCGGGCGCCGATCTGGTTAGCCTTGCGCTCCTTGGGATGAATGTCGCGCTCGGTCCTGGCGACGTTCAGGTCACCGCACAACACCAGCAGGAGCTGCTCGCGCTCCGCCTCCGCGACGTACGAATCGAGCGCCTCGAGGAAGCGGATCTTGGCCTCGAAATCCTTGCCGCCGTTTGGCACGTAAACCGACGCCACCATCACGTCGCCCACCGGGGAAGGCACGCTGGCACAGACGATGCGTTGTTCGAAGTCGAAGCCCGGATGCCAGCAGGCCGGCATGGCGCCGAGCAGCGACTTGGAAACCAGCAGACCGACGCCGGAATAGCCCTTCTCGCCGTGCCAGCAGCTCCAATAGTCCTGCACGTCCCGCAACTCGAACGGCAGTTGATCGGGCGACGCCTTGATTTCCTGCAGGCAGACGATGTCGGGTGTTTCGGCCACAAGCCAGTCGATCAACTGGCCCTGCCGGGCGCGAATGCCGTTCACGTTCCACGACGCGATCTTCATCTCAGGCCTCCGGTCCGTCAGGGCTGCCATTGGTAGATCAGCGTGGCAGCCGCGGCCGGACTGTTCGCCGCGGGAAGATTGAGCAGGAAGCGGCCGTCACGGCTGACGTCATAGGCGCGAATCACCGCGCCCGCATTGAACAGCCGCCCGCTCGATCGTACTTCCGATCGGTCGAGTGTGAGCGCATGGATGTCGGCCCCTCGCCGGAAGTAGAGCTCGCGGCCATCGGCGCTCCAGCGCGGCTCGGTCGCACCGGCGGTGGTCACCCGAACGCGGCGGCCGGGTGTGGGATAGGAGTCGACGTAGATATCGAACTGCCCGGACTCGTTCGATGCGTAGGCGAGCCGCGCGCCGTCCGGCGACACAGCGGCGTAGACCTGATCGAACGGTGCGACCGCGTACGGACGCGCGTCACTGTGTTCGACCGGCGGTAGTATCCACAGGTCGTCGCCGGTGTCGTTCTGGCGCCGGCCGATGATCAGCGATCGACCGTCGCGCGACCAGTCCCAGACCTGCACGGGCGTGTCGAACGTGCCGATGGTCTGCTCGGGCAGTACCGCGCCGGCGCCGCGGATCAGCACCTTGCGCCGCTGGCCGGCCCAGGCCACGCGCAATCCGTCCGGCGACCACACGCCGCTGTCGTCGACGTCGGTCGACAACGACATCCGTACTGGCGCCGGCTGTGTGGTGGTGCGAACGAACACGTCGAGGGTGCGCAATTGCCGGTCGCGCTCCGTCACCGCCACTCTTCGGCCGTCCGGCGCGATGCGCAGATCCCACGCGTCGATCGGCTCGGTCGGCGATCCGGCTGCTTCACCGGTGCGCGTCACCCATTGCAACTGCCGCAGCGTGGTCCCCGGCGCGCCGTAGATCAGCACGTCGCTCGACGCGGTCGCGAAGATCTGGCCCAGCGGCCCGCGGCCGGCATTCATGCCGACGACTTCCGCGCGGCCATTCGGGTCGAGGGTCGCGGCATCGAGCGGCTGCGCCATCAACGTGAGATCGCGAAGGTAGAGCAGCACGTGATCGACGACGAGTGCCTGCGCGTCGGCAGCCGCGATGCGCCGCCGCGCCGCCGGGTTGTCGAGCGGCGCGATCCAGATCCCCCGGCGCGACGGCTCGGCGGCCGTGACCAGGAAGATGGCGTGGCGTCCGTCGGGCAGGAACGCGGGCCAGGCATGCGAGGTTTCGCCTCCGCTGGCATCAACCGTGGTGAATGCCGCGATTGAACCATCGACGGCGCGCTTCATCACGCCACCGGTCGCCGCCGGCGTGAACAGGATGTCCCCGGCTGGACCCCACGTTGCGCCACGGCCAGCCGCTGCGTCGGCCAGTTCCGAAGTCTGCCCGGTCGCGAGATCGAGCGCGCGCAGCTTGCCGTTTGCGACGAACCCGATGTGCGAGGCGTCCGGCGACCAGAACGGCATAGCGGCGTCGTTTGTGCCCGGCAGCGCGCGCGTGTCACCGGTGCGCAGGTCGTGCAGGTACAGCGCGATGCGGCCGCCTGTGGCGGCAGGATAGATGAGCGTGCGGCCGTCTGGCGCGAGCGCCAGTCCAAAGGAGTAGTCGCCGCCGGCTCCCGGCACCAGGCCATCCTGGGGCAGCCACGCCGACCGCAGCGTCTCTGACGGGGGCGGCGGTTCGGGCGGCCGTTCGCGCCAGTGACGAATCGCGGGGATCGCGAAGATCGCGGCGGCGACGGCCGTGGCGGCAGTGAAAACACGTCGTTTGGATATACTGGCCACGGACCTTAAGGAGGTTACTTCGAATGCGCACTCGTCTTCTCGCCCTGGCCCTGACCATTGTTCTATTGCCCGGCGCCACCATGGCGTTGGCGCAGGCGGCGGCCCAGGCTCCGACGCGCCGCCCGGACGTCATCTTCGTTCCCACCCCGGAAGCGGTCGTGGAAGCGATGCTGCAGGTGGCCAACGTCACCAAGAACGACGTGGTCTATGACCTTGGTTGCGGTGACGGCCGCATTCCGATCACCGCCGCCAAAAAGTACGGCGCGCGCGGCGTGTGCGTGGACATCGACCCCCAGCGCATCGAGGAAATCACCGCCAACGTGGCCAAGAACAACGTCGGCGATCGCGTGCGCGTGATTCACGGCGACCTGTTCGAGCAGGACCTGAGCGGCGCCTCGGTGATCACCCTCTACCTGCTGCCGTCGCTGAACGTCAAGCTGATGCCGAAGCTGATGAAGGAGTGCAAGCCCGGCACCCGCATCGTGTCGCAGTCGTTCGACATGGGCGACTGGAAGCCCGAGAAGGAAATGGACGTGGACGGCCGCAAGGTCTACTACTGGACGATCCCGAAAAGATAGGGGCGCTAACCATCGCCGTGCGCGCCGCACGACGAATCATCCTAGAATCCCGATGATTGCGTAAGTTCGACGTCATCGTGCTGGCCGTCATCCTTGCAGCGGCGGCCGGGCTGCGCGTGTGGGCGCCGTGGGACGATGTGCTCGGTCCCGCGGACGGGACGAGCGCGGCGCGCGTCAATTTTCTCGAAACCGACGCCTGGTATCACGTGCGGCTGGCCGAGAGCCAGGTCCGCAACTTTCCGCATCGCGTGACGGTCGATCCGTACGCCGCGCCCGGCGGACAGTACGTCGCCATTGCGCCCCTCCTCGACACCATCATTTCGACTGTGGCTGTCGTCACCGGCGGGCGGCACGCCCCGACCGGACACATCGAGCAGGTGGCCGCGTTCGTGCCGGCTGTCGCTGGCGTGTTGGCGGTCGTGGCGGTGTGGGTGCTGGCGGGGGTCGCGTTCGATCGCCGCGCCGGACTGCTGGCCGGACTGCTGGCGGCGGTGCTGCCGGGACACTTTCTCGATCGATCGCTGATCGGCTTCGTCGATCATCACGCGCTCGAGGTGCTGTTGGCGTTTGCCACGCTGGCGTGCATGGCCTACGGCACGGTGGTGGGCGCCGGCATCAGCCTCGGTCTCTACCTGCTCGCCTGGGCGAGCGGTTCGTACTTCGTGTTCACCCTTGCCGTCTGGATTGTCACGACGGCCGTGGTCGCGCCGGACCGCCGTGCCGCCGCGGGACGGTTCGCGGCCATCACCGGTGCGATCGCGCTGGCGATCGTGCTGGCGTGCCAGGACCCGGACCTGTTCCGCTACAACACGCAGGTCGCCGCACTCGGTGGTTTCATCGCCGTGTCGCTGATCGTCATGTTGTTCGCGGATCGACTCGCGAAGGTGATTGGCGTGGGTGTGATCGCCACGGTCGTCGTGCTGGGCGCGGTGTGGATGTTCCTGCCCAACCTGGCCAGCCAGGTGATGGTCGACGTGAATCGCTTCCGGCCCGATGCCACGAGAATGGCGGTGCTCGAAGCGCGGCCGTTGTTCATGTATACCGGCAACTGGACCTGGGATCAGCCGTGGGTGTTCTTCCGGAGCGGCTTCTATGTCGGCGCAGTCGCCGTGGTGCTGCTGGCAGTCTCCGCCTGGCGTTCGAAGCGCGTCGATCACATCTTGATTGTCTGTTTCACCGTCGTGAACTACCTGGCGACGCTCGGCCAGAATCGATTCGGCTATTACCTGGTGCCCGCGGCGGCAGTGGTCGCGGCATGGCTGTCGGTTCGGGTCCTGGATTGGGGCGGCGTGCCGCACGGCGACAATCCGAATCCGAGGATCAACCGGCGGCTGCCGTTCCAGCGCGAACTGGCGATTGTGCTCGTCGCCGGCATTGTGATCGCGCCGAACATCGTTCCTGCGGCGGTCACCGCCGCTCGTGGCGGCGGCATGCCGCAGTACTGGTTCGAGGCCATGCAGTGGCTCCGCACGCAAACGCCGGAACCGTTCGCTCCACCCGACTACTACTATGCGCGCTACGGTGAGACACCGGACAGGGCGGCATACACCGTCATGAACTGGTGGGACCAGGGGTATTGGATCACGCAGGCGGCGCGCCGGGTGCCGATCAGCAACCCGACCCAGAGCGGCGCGGCAGTGTCGGCGAAGTTCTTCACCGAGACCGACGAAGTTGCCGCTTTGAAGATGCTCGAGCTCGCGCGATCGAAGTACGTGCTCCTGGATTTCGAGCTGCCGTTCCGTGACGGGCCGGACGGATCGCTGGCGGGCCGGTTCCAGAACCTTGCCGATTGGGCCGGCATTCCAACCTCGCGTTACTACCAGTTGTGCTTCTCGCGGCGCAACGATGCCGAGCCGTGGCGGTCGGCGTGGATCTATCGCGAGGCGTACTACCGGTCGATGGCCTATCGGCTCATGGCACTGGGTGGCCAGGCGGTGGACCCGACAAACAACACCTGGGTCGTGCAGCTTCAGGACCGGACCGACGTGACCGGCCGGCGGTTCTGCGAAGTCGCCAATCGCTGGCCATACACCCGCTCTGATGAAGCCAAGGTGACCGCGTCACAGCGCGGCCCTGGATTCGAAGCCGTCGGCTTGACGCCCTGGCTGCCCGCCTTTTCCGTTCCCGCCGTGCCCGGCCTGAACATCGCCGCGGAGTTCCGCGATCCTCAGCAACAGGAATCCGAATCGCCGATGATTCGGATCTTTGAAGCTATTCAGCCCTTAACGCCGTTGCCGGATCGGTAGACGCCGCACGGCTGGCCGGGGTCCAGGCCGCCATGGCCAGCACCACGACGAACAGCACCGCGGTTCCACCACATGACAGCGGATCGATTGGGGCGATGCCGACCTGCCCGATCGACACACCTGGCTTGAGCCGGCCCACCGCGACGTGCCAGGCGCCCCCGGCTGCGTGAGCCGGTTGGCCGGCTCGCCGCGTGCGATCTGTAGCATCGCAAACGGCACCCAGAGATCGGTACCGACCATCGATGAGCCCTCAAGACCGGGTTCCGCGACGCCGACGACGGTGAAGTCGTGGTTGTTGAGACGCAGAGGACGCTCGAGAATCGTCGGGTCGCTGTTGAAGCGTGTCGACCACATGTCGTGGCTCAGCACCACCACCGGCTTCTGGCCGGGCACCTGATCTTCGTCAGCCAGGAAGAACCGGCCGAGTGCCGGCCGTGTACCGGGGACGTCGAAATAGTTGTCGGACACCTGCGTGCCGATCACGCGTTCGCTCGATCCCGGGACGGTCAGGCTCATCGGTCGGCCGCCGAAATCGACCGCCGCGACCCCGTGGTCTGGCTGTGGTCGCGTAGATACCTGTAGGCAGGGTGCGACATGTTGTCGAACCCGCTCCCCTCGTTGGCCCTGCCGATATCGACCAGCTCGTCCGCGTTTCGTACGCCGACGGTCGGCTCGAAGAGCAGCGCGTCGGTCAGGGAGAAAATCGTGGCCGCAGCGCCAATGCCCAACGCCAGTGAAATCACCGACGTGAGGGTGAAAATTGGGCTGCGCGCCAGCAATCGAGCTGAATGACAGAGGTTGGTGGTCAGGGCCATGGCGTCACGAGACTCGAAACGCCCCGGTTGTGTTTCACGCGTAGCCCGTAGCCCGTCGCCCGTAGCTCATAATAGTGATGTGCGCCTGACGTCGTTCCAGCGGCTCGCCCTCTGGACCACCGCGACCACCTATCTTCTGATTCTCGTTGGCAGCCTGGTGCGCGCCTCCGGCGCCGGCCTGGGCTGCCCGGACTGGCCGCGGTGCTTCGGATCTTGGATACCGCCAGCGTCCGTCGAGGCCCTGCCGCCGCAATTCGATCCGTCGCAGTTCAATCCGAGGCTGATGTGGACGGAGTACCTGAATCGGCTGCTTGGCGTCACCGTTGGCTTCCTGATTCTGGCGACCGCCATTTCCGCGTGGCGCCATCATCGGCGTGAGCCTCGCATCCTTTGGACGACCATCGCGGCGTTCCTGCTGGTGGGCTATGAAGGCTGGCTTGGCGGGCGCGTCGTGGCGCACGAGCTCGCGCCGTGGATCGTCACGGCGCACTTGATCGTCGCGATCATCATCGTGCAGCTGCTGCTGTACGCGATGTTGACGGCGTTTGATGAAAGCCGTCGCAATGCGGGAGCGTCACCAGCCAGCCAGGCTGTCAACTGGCCGTACCTGCTGCTGATAGGCCTGACGCTCGTGCAGGCGGCGTTCGGCACACAGGTTCGGGGCCGCATCGATCATGCGATGGACGCCGGCGTGGCGCGAGACGCGGCACTGGCCACGGTGGGCCAGCTGGACTACCTGCATCGCGACCTGGCGTTCGCCGTGGTGATCGGCGCGACGGTGTTGACGCTGTGGCTGTTCAGGCGCCGTTCGCCGTCGATTCAATGGGCCTACCTGGTGCTGGCGCTCGCGGTTGCCCAGATCGGCCTGGGCCTGTTCATGGCGTATGGCTCGTTACTGCCGGCGGCCCAGGTCGGCCATGTGACGCTGGCCAGCCTGTTGCTTGGGGCGGAAACGCTGTTGTGGTTACGGGGCCGGACGGGCTGATAGAATTCGCCCCGGAGGCACTCCATGAAACGACTTGGCCTGTTGGCGTTGACTCTGATTGCAACCGTCGCTTCCGCTCAGGAGGCCTACGATGTCGCCGGTCTCAAGGCCTACCAGGCCGAGCGACAGAAGGTGCTGCTCGCCGACGACGGCTGGTTCATCGTCGCGGGCTTGCACTTCCTGAATCCTGGCGAGAACACCTTCGGTTCGGATCCGCTCAACGACATTGTGCTGGATTATGCCGATGTGCCGAAGCAGGCCGGCGTGATCACGATGAACGGCACGACGGTGACGATCAAGGCGGCCAACGGCCAGACGCTCACCTATAACGGCAAGCCGGTCGCAGAGGGGCCGCTGCGTCTTGCCGAACGCGGCCGGCCCGCCGATCAGATCGCTTACAAGTCCACGTTGTTCTTCCTGCACTACAGCGGCCCGCGGCTGGCGATTCGCGTGCGCGACCAGAACGCACCGCTGCGCAGGAATTTTTCGGGATTGAAGTGGTACCCCGCAAACCCGGCCATGACCGTGACCGGGCAGCTCACGCCGCTGGCGACGCCGAAGACCGTGCAGAGCCCGAACATCCTCGGGGACCTCGAGCCGTTCAATGTGGCCGGCACGGTCGCGGTGACGGTCGGCGGCAAGGCCGCGAACATGGAAGCGTGGCGATCCGGCAACCAGCTGTGGTTCGTGTTCCGCGATCTCACCAGTGCCGATACGACGTATCCGTCGGCGCGCTTCTTGTACGCCGACATGCCGGGCCCGGACGGCAAGGTGGTGATGGACTTCAATCGCGCGCGCAATCCTCCGTGCGCCTACAATCCGTGGACGACCTGCCCGTTGCCGCCGTCGGCCAACAAGCTGGCCGTGCGGATTGAAGCGGGCGAGAAGCGGTATCACGCCGACGCGACGTCGAACGCTGCGGTGCTGAGGAAATAGCCTGCGGACGTGAGCGCGGTCGCAATCGACGCCAGCTATTTCGCGTACCTCTCGTTCACGTTCGTCCTGGTCGTCACTCCCGGCTCGACGACCGCCGTCGTCGTGCGCAACACGCTCGAAGGCGGCCGCCGCGCCGGGTATCTGACATCGCTTGGCGCGGCGCTCGCCAACACCACCATCGCCATCGCGTGTGGACTGGGGCTCTCGGTGCTGATGGCGGTGTGGCCGGGATCGCTCGATGCGGTGAAGCTGGGCGGCGCGGCATTTCTCGCCTGGCTCGGCGCCAGCAGCGTCTATCGCGCCCTGAAACATCCTGACGGCGGCATTCCACTGACGCTCGATCTCGAGGGCGCGGCGCCGCGTGCACACGCCGGCGCGTACGTCGGCGACGGGCTGGCGATCAACCTGCTGAGCCCGGTCATCATCAGCTTTTATCTGTCGGTGGTGCCGACGTTCATTCCCGCGGGAGCGCCCCGCCTCTATTATTCGGCGCTGGCTGCCACGCACGTCAGCCTCGCGCTGGCGTGCCACTCGACGTGGGCGACGGCGCTCGACGCGATGCGGCGGTGGTTCGTCGCGCCGTGGACGCGCCGAATGCTCCAGGCTGCGACGGGGGTCGCCCTGATCGCGCTTGCAACGAGGATTTTGATGTAGCGGCCAGAGTTCCTCGTGTTTCAGGGTGCCACGACTGATGACGGTCGGCGTGCCGACTGCAGGCGAACCGCGTGACGCCGATCGCGAAGGGTGTGACGACGTGGCGGCTACAATGAGCGAGTGCCGGTCAGGGTTGTGGCGTTGCCACCGTTGAAAGTTGCGCCTCCTTCGGCCGAACCGGACACGACCGCGTTCCTGAAAGACGCCGCGCACTACCCGGGAGGTCACGCATCGCTGGTCGTTCGGCCCCGCTCTATCGAGGAAGTCTCGACGGTGCTGCAGCACCCAGGGCGTGTTCTGCCAATCGGCGCCCAGTCGTCGCTGACCGGTGGCGCGACGCCGTTTGGCGACGTGGTTCTCAGCACGAGCCGTTTGACGTCGATGACGGTGGAGCGCGATCGCGTCCGCGTCGGAGCCGGTGTGCCGTTGCAGACCGTGCAGGACGAACTGGCCAAGAGCCGGCGCTGGTTTCCGCCGGTGCCGACCTACCTCGGCGCCTTTGCGGGCGGTGCGGTCGCGACGTGCGCCGCCGGCGCCGCCACCTTCAAGTACGGCAGCGTTCGCCAATGGGTCGAGGGTCTGACCATCGTCCTTGCCGGAGGCGATGTGCTGACGCTCTCAAGGGGGCAGCATCGCGCCAGCCCGGACGGTGTGTTCGAGATCGAGACGTCAACCGGCATCCGCCGCGTGGACATTCCCTCGCTGCCGATGCCGGACGTGCCGAAGCGATCGGCGGGTTATCACTGCGCGCCCGGGATGGACCTGGTGGATTTGTTTATCGGATCCGAAGGCACGCTCGGCGTCATTGCCGACGCCACGTTCCGCACTGCGCCGATGCCCGACGGCATGTGCCGCGCGCTGGTGCCGGTGCCGTCCGAAGACGAGGCGATCAAGCTGGTCACCGACCTTCGGGCGATGGCGGAGGACACGTGGCGGGATGGCGATCCGAACGGTGTCGACATCGCGGCGATTGAGCACATCGATGCGCGATCGATCCAGATCGTTCGCGAGGATGGCATCGACCGCAAGCTCGCGCTGGCGCTGCCGTCCGGCGCGGCGGTGGTGCTGCTGATCGACCTGGAAGTGCCGGCGGATCCGACGCTGTGGTCGCAGCTCGAGAACGTGCGCGACGCGACCGCGCCGGACTCGCCGCTGGTGCGCTTCTGCCGTGCGCTCGATCGGCGAGACCTGCTGGACGACACGGAAATCGCGCTGCCGGCCGATCGCGTGCGGGGTGCGGCCTTCGCCGAACTGCGCGAGGCGGTTCCGGCGGGCGTGAACCGCCGCGTGGCGCAGGCCAAGCAGGCCGATCGGGCGATTTCGAAAACCGCCGCCGACATGATCGTGCCGTTCCACCGCTTCGGTGACATGATGCGCGAATGCCGCCGCCTGTTCGCCACGCGAGGTCTCGACCTCGCCGTGTGGGGGCACATCTCCGACGGCAACGTACATCCCAACGTCATTCCGCGCTCTGCCGCTGACGTGGAGCAGGGCCGCCACGCCATTCTCGAGCTCGGCGCGATCGTGATCGAGATGGGCGGATGCCCGCTCGCCGAACATGGCGTCGGCCGAAACCCGATCAAGCAGCAACTACTGAGGCAGCTGTACGGCGACGCCGGCATCGACGCGATGCGCCGCATCAAGCACAGCCTCGATCCGAACAGTGCACTCGCCAGCGGTGTGATTTTTCCGCCACAATGAACCGCCGAACCCGCGGAGCCCGCCGCCCAACAGCGTCACCTCGCGTCGCCATTGGGGGTGCTGCTGCAGCAGCCGCGCAAACGCCTTCAATCGATCGGGAAGGCGCGGCTCCTGGAACTGGATGCGTGGACGCAAGGAGACAGACCACCAACGCGAAGACCTTCGTTGAATCCTGCGTGCAAGACGACGCGGCGTTGGGCGAGTTGGGCTGAACTGTTTGTGGGGAAGACCGGCAGGGCGCGCGGCGTGTGGGTTAGATCTCGGCCCACGTTAAAGAATCTGAGACTCCAACCGTCTGGAAAACGGACTTCGTTAGTGGTTGGTGGTTCGTGGTAGGTCATGCGTTGGTGCGAAAGCGTTGGCGCGATACTGCAGCTCTTGTTGGTTGTTTCACCTGACCGCGGACTGTTGGTCTTTCCCCTCCAATCGCCCTTTCCAACCCTCCGGTGGCCTCGATCCATCCAAGGCTTCGGGGTCACAGAAAGCGCAGAAGGCTCAGATTTTTTCAAATCCGGTGGGTTTGAAGTCTGAGCTCGCTGGGCTACCCTCGGCGGCCTCCGCCGGCTACCGCAACCTCTCCCCCGACGACATCGTCCGGATGGCGGTGACCGACGTGACGATGGCGCACGTCCGCGGCCTCGCGCAGGCCGGTTACGTCAACCTCCCGATCGAAGAGCTCGTCTGCACACGCATCCATCGCATCACGCCGGAGTTCATTCGCTCGATGCACGGCGTCGGTTTCATGGCGGTCGGCGAAGATCAGCTCGTCAAGATGCGGATCCACGGGGTCGACGCCATGTTCATCCGTCATGCCCGCGAAGACGGTTTGACGATCAGCACTTGCGGGGATGCCGTAAACTTGGCCATCCATGGCCCACGGCGGCGCCGGCGAGGCGAGCTTCCGCGATCTCCCGGTTGGCCGGCTGCTGACGCAGCTGGCCGCCGTTCTTCCGGACCACGAAGCGCTCGTCTATTCGGACCGCGGACTGCGATGGACGTTCGCGCAGCTCGAGGCCGAAGCGCGGCTGATCGCCCGCGGGTTGATCGCCTCCGGCGTGCAGCGCGGCGATCGCGTCGCGGTATGGGCCACCAACGTGCCCGAGTGGATCGTCCTGCAATTTGCGCTGGCGAAAATCGGCGCCATACTGGTCACGGTCAACACCTCGCTGCGCGCCAGGGAGATCGAATACCTCCTCCGTCAGAGCGAATCCACGACGTTGTTCACGATCGCCGGCGTCCGCGGCGTCGACTACCTGGCCGAGTTCCGCGACAGTGGTGCCAGGGTCGACCGCCTGTTCTTCATCGGCGACGTGCCTGCCGAAGCCTTGGCGGAGGCGGGTGCCGTTCCCTACGAATCCCTGCGGACCATGGCCGCGACCGTCGCGGACGCCCAGCTCGATCGCCTCGAGTCCGCGGTCGGGACGGACGACGTGATCAACATGCAATACACGTCGGGCACGACCGGCTTTCCCAAGGGCGTCATGCTCTCGAGCCGCAACATCGTCAACAACGGCTTCTGGATTGGCGAAGGTCTCGGCTACACGCCGGCCGATCGGTTGTGTTTGTGCGTGCCGTTGTTCCACTGCTTTGGCTGCGTCCTCGGCGTGCTGGCAGCCTACACGCACGGAGCGTGCCTGTGCGTGGTCGAAGCTTTTGATCCGCTGCAGGTGTTGAAAACCGTGGATCGCGAGCAGTGCACGGCGCTGTACGGTGTGCCGACCATGTTCCTTGCCGAGCTCGAACATCCGGAGTTCAGCTCGTTCGACACGTCGTCTCTACGGACCGGCATCATGGCGGGCGCGCTGTGCCCGGAGCCGCTGATGCGGCGCGTCATCGACCAGATGAAGATGCGCGAGCTGACGATCGTGTACGGCCTCACCGAAACGTCGCCGGGCCTGACGCAGACGCCGCGCACCGCCGACCTGGTCGAACGCACGCAGACGGTTGGCCGCGTAATGCCGGAAACCGACGTGCGCATCGTGAACCCGGCAACCGGCGAGGATGTGCCCGTTGGTGCCGATGGCGAACTGTGGGCGCGCGGCTACGCGGTGATGAAGGGCTACTACAAGATGCCGGAGGCCACCGCGGCGGCGATCACGCCGGACGGATGGTTGAGGAGCGGCGACCAGGCGTCGATCGATCAACAGGGCCGCATTCGCATCACCGGACGCATCAAGGACATCATCATCCGCGGCGGCGAGAACATTGCACCCAAGGAAGTCGAGGACGTGCTCCGCACGCATCCGGCGATTGCCGACGCGTCGGTGTACGCGGTGAAGAGCGAGTTTTTCGGCGAGGAAGTGGCGGCGGCGCTGCGTCTGCATCCGGGCGTGTCGATCGAGCCCGACGCCGTTCAGGCCTTTTGTCGCGAGCGGCTCGCCCGTTTCAAGGTCCCCAGGTTCATTCGCATCGTAGAGGCGTTTCCACTGACCGCCTCAGGCAAGGTGCAGAAGTTCCGCTTGCGAGAGTCGCACGAGTCGATCTTGTGATGGCGTGTTTCCGCTGATCGCGTGCGTGTCCGGGAGGATAGAATCCCCGGATGCGTACGACCGTTCGATTCCTTGTTGTCGCCCGTAGAGCCCGCGATCTCGCTGACGCAGCCAGATGGCTGTTAGCGGTGGTGATGGCGCTCACGCCGGTGTTGGTGGCGGCGCAAACCGCGCCCCGGCCCGACGCGGATCCGCGCATCGAGAAGATTGCGGCCGCCGTGTCGGAGGAGCGCCTCAAGTCGCTGCTCGAGAAGCTGGTGAGCTTCGGGACCCGCAACACCCTCTCCGATCAGACCTCGCCGACCTACGGCATCGGCGCCGCGCGCAGCTGGATCCTCGAAGAGCTGCGCCGCTCGAGCGAGAAGCTGCGCGTCAGCTTCGACACCCACCAGATCGCGCAGCAGGGGCGCATCACCCGCGACGTTGACCTGCGCAATGTGATGGCGGTGCTGCCGGGCCGGTCGCCGCGCCGCATCTACGTCAGCGGCCATTACGACACCGTCAACATCGGCGGACAGAACGTGTCGAATTCGTCGGCCCCTGGCGCCGCCGCGGCCGGCGGCGATCGTCAGACGCGCGCCGGCTTCGATCCCAACGTCGAGGCCAACGGCGCCAACGACGACGGCAGCGGCACGGTGTTGACGATGGAGCTGGCACGGGTGTTTGCGGAGAGCGGCGTCCAGTTCGATGCCACCCTGGTGTTCATCGCCTGGGCCGGAGAAGAGCAGGGCCTGGTGGGGTCCAACGTGCACGCCGAGGATCTGAGAAAGGCCAATGTCGCCGTCGAAGCGATGTTCAACAACGACATCGTGGGCAACTCGCTTGGCGGCAACGGCATTCGCGACGCCGAGTCCATCAAGGTCTACGCGGTGGGCCCGGAAGACTCGCCGGCGCGCGCGCTGGCGCGTCACATCCGCAAGGTGGCGGGCATCTATGTGCCGTCGCATCGCGTCCGCCTGATGGCCCGCGAGGATCGCTTTGGCCGGGGCAGCGACCAGTCGTCGTTCTCGCAGAACGGCTTCCCGGCGATCGTGTTCCGCGAGGCCAACGAGAACTTCGAGCGCCAGCACGGCGCCAACGACCGGATCGACGGCGTGGACTTCGGCTATCTGGCGCAGAACGCGCGGGTCAACGCCGCCGGCGTAGCCGCGCTGGCGCTGGCGCCGCCCGCGCCGAAGGTCACCAACGATCGCGGCGGCAACATGCTGTCGCGCGATCCGTCCGGCTACGACGCCACCATGCGATGGAACGCGTCGCCGGGCGCGGCCGCCTATCGCGTTTACTGGCGCGATACCTGGACCAACGACTGGGAGCATGCGCAGACCATCGGCAACGTGTCGCAGTTCACGCTGAAGAACGTCAACATCGACGACTTCGTATTCGGCGTGTCGGCGATCGGCGTCGACGGCCAGGAGAGCATGGTGAGCTCGTACGTGTCGCCGGTCCGCGCCGGCACGACGATCAAGCGAGCGCAGTGAGGACCAAAGAGGATCACCGAGCCTGCTGTGCCTGCTGCGACCCTGAAACAGATCCGATCCGGCTTGCTGCGGCCCCTGCCGGGCCTCGACGCGCAACTGCGCATGGCGCCGTCGCCCCGCATGGGGTGGGATCCGCTGAAGTTCCCTGATGGCGCGCGGGATGGGGCGGGGCTGTTGCTGGTCTACCCCCACGAAGCCACCCTGCATGTGGCGCTGACGGTTCGGGGCGCCGAGCTGCGCAACCACACCGGTCAGGTGTCGCTGCCGGGCGGCCGCGTCGATGCGGGTGAGACGTTCGAGGCGGCCGCGTTACGGGAAGCCCAGGAGGAGATCGGCGTCGAGCCCACTGCGGTCGAAGTCCTGGGCCGGCTCACGCCGCTCCACATTCCGGTCAGCGGATTCCTCCTGCATCCGATCGTCGGGTTCGCATCGGTGCGTCCGGCCTTCCAGCGGGCCGAGTGGGAAGTGGCCCGGATCATCGAGGCGCCGGTGTCGTTGCTGTCGGACCCGGCGGTCGTCAGGCGCGAGCTAGGCACCCGCACCATGAACGGCCGCACCATCGAGGTCGACGTGCCGTACTTTGACATCGACGGCGAGAAAGTGTGGGGAGCGACGGCGATGGTGCTGGCCGAATTCTGCGCTATCCTCACCCCGTGAAAGGCCTCGTGCCTGGCCTCATCGCCGGGGTGGTCGCCGGCAGTATTACCGTCAACCAGAAGCCTGAATTCGAACCGCACTTCGGCGCCTTCTATGCCGCCGAGGCGCCGGCCGACGTCGATGCCGCAATCGCCAGGATGGCGGCGTTCGACTTCGATGTGGCCTACCGCCGCTTGCAGCAAGGCCGTCCCTACCTCGATGAGAAGCGGGGCGAGTACTCACTACGATGGCGATCGCAGTCCGGCCCGTTCTTCAACAACGTGGTCGACGTTCCGAGCGACTACGACCCGGCACAGAAATGGATGCTGCGCGTGCAGTTACACGGCGGCGTCGGCCGGCCATCCCCGAATGCGCAGGCGCCAGGACGCGCGCCCACGCCGGTCAACGGCCGCACCCCGAATCGCATCGAGGGTGAGAAGCAGATCTATCTGCATCCAAGCGGATGGATGCAGGCGCAATGGTGGGATGAAGAACAGGTCGACAACATTGTCCGCGCCGTCGATACGCTGAAACGCAAGTACAACATCGACGAAGCCCGGATCTACCTCACCGGCATCTCAGACGGCGGCACCGGCGTCTACTATCTGGCGCTGAAGGAGCCGAACCTGTGGTCATCGTACTTGCCGCTCAACGGCAGCCTGGCGGTGCTTCGCAATCCCGCCAACGGTGCTGACGGCGAGATGCACGGTACTAACCTGGTCAACGCGCCGCTGTACGTGGTCAACGGCGAACACGATCGGCTCTATCCGGTCGTGCAGGTCGAGCCGCATATGACGTGGCTGAAGCGAATGGGCGTCAACCTCGTGTTCCGGCCGCAGGCCGGCGCCGAGCACAACACCGCCTGGTGGCCCACCGAGCGGGCGCCGTTCGAGCAGTTCGTGCGCGAGCACCCTCGGGTGGCGCATCCGCCGGCGCTGTCGTGGGAAACAGAGCGCATCGACCGGTTCAACCGCAATCGATGGCTGATCATCAACGAGATCAGGGCTGACTCGAATCGCCAGAGCGAGTTGACCGATGCCGGCTTCTTCGGCCACAGCAAGCGGTCAGGCCGCGTCGATGTCCGCCGCAACGGCAACACCTTTAACGCGGTGTCACGCGATGTGGCGTCGTTCACGCTGTTGTTGTCGCCCGATGCGATTGACTTCGGAAAGCCGGTCGTCGTCTTCGTCAACGGCAAGCAGGTGTTCAGCGGCGAAGTGGAGAAGGACGTCCAGACCCTGCTGCGCTGGGCCGCCCGCGACCACGATCGCACGGCGTTGTACGGGGCCGAATTGAGAATCACCGTCCCGTGATTCAGGACGTTGCTGGCGGCCCCGTTCGTGAAGAAGTAAGCCTCGAGCCGGCAAAACCCGCCACGGATCCAATCAGCCCCCACAGGCTTGGATCCCACCAGCCCCTGCCAGTGGTGCCGAAGTACACGGCCAGCAGCGTGCCGACTCCCAGGACGATGGCAGCCATCGCATCCCGCGCCGTCGCGCGCGGGACCAGCAGCGCGCCCACGACCGGCACGAACAGCGAGGCGCCCATCAGCGAGTAGAAGATGCTGAGGGCGTCGATCACCGTCGCCAGCTGTATGGCCAGGAACATCCCGATCACGCCGCCGAACAACGCCGCAAGGCGCGCGACGGCGAGAATCTGCGCGGAGGTCGCCGATGGGTTCACGAAGCGCTGATACAAGTCTCTCGAACTGCTGGTCGACAACATGAAGAGAATCGCGTCGCAGGTGCTGACCTCGGCCGAGAATACCGCCGACAGCGCCAGCGCGCCCACCAGCGTCGGCAGTTCGTGGAGCAGGACCGTGGGCAACACCAGGTTCTGGCTCTCGATGCCCGGATAGTTGACGCGCGCCGACATGCCCAACAGCACCGGCAGAAACGAAAAGGCGAGCTGGACGACAGCGGCCGCCCCAATGCCGATCTTGAGCGCGCGAACACTCTCGGCGCCGTACGCCTTTCCGACCAGGCCCGGCGAGACAATGATGCCTGGCATCAGCATGATCAGCATCGTCCAACCCGATCTGGCGCCCGCTGAATACAGCGGATCCCAGTAGGTGGCCGGTACCTCAGGCGCGGCGCCGATCGCCGCGACGCCGCCGACGTTCGACAGCACCATGGGCAACGCGACCGCGAAGCCGCCAATCAAGACCACGAGTTGAACGACGTTCACCCAGGCAGAACTGAGCAGGCCGCCCGCTGTGAAGTAGATCGTCATCGCGACACCGCCGATGGCCACGCCCTGCCAGCGGGGCAGGCCGGCCACCACTTCCAGCACCGAGGCACCGGCGATCAACTGGCCCGCCAATATCGCGAGCGTGCCGACCAGCAGCAGCGACGCGACGACACCGCGAATAATACCGTTGTAGCGATCCTCGAGAAAATCGCCCAGCGTCAGGTGGTGCTTCGCGGACGCAATAGTCCACAGACGTGGTCCCACCCACAGCGCCAGCAGCAACGTGCCCACGCCAACGGCGCCATTCCACCACCATGCGCTGATGCCGTCACGATACGCCAGGCCCGCCGCGCCCACCGTGGTGCCGGCACCGAGGTTGGCCGCCAACACGGTGCCGCCGACCAGCAGCCACGTCAGCTTGCGTCCCGCGACGAAGAAGTCGTCCGCGCCGCGGACCCAGCGGCCGATCCAGAGACCGAAGGCGGTAATGCCGGCGGTGTAGAGGATCAACAACAGCAGTTGGGTGTTCACGGAACCTCTGCGCTCTCCGAGCCCGGCTTCACTTGCTCCCGGTCGGCGTCGCCGCTGGCGCCGGCGCCTTCGGCTCGGTATCCCACCAGAACTGCCTGGGCAGCGGCCTGGCCTGGGGCATCGGCTTCCGCCGGGAACCGCGTCACGTAGCGGGTGGTCTTGAAGTCGAGAAAGCTGTGCGAGCCGATCAGCGACACGTAGCGGCGCGGCTCAATCGTCAGGTTGCCGGTCAGTTCCACCGGCGCGAAGTCGAAGCGTTCGCGCTGCCGAGCGTCCGAGTCCTGCCCGAAGCCGTAGAACGACACGCCGCGGGCGCTCATCCACTGTGCGGACGCATCCAGCTGCAGCTTGCCGCGCCACAGTTCCGGCGATGCCAATGCGCCGCGCATCATCAACGAGTTGTTCAGCGACATGCCGGAGTGGAGGTTGAGATAGGCGGCGCTTTCGAACCGCTTGAGGAGGCCGGCGCCGATGGCCAGGCCGGTGCCGCCGTAGATGCTGCCGAACCACGGGTAGATACCGTCGCCGCCGCTGAGCAACGGCGACGACAGCACGCGGCGGATGATCTGCTCCGCTTCCGACGGACCCTCGACGCCGAGCGCTTTCGCTTTCTCGGCCTGCCCTTCGGCGATGGCTTCGACACGCGTGGACTGCGCCGCTGATGGCGCGGCGACGATCAACACGACCAGCAGCGCGCGCGCGATCAGATGTCGAGTTGCCATTTGGTCCGTGTGTAGGCGATCAGGAATCCCTGCCGCTCGGCATTGCGCTGCGAGGCGCTGCCGGGCGCGGCCACCATCATCGCCAGATCACAGCCGTGGGATGCCGCGGTCCGCAGGCGGGTGTCGAGCAGCGCGTGCTGCGCGCCCCGGCGGCGGCCTTCGGGCACGGTGCTGGCGCCGGCGAGCAGCGCCGTGCCCTCGTGCATGAACAGCGCCGCGGTCGCGATTGGCGAGCCGTTCTGCTCGGCGATGAAGCAGGTGGCGCAATCCAGGCTCAACTTCGCGAAGCCTTCGATGTACGGCATCACGGCGGGATGCTCGCTCCAGCCGCGGGCCGCAACCGTGCTGTAGGAGGCGACTTCATCACGGCCGGCTTGCCGCACGCTCAGTTCCGGATTGCAGGGGATGCGGGTGTTGGTATCGATCGGCTGATACAACACCGCCGATTGTTCGACGGGCCGGTAGCCGCGCACCGACAGCGCCTGCGGAACTTCAATGCCCGCCATCGGGCACACCTCGTGGAACACGGCCGAGCCGCGAGACGCGAAGAACCGTTCGATGGCTTCGAGATCCTTCGGCGTGAGCGGCGCGTGCATGCCCAGGCCGAACGTTTGCGTGATCGGCGAGCCCACGCCCGCAAACATCGCGAAGGTGCCGCCGATGGTCTTCCAGATGGCGCCGGAGTTGGGATCCACGCGCGCCTGCGCGTCCACGAACGCCGCGTTGCCGCGGCCCTCGGTCAGCTCGAGGCGGCGGGCGAGTCCGAGATCCGCGAAGACGTGCGACATGCCAGGCGACCCGGGAATTGTACACGTGCCACCGGTGACAGCACCGCCTCGAGCATGGGACGCATTTGCGCCAGTTGCCTGAGCCGAATCACCGCGTCCCATGCCGGCTCGAACTTCTTCCACCCTGCGGTGTACGCCAGGTGTTTGAGCGAATGCTTGAGCGAACGGTGCGCCGATGCGGACCGGCTACTTGAGGGCCGTCAACACCGCGTCGATCATCTTCTTCGCGTCGCCGAACAGCATGCGGGTGTTGTCTTTGTAGAACAGCGGGTTGTCGACGCCGGCATAGCCGCTCGCCATGCCGCGTTTCATGACGATGCAGGTCTTGGCCTTCCAGACTTCGAGAATCGGCATGCCGTAGATCGGGCTGGACGGATCGTCGAGTGCGCCGGGATTGACGATGTCATTGGCGCCAATGACCAGCACGACGGCGGTCTCGGGGAAGTCGTCATTGATCTCTTCCATCTCGAGCACGATGTCGTACGGCACTTTCGCTTCGGCGAGCAGCACGTTCATGTGTCCGGGCAGGCGGCCGGCCACCGGGTGAATCGCAAAGCGGACGTTGGCGCCCTGGTCGCGCAGGATCTTGGTCACTTCGAACAGCGGATACTGCGCCTGCGCGACCGCCATGCCGTAACCTGGCACCACCACCACACTCTTCGCGTCGCGCAGCAATTCGGCGGTCTCGTCGGCCGACACCGACTTCACTGCGCCGGCGGGCTGCGCCGCCGCCCCTCCTGCCGGCGCCGCGCCTTCGTCTGCGCCGAAGCCGCCGAGGATCACGCTGAGGAACGAGCGGTTCATCGCGTGACACATGATGTAGCTCAGGATCGCGCCGCTCGATCCCACCAGCGCGCCGGTGATGATCAACAGATCGTTCTTGAGCATGAACCCGGCCGCGGCCGCCGCCCATCCCGAGTAGCTGTTGAGCATCGATACGACCACCGGCATGTCGGCGCCGCCGATCGCCATCACCAGGTGAATGCCGATCAGCGACGCGATCACCGTGCAGGCCAGCAGCGGCCCGATCGACGGGAAGGGGTCGTCGACGCTGATGAACATCCAGCCGAGATAGACGCACGCCAGGATCGCGCCCAGGTTGATCGCATGGCGGCCCGGCAGCAACATCGGCTTGCTGCGGATGGTGCCCTGCAGTTTCCCGTAGGCGATCACCGAGCCGGTGAACGTCACCGCACCGACGAAAATGCCGACGACAATCTCGACCTCGTGAATCGTCCGCTCGACGCCGTCGAGCATCTGGCTGTGATCGAGTGCGGTTGCCAGGCCGACCAGGACCGCGGCCGCGCCGACGAAACTGTGCAGGATCGCTACCAGTTGCGGCATCGACGTCATTTCGACGCGGGCCGCGAGCAGTGCGCCAATGGCGCCGCCAACCACCAGCGCGCCGGTGAGCACGGTGTAGCTCTCGACGCGGGGGCCGAATGCCGTAAACAGCACCGCGATCAGCATGCCGGCCATGCCGAACACGTTGCCGCGTCGCGCCGACTCCTGTGCCGACAGGCCGCCGAGGCTGAAGATGAACAGGATGCCGGCGGCGAGATACGCAATCGTGACGAGAGTCTCAGGCATTCTGCAAGCTCTGTGTCATCGCGCCGTCTGTGGCCGTCAGCGCCGGAACATTCGCAGCATGCGCTGCGTGACCAGGAAACCGCCGGCGATGTTGATGGTCGCCAGCAGGATGGCCGCTGCGCCGAGCATCACGATCGGCGAGGTCGGCGGACCGCTCACTTGCAGCATGCCGCCAATCACGATGATGCCGCTAATCGCGTTGGTCACGCTCATCAGCGGCGTGTGCAGCGCCGGCGTGACGTTCCACACCACCTGCCAGCCGACGATGCACGCCAGCGCGAAGACGGTGAGGTGCGACAGAAACGAGGGCGGAGCCACCGACCCGAGATAGACCAGCGCCGCCGCGCCAAGGATGGCGAACGCCGGTCCGAGCGCGCTGGGTGTCTTTGCGGCCGCGGCCGGCGCCTTCGGTGGCGCCGGCTTTGGCGCCGGCGGCAGCACGGCCGGCGGCCGCGCCGGAGGCGGCCACATCAGTTCGCCGTGGCTCAGCACCAGCGCGCCGCGCACCACTTCGTCAGCCAGATCGAGCTTGAAGTGGCTGGCGCCGCCGAGATCCGCCAGCAGGTGCGTGAGGTTGTTGCCGAACAGCAGGCTGGCCGTCGGCGCCAGGCGACTCGGTAAGTCGGTGTAGCCGAGAATGTGCACGCCGTGGCGTTCCACCACCTGTCCTGGCTCCGTCAGCGCGCAATTGCCGCCGTTCTCCGCGGCCAGATCCACGATGACCGACCCCTTCTTCATCGACTTGACCATCTCTTCGGTGATCAGGATCGGTGCGGGCCGGTTGGGAATCAGCGCCGTCGTGATGATGATGTCGACGTCCGTCGCCTGCGCGGCGAACATCTCCATCTCGGCCTTGATGAACGCCGGGCTCATTTCCTTTGCGTAGCCGCCTGCGCCTTCACTGTCTTCATGGACGTCGAGCTCGATGAACTCGGCGCCCATGCTCTTGACTTGCTCCTTCACGGTGGGCCGCGTGTCGAACGCGCGCACGATCGCGCCCATGCCGCGCGCCGCGCCAATCGCCGCCAGGCCGGCCACGCCGGCGCCAATCACCAGGACTTTCGCGGCAGGCACTTTGCCGGCCGCGGTCATTTGGCCGGTAAAGAAGCGCCCGTAAAAACTTGCCGCTTCGACGACCGCACGGTAGCCGGCAATGTTGGCCATCGACGACAGCGCGTCCATCTTCTGCGCGCGCGTAATGCGGGGAATCTGGTCCACCGCAATGGCGGTGGCCTTGCGGCGCGCGAGGGCGTCGATCAGCGCGGCGTTCTTGCCGGGATAGAGGAACGAGATCAGCGTTCCCCCTTCGCGGATCAGCTCGGCCTCGTGCACGCCGAGTCCGGGATGCATCGCCGGCGGCTGCACTTTCAGGACGATGTCGCCGACTTGCCAGATGGCGCGCGTGTCGGCAATCACCTCCGCGCCGGCGGCGCTGTAGTCATCGTCGCCAAACGACGCCGCGGCGCCGGCGTCCTGCTCAACGGCCACCGCGAAGCCCATCTTGACCAATCGCGCGACGTTGTCAGGGGTGACCGCGACCCGGCGTTCTCCGGGGCGGCATTCTTTCGGGACGGCGAGCTTCACTCGCCGGTGATTATACCTGCGCGAGCTTCAATCGGAATTCCCTCTGTAACAGCAGCAGGTTGGCGCCCATCTGCAGGAGCACCGCCACCACGCTGAGATACCAGATCCACGTCAGGCTGAAACCGGCGACACGGGACAGCAGCACGGCGGGCATCACGCTGAGCACCAGGCGCAGGCCCGACGTGACCAGCGAGGGAATGGTGTTGCCGAGCGCCTGGAACATGCTCGACGTGACGAAGGTGACCCCGGAAGCGACGAAGGTGAGCACCACGATGCGCAGGTAAACCACACCGACGGCGATCGCGTCGGGGTCGGAGGTGAAGATGCGCATCAGCGGCCCGGCTCCGAGGTAGATCGCGGTGCCTGAGACCACCATTGCGCCCACCGACAGCCCGGCGGCGGCCTTGAAGGCGGCGCGGACACGATCGCCCTTGCGGGCAGCGAAGTTCTGCCCGGCGACCGGCGCCACGGCAAAGCCAAGCGCGACGACGGGCAGGAACGCGGACTGCACGATGCGAAGCCCGATGGTGAATCCGCCCTGTGCGGCGGCGCCGAACGGCTTGGTAATCGCGTAGATCACCGCGAGGTAGACGCCCATCAGCGCGAACTCGGCGCCGGCGGGCAGGCCGATCCTCAGCATGTCCCACCAGACCTTGAGCTGCGGCGACCAGTGGCCGAAGTGGAAGCGGAGGTAGCCGGTCGCGGTCATGAAGTACACGGCGAGCCACGCGACGCCGATGGTGATGGCCACCAGCGTCGCAATGGCGGCGCCGGCCACGCCCCACGCCGGGAATGGGCCCCAGCCGAAGATCAGGAAGGGCGCGAGTACGATGTTGATGATCACCGTCGTCGTCTGCACAATCATGCCGGGCCTGAAGTTGCCCGTGCCGCGCAGCGCCGCCGCCATTCCGACCATTGCGAACTGCAACGCCATCGCCGGGATGAACCACAGCAGGTACTCCTCAGTGGCGATGCGCATGCCTTCGCTGGCGCTCTGGCTGGCGGCGTACTGCTGCCGGGTCAGCATGCCGATCGCCAGGAAGATCGTCGCCGCGACCATCGACAGCACCTGCGACTGGTTGAACAGGAAGATGGCGTGATCCTGATCCTTGCGTCCCGACGCGTGCGAGACGAGCGTGGTCGCGCCAACACTCAGGACCTGCGTGAGGGCGATCACGATGAACGACAAATTGCCCGCCAGCCCGACGGCGCCGATGGCATCGGTGCCGAGACGGCCCACCCAGAACAAGTCGACCAGGATGTAGAGCGTCTGGAAGACCATGCTCACCAGCATGAAGCTCGTCGTTTTGAGGAGATGGCCCGTCAGCGAGCCGGTCGTGAGGTCTTGCATACGGCAGTCTAGCCGAACGCTCCCGCCGGCATCGCAGAAACTGCAACAGATCTGGTAGGTGCGGGGTCAGTCCCCGTTACAACTTACGACTTGCGTAAGAATGTGACAGGTAGCTGTTGATCCGTGACTTACTTGCGGTGATCGGGTGGCTGCCGGCGCGCGAACGCTGGCGGTGGTTCGGGCTGTTGCCGGTGGCGGCGCTGGCGGCGCTGATCGAGGCCGCCGGCGCGCTGGCCATGTTCGGCCTCCTGCGCCTGGTTGTCGATCCCGAGCTCGTGCGCCGCGCTCCGGTGGTGTCGCGGCTGTGGTCGATGTCGCCGAGCAGTGATCCTCGCGTGGTCGTCGCCGTGCTCGTACTGGCCGTAGCAGTCTTCTACCTGCTGCGCGCGCTGTTTCTGTCGTGGGCCGAATGGTTGCGGCAAGGACTGGTGTACCGATCGTCCGCCATTGCCGCAGAACGCCTGCTGGCAAGGTATCTCGGCGCCGACTACCAATTTCACGCCCGCCGCCGTTCCGCGTCGCTGATCGAACCCATGACGCGCGCCTCGGACATCGTGTTCGAGCTGGCCGCCGGATCCGCGGTCAACATCTTTGCCGAGGCCGTGATCATCCTCGCGCTGTCGATCGTGCTGCTCGTGTCCGCGCCGCCGATCACGCTCGTCACCGTGGGGATCGTGCTCGCGCTGGCGCTGGTGCCGATCGTCATGGCCCGACGATCGTGGGAGCGCATCGGTGAATCGGAGCGCCAGCTCTACCAACACCAGCTGCACCTGTTGCAGCAGAGCCTTGGCGCGATCAAGGACGTGACGGTGAGCGGGCGGCAGCCGTTCTTCGAAGAGCGGTTCCGTCACGTGAAGCGCGATCTCGGCGTCACGAAACAACGGCGCGCGTGGGCGGCCAGCGCGGCAAGGCTCGGCGTCGAGGCCACGCTGATGCTGAGCATGCTACTCGTGATCTTCCTCGTGCTGCGGCAGGACGTGTCGGGTGGCGACGCCATTTCGGTGCTGGCGCTGTTCGCCTACACCGGGTTCCGCGTGGTGCCGTCCGCGAATCGCATCATGCTCAACGCCGGCTATATGCGGGAGGCGCACCCGTGGATTCAGGGCATGGACGACGACATGCGGCACTTGCGAGCGCCGGCGCCACGGACCTTCCAGCCGGAAAGGCCTATGCTGCAGGCGACGCTGACCTGCGATCGCGTGTCGTTCGGCTACGAGGGCGGGCCGCCCTATGCGCTCGAAGACATTTCATTCACCGTTCGGCGCGGCCAGTCCGTCGGCATTGTCGGACCGACCGGCGCCGGCAAGAGCACGCTCGTCGATGTACTGCTGGGCCTCCTGCCGCCGACGACCGGCCACGTCCTGATCGACGGCGTCGCGCTCGAAGGGCAGGAGCGCGCCTGGCAGCGGCAGATTGGCTACGTGTCGCAGAGCGTCTACCTTCTCGACGATACGCTGCGCCGCAATATCGCGTTCGGGATTCCGGACAGCGCGATCGACGAGGCGCGCCTGGCCGCCGCGGTCCAGCAGGCCCGGCTCGACGAAGTCGTGGCGTCATTCCCCTCGCGCCTCGACACCATGGTGGGAGAAAACGGCATCCGGCTGTCAGGCGGGCAGCGCCAGCGCGTCGCGATCGCGCGCGCGCTGTATCACGATCCGCCGGTGCTGCTCTTTGACGAGGCGACCGCGGCACTCGACAACCAGACCGAACGCGAGGTGACCGAAGCCATCGCGAACGTGCACGGCACGCGGACGGTGATCGCTATCGCGCACCGGTTGTCGACGGTAAAGAACTGCGATCAGTTGATTTACCTGCGCGAGGGCAAGCTGGCCGCCATTGGGAAATACTCCGACCTGATATCAGACCCAGCCTTTCGTCAGTTGACCTAGAATGCGACATTTGGTGCCAGCCCCCACCTGAGTCCACTTGTCAGTACGACATTTGGGGCCAGCCCCCGTCTGTCAGTAGCCGCCGTCAGTCAGAGGCCGAGCTTCAAGGTCCTTCGGAACCGTTCGATGAACGCCTCGCTGGAAAACTTCTCGGCGTGGACTCGCAGGCGACTGCTGAGCACGTCGCCTCGGCCGCCCTGAACGATTGCTGAAATACGAGCCACCGCTTCATCCTCCGACGACCACAACACCGCGTTCTCGTGATCCAGCACTTCGGGCGTGCCGCCACTGCGATGCGCGAACACCAGGCACCCGGCTCGCGTCATCTCCGCGGTGGCCATGCCAAAGTGTTCGTTCTCCATCGCCTGGATGCCGTACTTCGTCCGCCCCATCAGCGCGTTGAGCTGCTGGCGCGAGAGATCTTCACGGAAGTCGATCCAATCACCCTCGCGGAGCGCCATGCGCCGGATGCGTTTGGTGTAGTGCGCGTCGACGGCGGACCCGACGAGCAGCAGCCGTGCCGATGGCAGCACGGACTCCCGGACTCGCTTGACGATGGCGATCGCCAGTTCAATGCGTTTCGAACCGTGAAAGCGTCCGATACAAAGAAAGGCGTCGTCGCGCTTCGACCAACTCAATCCTTCCGGCTTGATCACTGGCGGATACACGACGATCGGTCTTGAGACTTCGCCGAGGCGCTCCAAGCCGTCCGCGGTCCACTGGGAGTTGGCCAGCGTCACGTTTTGGGCAGCGTCCGCCCATCGGCCGCCGAGCAGCCAGTCACAGAACGCGAAGTAACCGTTTACCAGCACCGGCCACTTCGCCGGCGCGGGCTGCAAATCCGCAGGGTAGTTCACGTACTGGATCCCGCGGCGGGGAAACGGCGCGTAGTTTTCTCCGGAGACCAACAGATCGAACCGGTCGGCGATCGGCCGCGCGTAGTGCAGCACGGAACACAGGCGCAAACGCGTCAAGCGATCCTCAGGCAATCCCGACAGCCAGCGCAGTGGCGGCGGGATGACGATTCGCTTCACCGAGTCCGGGATCGACGTTCCGTAGAAGGCATTGGTCGCGGCCGGTGACCACGGATCGGTCGTCAGCGTGGTGACGTCGTGCTCGTGGGCCAGCATGTGCAGCATCCACGCAGCGACCGCAGTGCCGCCGCCCGGGGGCGCCAGCGAACGATGTACGAACAATACGCGCATCAGCCGTTGAACGTGTCCACGAGTTCGCGGACCTGCTGCATGAAGCGATCCGTCGAGAAGCGATCGCTGCTGACGGCGAGCAGGCCGCGCAGGCGTTGCTGCTCGGCCGGCGTGGTCAACGTGCCGACGATTTTCCGGACCGCGTCATCGTCGGAGTCGTACATGAGCGCCGCTTGATTGCCAACGATCTCCATCTGCCCGCCGCCGCGTGGCACCCAGACGATCATCCCGGCGCGTGCCTGTTCGGCGGGCGCCATGCCGAAATGCTCTTCGCGCATGCCGTGGATCCCGTATCGATGCGAGGCCATGAGGTCGCCGACATCGGCACGCGTCAGGTTGTCTCGAAACCTGATCCACGGGCCGAGCGATTCCGCCAGCGACCTCAACGTCCCGAGGTAGCCGCGTGAGTGGCGGTCCCAGGTGCCGACGATCGCCAGCGTCAGATCCGGAACCTGCTCGCGCACGCGCGCGAGGATCTTCATGACGCGCTCGTATTCCTTCTCCGGCGAGATGCGCCCGATGGCCAGGAATCCGTTCCGGCGTTCTGCCCAGGGTCGCCCGGGCGCCGGATCGGCGATCGGTGGATACAGCGTGCGCGGCGTGATGCCGAGAACACGCGTCACGCGTTCGCCGGTCCAGTTCGAATTGACCAGCGTCACGTTGTGCTTCATGCGATCCAGCGAGAAGTCCGCCAGCCAGTCCGCGAAGGCGTAATACGCGTTGAGGCCTCGTTGTGGCGGGTGATACCACCGCAGGTCAACCTCCGGTCGCGGACGCAGATACGTAGGGTAGTGCACGTACTGGATGCCTCGCCGCCCGTAGTCCGTTTCGTTGTAGACACCGAACAGCACGTCGAAGCCGTCACTGACCCGGCGGGTGTAGCGCATCAGCAGCGACAGCTTGATCAGCGTCGCCGGCACCGGCAGGTGATCGGCCAGCCAGCTCCACGATCGCGGCACCACGATCGACGCGAAATCGTCGCGCGTGAGATGCGTGCCGAAGAAGCGGTTGATCGGCTCGATCTCGACCGGCCGCCACGACAGCACGGTCACGCGATGCGTCCGCACCAGTGCCTGCAGCACCCAGGCGGCGACGCCGTTGCCGCCACCCGGCGGCTGCAGCGATGGCTGCACCAGCAGCACGCGTTTCATGGCTTGGTCACGTTGGCGGTGGCCAGCGCCAGCATTGACAGCACCGCGGTGATGCCATACAGCACCAGCACGGTGCGCCGCACTGACCAGCCCATCGCCGTCAGGCGGTGGTGAATGTGCTCGCGATCGGGTTGCGTAATGTGCTTCAGGATCGCGCCGATCGATCGACCGGCCGCCGGCGCGGCGAGGCTGCGCCGCCCCAGCGCGAGTGCGCTGTCGACGATCGGCAGTGCGAAGATCATCAGCGGCACGCCGGCCGCAAGCGCCGTGGCACCCTTCTGCCACCCGGTGATGGCCGTCGCGGCCAGCAGGAATCCGAACAGCAGGCTGCCGCTGTCGCCGAGGAAGATCGATGCCGGCGAGAAGTTGAAGAACAGGAAGCCGAGTGCCGCGCCGACGATCGTGGCCAGCAGCATGGCCTCTGCGTGGTGGCCGCGGACGATCAGGATGATGCCGCACGCGCTGCCGGCCAGCACCACAATGCCGGTGGCAAGACCGTCGATGCCATCGATGAGGTTGAAGGCATTGGTCAGTCCCACCAGCCACACGGCGGTCACCGGCCAGGCCAGCCAGCCAAGCGGCCAGGTCTGGCCGACGAACGTCACCCGCTCGATCAGCAGCCCCGACGACATGACCAGCGCCGCCGCGCCGAACTCGAACAGCAGCTTCGTGCCGGCGCCGAGCTCCCGGACGTCGTCGATCAGGCCCGTCAGGAAAATGAGGCCCCCGGCCAGCAACAAGGGACGCATCGTGAGCCAGTCCGGTGTGTCAAGCATGGCGGGACCAACGACGGCGAAGAGCGCCAGCGCCACGGCGGCCGCCACGCACACCGCGAGTCCGCCCATCCGCGGCACCGAGTGCAGGTGAACCTTCCGGCCGCCCGGGGCATCTACCAGTCCAAGCCGAGTCGAGGCCCGTCCAATCAGCGGGGTCAGAATAAGGGTCAGGACGAGGCTGGTCAGCCCGAGCAGCAGGTAGACAGTCAATGCGAACCGCAGTCATCGTAATCGGAGATCTGGGCCGCAGCCCGCGGATGCAGTATCACGCGGTCTCGCTGGCCGGCGCCGGCGAGGTGGATCTGATCGGCCTTGAAGGCGCCGCGGTCACGCCCGAGGTCGAGTCGAACCCGCGCATCCACGTGCACCGCCTGCCCGATCGCGCGTTCGCGGGCAGAAGCTCGGGCGGCGTTCGGCGGTTCGTGTGGGGGTCGGCAGTGCGCGGCGTTGGCCAGGCGCGCCGGCTGTTCTTCACCCTGATGCGTCTCCCGAAGCCCGATACGGTTCTCGTGCAGAACCCCCCGGCCTTCCCGACACTGGCGATCGCATGGCTGGTGGCCCGCCTGCGCGGCGCGCGGTTCGTCATCGACTGGCACAACCTCTCCCACACCATCGCCGCCATCAAGCTCGGCGAGCATCATCGCGCGGTGAAATCCGTGGCGCGCAGCGAGCGTCGTTGGGCGAAGCGAGCCGACGCGCACCTCGCCGTTTCGAACACGCTGGCCGGGTGGCTGTCGCGCGAATACCGCGTGACGCCGGCTGTGGTCTACGACCGGCCCGCCGCCGCGTTCGACCGCCCGTCGACCGCCCGGGCGGACGCCCTGTGGCAGAAGATCTCGGTTGGGAGCCAGCTTGGCACGCGTCCGCCGATTGTGGTGTGCCCGACCAGCTGGACACCGGACGAAGATTTCGATTTGGTGCTCGAAGCGCTCGAGCGCGCCGAACGCCAGCTGACGAAGAACGCCGGCGCCCCGGCATCGCCGGCCATGATGGTGTTTCTCACCGGACGGGGCGCGCTGCGTGATACGTTCGAGGCGCGCGCGGCGCGGCGCTCCTTCAAGGCGATTGCCGTCCGCACCATCTGGCTTGAGCCTTCTGACTACCCGGTGTTGCTCGGCATGGCCGACCTTGGGTTGTGCCTGCACCAGTCGTCGTCCGGTCTCGACCTGCCCATGAAGCTCGCGGATTTACGCGGCGCTGGTGTGCCGGTTGCGGTCTACGACTACGCGCCGGTGCTCACCGAAGTCATGACGCCCGGCCAGGAAGGCGTGTTGTTCCGAGACCCCGGCGATCTCGCGCACTTGTTTGTGGCCCTCGCCACGCGAACCCTGCCGCCCGACTCGCCATTGGCGAAGAGCCGGGGCTGGCTCGCGCAGCATCCCGCCGAGCGATGGGACGCGCAGTGGAACGCCGCCGCGCGCCCGGTGCTACTCCCGTAACGCAGACGACGGATCGATCCGCGTGGCACGCCACGACGGCAGCTCATCGAAATCACGTTGCGCGCTTGTCTCGGCCAATGGCGAAGGCAGGTAGAATGATGCGGTTTACTTATGCTGCCCATTGCGGATGTCGCTGCCCGCCTCGGACTGACCCCGGATCTCCTCGAACCCTACGGACACGCAATTGCCAAGATCAGGCTGGAAGCGCTCGAGCGTTTCCCCACCCGGCGCGGCAAGCTGATCATCGTCACGGCGATCACGCCGACGACCAGCGGCGAGGGCAAGACGGTCAACACCATCGGCCTGACCCAGGGCCTGGTGAAGCTGGGCCACAACGCCGTGGCGGCGTTGCGAGAACCGTCGCTGGGACCGGTCTTCGGGATGAAGGGTGGCGCGACCGGCGGGGGCAAGGCGTCGCTCGAGCCGATCGATCGCATCAACCTGCACTTCACCGGCGACTTCCACGCCATCACCAGCGCGCACAACCTGCTGGCGGCGCTGCTCGACACGCACCTGCACTTTGGGAACGACCTGCGGATCGATCCGAAGGAAATCATCTGGCCGCGCTGCATGGACATGAACGATCGCGCGTTGCGGCGCATCGCGACCGGCCTTGGCGGCCGCGAGAGCGGACCGGCGCGCGAGACCGGGTTCGTCATTACCGCGGCCTCCGAGATCATGGCGATCCTCGCGCTCGCCGAGAGCCGCGACGATCTCCGCACGCGGCTCGGCCGCATCGTCGTCGGCTTCAGTTACGACGGCCAGCCGGTGACGGCGGCCGATCTCAAGGCCGTCGGTCCGATGATGTTGTTGTTGAACGACGCGCTGTTGCCGAACCTGGTGCAGACCAGCGAAGGCGCCCCGGCGATCGTGCATTGTGGTGCGTTCGCCAACATTGCGCACGGCACCAGCAGCGTGCTGGCGCAGCGGCTCGGCCTGCATCTCGCCGACTACGTCGTCAATGAAACCGGGTTCGCCGCCGACCTCGGTGCCGAGAAGTTCTTCGACCTGGTGATGCCGATGTGCGGCCACGTGCCATCGGCGGCGGCGGTGATCGTCACGCTGAAGGCGCTGCGCGCGCAGGGCGGATCGCCCGACGGTCCGGTCGATCGCGGATTCCCGAATCTGGCGCGGCACCTCGACAATCTCAGGCGCTGGGGCGTGACGCCGGTGATCGCGCTGAATCGCTTTCCGGGAGACACAGACGGCAATCTCGATCTGGTGTTGAAGTTCTGCCGCACGCTGGGCGTGGATGCCGCGCTTTCGGAGGGTTACGCCAAGGGCGGAGCCGGCATGGAGGATCTCGCCGCAAAGATCGTCGCCGCGGCGGGCGCATCGGACGCCGGCACGATCAAGCCGCTCTACTCGAACGATCAGCCGCTGGCGGAGAAGATTTCCATCATCGCGACCAATGTTTACGGCGCCGGCAGGGTGTCGTTCAAGCCGGCTGCGAAGTCACGGCTCGAAAAGTTCGAATCGCTCGGCTACGGCACGCTGCCGGTCTGCATCGCCAAAACGCAGTACTCGTTCACCGACGATCCGAAGCAGATGGGTGCGCCGACGGGCTGGACGCTGAACATCAGCGACGTGACGTTGTCGGCGGGCGCCGGGTTCGTGGTGGCGATTGCCGGCGCGATGATGCTGATGCCCGGACTGGGCAAAGTGCCGCAGGCGCAGAAGTTGGACGTGGACGATCAGGGTCGCCCGATCGGCATGGAGTACTAGGCAGGCCGGCACGCCAGCGCCGGCTGACCTCGCGGCCATCGCTTCTCATATAATCGAGCGACCGGTGGAATACCTGATCAAGCAGTACGCGCTCGAGCCGGGCGCGTGGGAGATTCAGTACATCGAGGAGAACTTCGGGGAGTTCCCGCGCCGCAAGACGGCCGCCGAGATCATCGATCGGCTCGGCGACCGCGAGTCGCTCATCCTGATCGCCGAGGCGCCGCTGCCCGACGACCCGACCGGCGCGCCGGTGCCGGTGTCCTACAAGATCGTCCACGAAATCCGCGCCGACGAGTCGGTCCCGAAGCTCCGCGACCTGGTGGCGCGGCTGGCGGGCACGGTCGCCTTCGACGGCCGCCGCATTCTGTATCAGTGGATTGGCGGCACGCGGCGCGACTGGCGCGGCCAGGGCCACTTCCGCGCCCTCACCGAAGAATCGGAAGTGTGGGCCATGGCGGCCGGCTTCGAAGAGGTCGTGGTCAAGACGAAGAACCGTTACTACGACATGCGCGCGGTGCTGGCGCAGCTGCAGTTCAACGTCGTGAAACACGAACCGAACCCGGGCGACATCGGCGAGTCGAAGGTCTACCTGAGTAAACTGCTGCCCGCGGAACTGGCGCGCGGCCACCGCAGCATCCGCACCGTCGTCTACGCGGAGTAGGCGGGCCGTCAGGCCGACGGACCCGCGGGCGAACGGGCCGACGGCACTACTCAGCCCTCCGCGTCACCGTTGCCGTTCTTCCAGATCGATAGGACGTTCGTCGTCGTGGTCACCTGGAGACGTCGAACGGTGGCACGGGAATCTCGGCGGCGCACCTGATGTCGATGCCGTCCGCCGAACCACGATCCAGAAACTGGCTGATCATCCTGCCAATGCAGGCTTCCGCGTTGCCGATCGGATGACCGTGGTTGCGAATCACGACATGCCGGCCGCGCGACAGGGTGCGGACGACTGCTTCGCCACCCTGCTGGCAGCCGTTCACCGCTGACGGCCGCACAATACCCTTCATCGACACGGCCCGAACGCTGGTGGGGTAGCGACGCTAGATAGACCTGAGCGACGCGCGAGCCGTACGAAGTCCCATACCAGTTGATCGGTCCGAGAGTGGTCGCATATGCTAGACATTCCAATTGAGACTGATTCTCAATTGGAAGACAGCTGCCCCCCACATGTTGCAAGCCTTTGTGATCACCCTTCGGGAAGGCCTCGAGGCGTTCCTCATCATTGCCATCAGCCTCGCCTACCTCCGCAAGAGCGGCCGCCGCGAACTGGTGCCGGCGGTGCACTGGGGCATCGCCCTGTCGATTGTCCTGAGCGGTATCGCGGGCTACTTGTTCTCGCAGGTTGCGAACCAGGCGCTGTGGGAAGGTGTGCTCGCCATCGCCGCCGCGATTTCAGTGGCGACCCTCACGGTGCACATGTGGCGCACCGCGAAGCGGATCAAGGGCGAGATTGAAGGCCACCTGTACCAGTCGATGCATCAGCAGACCGATGCCAAGGCGCAGCTCGGCGTCTTCCTGTTCACGCTGCTGATGATCTCGCGCGAGGGCATGGAAACCGCGCTGCTGATGGGCACGCTGATGACGCAGGTCGAAACCATGACGCTGCTCGGCGGCGCCGTTGCCGGCACGCTCGCCGCGGCCTTTGTGGCGATGCTGTGGTCGCGTTACGGTCATCGCGTGAACCTGGAGTTGTTCTTCCAGGTGACCGCGATCTTCCTGCTGGTGTTCGTCGGCCAGCTGCTGATCTACGGCTTCCACGAACTGACCGAGGCGAACCTGTTCCCGGGCAGCGAGGCGCTGCACTGGGCCACCGAGCCGTACGGACCCGACGGTGTATATGGCCAGTACCTGACCTACATGCTCGTCGCGCTGCCGGTGGGCTGGCTGCTGTTGTCGATGCTGATGGGCGGGAACCGCCAGGCGCAGGGATCGACCGCCACCGGCCGCGCGGCCTAGTGCGAACGCTGTTACTCTGTGGCGGTGTCAAAGCCGCCACTCACGGCCACCCTCACGTGGCTCGGCGATCTGAAGTTTCGCGCCGCCACGTCTCGCACCAGCATCATTCTCGATAGCGACAGCACCGCCGGTCCGTCGCCGCCCGAGGCGGTGGCGATGGCGCTGGCCGGCTGCATGGCCATCGACGTCGCCGACATCGTCTTGACGGGCCGGCATCCATTGGCGTCGCTCGAGGCCCGCATTGCCGGTGACCGCCGCGAGGATCCGCCGCGCCGTTTCGTGCGCTTCACGCTGACCTTCATGGTGGGCGGCGCCGTACCTGAGCACGCCATCCAGCGCGCCATCGATTTGTCGCGGGAAAAGTACTGCTCGGTCTGGCACTCGTTGCGCGAGGACATCGAGTTGGAGACGCGTTTCGAGGTCACCACTGCCGCGTAAGGTTTATCTCGACTGGCTGCGCGGCGTCGCCGTGCTGATCATGGTCGGCGCGCACGTCACCGACGCGTGGACGCGGGCGGAAGACAAGACCCGCACGCTCTACATGTACACCATCTTCGTGGCCGGCCTGGCCGCGCCGTTGTTCCTGTTTCTGGCCGGATTGACGATCTCCATGGCGGCGTCCGCCCGTGCGTTGAAGGTCGGCGGCGCTCAGGCGGCGACGATGGCGCGCACCAGGGCGCTGCAAGTATTCGTGCTCGCCTTCCTGTTCCGCCTGCAGTCGCAGCTGCTCGGCTGGGGCGCGATCAGCAACGTGCTCAAGGTGGACATCCTGAACGTGATGGGCATCGCCATGCTGGCAGCCGCGATCATCTGGGGGCTGTCAGAGCGTCGAACGACGCGGGTCGTCCTGTTCGCCATCGCCACTGTCATCGTGGCGATGAGCACGCCACTTGTCAGGGAAGCCGGTCTGCTGTCGATGCTGCCAGATCCGATCGAGGCCTACCTTCGCCCGCTGCCCGGGCGCAGCAACTTCGCCCTGTTTCCGTGGGCGGGGTTCGTGCTCGCCGGTGCGACCGCCGGCGAGCTCGTGCACGCGGCGCGGACCGAGCGGGCCGAGCGGCGGCTGCAGCGCGGGCTGCTGATCTCGGGACTGGGGGCGATTGCGATCGCCTACGCAGCGTCGTTCCGGCCGTCGATCTACCCGGTGGCGAATTTCTGGACCAGCTCGCCGACGTTCTTCTTCATCCGCCTCGGTATCTGCACCGCGATGTTGCCGATCTCCAAGGTGATCGACACGCTGCATGCGTTCGTGCGGCGCACCCTCACCACGGCGCCCGATGTGCCCGGACGCGTCATCAGCACGCTCGGCCGCTCGTCGCTGTTCGTCTACTGGATTCACGTGGAGATGGTCTACGGCGGCCTCGCCCGCCCGATCAAGCGTGTGCTGCCGCTGGAACTGTCGCTGGTCGCAACGGTGGCTCTCTGCGCCCTGTTGTATCAGGTCGTGCGGTGGAAGGATCGCAAGATGGGGGCGATGGAGTTGACGGGCGCGTGGAGAATACTCGCGCCGGTGCTCAAGTAGGCCTCTGGAGGCCTAGAAGGCAAACAGATACGTCATCTTCGCGATGATCGCGCGCGCGATCAGGTCGCCGCTGCGATAGTCGCGCCGCTCGTTGTAGACCAGATAGATGTCGCTCAACGGCCGGTGGATGATGTCCAGCCGGACATTCGAGCTCCACTGATGGGTGTCGGTGTTGTACTGCACCAGCGCATTCACGAACATCCTGGTGGAGAAGTAGACGTTGAAGCGCCCGGTGAGCAGGTGGGTCACGTACGAGCCGGAGCCGAGCTCGATGTCGTTGATCTGGTCGCTGAGCGACACGTTGAAATGCTGGTTCAGCCGGAAGGTGCCGCCGATGGTGTAGTTGCGGCGGTAGCCGTCGTAGAACTCGCCGGTGCCGGCGCGCAGGTTCATCGAGAAGGGCGCCGAGGAGTTGGTGTTGACCAGGATGAAGTGTTCCTTGAACTCGTAGCGGCCCGGGTTCACGAAGATCCGTCGCCGGCTGTTGATCGAGAAGCGTTCGTCGATCACTTCGATGTTGGGGTTGGTGCCGATTTCAACGAAGGTGCTGTTCTGGAACGTGACGGGCCAGTGCCAGTCCATGTAGCGCGACTCGAGGCCGCCGCCATTGCGGCGCGAGAAGTTCTCGAACTGGATGTGCGGAAACGTTTCGCGCAACCAGCGCTGCATGCGTCGGGGGCGGAAGCGGGCCCCGAGGTAGAACTCGGAGTTATCGACGCCGCGCCTCGGCACGAAGCCCATCTCGTCGTTGAAGCGGCTGCCGATCGTCTGGTACATGCCGCGTGCTTCCCACCGGTTGGAGCGGTAGCCGGCGCTGCTCTTGGAGTACCAGTCGTCGCCCGAACCGGCGAGGCGGTGTTTCGGTGAGGCGCTCTTGGCGACCGAAACGCTGGCGGTCAGGTCGCGGAGAAAGCGGAAGTTGGCGTCGGCGCCGAACCCGCGGTTGTAGTCGCCGCCCTTCGGGTCCTTGTTGACCATCATCACGCCGATGTCCGAGTTGGCGAGGATGTTTCGACGCAGCCGCAGCGCGGTGAAGTTGGTGGAGGGGCTGGCCCCCTTCTCCCGCTGCTGAATGTTGAGAGCCCCGATCGTCCACCCGCCGACGCGCCCGGTGATCCGTGACCCGGCGAGGAGCGGAATCGTGTCACCGGCCGGCGACAAGCCGATCTGCCGGCTGAAGAAGAAGATCATGTCCTGTGACTGGTTCTGGCGTCCGCCGCCGCCGCCCCCCCCCCCCCCCCCCCCCCCCCCCCCCGCCTCCCCCGCCCCCCCCCGCCGCCCCCGCCCCCGCCGGTGTTGCCGGAGCCGAACTGGAACACGCCGGAGTTCTCGAGGAAGAAGTCGCGCTTCTCCGGGAAGAACAGGCTGAAGCGCGTCAAGTTGATCTGCTGCTCGTCGGCTTCGACCTGCGAGAAGTCGGTGTTGACCGTGAAGTCCCAGGTCAGCCCGGAGGTCACGCCGTACTTCACGTCGAAACCGGCGTCGTAGTCGCGATCCAGGGCCACGCCCGGCAGCTGGTTGAAGTTCGCCAGCCCGTACGGCTTGACGCGCACGTTGGCGCCCGGCTTCAGCCCCTGCAGCCCTTCGTAGCTGCCGGCCATCGACACGCGCGACAGCGAGTGAATCCGCCGCAGCGGGGCCCAGTAGCTGTTCTCATTTCTGCGGCGCAGGCGGCGCTGGAAGTTGATGCCCCACGTCTGCATGTCCGCCGGACCGAACTTGAGCGTCTTGAACGGGATTTCGATCTCCGCGTACCACCCGTCGTCGCCGATCCTCGTGCTGACGTCCCAGATGCCGTCCCAGTTCGAGTTCTGCTCGCGGCCCTCGTTCGACATCTGCGAGTCCCACTTCGCGCCGGCGGGATTGATGGCGAACTGGAAGCCGTTGCGGTCGTCGTTGAACGTGTCGATCACCACCTGGAAGCCGTCGGCGGAGCCGGTGTTGAAGTCCTTGCGCAGCTCGTTGATGATGATGTCGCCGGGTGACGGGTCCCTGGCGAACACGCCGATGTACAGAGCGCGGTGGTCGTAGAGCAACTTCACTTCGGTCTCGAACGTGGCCGGCGCGCCTTCCCGCGGGTCGTTCTGGGTGAAGTTGGTGGCCAGCGGCGCCGCCGCCCAGGACGCTTCATCGAGGCGCCCGTCGAGGGCGATCGGGCCCTGGGCCTGCATGGCCGTCAGCCGGCGGTCGTTCCTCGCCGTGTCATAGTTGATGCCAGGCGTTTCGGCTGGAGCCTGAGCGGAGACCGGGGCCGCCGCACCGAGGACAATCAGGGTGCAGAGAATTCGAATCAGATACATGCGCAAACGTGTATCGTCTCCTGGAACCGCCGAGCTCGATGTAAAGAATTGTATTAGGGACTGGCACCTTAACATGGGAAAACGATGAGATTCCTGATCACCCTAGCCATCGTCTTGTTGCAGGTACTGCCGACCTACGCACAGGAAGCCAGAAGGCGTTGGGAAATGCAACGCCAGATCCGCCTCGACAAGTTCGAGCAGGTGTTACCGCGCGCCATGCGGGACAACAACATCGACATGTGGATTGTCGCGGTCAAAGAGAACCACTACGACCCTCTCTGGAATGATCTGGGCCGCGGATACGTCTCTGGTCTCGGCTACTACGTCTTCACCGATCGCGGCGGCGATCGCATCGAGCGCGCCGCGCTTGGCCCCAGCGGTTATATGCTGAACGAGTCAGGCGCCTACGACATCATCGCCTCCGCGGCCACCCTCGCCGAGCACGTCAAGACCCGCAACCCGAAACGCATTGGCCTCAACATGTCCGACGAGATCGGCCCGGCCGATGGATTGTCGGTGACAATGCTGGCACACCTCAAGAAGACGCTGGGCGATACGTTCGCATCACGGTTCGTGTCGGCGGAGAAGCTGGTCGCTGATTTCCGATCGCATCGCGTCGCTTCGGAGATCGTCGCCTTTGGCGAAGCCGCCGGCATCGCCATCCAGCTCGCCGAACGGGCGTTGTCAAACGAAGTGATTACGCCGGGCAAGACGACCCTGGAAGACGTGGCGTGGTGGATGCAGGACCAGCTGCTGGCGCGCGCACTCGGATCGGAATTCGACATGCCGTCGGTCTACATCACCGGCCCCAACGGCATCGCGGCGACGTCCAGCGGCCGCATCATCCAGCCGGGCGACGTGATGATGATCGACTGGGGCGTCCAGCTGATGAACTTCGGCACGGACGTCAAGCGCGTCGCCTACGTATTGAAGCCCGGCGAAACGGCGGCGCCGAAAAGCATCCAGAACGCGTTCGACAAGGCGCTCTCGGTGCGCGACGTGCTCAAGAAGGCGATCACGGTCGGCGTGCGCGCCGACGCCACCATGAAGGCGATGGATGCGGCGCTACGCGCCGCCGGCTTCGGCGTGATCGAGTTCAATCGTCCGAACAAGGACGATAAGACCGACGTCGTCTATGGGTTCCACCCCGTTGGCAACACCGGTCACGACATCGGACCGTCGCTCACCACATGGCAGCCGCTGCAGACCACGTTCGTGATGCACGATCAGCACATGTTCGCGTTCGAGTATTTCGCTTACACGCCGATTCCCGAATGGAACGGCGCGAAGCTGCGGATTCCGATCGAAGACGACGCGATCCTGACCGATGCAGGCATTCAGTTCCTGCACCCGGCCAACTACCGGCTGCTCGTCATCAAGTGATCAGGCTTCGCGGTACAAGTAGCCGCCGACTGACGAGGCGACGATCATCTCGATGGCCGACCAGACGATCGTGACCAGCACCAGTCCGAGCGACTGCATGCCGATCATGTAGAAGAAGACCCCCGAGTAGAGATACGACATCGCCCACACCAGCAGGCCGGCGACCATCGCGGTCTTCGGCCCCGGACCGAGCCGTGGGCGAATGGCGGCGTACAGCCACACCGTTGCAATCCCCAGCAGGAAGGTGGCGACCGTAAACGTGGCTGTCGCCGCGGTGCTCACCGGTGGCAGGCTCAGCGCCGCCAGTTCCTTGTCCATCTGCGAGCCGGCCACGGGAACGTTCAGGATGAATTCACTGATCACCATGATGCTTCCCGCCGCCGCTCCGCCCTTCAACACGCCGCCGATGTTGATCTGGCTCATGGAGGCAGAGCATAAACCAGGGCGTCCTCTACCGCTTCGCAATCTTCGAGTTCGACACCGCCGGCGGCGATCCGGTCGGGGCGCCGGGCGTGAAGATCGCTTTTGCTCATGAAGGTGGCAGGATCACGCAGCTGACGATTGCTGATTCCACCGTGATGGTGACTGCGAAACGGACATGATCGAGCTGAGATGCTCGAAGCGATCCTCACGCGGCTGACGGTCGCCTTGGCCGTCATTCTCGTCGTCGCCGTCATCGGCTTCTTCGCGTTGCGCCGGGTATTCCTGCGGACTGCCGAGCGGATGGCGGCGATCGTCGACCGCAGCGTCGGCGGCGTGGCCGCCACCGCGTCCACGCGGATCGCGCGCTTCGCCCAGGCGCGCGGCATTCCCCTCGAAGAGGCCCAGCGCCTGTTCGGCGCGCACATCGACCGCCTGGCCCGCATCATGGACAGCGCGGTCGCGCTGCCGATCGTCGGCCGCATTGGTTTGGATGCCGTGCTCGACCTCGTGCCGGTCGTCGGCAACTTCGCAGGCGCCGCAATCTCGCTGACGCTGATCGCCCGCACGCTGCAATACGGACCGCCGGCGTCGCTGGTGTCGAGAATGCTGTCGAACGTGCTGGTGGACGTGATCCTGGGAGGTATTCCGCTGGTCGGCCCACTGGCCGACCTGTGGTGGAAGGCCAACGACCGCAACGCGGCGTTGATGCGGGAGTTCCTCGACAGCCGAGGCTGAGCGCGGCTTACGACGCGAGGCCGGCGCGAAGCCAGCCGTCATACCAATGACAACGGCACCGATCTGCCGCACTACTGCTGGCCCCCGGTGGTCGTGGGCTTGGACGACGCAGCGCCGGTCATGTCATTCCAGAACATCAGCGAGTTGAACAGCATCCCGTGCTCGCCGAAGGTCTGCCAGCGGTAGATCGGGTTGTTGGCAAACAGGATCACCCGGCCCTTGCCGGCCGGTGCGTCCACCACCATCGGCCGATTGCGAATCTGATCCGGGTTGCGCATCAGGCCGCTCAGCACGCCGGCCTCACCGCCGGTGAAGCGCGCGATGATCTGCGGGCGCTCGGGCGACGAGCCCACGAACTGTTCGAAGCCCGGCGGCGGTCCGGCCTGCAGCAGCGGACCGCCGTTGAAGCGAATCGGCAGCGTCTTCTGGTGGTAGCCGTACATCACCGGGTGGGCCGGCATCAGGATTTCGCTCTGCACGTACGGGCCTGGCGCGTAGAAGCCCGGTGCCGGATTCTGCGCCTCGACACCCTTGGCAATGCCGAACTCGGCCGGGAAGGCGCTGGCCACGCCCATCGTCACCAACACGCCGCCCGCCTCGACAAACTTCTGGAACTCGGCCGCGCCCGCCAGGCCCATGCCGCCGCGCACGTCGTCGGTCTCCGCATACAGGCCGAGCGACTTGAACGTGTCGTTCTTCTTGTACGGCAGCGGCTTCGACAGCTTCGGCTGCTCATAGACGATCGACTTGCCGTTGGCGGTCTGGTGCGGCATGACGATGACGTCGTACTTCGAGACCAGGTTCGCGCCGGCCTGGACGTGATCCTTGTGAATCAGGTCGAACGGAATCTCCCAGCGATCGAAGGCGAGGCGCACCCAGCCGACTTTCTCGGTGTTCGCCCACGTGGTGTAGATCGCGATGCGCGGCAGATCGACGTCGAACGACTCGACGCCCGCCGGCAACTGCTGCACCGCCATCCCCATCAAGCCGAGTGATTCAATTTCGCGGCGCGCGCGGTCGCTGGCCGGGATCAGCAACGAACCGGCAGGAAACTCGCGATCGCCAATCTTGAACGCGGCCTTGGCGGCCGTGATCGCCGAGTCCTTCAGGCGATAGCGGAGCGTGATCAGGTTCAGCGCGCCGTTGTGCTGGACGATGTAGGTGGCGCTGCCGGCGCCGATGGCGCCGTTCGGATCGGTGAGCCCGCCGAGCGTCGTGACGTCTTCCTTCAGCAGCGTCGCCGCGGCGTCGAGGATCGACTTGTCCTCGATCGTCCTGACGTCGATGTTGTTCGCCATCCCCATGGTCCACGCGCTGTCGTCGTAGGTAGTCAGCGACGCATCGGGATAGTTCTGCTTCTCCAGCAGCGTCTTGGCCAGCGGCCCGTACGGCTGATTCAGCTTCACGACGTAGGAGCCCGCCGCGAAGGTGTCTTCCTTGATTTTGATCTCCGCGGTTGCGCGATGCACTTCGATGGCCTGGCGGCGCAACAGGTTGGCAACGCGATCGACCTGCGTTTGATCGCGCTGGCCCGCCGGAATCACGAACGCGTAGGGCGGCTGGTCGCCGCCGCGCTTCACCGCGTTCGCGGACTTCTGGTAGTAGTTCTCGACCACCATCTGCGGGAACTTCGAGGTCAGCTCGAGCGCGGTCAGCAATCCCGTTTGCGCGTAGTTGATCGAGTTGCGGATCGACCAGTCGACTTCGCCCACCGGCGCCGGGTTCGGCCGGTACCACTGCCTGGTCGTCTGGCCACCCTGCAGGCGCGCCTTCTTGGTGTTCGCGCCGCCCTGGTTGAAGACCTCATACATGCGCAGCATGCCGTTGTGGTTGGCGGCCGCAAAGCCGAGGTATCCCGGTGACCACATGTCCACGAAGCCGAAGTGCCACACGCCCGGCATGCCGTACGACGTCAGCTTGTTGACTTCGTAGGTCGCGAAGAACGGCAGCTCGGTGTAGAGAATCGGATCGAGGTTCGCGTTCTGGGGCGGCTGGCCGCTGAACGTGTAGAGCAGCGTCTGCGCTTCGTGCACGTCGTGCCAGATGGGCGGCACCCAGTGCAGGTACCAGTTCAGGTGCGCGCGCAGTGAATCCACGCCGTAGTTGATGTCGCGATTGTTGTCGTGGAAGACGTACTTGCCCCAGTACGGGGGGCCGCCGTAGTTCTCGCCGCCGTCGTACTGCTCCTCGGTCTTGTAGGCGTAGTACCAATCGACGTAGCGATCGCGGCCGTCGACGTCGGTCGCACCCATGATCGACACGATCACGTTGTCGCGGATCTGGCGAATGTAGGGCTCTTCGCTGACCGCGAGGCGATAGGCGAGCTCGATCACCGACTCCGGTGGATTCGTTTCACCACTGTGGAGGCCGGCGCTGATGTGATAGTGCGGCTTGGTGCCGGCGACGAGCTGCTGCACCTGCGCGTCGGTGAGCCCGCGCGGATCCGCGATCTTCCGCATGTTCTGCCGGTTCGTTTCGAGGTTCTTGAGGTTGGCCTCGGATGTGACGAAGACGGCCATGATGTCGCGGCCTTCTTCCGTCTTACCGATCACCTCGGTCTTGACGCGGCCCGGCAAGGCTTTCTCGAGGGCGCGGAAGTAGCGCTGCTGATCGGCGACGTAGGTCAGCTTCTTCTCGGTGCCGATGTGGTATCCGAGGATGTCCTTGGGTGTCGGCACGCCCGCTTTCTTGGGCAAATGATCAACAAGCGGCGACAAGAACTCCGGTTTGGTGGTAGCTTGCTTCACAAACTTCGCAAAATCCCCATCGTCTTGGGCAGTGGCGGTGCTCGGTCTCTGCGCATTCGTGACCGCTGGCCCTGCCGAGCCAAGAAACAGGGCAACCACGAGCAAAGTGCCGGGAAGGCGCATCTTTCTGGTCATTGCAATAAGTCCATTAAAATAAGTGACTTACGTGACGTCTTGAGGCCGGAACCGCCTCGAGACCCCCACGATTCTGGGCAAAAAACGTTGAGACACCGCGTCTGCAAACGATAGAATCCGATTCTTTGGACGAGCCCACATGATTAGCGTAGCGGCAATTCGGATGCAGCAGTTCGGCGTGCAATTCTATCAGGCCTCCCTGACGGCCAACGATATCGACAAGCTCGTGCGATTTGAGGTGCTGAGTTATCAGGATCAGGCCCAGGCTGGGTTGCGCGGCAAGAAAAAGGGCGGGCCGCAATCGAAGATCAACTGGGATTTGCTCGAGCGCCGCATTGCCTCGAACGAAAAGGCTTACCAGCGCCAGATCATCCGCAAGAAGATCGACGAGCTCGTGCAGTACTACGAGCAGTGCCGCCAGGCGCGCGACCTGCCGTCGATTCCGGGCGCTGTGATCATCTCGTGCGACGAGAAGCTCAGCTTCGAGCCCATCGAAAGCGGAGCGTGGGTCGGCCGGTTGAAGGTGCCGGAGCGCGAAGGCATCCTGCGCGCGATTGACGGACAGCACCGGCTGCTGGCGCTGCACGCCGACATCGACCGGTTTGGCGACGAGCCGTTCACGGTGCCGGCCATCATCTTCGACCGCGTGCCGGAAGATCACATCGTGCAGATGTTCGTCACGATCAACGCCAAGCACACGCGCCTGAACGCGTCGCATCTGGTGTCGCTCTCGGGCCGCCAGTTGTATCGCGACGAGGCGCTCGCCGCCGCCCACGACGTCGTCCGCGCGATCAACGACCGCGAGGAATCGCCGCTGTTCGGCGAAATCAAGCTGCTCGGCGTCGGCAAGGGCCGAGTCGGCCAGGCGCCGCTCGCGCAGGAGCTCAAGAAGCTGTTTGCCGATGAAGCCGCGCTCGGCGGCGCGAGGAAGAGCGAGCAGTTCCGCGAGGAATCGAAGAAGTTCTTCGTGAACTACTTCAAGCAGATCTCGACGATTTTCGAGTCGGCGTGGAACGGCCGCAAGTACAGCATCAAGTCGGCCACCGCGCTGCGCGCGTTCATTCGTGTCGCGCCCGACGTCATCCAGAAAATCGACCAGCACCACGCCGACCGCACCGACTTCCGCGCGATTGGCCGCGTCATCTCGCCGTGGGGCCGCCGCATCGGCGCGCTGCGCTTCGAGACCGATGGTGCCTGGAAGCGCCAGGGGACGACGGTCGACAACCTGGCGAAGGAATTGCGCCTGGCTCTCCAGTATCCGGAAGGTGCGGCCGGGTAGAGATTCGTCGAGGGTGAGCCGCGATCTTGTGATTGCTGAGCACAAATCCGTCTTCGCCGAGCAAGCGCTGAAGCGCAAGGTCGCCGAAAAACCGGCTGATTCCTCGTGGCACGGACCCTGGATTATTGGCTTGCGTCGCCAGTCTGTTTACGACCGCATTGTGCCGTGGTAGCCGGGGGGAGCCAGGTTGGCGGCAACTTTTGGGAGGCGGTCCTCACGGATCGCCGCCATTAGCCACTTCTGGGGGCTGGCCCCAAATGTCGCACCCCATTCCGAACTCGTCATCTTGGTTACAAATTCGTCATGCCACGTTGGGGGCAGACGATGCGATTTTGGCCTGATTCCGTTCGTTCGAACCGGCACTGGCCTTGAAGTGATGTGGTGGCAGTTAGAGTCGTGATTGACGATCGGACTCGGCGACCCTACGATTCCGATGTCGCTCTGACGAGGTTGTTCGGGTCTAATCAGAGGCGCGAATACGATGGCTCGCCCCACAACACCGCTGCCCGAATCGATCGGCCGATTCACGATCCAGGAAGTGCTCGGACGTGGAGGCATGGGCGAGGTCTACAAGGCCTTCGATCCCGCGCTGCAACGCACGGTGGCCGTGAAGACCGTCCGGCCCGACATCGATCGGCCCGAGTATCTCGATCGCATGATGCGCGAGGCGCAGGCCTGCGCGCGGCTGTCGCATCCCAACATCGTCACTGTCTATGAAGCCGGCCAGTCCGACGGCGTGGTCTTCATCGCGATGGAGTACTTGCAGGGCAGGAACCTGTCGGATGTGCTCGACTCCAAGGCTCTGACCTTCGAAGACAAGATCAAGATTCTGGCGAAGGTGCTCGAGGCGCTGCATCACGCCCATGGGCTCGACGTCGTGCATCGCGACATCAAGCCGAGCAACATTCACCTGGGCTCCGACGGCACCATCAAGCTGATGGACTTCGGCCTGGCGCGGGTGCTGGTGGCCGACACGCTGACCGCGTCCGGCAACGTGCTCGGCACGCCGCACTACGCCTCGCCCGAACAGCTCAAGGGCGAGCCGGTCGATCGGCGCACCGACATCTACTCCACCGGCGTGATGGCCTACGAAATGTTGTCGGGGCGGCGGCCGTTCGAGCCGGACAACGAGAGCCTCTCGTCGGTGATCCTCAAGGTGATCCAGCAGCCGGCGGCGCCGATGGACACCGAGATGAGCCGCATGCTGCCGGAGATCGAACAGATCGTGTCGCGCGCGATGTCGAAGGCGCCTGGCGATCGTTTCCCGTCGGCCGACGACATGCGGCAGGCGCTCATCAATTTCCTCGAGAGCAGCCGCGCGCGCATCAGCGCGATCGAGTCGAGCGGCGGATCGACGGTGTGGGAGCCGAAGTCGATTCCGGCACAGGAGTTGTCGTCCCTGTTTCCGCCGGCGGAATCGCGGCGGCTGTGGTGGGCGGGCGGCGCGGCCGCCGCCGTCGTGATTGGCGCGCTGACCGCCGCGCTCTCGTGGCAAACGGGTGCCCCCGAGACGATGCGCGCAGATGCCAATGCCGCGCCGTCGGTTGCCGCGCCGGCATCCAGTGAGTCAGCCCCCGCCTCGTCTCCGGCCGCTGTCACAGCCACGCCGGCGGCGGAGACGAAGCGGGCGGCCTCGGTCGCGGCGGACAGCAAGCCGGCGGCGGGAACGGCTGCGCCGCCCGCGCCCGTCGCGGCACCGGCGCCGCCGAAGGAGCGCGACGCGATTGAGCTCTTCGCGGCGAACGACGCCATCGTGTCGCCAGGTTTGCGATTCCGGTTGATCCAGGCCGGTCCCGACGACGCCGCGGTGGATGTCGATCCCTCGAAGGAATTTCAGACGGGCGATCGCATCCGGTTTGCGTTCGAATCGAACATCGACGGCTACCTGTACGTGGCGCAACAGGGCACCAGCGGCAACTGGACGGTGTTGTTCCCGAATCCCGAGATCAACGGTGGCCGAAACGCCGTGAAGCGATTCCAGGATTACCAGGTGCCGGATGACAACTTCTTCCGGATGGATCCACCGGCCGGCGTCGAGCGCATCTTTGTCTTCCTCAGCCGCGAGCCCCTCGCCGCGCTGCCGGGGTTCGATCGCCCGGTGCAGTCGTTCGAGCGCGGCTCACCCGCGCTGATCACCGAGTTGCGCAACAGCATCCAGTCGCGCGACCTCGTGTTCGCGAAAGACTCGGCGAAATCGAAGACGCCCCAGGCGACCTACGTGGTCAACAAGGCGGAAGTCGGCAAGGCCGTCACGGCGAGCTTCGACCTCAAGCACAAGTGACCATGCGCGTGCTGCTCCTCTCCCTCGGTATCGCGCTGTTGCCGGTCGGCGCCGGCGCCCAGACGCCCGCGCCGCCGGCGAACCAGACGCCCCGCGACCTGATCCTCGCGCCTCGCAATACGCCGCTGCAGGTCAAGACGGCGGTGCCGCGCGGCTATGCGTTGATCGTCGGCGTGTCGCGCTACCAGCATCTCGACGAGTCGAAGCAGCTGCGCTACCCGGAGAGCGATGCGGATGCGTTCTATCGTGTCCTGATCAGCCACGAAGGCGGCGCATTTCCCGCGGAAAACGTCCGGTTCCTGAAGGGATCGCAGGCGACGCTCGCCAACATCAGGGATTCGCTCGAGCACTGGCTGCCGACCGTCGCGCTGCCGACCGATCGCGTGGTCGTCTACTTCGCGGGTCACGGCTTCGTGCAGAACGGGCGCGGATTCCTGGCGCCGTACGACGTGCAGCCCGATCGCCTCGATACCACCGCCTATGCCATGTCGACGCTCGGCGACGTGCTCGCCAACAAGGTCGGCGCGAACTGGAAGGTGCTGCTCACCGACGCCTGCCACTCCGGCAAGATCAACGCGGAAACCACCAACGAAGCGCTCGAGCAGCAGTTCAAGACGCTGCCGGCCAGCTTCCTGACGCTGACCGCCACGACCGAGCGCGAACAGAGCTTCGAGGATCCGAACCTGTCGACCGGCTTCGGGTTCTTCACCTACTACCTCGTGCAGGCGTTCCGCGGCTATGCCGACAGCGATCCCTGCGACGGCCTGATCACCGCCGACGAGCTGATCGAGTACGTGCGATCGAACGTGCGCCGCTACGCCCGCGCCCGCCAGTTGTCGCAGACGCCGACCGCCCGCGGTGACTACGAGCCGGACATGCCGCTCGGGGTTGCGCAAGGCTGCCTGTCCGACGGCGCGAAGTCTCCGTCGATGCTCGGTACCGCCGTGATCGAGTCGAACATGGACGACGTGGATGTGTATGTCGACGGGAACCTGATCGGCCGCATCTCGAAGAACCAGCCGCTGACGCTGCCGAGCCTGCCGAGCGGCCTGCACGAATTCCGCGGCGTCCGCGAGGGCTACGAGCCGGAGCAGAAGGAAGTGATGATCGCTCCCGGACAGGAGGTCACCGTCAGCCTTCGCATCCGTTACGCGCGCCAGATCAAGAAACCGGCCCAGGCGCTCAATGACCAAGGCGAGAAGCTGCTGTTCACCCGCCGATCGTCGATGAGCCTGATGAACCTAATACCAATCGAGCGCCGCCAGAGCGAAGCCGACCTCGAGAAGGCGGCGGCGCTGTTCGAGAAGGCGCTGCAGGTCGATCCATCGTTTGCGATTGCGGCCTATCATCTCGGCCAGGTCAACCAGCTGCTGTTGAAGTACGACGAATCGGTCGCCTTCTTCCGGCGTGCGATTGCCATCGACCAGTCGCACATCGATGCGCGCATCGAATGCGCGGCGGTGCTGATCGAGCGGGGCGACCCGGATGAGGCCATTCGCGAGCTGACCGAAGCGCAGCGTCTCGACCCCGATGACGACCAGGCCTACGCCATGCTGGCGCGGGCCTACTGGGACAAAGGCGCCTGGGGCCGCGCGGTGGAGAACGCCGACCGCGCGCTGCAGATCAAGCCGTCCAACGCACAGGCGCATCTCTGGAAAGCCGATGCGATGCGGCAGATGGCCGCCGCCAGCACCGATCGCACGGTGCAGATCAGCCTGTATGCCGATGCGCGCGAGGGGTATCGCACGTTCCTGGATCTCACCAATTTCTCGACCGGCATCGGCTCGAGGCTGGCATTTCATTTCATCGGCCTCGGCATCGGTTCCCGCCGTCACGCCGATCGGCAGGGCGCCTACGACAGTTTGCGCAGCGCCGGTTTCCTGGGCTTGTGCCTCACCGAGCAGAAGGTCGGCAACCCGCTGAAAGCGCGCGAGTATTGCCGGCGATCGCTCAAGCATGCACCGTCGGATCCGATAGCTTACTTTCTGCTGGGCAACGTCAATCGCGATCTGTTCAATGCGCGGCAGGCGTGCAGCTACCTCAAGGACGCGCGATCGAGCTACGCGAAGATGCTCGAGCTCAATCCGCATCTCGACGAGTCCAGAAACGCGCGCAATTACGTTGGACAGATCGACGCGATCATGCCGCAAGCCAAGTGCACTGCGTGATGCTGACAATCGTTGCCCTCACCGCGCTGCTTGGCGTCCAGGCGCCCGCCGCCCAACCGGCGTTGCGGGTCGTCGTGATCGAAGGCGAAGACGCGGTCAACATCATCCAGCAGAAGACGGCGGTGCGGCCCATTGTGGAAGTGCGCGACCGTAACAACCTGCCGGTCGCCGGCGCGCTGGTCACGTTTTCGATCGAGGGTGGCAAGGCGGCGTCGTTCGGCGGGCTGTCCACGCTGACGGTGGCGACCAACGCGGCCGGGCAGGCCGCCGTGACCAGCCTGACTCCCGCGGCTGCCGGCGCGTTTCAGATTCAGGTGTCGGCGGCCTTCCAGGGACAAATCGCCACGGCAACGATTGCGCAGACCAACGTGCTGACCGCTGCCCAGGCGGCCGCTGCCGGTGCGGCAACAGGCGGCGGCTCCGCCGGCTCGGCGGGCGGCGGCGGTGGAGCAGGCGGTGGAGCAGGCGGTGGTGCTGGCGGCGCCAGCGGTGGTGCCGGCGCCGGCGGCGCGGCCGGCGCGGGCGGCGGACTCTCCGCGACCACCATTGGGCTCGCAGCCGCGGCGGTTGCCGGTGGCGCTGTCGCGGCAGGACAACTCGCCAGCGACGGCGGCGACAAGAACAACGCCACCGGCTCCTTCAGCGGCGCCTTCTCCGGTACCATTGTCAGCACCATTACGAGCCGTAACGTGCCCGCGAATTCGTGCACGATCACGCGAGCGGTGTCGGGTCGCGCGCAGATCACCCTCGACACCAACACCGCGTCTTCGGTGAGCGGCAGGATCGAGGTGTCGGGCACCGACACGGTGGTGTCGCAGACCTGCGTCGGCTCCGACCCCACCGGCACGTTTTCCGTACAGGCACCGATCTCAGGGACGCCGTCCGCGCTGCGGGCGGAGCAGACCGTCAACCAAACCGGCAGCGGCCAGGGCAGCGAGGTCATCACCTCGGTGAGAACGTTCGCGTTCGAAGGGTCGATGAGCGGCAACACCATTACCGGCACCATGAAGCACGAGCAGAAAAGCGTGTCGACCGGCGCGGTCGGCGGGCCGGTCGACGAGCTGACGCAGGGATCGTTCCCGATCACGCTCACTAAGTCATAATTCGCGCATAGCGAGGTGCTGATGAACGCCGGTGTTTCCCTCCGAGCCGCGGCCTGGACGGCGTGCGGGTTGTTGTTGGCGGGGTCCGCCTCCGCGCAGGCGCCGAAGGCCGTGTCGCTCGCCGACGCCGTCACCGAGGCGCTGTCGAAGAACGAGCGGCTCGTGAACCAGGCCGACACGATCGCGCAGGCCGACCTGAGCCTGCGCCTGGCCCGCAACACGTTCCGGCCCAAAGTGACGCCGAACATCTTCGGCTCGTTCGGCCGCACCGACGTCAGCAGCCAGACGTATCGCGTCGACGTGTCGCAGAAGCTCGTGACCGGCACCGAGCTGCGGCTGTCTACCGGCACGGCCTCGGCCCAGATCCCAGGCATGGATTCAGCCGGCGACGTGCTGTTCTACAACGCCGACACCACGCTGACGCTGACCCAGCCGCTGCTGCGTGGATTCGGCCCCAGCGTGGCGCGCCGCTCGCTGACGGTCGCTGAAATGCGTAAGGAAGACGCGGCGCGGTCGCAGTCGTTGGCCGAGCAGCAGGTCGCGGTGGAGGTGGCGGGTGCCTACTATCGCGTGGTGTCGCAGCAGACCTTCGTGGAGGTGGCGCGCCAGAGTCTGCTGCGGGCGCGGCGCCTGCGCGACGCATCCGAAGCGAAGCTCGATGCCGGGCTGGTGTCGCAACTCGATGTCCTGCGCTCGCAACAGTTGGTCTCGCAAGCCGAGCTCCAGTTGTTCGATGCGCAGTCGGCGGTCGAAGACGCGCGCGATCAGCTGTCGTTCCTGATGGGCCGTCCGGCCACCGAACCGTTCACGGTGGATGCCGCCATCCCGCGGCCGACGACCGACCCCATCGACGTGGCTTCGGTGACTGCCACCGCGTTGGCCAATCGGCCTGATCTCAAGAGCCGCCTCGCCGCGCGCGAGGAGGCGGATCGGCAGATCCGCTACTCCCGGAACCAGTTGCTGCCCCAGGTGGACGTGAACTTCGCGCTGACGCGCCGCGAGACCGCCCCCTCGTTCAGAGGCAGCTTCGGACTCGAGGGCTACAAGTTTGCGACCTTTTTCACGATTGCCATGCCGGTGGATCGAACCGCGCAGCAAGTCGAGTACCAGTCGGCCGTGATCGATCGCGACCGCCGGCGACGCGATGCCGAAACGCTGGAGCGCCAGATCGCCGATCACGTCAGGCAGGGCGTGCGCGAGCGCGATCGGCTGATCCGAAACCTCGCCGCCGCGGAGAACCATGTCGCGCTCAGCACGCGTGAAGTCGAGGTCGCGCAGCTGCGCTTCCAGAATGGCCTGTCCAACAATCTCGAGGTGGTCACCGCCGAAGCCGGCCTGCTCGAGGCCGAAAGCCGGCGCATCCAGGCGTTGGCGGAATCGGCGGTGGCGACACTCCGGCTCCGCGCCGTCCTCGGGATCTTCAATCCGCGCACCGACATGACGGGCTCGACGAACGTCCTGTCGGTGGCGTCTCATCTGCCGAAATGAATGCCAGTCTTCCGACCGCGCTGCAGTCTCCGCGCGTGCTGGCCGCGGGCGCGGCGGCGATCGGCCTGCTCGCGGTGTTGGTGTACTGGGCGCGCGCCGGGGCTGATGATGCGATGGTGGCCATCGCCGAGCGCGGCGAGCTGACGGCGCGCCTGTCGGCCAGCGGCACCCTGAAGCCGCTGCAATCGATCACCTACCGATCCCCTGTCCCCGGGCGGGACGTGGAGATTCGCGAGCTGGCGGCCGAAGGCGCCCGTGTCAACGCCGGTGACGTGCTGATCAGACTCGACACCACGGACCTCGAGATCGAGCTGGCGCGGGTTCGACAGGACCACCGCCAGGCGCAAATGGATCTGCAGGTCGCGGACGGCGAGTACGAGGAAGCCGGCGCCGAGGTGAAAGCCGTGACCGAGGGCGAGGGCGCGCTGACGGTCGACGAGGCCCGGTCGGCGCTGGCGCGGGCACAGCGCAAAGCCGAACGGTTGCGACAGGAGTACGGCAACCTCAAGCCGCTGCTCGAGAAGGGGTTCATCACCCGCGATGAGCTGGCGCGCACCGAGGATCAGCTCGAACAGGCCGAGGAGGAACTGCTGCTCGCCCGGCGGCGCAGCGACATCGTGCTGCAGCTGTCGCATCCGCGCGAACAGAAACGCGCCGCGCTGGCGTTGTCGCAGAAAGCCGCGCAGCTGGGCTTGATTCGAGCCAGGGTGAGCGAGCTGCAGCTCAAGGCCGAGACCTTGAGCCGCCTGATCGACGGATGCTCGGTTCGCGCGCGTGGCGCCGGGCTGGTGGTCTATGAAGACAACCTCCAGTCGACCCCGCGTCGCAAGCTGCGGGTCGGCGATCGCGTCTTCGCGACGCACGGCATCGTGACGATTCCCGAGGTCGATCAGATGGTGGTCGAATCGTCCATCAGTGAGACTGACGTACATCGGGTGGCGCCGGGACAGCCGGCCGAGGTGCGCGTCGAGGCGTTTCCAGGTCTCACGTTGACCGGAACGGTGAGTCGCGTGGGAACGCTGGCCTCCGCGGTAGCGACCCGGCCCTTTGACGACAAGCGCTTCGACCTGGTGATTGCGCTCGATCACACCAATGCCGCCCTTCGTCCTGAGATGAGCGTGCGCGCCGACGTAATCGTGGGCTCCCGGCCGGCCGTACTGATGGTCCCGGTGACCGCGGTGTTCAACAACCAGGGCACACGCGTGGTCTACGTGGTTGGCGTGGCTGGCACCGAGATGCGCCGGGTGGATCTCGGGCAGTCGAACGATCGGATGGTCGAGATCACTGCTGGACTGCAAGAAGGTGAGCGCGTCTCCCTGATACCGCCGGCGCCGGCCTCCGCGGCGCCGACACAGAATCCCGGCCATGCGCTTCAACCTCGCTGAGCTCTCCGAATACCTTCGCATCGCGGTCGAAGGCCTGGGCCGCTACCGGCTGCGCACGGCGCTGAGCGTCCTGGGCGTGGTGCTTGGCGTCGCCGCCGTCATAGCCATGATGTCGGTCAGCGAGGGCGCCGCGCGCGATGCGCTCGCGCAAGTCGACGCGCTTGGGCTGGACAACATCGTGGCGCAGAGCGCCGGCGGACTGAATGCGCGGGGCACGTCGAAGCGTCAACTGGACGCCGCCGATGCCGAGCGCGCGCGGTCGATGATTCCATCCGCGACGTTGGCGGCGCCGGTGGTGTGGCGCTACCTGCGCGTCGGCGGCGGTGATCAGATCAACCCTGCACAGGTACTCGCCTCAACCCCCGAGTGGCAGCAGATCCTCCGGTTGACTGTGGATCGAGGCCGGCTGTTGAGTCAGAGCGATGCGGACACCTCAGCGCGGGTCTGCGTGATTGGCGCCCTGCTGGCGCAGCAGGTCTTCGGCTACCGCGATCCCGTCGGGGAGGCCATTCGCGTCGGCGAGGATCACTACCGGATTGTCGGCCTGCTGCACGAGCAGGGGGGGGATCCTCAGGCCGGAACGACGATGGCGTGGCATAACGTGAACCGGGCCCTGATCGCTCCGTTGTCGGCCGTCACCGGCAGGACGCTGTCGGTGAGCCCCAACCAGCCGGTCGAAGAGATCTGGGTGCAGGTCGCAAACGCGGAACAGTCGGTTGCGCTTGGTGACGTCCTGCGCCGGCTGTTGCTGCAGACCCGCGACGCCGACGAGTTTCACATCGTCGTGCCGCGCGAGCTGCTGGAGCGCCGCTATCGCACCCAGCGCACGTTCAGCGTGGTGATTGGCAGCGTGGCGACGCTGGCGCTGCTGATCGGCGGCATCGGCATCATGAACATCATGCTGACCTCGGTCGTCGAGCGCACGCGGGAGATCGGCGTGCGACGCACGGCCGGGGCCAGCAAGCGCGACGTGACCATGCAGTTCCTGATCGAGACGTTGTTGATGACGGTGGGCGGCGGCATCGCCGGCATCGCGATCGGCGCGCTGGTATCGGTGGCCATTGCCGAGTATGCCGGCTGGTCGACGCACGTGTCGATGAGCGCGATCTTCCTCGGCTTCATCGTGTCGTTCGTGGTGGGGCTGGTGTTTGGCTGGTACCCGGCGATGAAGGCGGCGGCCCTTCAGCCGGTGGACGCCATGCGATACGAATAGGCTGTCGGGCCGTCGGACCGTCGGGGCGTCAGGCCGTCAGGCGAGCGATTCGAATGCCCGCCGCTTCCAGTCCTCTTCGCACTTCGCGCGCGAGATCGGCGGCACCCGGGGTGTCGCCGTGCAGACAAATGGTGTCGGCCTGCAACGTGATTGTGGAGCCGTCGATGGCGACGACCTCATTGTCGCGCACCATCCTGATCGCGCGCGCGACGACCGCGGGCGTGTCGTGCATCACGCTGCCAGGCTGGCTGCGGGAGGTGAGCGAACCGTCTGGATCGTAGGCGCGGTCCGCGAACACTTCGGCGGCGACGCGCAACCCGGCCGATTCACCGGCGCGCAGGAGTGCGGAGTTCGGCAGGCCGAACAGGACCAGCGAGCGATCGATGGCCGCCGTGGCTCTGGCAATGGCGTCCGCCAGCGGACGGTCCTTGCACGCCATGTTGTAGAGCGCGCCGTGTGCCTTGACGTGCTGCAGCCGCATGCCTTCTGCGGCCGCCATGCCCGCCAGCGCCGCCAGTTGATACAGCACGAAGTCTTCCACTTCGGCGGCTGAGGCCTTCATCTCGCGCCGCCCGAAGCCGACCAGGTCCGGGAAACCCGGATGCGCGCCGACCGCGACGCCCTTGGTCCTGGCCAGCCGAAGGGTTGCCCGCATGGTGCCAGGGTCGCCGGCGTGAAAGCCGCAGGCCACATTTGCCGAGGAAATGCTGTCCATCAGCGCGGCGTCCTGGCCCATGGGCCAGGGCCCGAATGACTCGCCAAGGTCAGAATTGAGATCGATTCTCACTTTTGCTTGACTCCCAATGTTAGTCGGCGGTACCCTACTTTGCGAAGTTGAGACTAAATCTCAACATTATCAAAATGAAGGTCTTTCGGGCCGTTCTCTTCTTGATGCACCTGGCGTGCGGCGTCATCGCCGGCATGGCTGCTCCGGCTCTCGCGCAGTCAAGCGACACCGGCGTGCTGCTGATGGCCCATGGCGGCAGGCCGGAGTGGAACCAGCGCGTCGCCGACGTCGCGAAGACCGTTGACGTGGCGCAGCCGACCGAAGTGGCGTTCGGCATGGCGTCACGCGCGGCGATCCAGCAGGCGGTGGACAGACTCGCGGCGCGCGGAGTCAAGAGGATCGTCGCCGTGCCGCTGTTCGTGTCGTCGCACAGCTCGGTCATCACGTCCACCGAGTTCCTGCTTGGGCTTCGCGCCGATGCGCCGAAGGACCTGGCGATCTTCGCGAAGATGAACCACGCCGCGCATGGCGTGGCGATGGACCACGGCAATCACGAGGCGATGTCCGGTGACCCGGCATCGCCCGTGAAGACCACGCTGCCAATTCGCATGACGCCGGCACTCAACCGCCATCCGTTGATCGGCGCCATCGTCGCCGACCGCGCGAAGTCGATCAGCAGCGCTCCCGCGCAGGAAGCCGTCATCATCGCCGCGCATGGCCCCGTGCCGGACGACGACAACCGGCGCTGGCTGGCGGATTTGGCCGTGGTCGCGGACCAGACCAGGGTTTCGGCCCCGTACGCATCAGTGGACTACCTGACCGTTCGCGATGATGCGGGTCCGACGGTGCGCGACGCCGCCACCAAGCAACTGCGCGACCTGGTGAAAGCGCAGATCGCGGCCGGCCGCAGGGTGCTGATCGTCCCGCACCTGCTGTCGTTCGGCGGCATCGAGCAGGGCCTTCGCAAGCGGCTCGAAGGCCTCGACTACACCATGGCCCCGCAGGCGTTGATGCCTGACGAGCGCATCGTGAAGTGGGTGTTCGCCAGCCTCCAGTAACGTATGATGCGCGTCATGCCTGTTCGACGCGCAGCACTTCTGCTGGCACTCGCAATTCCGGCTGCCGTGGCGGCGCAGACACCCCAGCGGCAGACGCAGGAAGACGACTACACGCGCTACGAACTGCTGGCGCCGGACACTGCGCAGTTCCGCATCCTGTATGAGGTCACCGCGACCACGCCAGGCGCGAAGTTCTTCTTCAACGCCATTCGCAAGGGCAGCATCGCCAGCGACGAGCGTGTCACCGACATGATGACCGGTCAGCCGCTGAAGTGGGAAATCGTCAGCGGTGCGCAGGCGAGAACGGAAGGGCATCCCACCGCCGATCTCGAAACCGAGTGGCTGAAAGTGCATCTCGCTCGGCCGGTGCCGAAGGGCGGCGAGGGGCGCGTGCTGATCGACAAGACCTACAAGGATGCCAAGAGCTACTTCCGCGACGGCCAGACCATTGTCTTCGATCGTTCGCTGGGCATTCGCCGCAATGCCGTGGTCCTGCCCGCCGGCTATCGCTTGATCAGCTGCAACGTGCCGTCGCAGGTGCTGACGACCGGGGACGGTCGGGTGATGATCACGTTCCTGAATACGAGTGCCGCCGCGGCGCCGCTCGTGATTCGAGCCCGGCCCGGGCTGGCCCCGTTCACGCCGCCGATTCCAACCGACCGCGGCGTGCCGTCAACGGTCACGCTGGCGTCACAGGCGTCGCGCCTGTCCGATCGCGCCCACCAGAATCGGGAAATCGTGTACTTCCCGAACGATCCAGCGACACACTCGTTCAACCTGTACCACGACTACACCGAGTCGCGTCCCGGTGTGGCGCACTACTTCAATGTGGTGCGCGCCGGCAGTTCGGTATCCAACCCGTCGGCAGTGCTGCTCGATACCGGTGAGGCGTTGAAGGTCGAGACGATCAGCGGCGCCGAATTGAAGAAGCGGGGCCTCGACGCCGGCGAGCCGGTCGCCGACACGACACAGATCGTCGTGATCAGCTTTCCGGCGGTGAAGCAGGGGCAGTCGGCCCGGCTTCGCATCACCGAAACCTACACCGATCCCAATCGCTACCGGCTCGACGGCGATGAGCTGGTGTGGGATCGCGCCTTCGGACGCCCGCGCAACACGGTCGTGTTGCCGCTCGGGTGGACCGTGACCGCCAGCGCGGCGCCCGCGGTGATCACGCTGGATCCCGACGGCCGCCAACGGCTCTACTTCGAGAACAACCGCAACGACGAGATTGAGGTTCTGATTCGCGCGAGGAAAGCATCATGACTAACGGAGCGTTTCGAGGACACCAATTGTTGGCGGCATCAAGCTCATTGAAGAGGCTGGGGCCGTTCCCTAGGAACGGCCCGGTTAATGCCACGATCCCTCGTGCCATTGGTTACAGTGCCGCCGTCCTGATCGCCGCCGTCTGGTTTGCCGCGTCTCACGCACAGTCGCTCGACGTCATTACCGCCGAGGACATGCTCAAGGTCACGACCGCGCAAATACTTGACCTCAGTGAGGACGGGCGCCTGGTGGCGATTGGCGCCCGCCGGACGTTCGACAATGCCGAAACCAATCACCGCCGTTACGGCGATCCCACCTACTTCGCGCCATCGATGGTGGAGCTGATGGTCGTCAACACGCAGAGCGGCGCCGTCGACCGGGTCGGCAAGGGCCTGATGAACGTCAGGCAGGCGGCCTTCACGCGCGACGGCGCGCGACTCGGGCTGCTGACCGCCGCCGAAACACCGGCCGGCCTGCCGCTTACGTCGCTGTGGATCTACGACGTCGCCCGCCGGACCCTGGTGGAAGTGCCGCGCAAGCCCGACGCCGCGGTGGCCGCCAATTCGGAGTTGTCGTGGACGCCTGACGGCACCCGGCTGGTTGCCGCCGTGCGGTCGCCGGCCGACGACACCGCAGCACAATCCGCGTTCAAGACGCTGGTCGGCGGCCCGGTCGTGGTGCAGGCATCGACGCCGATGCTCGATTGGGACGCGATGAGCCGGCTGAATCGTCGCCGCGCCGTCGCCGAAATCGATCCCGCCACCGGCGCCGCCACGCCGTTCATGGCGACGGCGGCGATGTCGAACTACCGGATGACGCGTGATGGCACAAACGTGGTGTGGCTCGAGGACACCACCGAGAAGACCAACTACGACGTGATCTTCGGGACCGACAACACCATCCGCACGCAGGTCCGTGGCGCCGCCAGCCCAGTGACGGTGCTCGATGCCACAACCCTGAAGACGGCGACGCCGCGCTGGTCGGACGATGGACGCCTGTTCGCGTTTGCCGACCGTGGCGAAATCTTCGTCCAGAACTTGACCGGAGGGAAGCCGCGTTCCATCACGCCGAAGCCGAAGTTGGAGCCCGACGCGAAACCGGATTCCGACGCCGAGTCCTTTTCGGTGGCGTCGTTCTCGCGCGATGGCTCGAAGCTGCTGCTGACCAGCCGAACAGGTTGGTACGTCGCCAACGTCGCTGATGGCGCCCGTGAGAAGGTGCTCACCATCGACGACAAGAACGAGGACCAGAATCCCCGGCTGACGGCGCTCGACTGGAACCCCGCGGGCGACGCGATTCTGGTGCAGTACGGCGAGCCCGATCGCTGGGAGCGCGGCATCTCGCGCCTCGACCTGACAACGAAGACGCTGACGACGCTGGTTCGCGATGCGAATGTCTACCAGGGCATTCGCCAGTCGCGCGATGGCAGCACCGTGGTGTTCTCGAAGTCCGACGGCACGCGGCCGGCGGAACTCTATGCCGCGGATCCGGATTTCACCAACGTGCGCAAGCTGACCGATCTCAATCCGTGGATCGCCAAGAAGGCCCTGCCGGCATCCGAGCTCGTCTCCTACCGCGATGCTGACGGCAAGGTGTTGTACGGCGTGCTGCGCTACCCGATCGGCTACCAGAAGGGGCGGCGCTACCCGACGGTGTTCGAGATCTACGAAAGGTTCTTCGACAACGGCTTCGACGGCCGCGCGGCACTGCTGGCCGGCCAGGGCTATGCCGTGTTCCACCCGTCGGTGAATCTGGTGGTGGGACGGCCGGGTGAGTCATGGGCCAAGGGCGTCACCGCCGCGGCGAACAAGCTGATCGACCTGGGCATCGCCGATCCCGATCGCCTCGGCGTGCACGGCACCAGCTACGGCGGCTATGCCACGGTGCTGCTGCTGACCGAGACGGATCGCTTCAAGGCGGCCATCAACGTGTCGGGCAAGGTCGACATGATCAGCTTCTACACCGACAGCGAGCGCCTCGGCGTGCGCAACACGCACGCCCCGGAGAAGAGCCAGGATCGCATCGGCGGCACGCTGTGGGAGTATCCGGAGCGCTACATCGAGCACTCGGCGATCTTCCGCCTCGATCGCGTCAAGACGCCGTTGCTGACGATCAGCGGCGATCAGGATCCCAACGTGCCCGCCAATCAGTCGCGGGAGCTGTACTACGCGCTGCGCCGGTTGGGGAAGGACGTGGAGTGGGTGCGCTACGTCAACGGCGGCCATCGTCCGCCGAACAGCGTCGCGGAGAGCATTGACTTCGAGAACCGCATGGTGGCGTGGTACGACAAGTACCTGAAGCCAAAGACGGCGACGACCACTCAGCGGTAGGACGAAGCAGCGGTTCGTCCCGGGCAGGGTTGGCTGGCCCGAACCGCCGGTTCGGGCTATCTGAGCATCTCGACGAGCAGCGCCTTCTGCGCGTGCAGGCGATTCTCCGCCTGGTCGAACACCACTGAAATCGGCGACTCGATCACTTCATCGCTGACCTCGTCGCCGCGATGCGCGGGGAGGCAGTGCATGAACAACGCGCCCGGCCTGGCGAGCGCCATCATGGTCTCGTTGATCTGATAGCGACGGAAGGCCTTCTTCCGCTCGGTGTATTCGACTTCCTGGCCCATCGACGTCCACACGTCGGTGTAGATCGCGTCGGCGTCGCGCACCGCCGCCTTCGGGTCGGTGAACTCCGTCAGTCCGGCGCCCTGCTGCGACACCTCGGCCGCCTGGTCGACCACTTCGTCGGGCAGCTCGAATCCCTTCGGGGTCGCGACGTGCACGTGGGCGCCGAGCATCATCGCCGCGTGGACCAGCGACGCGCAGACGTTGTTGCCGTCGCCGACGTAGGCGATCCGCTTGCCGGCCACCGAGCCCCAGCGCTCGAACAGCGTCTGCATGTCGGCCAGGGCCTGGCAGGGATGCTCCTCGTTGCTCAGTGCGTTGATGATGTGCAGCTTGGGCGCGATCTCGGCGATCTGGGTCAGGCGATCCTGGCCGAAGGTGCGAATCACGACCGCGTCCACCCATCGCTCGAGGTTGCGGGCAACGTCCTGGATCGGCTCGCGATCGGCGTGCATCACGTCGGCCGGAATCTCCACCACGTCGCCACCCAGCTCGCGCACGCCGATGGTGAAGGTGACGCGCGTTCGCAACGACGGCTTCTCGAACAGCATGCCGACGTGCTTGCCGTTGAGCACGGCGGCGGTCGACGCCTTCATGCCCTGGTCGCGATCGCGCTTCAGCCGGGCGGCCGATTCAAGGAGCTTCGTGAGCCGATCCGGATCGAGATCGAGGATGGAAAGGAAATTCTGCATCTGTTGAGCTGGTGAGCTGGTGATCTGTTGATTGGCTGTTCGAGTGATCGGGACCAGATCTAAGTGCGGTACTCGGCATTGATCTTGACGTATTCGGCCGACAGGTCGCACGTCCACACGGTGGCGCGATGCGTGCCGCCGGCGCCGAGATCGACCTCGATCTGCAGGTCCTGGCCGGTGAGATACTCGGCGGCTTTCGGCGCCAGCTCATCGAACGGGCGACCATGCTCGAACAGCACCAGTGGGCCGATCTGCACGCGGGCGCCGTCGAGCACGAACGCCGCGCCGGAACGGCCTGCCGCCGCGACCAGGCGTCCCCAATTCGGATCGCCGCCGTGCACCGCGGTCTTGACCAGCGGCGAGTTGGCAATCGCGCGCGCGGCCATCCACGCGTCGGCGTCGGTCGATGCGCCGGTGACGGTGATCGACATCAGCTTGGTGGCGCCTTCGCCGCCGCGGACGATGCCGAGCGCCAGTTCATGGGCGACGGCACGGAGGCCATCGAACAGCGCCGGGTAGAGCGCCTCGGTGATCGCCACGCCGCTGGCGCCGTTGGCGAGGGCGAACACGCAGTCGTTGGTCGACGGCTCGCCGTCCACCGTGATCGCATTGAAGGTGTAGCGGCTGGCTTCGGTCAGCGCCCGCGACAGCATTGCCGGATCGACCGCCGCATCCGTCGTGAGGTAGCCGAGCATGGTCGCCATGCGGGGCTCGATCATGCCGGAGCCCTTCGACATGCCGCCGACGCGGAACGTCCCCGACTCCGTCGTGACCTCGACGGCAAACTCCTTGGGAAACGGATCGGTCGTCATGATGGCCCGCGCCGCAGCGGCGCCGCCATCGGCCGCCAGAGCGGCCACGGCTTGCGGAACGCCGCCGCGGATCTTGTCCATCTTCAGGTTGACGCCGATCACGCCGGTCGAGGCGACCAGCACCTGGTTCTCGGGGCAGCCGAGCGCCGACGCGGTGAGGCGCATCATCTCTTTCGCGTCGGCCACGCCCTGGGGACCGGTGCAGGCGTTGGCGCAGCCGCTGTTGGTAATCACGGCGCGCGCGCGGCCGCCGCTCGAGGCCAGGTTGTCCCGGCACAGATAGAGCGGCGCGGCCTTGGCGAGATTGATGGTGAACAGTCCGGCGGCGCTCGCCGGCGTGTCGCTCACGATCAGCGACAGATCGGGCTTGCCACTGGCCTTGATGCCGCAATGAAGCCCGGCGGCACGATATCCGGCAGGCGCGGTCACCCCGCCGGCGATCGGGCGGACGTTCAGGCGGTCGTTCGGACGGTCGTTCATACGGTCGATTGCACGTTCGTTTGAACGCTGGTCTGAACGCTCGGCTGAACGATCTCCTGAACCACCGCATACTGCCCGCAGTTGCGGAACAACGGGCACGCCGTGCAGTCGTGCGCGATCTTCTCGGGCACCCAGGTGTGCGGCACGATCGAGAAACCGCGATGCACGAAGAACGCCGGGTCGTGCGCAAACGCGCACAGCCGGCTGTAGCCCAGGGTGCGGGCGCGCGCCGCCAGCGTATCGACCATGCGCACGCCAACACCCATCCGGCGCATGCTGCCGCTGACGACGAGCGAGCGGATCTCGGCCACGTGCGGCGACAAGGGTGCCAGCTCCGCGCACCCGACCATGGTCTCCGGGCGATCGCCGGCGGCCGGTTCGACCGCCACCACGAAGCGCGGCGCGTGGACCACCAGCTCATCGAGTTTGCGCGGCAACAGCCGGCCTTCCTCGAGATGGGCAGCAATCAAGGCCAGCAGCCCCGGCGCGTCCGCCGCCACGGCGGGACGCAGCGTGACCGGCGGCTTCGCCGCCTTCAAGGAACGGCTGGAGGAAGCGCGCCGCTTCCGTCCGGGACCGTTGTCGACAACGACTCGCATGCTCATCGTGACGCGTTCACCTGCTCCGCAGTTCTTTTCGTGCCTGCTGCACCTGCCGTGGCCGACGCCAACGCGCCATCGAGGATGCCCACGGCTTCCTCGATGTCTGCGGGGCCGACAATCAGCGGCGGCAACATCCGCACGACCGTTTCGGCGGTGCGATTCACCACCAGCCCGGCCTTGAGCGAGGCTTCGACCACCGGCAGCGCGTCGACGCTGAGATGCAGTCCCTGCATCAGGCCGGCGCCTTTGACCGCGGTGATCACCTGGTGCTTCTGCTGCAGCGCGCCGAGTTTCTGCTCGAGCAGCGCGCCCATGGCCTTGACGTGCGGCGCGAGCGTGTCCAGTTCGTCGAGGACAAACAGCGCCGCGCGCGTCGACAGCAGATTGCCGCCGTAGGTGGTGCCGTGGTCGCCGGCGACGATCTCCTTCGCCACGTGCTCGGCCACCAGCGCCGCGCCGATCGGGATGCCCGAGCCGATCGCCTTGCCGACGGGGATCAGGTCCGGCGTCCACCCGAACGACTGGCAGTGGAACGGCCGGCCGGTGCGGCCCAGGCCGCACTGAATCTCATCGGCAATCAGCAACGTGCCGGTCGCCGTGGTCACGCGCTCGACCGCCGCCGCGAACGCCGGCGACAGGGGCCGGACGCCGCCTTCGCCCTGGATTGGCTCGGCGATGATCGCAGCGGTGCGATCGGTCACGGCCGCTTCCAGTCCCTGGATGTCGTCCTGCGCGATAAAGGTCACGCCCGGAATCAGCGGACCGAACGGATCGCGGTACTGCGCATTCGCCGTCACCGACAGCGCGCCCATCGTGCGTCCCGAGAAGCCGTGCTCGAGCGCGACGTACTGCGTACGGTTCCTGATTCCCTTCGAGTACCAGTAGCGCCTCGCGAACTTCAGGCACGCCTCGACCGCTTCGGTGCCGGAGTTGCAGAAGAACGTGCGCTGCAGACCCGACATCGCCGCCAGCTTCGCCGCCAGCCGGCCCTGCAGCGGGTGGTAGAACAGGTTCGACGTGTGAATCAGCGTCTTCGACTGTTCGGCAATCACCGCCGCGAGACCGGGATGCGCGTGGCCCAGCACGCACACGCCGATGCCCGACAGGAAGTCGAGATAGCGCTTGCCGTTCTCGTCGAACAGGCGCGTGCCCTCGCCGCGGACGAACACCACGGGGTGCCGCTTGTAGGTTGGCAGCACGTGCTGCGCTTCGAGGGACACAACGTTGGACATCGTAAGAAGCCAGTTACCAGTTACCAGTTGCCCGTAGCCCGTAGCCCGTAAGAATTCAGTCCGTGATCTTCGTCGTCGCCGGCGTCTTCTCTCCCGCCAGCGCCTTCACCAGCCGCCTGGGCGCGCGCCCGTCGACTATCGCCACGCTCTTGGCGCCGCCCTTGAGCGCGGCCTGGCATGCGGCCAGCTTGGCCACCATGCCGGCATTGGCCGTGCCGGATTTCACCAGCTTTTCGATCCGCTCCTTGTTGAGCTTGGGGATCGTCTGCTGGCGCTTGTCGAGCACACCCGGCGTCGCGCCCGCGATCACCAGGCGCTTGGCCTTGAGCCGCGCAGCCAGGCTCCCCGCCAACGTATCGGCATTGACGTTGAACAACTTGCCGTTCTTCGACGCGCCAATGCAGGCGATCACCGGGACGTAACCCGCCTTGCACAACGTTTCGACCACGTCGGGCGATGCCGATTTGAGCGGCGTCCCGACCATGCCCAGGTCAACCGTCTCGCCGCTGGTGGCCTTGTGCGGCGCCGCCTTTTCGACCGGCGCCACGCCGGCGTCCGCGCCGGTCAGGCCAATCGCCTTCCCGCCGGCCGCGTTGATGGCCGCCACGAACTTCGTGTTGATCGTCCCGGCGAGCACAGACACGACAATGTGCAACGTTTCGGCATCGGTGACGCGCAGGCCATCGACCTGCCGCTTCGGGATGCCGACCTGCGCCAGCGCCGCATCGATCTCGCGTCCGCCGCCATGCACCACGATCAGCCGCATCTTCCTGGCGGCGCTCTTGATCGCCTTGCCGATCGCGATCATCCGCTGATCGCCTTCGAGCAGCTCGCCGCCGAGTTTCAATACCGCAACGCGCTTCACAGCAGGCCCGCCCGCTGATCGAAGCCGTACATCACGTTGAAGTTCTGGATCGCCTGGCCGGCCGCGCCCTTCACGAGGTTGTCGATCACGCTGACGACGAACACGCGGCGGCTCGCCTCGTCGACCCTCCAGCCGAGGTCGCAGAAATTCGTGTGCGCGACGTGCTTGATCTCCGGCAGCGCGTCACCGGTGATGCGCACGAACGGCGCGTCGGCGTAGGCGCGCTCGAAGGCCTGCGACACGGCGGCAGCGGTCGTGCCCGGCACGAGGTGCGCGTAGATGCTGCACAGAATGCCCCGGTCCAGCGGCACCAGGTGCGGCACGAACGTCACCGGCTGGCCGAGCGCCTGTTCCATCTCCGGCGTGTGACGATGCCCGAACGGGTTGTACGCCGCCACGCTGCCGTGGTTCTCGGAGAAGTGCGTCCGCTCCGTCGCGGCCTTGCCGGCGCCGGAGATGCCCGACTTCGCGTCGATGACGATGTCGGCGCCCGGCTGCAACAGCCCGGCGCGCTGGAGCGGCAGCAGCGCCAGCAGGGAAGCGGTCGGGTAGCAGCCGGGGTTCGACAGCAGCGCCGCCGACTCGATGGCGGCAAGCTCGAACTCGGTCAGGCCGTACGCCACGCCCGCCGGCAGCGATGCCGTGGCCGGATAAAACCTCGCGCGCTGGCGATCGTCGCGCAGGCGGAACGCGCCAGACAGGTCGATGACGCGCAGGCCGCTTGCCAGCAGCGACGGCGCCAGCTCGGCGGATGCGGCTTCAGGCAGCGCAAGAAAGACCGCATCGGCCGCCAACGCAGCGGCGTCCAGGGGCACAACCGTGCCGTCCCAAATCCTGGAGAGGGCCGGCAGTTTGCGCGGCGTGCTGGTGGCCTGCGAACCGGTTGCCGCGGTGATGGTGACGTTGGGATGGCGGCAGAGCAGGCGGATCAATTCCTGCCCCGCAAAGCCGGTGGCGCCGGCAATCGCGACCCGAACCTGCAGCTTGTCCTGTGTGTCGCCTTGCTTTTCGTGCACGGCCTGAGTGGCCATCAGCTCCGTCATACCCCGATGTCGAATCCGCGCTCCGGATGATTATTCGCCGAAAAGAATACTTATACATGCATATTTTCAGACTGTCAACAGAAATCGTTATGAATGTCTCTGATCTTGTGTATACTGATTCACTCGAACGTATAACTATGAAGTCTCAACGGCAATCGGCCATTCTCGAAGTCGTGGAGCGCGAAGCCGTCCGCAGCCAGGAGCAGCTGCGGCAACACCTCGCCTCTCGCGGCTTCGATGTGACGCAGGCCACGCTGTCGCGAGACATCAAGGAGCTCGGCCTGCTCAAGCGCTCTTCAGACGGCGCCTACCAGCCGTCGGGCGCCGAATCCACTTCGGCAGCCAGCGCGCTGGACAGCCTGTCACACGCGCTGTCGCAGTTTCTGGTGAATCTCGAAGCGGTGCAGCATCTGGTGGTCCTCAAGACCGGCACCGGCCAGGCACAAATGCTGGCGGTGGCGATCGACCGATCGCGGCTGCCGGACGTGGCCGGGACCCTGGCCGGCGACGACACCATTCTGATTATCGCGCGCGACCCGAAGGGCGCGCAGACCGTCTCGAAGCAATTGAGGGACCTGGCCAGTTGAAGAAGACGATCGTGCTTGCATACTCGGGCGGCGCCCAATCCACCGCCGGCATTCAGTGGCTGGCGGATCATCACCGCGCCGACGTCATCACCCTGACGCTCGATCTGGGGCAGCCCGCCGATCTGAATGAGATCCGCGAGCAGGCGCTGTCGAGCGGCGCGATCCGCGCCCACGTTGTCGACGCGCGCGACGAGTTCGTGCGTGACGCGGTGCTGCCGTCGCTCAAAGCCGGAGCGCTGTCGGACGGGCGCTACCCGATGTCGACGGCGCTGACCCGCCCGATCATCGCCAGGCAGCTGGTGCAGATCGCGAGCCTCGAGAAGACGAAGATGATCGCCCACGGATGTGCCGGCCGCGATGCCGTGCGCCTGACGCGGGCGCTGAAGACGCTGGGGCTCCACTACTCCGCGATCGCCTTTGCCGACGAGCCAGGCTTCACCGCTCCGGTCGACCAGGGCGCCGATCGCGTGGATGCCAACCTGTGGGGGAGGACCGTCGGCCGCCGCGGCGATGACGGTTCATCGCCGCCGCCCGATGCGTCGTTCACGTTGACCAAGCGGCTCGAGGACACCCCCAACCAGCCGGCATTGGTCGACATTCTGTTCGAACGCGGCGCGCCGTCCGGCCACAGCGGCGTCACGATGACGTTTCCGGAACTGATCGAGAGCCTGTCGACGATTGCCGGCGAGCACGGCGTCGGCCGGCTGGACCGCATCAAGGTCCGTGCCGACGGCACCCGCACCCGCGCGCTGTACGAAGCGCCGGCGGCGGTCGTCCTGCACCTCGCGCACGGCGAGCTGTGGCGCTACGTCTCGTCCGAGTCGCAGCAGCGCTTCGATATGGCGGTGTCAGCCGCCTATGTCGAGGCGATCGATCGCGGCGAGTGGTTCGATCCGCTGCGCGGCGGCATTGATGCGTACGTCGACGCCACATCGCAGCAGATGACCGGAACCATCCGCGTGCGCCTCTTCAAGGGCGCGGCGCGGGTGGTGGGAAGACAGACGCATGTCTAAGCCGTTATGGTCGGGACGATTTGACTCAGCGCCGGATCCCGCGGCGTTCGACTTTGGCGTGTCGTTTCCGTTCGACCGCCGCCTGTTCGAAGACGACGTCACCGGCAGTCTGGCATGGGCCGAAGCTCTTGCCAAAGCCGGCGTGCTCGACGCCACCGACGCCAGGGCGATTGCCGAGGGACTGCAGGCGATCCTCGATCGCGGCCGCCAGGACCCCTCGTGGGTCACTGGCGACGACGAGGACGTGCATTCGTTCGTCGAGCGCCAGCTGGTCGAGCGCATCGGCGATGCGGGCCGCCGCCTGCACACCGGCCGGTCGCGCAACGAGCAGGTGTCGGTAGACCTGCGCCTCTATCTCCGCCGGCGCATCCCGCGGCTCCAGGAGAAACTCCGCACGACGATCGCCGTGTTCGCCGATCAGGCCGAGCAGGCGGGCGACGCGCTGATGCCGTCGTACACGCACCTGCGTCGCGCCATGCCGGTGCTCGTCTCGCATTTTCTGTTGAGCCATGCGGCGGCGCTGCGTCGCGATCACGCCCGCCTCGAGTCGGCGCGTGAAGAAGCCAATGCGCTGACACTGGGCTCGGGCGCCATTGCCGGCACCGGCTACGACATCGACACGACATTCCTCGCCAACCGGCTCGGCTTCAGCCGCGTCGTCCTCAACAGCATGGACGCCTCGTCGGATCGCGACTTCGTCGCGACGTTCCTGCATGCGGTCTCGCTGTCGATGGTGCACCTGTCGCGGATTGCCGAGGACTTCATCCTGATGACGGGCGAAGAATTCGGGTTCTTCGAGCTGGCCGATTCGTCGGCGACCGGCAGCAGCATGATGCCGCAGAAGAAGAACCCCGACCCGCTCGAGCTGGTGCGCGGCAAGGCGGGCCGGGCCATTGGTCACCTCACCGGTTTCCTGGTGACGATGAAGGGCCTGCCGACCGGTTACAACAAGGACCTGCAGGAAGACAAAGAACCGCTGTTCGACGCGGAAGACACCCTGGCGGTGTCGCTCGACGCCACCGCGTCGGTGGTGCGCAACCTGACGCTGCATCCCGCGCGCACCGGCCGCGCTGCCTCCGGCCTGCTGCTGGCAACCGATGTTGCTGATTACCTGGTGTCTCGCGGCATGCCGTTCCGGCAGTCTCACGAGGTCGTGGGAGCCATGGTCCGCCGGCTGCTGGCGCAGGGACGCGACTTCGAATCGCTGTCGCTCGACGAATGGCGGCAGGCGCACGACCTTTTTGGGGACGACGTGAAGCAGCATGTGACGGCGGCGGCGTCGGTGAAGGTCAGGAAAACTCCGCAGTCGACCAACCCGGACGCGGTCCGCTCGGCGCTGGCGGAAACCCGGGCCTGGCTGGCGAGCGGCAATGGCGGCTGAGGGGGCCCTTGTCGTTGACACGCTCCGCCTGATATAGTCGACCTCGCCCTGCGCCCTGGGTCGATTCGGACCCTCGAGCGCTTCCCGCATCAATTGACACTCCGTGGTGCTGTTCGGTTGGCCTTGCCGATGGCAAGGCCAGAAACATTGATGACCATGGATCACGGTTCGACCAGGTAGATAGCAGTTCAGCACCGACACGGCTGCGCGGGAAGCCGGCTCGGTTTTCGGGGGAGTGCATGCAAGAGCGCCGGTACCGGCCCGGCGACGTGTTGGACGATTACTGTCCACGCGAGCGCCGCATTACCGATCACGCGATCGTCGCGATGATCGACGACGAAATCAGACGAACACGTTGCGGCAGCTGCGATGCCGAGCACGAATACAAGGCGGGCAAGGCGCCGGCCCCGCGTCGCAAGACGCAGCCGACCGCGTTGTTCACCCAGGTGCTCGACAACATCGCTGGTGCCACGCCGCGTCCACAGCCACCGGCCGTTCCCGCAGACGCCGCCGGCTTCGCTGAATCCGAGGTCGAAGACCTGGAGGAAGTCGCGGCCCCAGCGGCCGTCCCGCCTCCTGTCGCCGCTGTCGCGGCCCCGGCACCGTCCGTGGCCGCTGCCGCACCGGCGGAGGCTGCAGTGCCCGAGGCTCCGGACGCTGACCGAGTCGACGTTCCTGAACTCGAGGGCGGATTCCGGCGGTCGCTGATACGCGCCACCTTCCCGAGACCCGAGGGCCAGGCCCCCACGCAACGCACCGCTCCCGAATTCACGATTCAATCCCTGCACAATCGACGCAACAACAACCAGCGCAACGCGGGCGGCAACCACAAGTTCCGTGGCGGCCGCCGGCGCCCCGGCGGCGGCAGCATGGACAACATCGGACCAATGCGCTTCCGCGATCACGGGCACGGCCAGGATCGCCCGCCAGGCCAGGGCAATGGCGGCGGGGGCCGTCGCCGTCGCGGCCGCAAGAAAAACCACTGATGGCCGACTTCACCGGAAAGATCGGGCTCATCGTCGGCGTCGCCAACCATCGATCGCTGTCGTGGGCGATTGCACAGGCCACCGCCAGGGGCGGCGCGCAACTCATCCTCACCTACCAGGGACGGTTCGAAGAGCATGTCGGGGAACTGGCCGCCACGCTCGATCCCAAGCCGCTGGTGTTGCCGCTCGACGTCTCGAATGACGACGAGATTGCGGCGGTCTATTCGAAGATCACGGACACCTACGGCGGGCTCGACTTCGTCGTGCACGGCGCCGCGTTCGCGTCCCGAGAGGAAATCACCGGACGGTTTCTGAACACCTCGCGCGAGGGTTTCAAGCAGGCGCTCGATATCAGCGCCTACTCGATGATTGCGCTGGCGCGCGGGGCGCAGCCGCTGATGCAGCCGCGTGGTGGCGGCTCCGTACTGACGCTGACGTTCCTCGGCAGCGATCGCGTGTTCCCGAACTACAACGTGATGGGGGTGGCCAAGGCCGCGCTCGAGTCGTCGGTGCGTTACCTCGCCGCGGATCTCGGTCCCGAGAACATTCGCGTCAACGCCATCTCGGCGGGTCCGGTGAAGACGCTGGCGGCCGCCGGCATTGGCGGGTTCTCCTCGATCCTCGGCGTGGTCCGCGAGAAGGCGCCGCTGCGCCGGGCGATCGAAACGCCGGAGGTTGGTGACGCGGCCGCGTTCCTGTTGAGCGAGGCCGGCCGCGGCATCACGGGTGAGGTCCTGATGGTCGATTCAGGATTTCACGTCCTCGGCATGTGATTACCGTTCCGGTTCGGCAAGTGACCCTCGCGACTCCGCGGACGCGCATCCTTCATCTCGATGTGCGTGCCGCGGAGTTTGCGTTTACGGCCGGCCAGGCGGTGATGCTGGGTCTCAGGGGATCGCCGTTGCGCAAGCCGTACTCGATTGCCTCCGCTCCCTGGGAAGTCGAGACATCGGGGGTGATGCAGCTGCTGGTGCAGGTCGAAGACAACGGTGGGCTGGATCCGCATCTTGAGCGGGCCGCGCCGGGCACGCCGCTCGACATCGACGGTCCGTTCGGGTCGTTCGGCCTGCCGGCCGCCGCGATGGATCGGCCGCCGCTGTTCGTGGCGGGCGGCACCGGCATTGCGCCGTTGCGCTCGATGCTGATGCAGCACCTGGCGCGTGCCGTCACCCAACCGATTGCGGTGGTGTACAGCGCGCGCGCCGTGGATGAATTCGCGTTTCGCGCTGAGCTGGCCGCACTGGAATCGGCCGGCCGCATTGCCACCTACTTCACGGTGACGCGCGAAGAGCCCGCAGACTGGCCGGGCCGCCGCGGCCGAATCAGTCTCGAGATGTTGCAGGAGGCGCTGCCGTCATCCGAGAGCGTGTGCCTGGTCTGCGGCCCGCCCCAGCTGGTCGAAGACACGCGCGCACTGCTCGCGCAACTTGGCGTCGGCGCCTCACAAGTCCTGGTCGAACAGTATTGAGAGCCGGGCGGTCGGGCTGTCGGGCGATCCGGCTATCGGGCTTGTCAACATATGACAAGAAAGACACGCCGGAGAGGAGCCTCAGGCGGTTGGCCGACCGCGGCGACCTCCGCCACCCCCGGAAGGCTCGAGGCCGTATTCCTCAATCTTCCGGTAGAGCGTGCCGCGGCTGATATCGAGCACCTTGGCGGCTTCGAGCTTGTTCCAGTTGGTCGCCTCGAGCACCCGAATGATGTGCGCGCGCTCGGCATCGCGCAGCGAAGGGAGGCGCGTCGAGCTTTCGTCGGCTCGCGGCATGGCGTGACCGTGAAGGAATTCAATGTCGGCCGCGCGAATCGATCGCCCGGTTGCCGAGAGGGCCGCGCGCGACACGGTGCTCTCGAGCTCGCGAATGTTACCGGGCCAATGGTACGACGAGAGCAGATCCTGTGCCTCCGGCGTGAATTGCTTGGCGTCGAGCGGTAAGCCGTTGGCCGCGCAGTGACGCGCCAGGAACCGGCCGGCGAGCACCGGGATGTCGACGACGCGTTCGCGCAGCGAGGGCAGGCGAATCGCGAACGCGTTGATGCGGTAGTAGAGATCCTCGCGGAAGCCTCTTTCGCGCACGAACATATCGAGCGGCCGGTTGGTTGCCGAGATCAGCCGGAAGTCCACGTGGATCGATCGGTTGCCGCCGAGGCGCTCGAAGCGGCGCTCCTCGAGGACGCGCAGCAGCTTGGCTTGCGCCATCAGCGACAGGTCGCCGACTTCATCCAGGAACAGCGTACCGCCGTTGGCCATTTCCAGCCGGCCCGGTTTGCGATCGTGCGCGCCGGTGAAGGCGCCTTTCTCGTAGCCGAAGACCTCCGACTCGAACAGGCTGTCGGGGAGAGCGGCGCAGTTGACCGCCTGGAAATTCTCCGGCCCGCGCCGCGACAACTCGTGGATCATGCGCGCCACGACTTCCTTGCCGGCGCCGGTCGGGCCGAGGATCAGCACCGAGATGTCGGATTGGGCGGCGGTGCGAATCCACTCGAAGATGGCCAGCATCTTCTCGTCGCGGCCGATCATTTCGCGGAACCGCTGCACCGACGGCGACGACTCCTCGATGCCGAGATTGGCGCGGCCCTCGAGGAAGGTCTCCAGCAGGCGAGCGACCGGCTCCTGTTCCGGCCGGGTCGCGCCATAGGTTGGCGGATCGCCGCCGATCGTCTTGATGACGCCGAACTTCACCAGCTCGCGCACGCAGTTGTCCACGTCGAGGCGCATCCGGCCGAAGACCTGCATCATCGCGTCGATATCGAAGGCTTCGCCGGGCCGGGCGCTCAGGAAGCGCAGGATGCCGGCGCGGAGCGGCGACTGGACCAGCGACTTGAAGCGGGTGTCGAGATCGGGCGACTGGGAACGCGGGGCCCCTGCGCTGGCGCGCCGCGCGGCACCAGTCACATCATCCACGCCCCGCGTCTCCTGCACCGCCGGCGGCGACGCGGCCTTCGGCAGGACGGCCGTTGCCCGGCGTGCGGTAAAACTGCGTTTGGTACTGCTCGATCAGCTGCTTCATTCGCACCGCATCGCGCTTGCGATGGCCGTGGCACACGATCGGCGAGGCGCCGCCGGTGGTTTCAATCAGGACGTCGGAAAACAACAGGTTGGTATCGATGCTGACCGAGGCCACATGGGCCATATGGATCGAATGCTCTTTTCGGCCGATCAGCTCCGGCGTGTAGTGAACCACCGAGGTGGATGTGATGAGCACCTGGGTCGGAAAGAGCCGGTTGCCGCGCGACAGGCGGCTGGCGCGGAACACGTCGCCCTGCGTAAAGGGTTGCCCCTTCCACCAGAACAGCAACACCAGCGCCACGATGATGGCGGCCAACACGCCCGCCGTGGGAATCCAGAGGCCGTCCGCCACGCCCAGATGCTAACCTAAAGCGATGCCGTACCGTTCCCCCGGCGCGCCGAAGGGCGCGAAATCGTTCCTGGCAGGCCAGCCAATCCGTTACTACCGTCCGAAGGGCAGCGCCGCGGTGCGTCACCTGATCGACGAGGGCTTCCAGGCCTTCAACGCCGCGCGCCTGGGCGAAGCGTGCCGCATCTACAGCGACAAGATGCTGTCGAAGCAGCACGACACGACCATCGCGCTCACGATCGCCGGCGCGATGACGCCGGCCGGGCTGGGCGGCTGCGTGATCTCGCTGATGGCGCGCGGCTTGATCGACTTCATCATCAGCACCGGCGCCAACCTCTATCACGATCTGCACTACGCCTTGAACTTCACGCTGCGCCGCGGCTCGCCGTTCGTGGACGATCGCGTGCTGTACCGCGAAGGTGTCATTCGCATCTACGACGTGCTGTTCCCGGCACAAGTGCTGCTCGACACCGACACGTTCATCCGTGACTTCCTCGTCAAGAGCGGGATGGAAGGCCCGGTGTCGTCGGCCGACCTGCACGAGGCGCTTGGCCGCCACCTGCTGAAGGTCCGTCCGGGCTGCGCGTCGTACTCGATGGTCGCAGCCGCGGCCAGGTTCGGCGTGCCGATCTATACCTCGTCGCCGGGCGACAGCTCGATCGGCATGAACGTCGCCTATCACGAGCTGATCAATCGCAGCACGCTGCAGGTCGACCCCAACCAGGACGTCAACGAAGTCTGCGCCATCATTCGCGCCGCCGAGAAGAACGGCTGCGTGATCCTGGGCGGCGGATCGCCGAAGAACTTCTACCTCCAGGGACAGCCGACGCTGTGGGAGGTCTACGGGATCCTCAAGGGCGGCAACGACTACTTCATCCAGATCACCACCGATTCCGTGGTGTGGGGTGGATTGTCGGGCGCCACGCCGGCCGAAGCCGTCAGCTGGGGCAAAGTCAATCCCGGCGTGCTGCCGGACACCGCGGTGGCGTACTGCGATTCGACGATTGCCTTCCCGTTGTTCTGTGAGTACGCCGTCGGCCACAAGAACGGCAAGCGTCAGCGCAAGGCGCTGTTGGGCCAGCGCGCGCAACTGGTCGCCGAGCTCGAGAAGGAGGCGCGGCGGGAGATCAAGAAGAAGGCCAAGAGGAACGGCTAGAGAACGCGACTAACCAGCAACCAGCAACCACTATGGGGACGCTGTGGAGCGAGCTCGGGCCGGTGGCAGACGCGGTGAGCAATCGCCCGCGTGTCTACGCCGACGCCAACGTTCCCGCCGGCATCGTGGCGTACATGCGCGAGCGGTTGCGGTGGGACGTATTGTTCGTGATGGATCATCCTGACCTTCGCCGGGCGCGCGATACCGAGCACTACCGCCTGGCGCGTCAACTGCGCCGCACGCTCATCACCCTCGATCGTGACTATCTCGACGACCGCACGTTCCCGCCCGAACTCGGCTCCGGCGTGCTGGTGCTCGCCGCGCCGGACGAACGCGGGCTGGCCGATTTGCTGGCACGGCTCGACGCGCAACTGTTCATCGGCGGCCCATTGCCCCTTGACGGACGCAAACTGCACGCGCACTCTGACTGGGGTTCCGGGGATAATCGGCCGATTGCGAAATGAGTGACGTCACGCTTGGCGTTGATGTGTCCGGTGGCATGGCCCGCCTGGCGCCGGTCGCCCCCAAGGGCACGAAGATCACGGCCGTGGCCGCCGCGCGCCTATGATCGCGCTCAGGGGCGCAGATCTCGTCATCGAGGATCGCGTCATCACCGGCGCGACCCTCCGCATCAACGACGGCCTCATCGAAGACGTCGTTCCACACCCGGGAGAGCCGCTGCCCGGCGACGAGATCATCGAGCTGCCGGGATACCTCGTCCTGCCCGGATTCGTCGACGTGCACGTGCATGGCGTGGAGGGCGTCGACGTGCTCGACGGCCCGGATGCGGTGGCGAGGGTCGCCGCGAAGCTGCCCAAGTACGGCGTCACGGCGTTCTGCCCGACGTCAGTGGCGTGCTCACCTGCCAGGCTGACCACGTTCCTGTCTGCCGTAGCTGCGGCGCAGGCGGCGCCCGATCCGGCTGCGGCGCGCGTGCTGCCTGCGCACCTCGAGAGCAACTTCATCAATCCTGAGTGGAACGGCGCGCAGCCGGTGCACTGCCTGAGATCGTACAAACCGGACCGGACGCGGCCCGAAGGCGATTTCGCCGGGCACGAGATCCTGCAAGCGATCGTCTCCTATCGTTCGAGTGTCGGCATCGTCACGCTCGCCCCGGAAATGCCCGGCGGTCTCGATCTCGTACGCGACCTGGTAGGGGCAGGCCACCGCGTGTCGATCGGGCACAGCGGGGCCACCTACGAAGAAGCCAAGGCCGCGATCGACGCCGGCGCGCGTCATGCCACGCATCTGTTCAACCGCATGTCGTCGATCACGTCGCGATCGCCGGGGGTGGTCGGCGCGGTGCTGGAGTCGAACCTGGTGTCCGCGGAGATCATTTGCGACGGCCACCACGTGCACCCGTCGCTCATCGCGCTTGCGATTCGCAGCAAGTCGACCTCACACGTGATGGCGATTACCGACGGCACGGCCGTGGCCGGCCTGCCGGTTGGATCGACGGCTCGGCTTGGCGACCAGCAGATCGTCGCCGGCGAACGAACGGCGCTGCTGCGCGATGGGACGCTGGCCGGCAGCGTGCTGACCATGGACGGCGCCTTCCGGACGCTGGTGCGCCTCGGCTTCACGATTGGTGAGGCGTCGCGGATGTGTTCAGCCACGCCCTGCGAAGCGCTCGGGCGGGGCGGCAACGGTGCGATTGCGGCCGGACATCAGGCCGATCTGGTGGTCATGGACCGTCAGCTTCGCGTGAAACAAACCTGGGTGGCGGGCCGTCTGATGTCCTGATTCTCCCTGGGTCTTGCGCGGCCGCAGACGCGCCGGGCGCCAAGGCTTTGGAGGGCAAGGGGTAGCCATGAGGTTTGCGACCGTCCGGCTCGGCGGCGACATCCAGATTCGCACCGGCGAGGGCACCACGGTGACTCCCTTTGGCACCGCACCGTGGCCGAGCCGTGGCAGCACACGGCAACCCAGGCCGGCGGCCACCAGCGCGATCCGGCTCTGCTCACGGTAGTGTTCGGGGCGTGGACCGCGCCACTCCGCTCCGGCGCGGGCCGGCCCGTCTAGCCGCAATTGGCCTGGCAGCGGTATGCTCGGCCGCGACCATGGCCGATCAGGCACCCGCCCCTGTGTATCCCGACGCTCGCGCGACCGATCCCGTGGCGATGAAGTGGATGGTCGGCTCGCCGCCACCGCCGGACAAATTGATTCAGTGGGCTGACGACAGCTGGTTCAGGTTTCCGCAAACGCGCTGGTCGTGGTCGCACATCCGGCAACTGATGCCGACGTTGGTGGTCGCGCGCGGCGACGGGCCGGTCGCCGCTCTGCCGCGGGCGGAGCGGGCCGACATCGACGCCGTGACGTTCCAGCCGATCGGTTGGACCGCATCGATCACCTGGGCGCAATCGCTCGACCACAATTACACCGACGGCATTCTCGTCTTGCATCGCGGCAGGATTGTTTACGAGCGCTATTGTGGCGTGCTGACGCCGGAGAAGCCGCACATCGCGTATTCGGTCACCAAGTCGTACGTCGCCATGCTCGCGGCAGCAATGATCGTTGACGGCGTCATCGATGAGAACGCGCCGGTGGCGACATACGTCCCCGAGCTCGCCGCCAGCGCGTTCGGCGATGCCACGGTGCGCCAGGTGCTCGACATGCGCACCGGCCTGGACTACTCGGAGGACTACACCGATCTGCGTTCGCCCACCTGGAACTACACGCGCGCCGGTGGTTTCCTCGCGCGTCCGGCCGGCTACAGCGGCCCGCAGTCGTACCTCGAGTACCTGGCCGGGGTGAAGAGGCTCGGCCAGCACGGCGGCGACTTCATCTACCAGACACCGAACACCGAGGCGCTTGGTTTCGTGCTCAGACGTGTCACCGGCCAGTCGCTGAGTCAGCTGCTCCACGAACGCGTGCAGGCGAAGCTCGGCGCCGAGCAGGACGGCTACTTCAGCATCGATTCGACCAGCTCGGAATTCGCGGGTGCCGGCTTCAATGTGACGCTCCGCGACATGGCTCGGTTCGGCGAGGCGATGCGCCTTGATGGCCGCTTCAACGGCCACCAGATCGTCCCGAAAGCCGTGGTGGACGACATTCGCAAGGGCGGCGATCGTGCGCGATTCGCATCCGCCGGCTACAAAACGCTCCCAGGCTGGAGTTACCGAAGCATGTGGTGGGTGTCGCACAACGAGCACGGCGCCTACATGGCGCGCGGCATCCACGGCCAGGCGATCTATATCGATCCGGCCGCGGAGATGGTGATCGCCCGGTTCGCCTCGCATCCGCTGGCCGGCAACGTCAACCTGGATCCGACGTCGCTGCCCGCCTATCACGCGGTTGCGACGCACTTGATGAAGGCCCGCTAGCGCGGCGAGCGATTCGCGTAGCGGCTCGGGTCGGTCACGCCGGCCGCGGCGAAGGCGTCGCGACGCTCACGGCACTTGCTGCACAGGCCGCAGTGTTGCGGCAGCCCGCCGGTGACGACAGGATTCATGCACGACAAGGTGAGTTCGAGCGGCACGCCAAGCCCGGCGCCCCGCCGGATCACCGCGTCCTTCTCCCACGTGAGAAACGGCGCCACGACTTCAATCGGGTGATCGAGACCGAGCGACATCGCGGCCGACATCGTGCTGAAGAACTCCGGGCGCGCGTCGGGAAACGGATTACCGGCCAGTGGTCCGAGCGCGATGCGATGCGCCTTCAATTTCGCCGCCACCACTGCGGCCTTGGTGAGCAGCACCAGGTTACGGCCCGCCAGATAGACGTCTTCATCCGACGTGTCGTAGGCCGGGGGCACGCCGCGAATCGCCCAGTGGGTTGGCGCATAGACATCGCGCATCGTGAACGATATCCGCGACAGCGGCGCCACATTGCGCGCGAAGGCCGGCGACCCGAGCAGGCGTTCGAGCATCGCGATCTCGGCGTCCTCCCACGCCAGGCCGACGCTGACGTACACCGGATGCACGGCCGCCGTCTGCGCTTCATGCGCGGCCAGCACGGCGCTGTCCAGGCCGCCCGACAGGAGAACGAGGGTAGAGGTCAGAAGTTTAAAGTTTAATGTTTAAACCTTACAGTGGAGTTCTCCCGTGATTGTGGTTTTCGATCTGGACGGCACGTTGATCGATTCGGCGCGCGACCTCGCGGAGTCGATCGGCGAACTGCTCGAGGATTACGGCGTGCCTCCCCTGCCGCAGCCGGAGGTAATGACGATGGTGGGCGAGGGGGCGCCGATGCTGGTGCGCCGGGCGCTCACGCGGTCGGCAATCGATCCGCCGGTGGACGAGGCGCTGGCGCGCTTCATGGCGATCTACCGGCGGCGGCAGTTGATTCACACGGTGCCCTACGAGGGTGTCACCGAGAGCCTGGCACTGGCGCTGCGGCGCGGGCCGCTCGCGGTGCTCACCAACAAACCGCTCGGGCCGTCGATTGGCATCCTCGAAGCGCTTGGCCTGCGCGGCTTCTTCGCGCGGGTCATTGGCGGCGACAGCGACTACGGCCGCAAGCCTGAGCCGGCCGGACTCCGGTCGCTGCAGGCGCTCGCCCCCGGCGATCCGCTCGTGATGATCGGGGATTCGCCGGCCGACTGGAAGACCGCCGAAGTGGCGGGCGTGCCGTTCGTGTTTGCGCGCTACGGGTTCGGCGCGCCGAAGTTCGGTGCGGTCCCGCCGGACACCCCCTACGTGATCGATCACATACGGGAGCTGGAAGCCGTGTTGCAAGCACTAGGTCGACACTAACAGCTTCGACGCGGCGCGCGCGCCGATTGTCATGCGCTGGTCGTCGCGGCCCTTCAGCTTGACGCTGTCAGACGCTTCGTCGCGCTCTTCGACCTGGATCGTTTCACCTGGCTTCAGGTGATGGCTCTCGATGAAGCGCAGGAACGCGGCGTCCTGATCGGTGACGCGCGCCACGGTGACGGGCGTGTTGAGCGGACAGGTGAGCAGCGTCTCGAGTGCGCGGTGCGCGAGCTGTCCATCGGGGGTGGGAATCGGATCGCCGTGGGGATCGAACTCCGGCCGGCCGAGCATTTCGTCCATGCGCTCGATCAGCCGATCGGACACCACGTGTTCCATCTGCTCGGCGTCTTCGTGAACTTCGTCCCAGTTCATGCCCATGACCTGGACGAGAAACAACTCGATCAATCGATGGCGGCGCAGGACCCGGGCCGCGAGCTTCTCTCCTGCCGGCGTCAGCCGCACGCCGTTATACGGCTCGTAGGTGACGAGGCCTGACTCCGCCAACGCCTTGACCATTGTCGTGGCGGTGCCGGGGGCGATGCCCAACGCAGACGCCAGCTGGCCCATCGGGACCAGCTTCTGGCCACCGACCAAATGGGTCTCGCCCACGTAGATCGCCTTCAGGTAATTCTCGACCGTACTCGACGGAAGCATTGCGTTTTCAGCATGTTACCAGACAGTCCGACAACTGGGCGTTGACTTTTCGTGAGCAGGAGTTTATTATTTTGATGACTCAAAACCGTGGCAATCGCCATCCTTCTCTCGCTGGTCGCCTTCGCCGTGCTGCTGCCCACCTACGGCGTCGCCGCCCAATGGCGCGTCTACCGCTCGGGACTGGCCCGCGAACGGACCGAGAACGCACTCAAACATCTCCTCCGCCAGGCTACCGACGGGCATTCCGCATCGTTCCGCTCGCTCAAAGGTGAACTGGGACTGAGCGATCGCGAGTTGCTGTCGCTCGCCGAACGCCTCGAACTGGAAGGCCTGATTCACAGCGACGGCACGCACCTGAAGTTGACGACTGACGGTGAGCGCCTGGCGTTGCACGTACTGCGTGCGCACCGGTTGTGGGAGGTCTACCTTGCCGAGGAACTGGGTGTGCCGGTCGACCGTGTGCACGCCCAGGCAGAGCGGCAGGAGCATCGTCTGAATCCGCAGCAACTCGATCGCCTCTCCGCGGCGATGGGTCATCCCGACATCGATCCGCACGGTGATCCGATTCCCGGCCCTGACGGCGTGGTGCCCGAAGCGCCTGGCACCGTGCTGAGCGCGTGGCCCCTGTCCACGCCCGCGCGAATCGTGCACCTCGAAGACGAGCCGCCGCTGGCCTTCGCGCAGTTGATCGCCGAGGGACTCAAGCTCGGCCAGGTGGTGCGCGTGATCGAGCGGACGCCATCGCGCCTGGTGCTGAGCGACGGAGAGAACGAATTCCGCCTGGCGCCGATGCTGGCCGCCAATGTTCACGTCGTGGCCGCGTCGAGCGAACCCGCCCGCGCGCTGGACGGCGTCCTGCCGTTGAGCGACCTGCCGTCTGGCGCCGCCGCCGACATCGTGGCGCTCGATCCGCACCTCAAGGGCTTTGCGCGGCGGCGGTTGCTCGATCTCGGCTTCACGCCCGGCGCGCGCGTGCGCAGCGAGCTGCAACCGTTCAGCGGTGATCCGCGCGCCTATCGACTGCGCGGTACCACGATTGCGCTCCGGCGCGAGCAGTCCGATCGCGTGCTGGTGCGGGCACTGCAGCCGGAGAGGAGCCGCTGATGTCCGCCCCTCACGCCTGCGACACCTGTCCCATGCACACGGAGATGGCGCAGCTCGGCGCCGCCGTGGGCGGCTTCGATCGCGTCGTCGCGCTCGCCGGGAATCCCAACACCGGCAAGTCGACGCTGTTCAACGCGCTGACCGGCTTGCGGCAGCACACCGGCAACTGGCCCGGCAAGACCGTGACCCGCGCCGAAGGCGGATTCCAGTTCGCCGGCAAGCGCTACAAGCTCGTCGATCTGCCCGGCACCTACTCGCTGCTGTCCGCCTCGGACGACGAAGAAGTGGCGAGAAATTTTCTGTTGTTCGGACGCCCCGACTGCACGGTCGTGGTCGTCGATGCCAGCGCGCTCGAGCGCAACCTGTATCTCGTGCTGCAGGTGCTCGAGATCACCGACCGCGTGGTCGTCGCCGTCAACCTGATCGACGAAGCGAAGCGGCGCGGCATCGAGGTCGAGACGCGATCGCTGGCGCGCGATCTCGGCGTGCCGGCGGTCCCGATCGTGGCTCGCACCGGCGAGAACATCATGGCGTTGTTGCAGGACGTCGCCAACGTGGCGTCGGGCGACACCGTCACCCAGCCGCTCCGCTCGAAGGGCACCCCCGCATTCGAGCGCGCCGTGTCGAAGCTGGTGCCGATGATCGAAGCCGCGGCGCCCGGCGTGCCGAACGCGCGGTGGATTGCCATCCGCCTGCTCGACGGCGATGCGTCGGTGGAAGAGGCGCTCACGACCGGCCGTCTCGCCGAACTCGTCGCCCGCCAGCAGGCCCCCGACGCGCGCTTCAGCCGCAAGATCGCGCTGCAAGGTGCGCAGTGACGGCCACGGCAGCCAGCGCCGCAGCAGGCAGCGCACGCACAGCATGACGGAACCCGTCACGACACCGGCCGACGTCATTCGCGAGGCAGGCGCGCTGCGCCGATCGCTCGAAGCAGGCTTTCGTGAAGAGGTCGTGTCGTCGATCTACGGCGAAGTGGAACGCGTCTCCCGCCGCGCCGTCAACGACCAGGGATCGAGGACGCTCGAGCTCGATCAGCAGATCGATCGCATCGTCACGTCACGGCTGTTCGGCCTGCCGTTGATGCTGCTGATTCTCGCCGTCGTCTTCTGGCTGACCATTGTCGGCGCCAACGTGCCCTCGGCGATGCTCGCATCCGCCTTGTTCGCGGTCGAAGACTGGGCGGCGGCGTGGTTCACCAGCCGGGGATCGCCAGACTGGCTGACCGGCTTTCTGTGGCACGGCGTATTCCGGGGCCTCGCCTGGGTCGTCAGCGTGATGCTGCCGCCGATGGCCATTTTCTTCCCGCTGTTCACCATTCTCGAGGACCTCGGCTACCTGCCGCGGGTGGCCTTCAATCTCGATTACCTGTTCAAGCGCGCCGGTGCGCACGGCAAGCAGGCGCTGTCGATGACGATGGGCTTCGGCTGCAACGCTGCCGGTGTGATTGCGACCCGCGTGATTGATTCGCCGCGCGAGCGGCTGGTGGCGATTCTCACCAACAACTTCGTGCCCTGCAACGGGCGCTTCCCGACGCTGATCATGCTCGCCACCGTGTTCGTGGCGGCCGCGTTTCCGCCCGCCGTCGCGTCGTTTGTCGCCGCCGGCTCGGTGGTCGCCATCGTCGTGCTCGGCGTGATCTTCACGCTGGGCGTGTCGTGGGTGCTGTCGCGGACCATCCTTCGGGGAGAGGCGTCGGCGTTCACGCTCGAACTGCCGCCGTATCGACGGCCGGGGATCCTGAGGATTCTCTACACCTCGATCATCGATCGCACGCTGTTCGTGCTGTGGCGCGCGATCCAGACCGCGGCGCCGGCGGGTGCCGTCATCTGGCTGCTCGCCAACATCTCGGTCGGCGGCACCAACCTCGCGACCCACGTGTCGAGCGCGCTCAACCCGCTGGGGCGGGCCATCGGCCTGGATGGCGTCATCCTGCTCACCTACATCATTGCGATACCCGCCAACGAGATCGTGGTTCCGACGATGTTGATGATCTACATGGCGCAGGGCATGATGACCGAGCTCGAGTCGCTGGACGCACTTCGGCGCCTGCTGGTGGATCAGCACGGCTGGACCATGCTCACCGCGGTCAACCTGATGTTGTTCTCGCTGCTGCACAACCCGTGCGCGACCACCATCATCACCATCTACAAGGAGACGTTGAGCGGCAAGTGGGCGGCCATTGGCGCGTTGCTGCCGCTGGCGCTCGCGTTCGGAGTGACATTCCTCACCGCCACCGTCGCCCGGTGGTTGTTCTGAACCGTGTCGCTGGACTCCGCATTCGACTCGCCGCAGGCCAAGCGCACGCATGTTCGCAAGCTGTTTGCGACGATTGCGGATCGCTACGACTTGATTACCCGGATCCTGTCCTACGGGCAGGACGCAAAATGGAAGGCGACGCTGGTGTCGATCGCCGGCGTCCGCCCTGGCGAGCGCGCCCTCGATCTCGCTTCGGGCACCGGTGACCTGGCGTTTGCGACCGCGGCGCGCGGCGCACGCACGGTGGGCCTCGATATCACGCACCGCATGCTCGAACTGGCCCGCCGTCGCTCCTCCCGAGCGTCGGCGGGGCCGGCTGCGTCCGGCGTCGAGTTCATCACCGGAGACATGACGCAGCTGCCGTTTCGATCGGCGGCGTTCGACATCGTCACGACGGGTTACGGACTCCGCAACGTCCCGGATCTCGACGCCGCGATCGACGAGATCGCGCGCGTGTTGCGGCCGGGTGGCCGGCTGCTGTCGCTTGATTTCAACAAACCCGACAATGCCATCGTGCGGAGTGCCTATCTCACCTATCTCGGCATCACCGGTGCGATGCTCGGCTGGATCCTGCACCGCGATCCGGACACCTACCGCTACATTCCCGAATCGATCAAGCGCTATCCCGGCGCGCGCGGTGTGGCCGAGCGCCTGGCAGCGCGACGGTTCGATCGCGTGACCGTGATTCCCTGCCTGTTCGGCCTGATGTCCATTCACGTTGCGCAGCGGTCGAGGGCATCGGCAGCATCCGCCGCTGCTGGGGTCGAGCGTCTCGCGTAGTATTGACGGATGGCTGATGCAGCGGTGGTTCGCAAGCGCGTGAAGTCTGCGATTGAGCAGGCACGGCGCGATCAGGCCGAACGGCGGAGCAGGGCCGCCGAGGCGCGCACGAACTACGAGACCTTTCTCCAGGCCGCGGCGATCCCGGTGTTCCGGATGTTCGCCAACATTCTCAAGGCCGAGGGCCTGCCGTTCGAAGTGATGACGCCGGCCGGAGGCGTGCGCCTCCAGTCCGAGCGCAATCGAGACGATGCCATCGGAATGGAGCTGGATTCCACGGCCGATCCGCCGCAGCCGCTGGTGACGATCACGCGCGCGCGCGGCAGCCGCGTGATTCAGAGCGATCGCACGATCAAAGGCAGCAATCCGCTGGTGCAACTCACCGAAGAGGACGTCATCGACATGCTCCTCGATGAGCTCCGCCCCTGGCTCAGCTAATCAACGGTCCGGTCACAGCCGGACGCTAGACGACGCGCTTCTGACGCAACTCCGCAATCGTCGCCAGGTCGTAGCCGATCTCCGCCAGCACCGCGTCGGTGTGTTGTCCGAGCACCGGCGGCGGGGTGCGGACGGCGGCCGCATTGTCCGAGAGCTTGATCGGCGCGCCGATCACCTTCGTCGCCCCCACGGTCGGGTGCATCATGGTCGTGATCATCTCGCGGGCCTCGAGCTGGGGGTCGGTCAGCATTTGCCCGATGTCGCGGACTTCGCCGTTCGCCACGCCGGCCGCGTTCAGTATGGCGATCCATTGCGCGCTGGTCTTGGTGCGGAACGCCGCGTCGATTGGCGGCCGCATCGCCTGGTAGTTCTGCATCCGGTCTTGGTTCGTCGTGAAGCGCGGATCGGCAGCCAGCTCCGGCAGGCCGATGGCCGGACAGAACTTCTGCCAGGTGGGGTCGTTGCCGACGGCAATCACGATGTCACCGTCCATGGTCGTGAACGTCTCGTACGGCGCGATCGTGGCGTGACGGTTGCCCTGGCGCGGCGGAATCCGCGATGTCGCGAACCAGTTCGCCGCCTGGTAGGTCAGCAGGGCCGCGGTGGTGTCGAGCATGCCGATGTCGACGCGCTGACCCTGTCCGGTCCGCTCGCGCACCAGCAGCGCGGCTGTGATGCCCTGCGCGCAATACAGTCCCGACACCATGTCGGTGATCGCCACGCCCAGCCGATACCCGGGACGATCCGGATCGCCGGTGACGCTCATCAGGCCGCCCTCGGCCTGCATCACCGCGTCGTAGCCAGCCTCGTCGCGACGTGGCCCGGTCTGGCCGTATCCCGAGATCGAGGCATAGACCAGCCGCGGGAACCGGGCGTGCATCGCCTCCCAGCCGAATCCAGCGCGCTCGATCGTGCCCGGCCGGAAGTTCTCGATGAACACGTCGGCCCTGGCGACCAGTCGCTCCAGCACGTCGCGGCCTTCCCGCGGCTTGAAGTCAACCGTGACGCTTTCCTTGTTGCGGTTGATGCTCAGGAAGTAGGCGCTTTCCTTGCCAAGGAACGGTGGTCCCCAGTGACGCGTGTCATCGCCCTTGCCCGGGTGCTCCACCTTGATGACCCGCGCGCCGAGATCGGCCAGCACCATCGTGCAATACGGCCCTGACAGCACGCGCGTCAAATCGACAATCGTGAATCCTGCTAACGGTCCGGCCATCCCACTGAGCGTATCAACAAAACGGACGGTATCAGCTTCCCGTCAGAGTCCCTTGAGCCGTTGTGAGATGCGCGAGACGTCGCTGAGCAGCGCGTAGGCGGTCTGTGTCAGGTTGCCACCGCGCTGGACAATGCCGACCTCTCCCAGCAGGTCGGTCGTGAGATAGAGGGCGTTGTCGAGATCGACGAGGCCCGCAAGCGGGTCGGTGTGATCGAGGAGCTCCGGTTCGACGCGCGCCTGGACCCTGCCGCCGTGGCGCGACGCCGACGCCACCAGGCGAATGCGCTTGTTGCGGCCGCGCGCCTCGCGCACGTCGAGGCCGGTCAGGTCGCGAATGCCGGTGCGCTGCACGTAGTGCGGCGTGATCACCCCGCCCATCATCGCATTGACGAGGGCCGCGGTCTTCGCCGCCGCATCCCAGCCGTCGATGTCGAGGGACGGGTCTGCTTCGGCGATGCCGCGCGCCTGCATCTCGGCCAGCGCCCGGTCGAATTCCTTGCCGCATTCGAGCTCCGACAGGATGAAGTTACAGGTGGCGTTGATGACGCCGCGAAAGCCGTCGATGGCGATCGCCGGCATGGTGTCGCGCACCAGGTTGAACACCGGCACCCCGTCCATCACCGCGCCCTCGAACAGGAACACACGATCGACGGATTCGGCGAGGGCTTCGAGCTCGTGATACGCAAACGCCGCCGGCCCCTTGTTGGCGGTGACGACGTGCGCCTGGCCTTCGAGCGCGGCGCGCACGTGCGACACCGCGGGCTCGCCGCGATCGATGTCGAGCACGGTGGTCTCGATGCACACCAGCCGCCCTTCGGCGGCATCGTCCGCGCACGCATCGGCGAGCTGGCGAATGACGTCGATGCCGCGGCGTTCGCATGGGGCCTCATCCAGCCGATCGAGCGACTGCCGGCTCTCGACGATGCCGATGGCGCGCTGCATGTCGATGCCGGAGGCAGCGACCACGCTGCCGTGATGGCGCGTGGAAATGCCGGCGACCTTCCAGCTGAAGTCGAGCCGTTCGGCCGTCTCGGCGAGCAGCGTCACGAATCGCCGTGCGACCTTGCCAAATCCGATCAGGACGAGGGTGAGATCCGGCCGGCTCATCCCTGGGGGCGCAGCGCGGGCTCGGCCGGTCGGCCCGCTGAGAGCGTTGACAGCAGCTCGCGCAGTCGATCGAGGCCGGCGCGGTTGTAGCCGGGCGGCTCGCCGAAGCCGAGGCGGAGGTAACCGTCCATCCCGAAATGATCGCCCGGCACGATCAGCACGCTCTTCTCCACGCGCAGGCGCGTGACCAGCTCGGTCGAGTTGATCGGATGGTGGTAGCGGACGTACACGATGGCGCCGGCTTCGGGCCTGATCCAGTGGAAGCCGCCGGCCGCGGTCAGCCATTCCTCGATCAGCGGCAGGTTGCTGCGCAGAATGCCGCGCGTGCGTTCGAGCAGCCGCGCGCGCCGCGCCGGCTGCAGGGCGACCCGGGCGAGGCGATCGCTCAGAGCGCCCGGCGCGATGGTGACGTAATCGTGGTACGACCACAACGAGGCGATCAGCGTCGCCGGCCCGACGATCCAGCCAATGCGCAATCCGGGCAGCCCGTAGGCTTTCGACAGTCCGCTGGTGACGATGACCCGTTTAGAACGTCCCCACATCGATGCCGTCTCGGCGCCGTCGATCTCCGCCCCGCGGTAGACCTCGTCGGAGAGAATCCAGGCGCCGTGCCGGTCGGCGGCGCGCGCGATCGCATCGAGCTCCGCGGCCGTCAGCCGTGCCCCGGTCGGGTTGTTCGGATTGCAGATGACGATCATCTTGGTGCGCGGCGTCACCAGCGCATCGAGCGCGCCGAGATCGACGCGCCAGCGGCCGGCGGCGTGATCTTCCACCAGCCGCCACTCGCGGATCGTGCCGCCGAACGCGCGGGACAAGCCCCACGTTTGCATGTAGTTCGGCACCAGCATCACGACCTCGTCGCCCGGCTCGATCAGGTTGAAGGTGGTGATGAAATTCGCTTCCGACCCGCCGTTGGTGACTTCGATGTGGTCGATGCCGGCGCCCGGATACATCGACGCGATGGCGCGGCGCAGATCAACCGTGCCGTTCGACTGGGTATACACGAGCGGCTGATCGAGCAGGCCCTCGCAGCCGGCGCTGTCTTCAATCACTTCACGCGGTGTCAGCGGGCGGACGCCGCTTTCCGACAGATTGAACTCCACCTGGTTTTCATAGGTGGATTGCAATCGTTCCATCGCGAACTGTTCGAGCTTCATGGGCGCAGTATAACTTTCACGGTTGATCCAGGGCTACGGGCTGCGGGCTACGGGTTGCAGGAATCAAGCCTGGCGCTCCAGTCAGATGGAAGATTGTTCGACGTCGCAACATCGTGCCGGTGAGGAAGCCTGGAATGTGACCGAGGTTGAGTGATCCACTAGTTGGCAGCAAAGCTGCACCAATGTGGGTATGCCGGGAAATCACAGGCGACTTGATGCGTTCCAGCTCGCTGATCAAATGGCGGTGCTGGTCTACAGACACACCGACCGCTTTCCGGCCTCGGAGCGCTACGGCTTGCGCTCGCAGATGCGGCGCGCCGCAGTATCGACCCGAACAATTATCGTCGAAGGTTGTTCAAGGGAAGGAGAGGCGGACTACCTGCGGTTTCTCGACATCGCGCTGGGGTCGGCGAAGGAACTTGTGCACCTGGCGGGCCTCGCAACGCGATTGTCCCTGTTGGACGCAGCCCGCAGCCGATAGCCCGCAGCAGCCCGTAGCCCGCACCCCCCCAATCTGCAATAGTAGGTTCATGAGGATATTTGCCATCGTGCTGTTAAGCCTGGCTCTGTCGTCTGCGGTGTCGGCGCAGACGGTTGAGCCGCCACAGATCATTGCAACAGGCGAAGGAGTCGTGAAAGCCGTCGCCGATCGCGCGTGGGTCAACATTGGCGCAGAGTCGCGGTCCAGGACATCGAAGGAGGCGCAGCAACGCAATGCCGAGGCCATGGCCGCGGTGCAGGCGAAGCTTGCTGGGCTTGGCATCCAGAAGGACGCGATCCAGACGACCGCGATCGACCTGCAGCTGGAATTCGATTACCGCGACGGCAAGCAGACGCCGCGTGGCTACGTGGCCCGCAACACCGTTGAAGTGAGAATCGACGATGTGGTGAGGGTCGGGGACGTGCTTGACGCGGTGGTGGCCTCGGGTGCCACCACGCTGCATGGTTTGCGATTTGATGTGAAGGACCGGTCGGGACTCGAGCGGAGCGCGCTTCAATCAGCGGTCAAACACGCCACCGCCAAGGCGCAGGCGATGGCGGCCGGAACCGGCAGCACGATGGATCGAGTGATTCGGATCGAGGAGCAGTTCACCGGCGGGGGCGGGCCTGAACCCATGATGCGCGCGGCATTCGCGACGGCGAAAGCCGATGCCGCAACGCCGGTCGCTGCAGGGGAAATCGAGATTCGGGCGCAGGTCCGGCTCACCATCACTATCAAATGACGAGCCCGTAGCCAGCCCGCAGCCCGCAGCCCGATATTCATATTCGGCGTTAAAGTAGAACTCTTGTAGTCGGAGATGGCGATTCCCTCCTTTACAACCGGCATGACGCCGTCGATCGTCGACCTGGTCGGCGACACGCCGTTGATTCGGCTGCGACGCGTCGAGCGCCGCGTACCAGGGGTGGAGCTGTACGCCAAAGCCGAGTGGAAAAATCCAGGCGGCTCGGTGAAGGATCGTCCTGCGCTGCGGATGATCCAGGAGGGCATTGCGTCGGGGCTGCTCACGCCTGGAAAAACCATCCTCGACGCGACCTCCGGCAACACCGGCATCGCCTACGCGATGATCGGCGCGGCCATGGACTACCAGGTCACACTGTGCGTGCCCGAGAACGTGACGCCGGAGCGCAAGCGCATTTTGCGCGCCTACGGCGCGAAGCTGGTGTTCACCAATCCGCTCGAAGGATCTGACGGCGCGATTCGCAGGGCACAGGCCATGAACGACGAGCAGCCGGAGCAGTACTTCTACGCCGATCAGTACAACAACGATTTCAACTGGCGCGCGCACTACGATACGACCGGGCCGGAGATCATCCGGCAGATGGGTGAGCGCCTCACCCACTTCGTCGCCGGCCTTGGCACCAGCGGCACGTTCATCGGCGCCGGCCGGCGGCTGCGCGAATACCGCCGGTCTATCGTGCTCGCCGCGGTGCAGCCGGATTCTCCGCTGCACGGTCTCGAAGGGCTGAAGCACATGGATGCGGCCATCGTGCCGGGCATTTACGACCCGTCGCTGGCCGACCAAGACGTCCGTGTCGGCACCGAAGAGGCCTACCAGATGACGCGCTGCCTCGCGCAGGAGGAGGGCCTGTTGGTCGGCATCTCGAGCGGCGCCAACCTGGCTGGCGCGCTGAAACTGGCGCGCCCCGGCGCCGTGATGGTGGTCGTGTGCTGTGACGGCGGCGAGCGTTATCTCTCGGAGCGCTTCTGGGAGAACCCTCCCGAAGGCGCATCAATCTGTGGCACAAATTAATGGAGCGTCTCACCGCGGTGCCGCAGGGCTCGCTGGGAGAGACCACCGGTAAATGGCTCTGGCCCTGACGGCGACTGTCGACGCGGCAATCCGCGCGCACGGGCGCGAAGCCTTCCCGCATGAGTGCTGCGGCGCGATGCTCGGCAAGGACAGCGTGGTGCGCGAAGCGTTCAAGCTGCCGAACACGACGGACGAGGGGCCACGCCGCCGTTTCCTGGTGAGCGCCAAGGACTACCTGCAGGCCGAGAAGCACGCCCGCTCGACGGGCCTCGACATCCTCGGCTTTTATCACTCGCATCCCGATCATCCGGCGCGGCCGTCACAATACGATCTCGATCACGCGTGGCCGTCGTTCTCGTACGTGATCGTGTCGGTGATGGCCGGTGCAGACACGTTGTTGACCTCGTGGCGTTTGAAAGACGACCGTTCCGCTTTTGACGAAGAGACCGTCGAGGCGGCGCGTCGCTAGACCCGCTCGCAAGGAGCATATGACTAAGATCCTGATTCCGACCCCGCTTCGCCCCTTCACCGACAAGCTGGAAGCCGTCGACGTCGACGGCGCGACCATCGGCGAGCTGCTGCAGAACCTCACCGCCAGGTACGGCGGCCTCAAGCAGCATCTCTACGCCGCGGACGGCAAGCTGCGCAGCTTCGTCAACATCTACGTCAATGACGATGACATCAGGTATCTGCAGAAGGAGCAGACCCCGCTCAAGGCGGGCGACACCGTGAGCATCATCCCGTCGGTGGCCGGCGGCGCGCCTGCCACCGCCGAAGCGTTGCCGGAGTTGTCCGGCGACGAGATCAAGCGCTACAGCCGCCACCTGATCATGCCGGAGGTCGGCGTGGAAGGGCAGCGCAGGCTGAAGGCGGCCAAGGTGCTGTGCATCGGCGCGGGTGGCCTTGGCTCGCCGGCCGCCATGTATCTCGCCGCCGCCGGCATCGGCACCATCGGCATCGTCGACTTCGACGTGGTGGACTTCAGCAACCTGCAGCGCCAGATCATTCACGGCACGCCGGACGTGGGCCGCGCCAAGCTGGCGTCTGCGAAGGATCGGCTGGGCGCGCTCAATCCGAACGTGCATGTCGAGACCTACGACGAAGCGCTCAGCTCGCAGAATGCGTTGCGGCTGTTCGAGCCATACGACGTGATTCTCGACGGCACCGACAACTTTCCAACGCGCTATCTCGTGAACGATGCGTGCGTGCTGACGGGCAAGCCGAATGCCTACGGCAGCATCTTCCGTTTCGAGGGCCAGGCGTCGGTGTTCGCGACCACCCAGGGGCCGTGCTACCGCTGCCTCTATCCGGAGCCGCCGCCGCCGGGACTCGTGCCGAGCTGCGCCGAAGGCGGAGTGTTCGGCGTGCTGCCGGGCATCATCGGCGTGATCCAGGCCACTGAGACGATCAAGCTGGTGCTGGGCGCCGGCGAGCCGCTGGTCGGCCGCTTCCTGATCTACGACGCGCTGCGCATGCGCTTCCGCGAGCTCAAGCTGCGCAAGGACGCCGACTGTCCGGTGTGCGGGACGAACCCGACCGTGATGCAGCTGATCGATTACGAGCAGTTCTGCGGCGTGGCGCCGCACCAGCTGGCCGCCGCGGTGCCGGCGGTGAGCCACGCCGACGCGCTGTCATCGACGGACCTGAAGGCGGAGCTCGACCGTGGCGATCAGGTGGTGATCCTGGACGTGCGGGAGCCGCAGGAGTACCAGATCAACCGCCTGCCGGGCTCGATCCTCATGCCACTGGGCGATCTGCCGAAGCGCTACGTCGAGCTCGATCCGAACGCGAACATCGTGACGCAGTGCAAGTCGGGCATGCGTTCGGCGAAGGCCCAGGACTTTCTGCGCTCGAAGGGATTCACGCGGATTCGCAACCTCACCGGTGGCATCCTCGGCTGGATTGACCAGGTCGACCCCAGCCAGCCCAAATACTGAGACAGTGTCTCAACATTGAACGGCGACTTGCTAGGTCGCCGTTCTGGCCCTAAACTAGGACTGTGCAGGTCGGATTTGGTCCTGGACGCCGATAATGCTGAGACTTTCCAAGAAATCTGACTACGCGTTGATCGCGATGAAGCACCTGGCGACCCGCCAGGATGGCGGGACCTCGTCGAGCGCGAGGGAGATTTCCGAGTCCTACGATATTCCGCTCGAGCTGCTGGCGAAGGTGCTGCAGCGACTGGTGCGCGCCAAGCTGCTGGTGTCCGTGCAGGGCACCCGCGGCGGGTATCGGCTGGGCCGCACGCCGGCCCTGATCTCGGTGGCCGACGTCATCCAGGCGGTCGATGGGCCGGTGACGGTGACGGCGTGCTCGCCCGTCGATCACAACTGCGACCAGTACACCAAGTGCAGCATTCGTGACCCGCTCTGGAAGATCAAGAACCGCATTCTCGATTCGTTGAACACCGTCAGTGTGGCGGAAATGGCCGCGGAGGCGGAGGCCCCGCCACCGGCGCCGACGCACACCGTGTCGAGGATGGTGTTCATTCCTCCCGTTGGGGAGAGCTAGATGATTTATCTCGATCACCACGCCACGACCCCGGTCGATGCGCGTGTGCTCGAGGCCATGCTGCCGTTCTTCACCGAGAAGTTCGGCAATGCCGCGAGCCGGCAGCACCGGTTCGGATGGGACGCCAACGACGCCGTCGAGCGCGCCCGCAAGCAGGTTGCGGCGTTGATCGGTGCCGGGAGCAAGGACGTCGTTTTTACGAGCGGCGCCACCGAGGCCAACAACCTCGCGATCAAGGGCGCGGCGCGGGCGCGGACCGACCGCGATCATCTCGTGACGATCGCGACCGAGCACACGGCCGTGCTCGACCCGATCGCGCGGCTCGAGAAGGACGGCTGGCGCGTCACCGTGCTGCCGGTGACGCGCGACGGCCTGGTTGACGTGGGGGTCGTGGCCCGGGCGATCACCGAGCGCACGGCGCTGGTGAGCGTGATGGCGGCAAACAACGAGATCGGCGTGCTGCAGCCGTTGAAGGAGGTCGCGGCCGCGGCGCATGCCAAGGGCGCGTGGGTGCACACCGACGCGGTCCAGGCCGCCGGCAAGGTGCCGTTCAACGTCGACGAGGTCAATGTCGACTTTGCGTCGGTGAGCGCGCACAAGGTCTACGGGCCGAAGGGTGTGGGCGCGTTGTATGTCCGGCGCAAGCGGGTGGCGATCGCGGCGGAGATCGACGGCGGCGGCCACGAGCGCGGCATGCGATCGGGCACGTTGAACGTGCCGGGGATCGTGGGTTTGGGCGCCGCCGCGGAGATCGCGCGGCAGGAGATGCCGGCGGAGGCGACGCGATCGGCTCAGCTGCGCGATCGGCTGCTGGACCGGCTGAGGGCGGCGACGGACGGGGTGACGGTGAACGGTTCGCTCGATGCGCGGTTGCCCGGCAACCTGAACGTGAGCTTCGACGGCATTGACGGTGAAGCGCTGCTGGTGGGCCTCGACGACATCGCGGTGTCTTCGGGTGCGGCCTGCACCCAGGCCGAACCATCCCATGTGCTGATCGCGCTTGGGCACTCGAAGGCACGCGCCCTGGCGAGCTTGCGGTTCGGCATCGGCCGCCAGACGACGGCAGCCGACATCGACCACGCGGCCTCCAAGGTCGCGGATGTGGTCACGCGACTCCGGCGCCTGGCGCCGGTGGGATAGGCAGGAATGATCGAGATTACCGAAAGCGCATCGCGCGTCATCAACAAGCAGCTGGTCAAGCAGCACAAGACCGGCGGCGGGCTCCGCATTGCCGTCAAGGCCGGCGGCTGCTCCGGGTTCGGCTACACGTTTGCGTGGGACGCGGCGGCGAGAGAGCACGACCAGGTGTTCGAAGGGTCGGACGGCGCCAAGGTGTTCATCGATCCCCGCAGCCTGAAGCTGCTGGACGGCACGGTCCTCGACTTCGACGAGCACAACCTGTTGGCCACCAGTTTCACTTTGAAGAACCCACACGCCAAGAGCACCTGCGGGTGCGGTGAGAGTTTCTCAGCATGAGCACCACCACCGAGCAAATCGAAAAACTGGCGAACACCGAATACAAGTACGGCTTCGTCACCGACGTCGAGCAGGACATCGCGCCCAAAGGCCTCAACGAGGACATCGTCCGCCTGATCTCGTCGAAGAAGGGCGAGCCGGAGTGGCTGCTGGAGTGGCGGCTGAAGGCGTTCCGCGCGTGGCTCAAGATGGAGGAGCCGAAGTGGCAGAACGTGCAGTACGCGCCCATCGACTACCAGGGCACGAGCTACTACGCGGCGCCGAAAGAGAAGAAGAAGCTCAACAGCCTGGATGAGGTCGATCCCGAGATTCGCGCGACCTTCGACAAGCTCGGCATTCCCATCGAGGAGCAGAAGCTGCTGTCGAACGTCGCGGTCGACGCGGTGTTCGATTCGGTGTCGGTCGCGACCACGTTTCGCAGCAAGCTGGCCGAGCTGGGCATCATCTTCTGCTCGTTCTCGGAGGCGGTGAAGGACCATCCAGAACTGGTGCAGCAGTACATCGGCTCGGTCGTGCCGCACACCGACAACTACTTCGCGGCGCTCAACTCGGCGGTGTTCAGCGACGGCAGCTTCGTCTACATCCCCAGGGGCGTGAAGTGCCCAATGGAGCTGTCGACCTACTTCCGCATCAACGCTCAGAACACCGGGCAGTTCGAGCGGACGCTGATCGTGGCCGATGAAGGCGCCTCGGTCAGCTACCTCGAAGGCTGCACGGCGCCGAAGCGCGACGAGAACCAGCTGCACGCGGCGGTGGTCGAGCTGGTGGCGCACACCGATGCCACCATCAAGTACTCGACGGTCCAGAACTGGTATCCCGGCGACAAGCACGGCACGGGCGGCATCTACAACTTCGTCACCAAGCGCGGCATCTGCAAGGGCGATCGCTCGAAGATCACCTGGACGCAGGTCGAGACCGGCTCCTCGGTGACGTGGAAGTACCCGAGCTGCATCCTGCAGGGGCACGATTCGGTCGGCGAGTTCTACTCGGTGGCGGTCACCAACAACTTCCAGCAGGCCGACACCGGCACCAAGATGATCCATCTCGGGAGGAACACCCGCAGTACGATTGTCTCCAAGGGCATTTCGGCCGGCCGCGGGCAGAACACCTATCGCGGCGCGGTGAAGATTGGCAAGAACGCCCGCAACGCCCGCAACTACTCCCAGTGCGACTCGCTGCTGATCGGCGATCGCTGCGGCGCGCACACGTTCCCGTATCTCGAAATCAAGAACACCACCGCCAAGGTGGAGCACGAGGCGTCGACGTCGAAGATTGGTGAAGACCAGATCTTCTACTGCGAGTCGCGCGGCATTGCCAAGGAAGACGCCATCAACATGATCGTCAGCGGCTTCTGCAAGGAAGTGTTCCGCGAATTGCCCATGGAGTTCGCCGTCGAAGCCCAGAAGCTGCTCGGCATTTCACTGGAAGGATCGGTCGGTTAGGACATGCTGCTAGAGGTCAAGAATCTCAAGGTTCGCGTCGCAGACAAGGAAATCCTGAAGGGCATCAACCTGACGGTGCAGCCCGGCGAAGTGCACGCCATCATGGGGCCGAACGGCTCCGGCAAAAGCACGTTCGCGCGCGCGTTGTCGGGACATCCCGGCTACGAGATCACCGAGGGCGAGGTGCGCTACAACGGCAAGGACCTGCTGGACATGGATCCGGACGAGCGCGCCCGCGACGGCGTGTTCATGGCCTTCCAGTACCCGGTGGAGATTCCCGGCGTGAACAACGCCTACTTCCTGAAGGCGGCGCTCAACGCCAAGCGCAAGCAGCAGGGCCTCGACGAGCTCGACGCCATCGACTTCATGAAGGTCGTCAAGGAGAAGCTCGAGGTCCTGCACATCGACGACTCGATGCTGCAGCGCTCGGTCAACGAGGGCTTCTCGGGCGGCGAGAAGAAGCGCAACGAGATCTTCCACATGGCGGTACTGGAGCCGGCGCTGGCGCTGCTCGACGAAACCGACTCGGGCCTCGACATCGACGCGCTGCGGGTGGTGTCGGAGGGCGTCAACGCGATGCGCAGCCCCGAGCGCTCGTTCGTGGTGGTGACGCACTACCAGCGGCTGCTCAACTACATCGTGCCGGACTACGTGCACGTGCTCAGCGAAGGCCGCATCGTCCGCTCCGGGGGCAAGGCGCTGGCGCTGGAACTCGAAGAGAAGGGCTACGCCGGCCAGGCGGCCGTGGGAGCGCGCCGGTAATGGAGACGCTGGTCCAGGTACCCGCGTGGGTGCGTGAGCGGCGCGAGCGGGCCGCCAGGCGGTTCGCCGCAGTCGGATTCCCGACGACGAAGCTCGAAGATTGGCGGTTCACCAACATCGCGCCGATCGCGGAGACGACGTTCGCCGACGCCGAGGGCTGGTTCGCGCCGGCGGCGTCGCTGGTGTCGAGCGTGGGGGTGGCCGGATCGGTGCGGCTGGCGATCGTCAACGGCCAGTTCGCCGCCGGTCTGTCGGACCTGAGCGCGCTGCCGAAGGGGATCCGGATCGCCGGCCTCCGCGACGGCGCACGTGACGGCACGGATGGCCTCGAGCAGCACCTCGGCACCGTGTTCAGCATCGACGCGCATCCACTTGCCGCGCTGAACACGTCGCGCCTCGATGACGGCGTGGCGATCTTCATCACCGCCGGCGCCGGCGTCGACACGCCGATCCACATCGTGACGGTCACCGGTGGAGACGGTCAGGCGGTGGCGGCGCATCCGCGCGTGCTGGTCGTGGCCGGCGCCAACAGCCGGGTGCGGATCGCCCACACGTTCATCGGCGCGCCGGGCAGCATCTACTTCAACAACGCGGTGTCGGAAGTCGTGGTGGGCGAAGGCGCCAGCATCGACTACTACACCGACCAGCGCGAATCCGAAGAGGCGTTCCATATCGCCAACCTCCAGGCCCACGTGTCGGCGAAGGGCGTGTTCAGCTCGCATGCGTTCTCGATCGGCGCGCGGATCCAGCGGCACGACATCGGCATCGCGCTCGAGGGCGAAGGCGCCGACTGCACGATGAACGGCGTCTACCTCGCCGACGGCGCGCGGCTGATGGACACGCACACCGCGCTCGATCATGCGATGCCGCACTGCACCAGCCACGAACTGTACAAGGGCATTCTGGCCGGCAAGGCGAAGGCGGTCTTCAACGGCCGCATCATCGTCCGGATCGACGCGCAGAAAACCGACGCCAAGCAGACCAATCGCGCGCTGCTGCTGTCGGACGATGCGACCATCAATTCGAACCCGCAGCTGGAAATCTTCGCCGACGACGTGAAGTGCACGCACGGCGCGGCGGTCGGCCAGCTCGACGAGGAGGCGATGTTCTACCTCCAGGCGCGCGGCCTGACGCGCATCGAGGCCCGCGACATGCTGCTGCACGCGTTTGCCGGCGAAGTCCTGGACGGCGTGAAGATCCCGGCGCTGCGAGAGCAGCTCGAGACGGCGTTCTTCACCGCCCTGGCGCGCGACGTGGAGTTGAAGGCATGACGACGCTGGCCGCCGGGCAGTCGGGCCGAACGGCCGTCGGGTTCGACGTCGCGAGGGTCCGTGCCGACTTTCCGAGCCTGTCGGAGCTGGTGCACGGCAAGCCGCTGGTGTATCTCGACAGCGCCAACACCAGCCAGAAGCCGGCGGCGGTGATCCAGGCCACCGACGACTATTACCGTCACGCGAACGCCAACATTCACCGCGCCACGCATTTGCTGAGCGAGCGGGCGACCGCGCTCTACGAGGGCGCCCGCCGGAAGGCGGCGGCGTTCCTCAACGCCGGCGACGACCACACCATCGTGCTCACCAAGGGCACGACTGACGGCATCAACCTGGTGGCCAGCAGCTACGGCCGCTCGGTGCTCCAGGCGGGCGACGAGATCCTGCTGACGTGGCTCGAGCATCATTCGAACATCGTGCCGTGGCAGTTGATTGCGGAGCAGACCGGCGCGGCGATCAGGGTGGTGCCGATCAACGACGCCGGCGAACTCGACCAGGATGCCTACGCGGCGCTGCTGTCGGAGCGGACGAAGATCGTGGCGGTGGGCCACGTGTCCAACGCACTCGGCACGATCAATCCCGTGAAGGCGATGATCGCGCAGGCGCACGCGGTTGGCGCGGTGGTGTTGATCGACGGTGCGCAGGCCGCGCCTCACTTGCCGATCGATGTCAAGGATCTCGATTGCGATTTCTACGTGCTGTCGAGCCACAAGGTGTTCGGCCCGACCGGCACCGGGGTCCTCTACGGGCGCAGGGCGCTGCTCGACGCGATGCCGCCGTACCAGGGCGGCGGCGACATGATTGCCAACGTCACGTTCGAGAAGACGCTCTACAACCAGATTCCGTACAAGTTCGAAGCCGGCACGCCGAACATCGCCGGCGTCGCCGGCTTCGGCGCGGCGATCGACTACCTGATGGGCATCGATCGCGATGCCGCGCTGGCGCACGAAGACGACGTGCTCGCGTATGCGACCGCGCGGGTCCGCGAGATTCCGGGTGTGCGCATCATTGGCGAGGCCAGACACAAGACCGGCGTGCTGTCGTTTGTGATGGAGGGCGTGCACCCGCACGACGCGGGAACCATCCTCGATCAGCAGGGCATTGCGGTGCGCACCGGCCAGCACTGCGCCCAGCCGGTGATGGACAAGTTCTGCATTCCCGCGACGATTCGAGCCTCGCTGGCGATCTACAACAACCGCGAGGACATCGACGCGCTCGTCAGGGGACTGCTCAAGGTCCAGGAGGTGTTTTCGTGATCCGCCTTCGCCAGGGCCACGGCGAGAACGGGTGCATATGTCGGAGCTGAGCGACCTCTATCAGGAGGTCATCCTCGACCACAACCGCCGGCCCCACAACTTCCGGGTCATCGATCACGCGTCGGCGAAGCAGGAAGGCTACAACCCGCTGTGTGGTGACCGGCTGACGCTGTACCTGACGCTCGACGGCGACGTCATCAAGGACGCGGCGTTCCAGGGATCGGGCTGCGCGATCTCCAAGGCCAGCGCGTCGCTGATGACCGACGCGCTGATCGGCAGGACGGTGACCGAGGCGCGCGTGCTGTTCGACGCCTTCCACAACATGATTACGTCCGATCCCAGCGGACCGCTGGCCGACGTGTCCGCAGAAGCGCAGGGTGCGAAGGTGGACCTCGGCAAGCTGTCGGTGCTGGCGGGCGTGCGCGAGTTTCCCACGCGGGTGAAGTGCGCGAGCCTGGCGTGGCACACGATGAAGGCGGCCGTCGAGCACCGGACGGACGCGCTTGCCCTGGACGCAGTCGAAGGGCCGGTGTCGACCGAATGACCTATCTACCCACCATGACCACCGGCGGCCTGCCGGAAGACAGTCCAGCCAACGAACTGAGCCAATCGGTCAAAGACATCGCTCCCGACCCGGCGAAGATGGACGAGATCGCGCCGAAAGTGATCGAGGCGTTGAAGACCGTCTACGACCCCGAGATCCCGGTCAACATTTTCGAGATGGGACTCATCTACGACGTGCTGGTCGACGCCGCCGGCCAGGTCGGCGTGAAGATGACGTTGACGGCGCCGGCGTGTCCTGCCGCGCAGTCGCTGCCCGTGGAAGTCCGCGACAAGGCGCGATCGGTGGAAGGCGTCGCGGACGCGAAGGTCGAGATCGTGTGGGACCCGCCCTGGACGAAAGACCGCATGTCGGACGCCGCGAAGCTCCAGCTCGGAATGCTGTAGGGCGCCTGCAGGCGTGCGGGCTTGAAACAGTGCGGAATCACAAGCCGCACCCGCGCCTTCAACGTCATAATCGACACATGCGGAGCCTTGCCCTGCTCGTGCTGCTCGCCGGACTGGCATTGCCCGCGTCCGCACAAGACACGCCCACGGACGCTTCTCGACAGAAACAGGCTGAGCCGCAGATCGACGCCACCAAGCTTGGTGTCTCCCTGTCGAAGATCCAGCGTGGCTTGTTCATTGCCTCCGAACGCGACAAGCAGCATCCCGACGGCATGCGCCTGGAGTTCAACGTGTTGGTCTACGGCACCGCGCCGAAAATTGAGGTGCTGAAGGGCATTGACCTCTTCAACGGCGCGGTCCCGGGGACGGCCCCGACCCACGGTCAGATGCTGGAATTCTGGACGCCACCGATCTACCGGACTCCCGGCATGCCGATCTCGACGCTGGCCTTCTGGGCCGCGCAGCACTTGTGGCAGAAGAGCAAGAAGGCGAGGTGCGAAGAGGAAATCGCCGACTATCGGGCGCTGGTCATGCAGGGCGTCAACGTCGCGGCGCCACGCTGCACTCAGTAGCGCAGGCGGCGCGCGTGCCGCTTCAGCGAATCCCGACCAGCCCCTTGACCGCGGCGAGCAGCGCCGGGGCGTCATAGCCGGCGCCGTCCTTGAACACCAGCGTCATCTGCCGGATGTCTCCAGGGGTTGCGATCGGGTTGCCGCGAATCACCGCCAGGTCCGCGATCTTGCCGACGGCGATTGACCCCAGCTCTTTGTCCACGCCGAGGATGCGCGCGCCGTTGAGTGTCATGACGCGGATCGCCTCCACCGGCGTGAAGCCGGCCTCGATGAGCAGCTCGAAGTTGCGCTGATCGCCGTAGCCGGGCAGCGCGCCGCCGACGCCCGTGGGATCCACACCGGAGCCGAGCAGTCCGCCGGCGCGCACGAACATCACCTCGAACTGCTGCGCGCGCCTGAACAACTCCGGCATGGTCGACTGCGGCGCGCGGGTCGAGAACTCCTTGCGGGCCGTCAGGTATTCCTCCCGCGCTTCCGGCGACAGCGCGTCGAGCACCCGCTGCTCGAGCGGCGGCCGGTCCGGGAAGGACAGTTCGTAGACGGCCAGCGTCGACGACATCGCCACGCGGTTCTTCACCATCTCATCGATGGTGCGCTTCACCTCGGGGCCGTTCATGTCGACCTTGAGCAGGCTGTCGCGCATGTCGTTGTGGCAATGATCGGGCTGCCGGTTCGGCACCCAGTCGCTGTTGGTGAAGAACCCGTGCTCGAGGTTGTCGATGCCGAACGCGACCGCCTCGCGGAACGACACCGAGCACAGGTGCCCCGTGAACTTCAGGCCGCGCGCGTGGGCGGCGCGGATCGCCGAGGCCAGCGCTTCCCGGCTGATGTCGGTGTAGGCCTTGAACCACGTGACACCTTCGTCGGCCCAGTAGTTGACGATGCGGCGGGCCTGCTCGGCGGTGCCGACTTGCGCCATGGTGGCGGCGCCGCCCGGACCGGTCAGGTACGGGCCCGTGAGGTGCAGGCGCGGCCCGGGAATCTCGCCGCGCTCGATACCGCGCTTCATGTTGATCTCGTGGTACGGCGAGGTGCCGCCGGTGGTGCGCGCGGTGGTGATGCCCGAGCCGAGATACAGGCGCGGCGATGAGAACTGCAGCTGCACGCTCCGTCCGCGCGTCGTGTAGAAGGTGTGGTTGTGCATCCCCACTAATCCAGGGATGACGGTGTGGCCCGACAGATCCAGCACGCGAGCGCCAGCCGGAATCTGCGCCGATGCCGCCGGGCCGACGCCGGCAATGCGGCCGTCGCGGATGACGAGCGTCTGGCCTTCGGCCGGCGCCGCGCCCGTGCCATCGACAATCCGCACGTTGGTCAGCGCCACGACCGGTTCGGCCACCGACACGTACTTCCTGACCTCGGGCGAGAGCTTCGCCGCGGGCTGCGCGGCCGCGAACGTCGGAATCAGCAGAAGCGGCAACAGCATCAATCGATTCATGGCGTGACCTCGAAAACCATTCGCATGCCCGTTTCAATGTGCTCGGCGACGTGGCAGTGTAGCATCCACTTCCCCGGATTGGTCACCTCCATCAGCACCTCGGTGGTGAACCCGGCCGGCAGCAGCACCGTGTCTTTCCACACCAGGTGCGGGTTGGGCACGCCGTTGGTCGAGACGACGAGGAACCGCTGTCCGTGGATGTGCATGGGGTGGTGCATCGCGTGCAGCGACGCGCGGTCGTTCACGAAGCGCAGCTTGACGACATCGCCGACGCGGAAGCGCCAGGCGATATCCATGTTGGTGCGGCCCGTCGCGGTGTCGCGCAGCAGCCATTGCGCCTGACGGCCCGTGACCACCCAGTCCATTTCCGGCATGGTGCCGGTCCATTCCACCGGGTTGCGATACACCGATTCGAACGCCATCATCGGCCGCAGCGGGAATGGCAGGTTGCCGGCCTGCAGCGTGACCAGCAGCTCGTGATCGACCGGCCGTGAGAGGTGCCGGCGCATCGCCTCCATCTCGGCGGCCACGCCCGGCGGCTCGCGCAGCGTGGCATAAGCCGCGCCGAGATCCGGCGCCGCGGCGCGCCGCTCCACCGTCACTCGCCCCACCTCTCGCCGTTCCTCGAAGAAGCGAGCCTGGATGTGATCGATGCCGCGCACCCGGTTGACCAGCACCACGTCGCCGGCCTGCTCGAATCGCGCATCGACGATGAAGCGCTCGGCCGGCGCGATGGTGATGTTGTCGATCCATGCCTCACGCGGGTAGCGGCCCAGGTCGGACGCCACCACTTTCATGCGCACGCCGGAACGGCCGGGGCGGCCAGCCCGCTCGAACGACAGATTGAAGACGCGCGTGCTCGACACATTGGTCAACAGCAGCCGCACGACCTCGCCGCGACGGGCACGCGTTTGCCAACCGGGTTCGCCGTTCACCATCAGGTGATTGCCGAACCGGCCCATCAGCGCGTGCGTGGGCGACTCGCGGCCGTAGCCGACCAGGCGATCGCCCGCCACCAGCAGGTCGTCCAGCATCAGCGCCTCTTCGCGATGCGCCGGGCCGAAGAAGTCGGGCTCGCGCGATCGCACCAGCAGGTTGCCGTAGAGGCCGAGATCCTGCAGCGCGTCCTCGCGATGATGGGGGTGGTACCAGTAGAGCCCTGCGTCCGGAAAGTGCACGGTGTATACGAAGCGGCCACCCGGCGGCACCGGATCCTGCGTGACGTGAGGCGCGCCATCGAAGCGGTTGTCGAGGCGCAGGCCGTGCCAGTGGATGGCCGTGGGGAAGTCGGTGTGGTTGACGAACGTCACGGTGACCGATGACTGCTCGGTGACGTCGAGCAGCGGCCCCGGATACTGCCCATTGAAGCCGAGCATCGTGACCGAACGGCCGGCGATCTGACGACGCACCGGGGCGGCCGTCAGAGTAAGGGCTTCGCCGTCCTTCAGCCGCAGGATCTGCCGCGGCCTGGCAAGCGGGGCGTCAGCGGCATCGGCGGGCAGATACGACGAGACATCGGGGCGAAGCCGCATCATCGCCGGCGGCATGGCGACCTCGGGATACATCGGCGGAGGTGTCCAGCCACCCGGATCCGCGCCGTGTGCCGCGTGATCCGCGTGATCTGCATGCGCTGCATCGCCGCCGCCGTCGAGCATCCCCGCCAGGGTAAACGCCACGTCGTGCGGCTGCATCCGCATGCTGGCGGAGGTGCCCCGCAGCACCACCCGGCCGCGTTGGGTCGCGGCCGTCGCGGCCGGCTCGGCAGTGACGAGGACGATGAAGCGGTCGAAGTGAACGCGGCCAAACGTGAACTGACCGTTGCCGACCTCGCCCAGCCGCTGTACCGGAAACATCTGTGGCGTGGTCACCCACGCGACGTAGGCGGTGAACGCGCCGAGCGTGGCCGGCGGCGGCAGATCGCGCAGCGTCAGGCGGACGTCGTGCTGCGGCTCCCCGGCAGGCGTCACCGCGAGGCCGAAGGGCGTGGCGGGAGGGAGCAGCTCGGCGCGGCCCGCACCCTTCTCAATGTCGAGAGGCGGCAGCAGATCGATGCAGTACAAATCCGCATCGCCGGAAACGCGTGGATCGAGCGCGGCGCAGGCCGCGGTGACGGCCGGCTGCTCGCCCGACAGCACGGCTACCCAGAGAATCGGCAGGAGCGCGCAGCGGGCGCGCAGGATGCTCACGGCGAGATGAGCCTATCACCCACGGGATCGCTCGGCCATCGACATTGCGTCCGGTTGGGCGTAGGATTAGCGCCCTTATGGTCCCGATCGCGATTACGGTCAACGGCAAGCTTCGCAAGGCGCACGTCGAACCGCGCACGCTGCTCGTGCACTTCCTGCGCGAGCACCTCAATCTCACCGGCACACACGTCGGCTGTGACACCAGCCAGTGCGGCGCCTGCACCGTCCTCGTGGACGGCCGTAGCGCGAAGTCGTGCACGCTGTTCGCGGTCCAGGCCGACGGCTCCGAGGTCACCACCGTCGAAGGCCTCGCGCCGGAAGGGCAGCTGCACCCTGTGCAGCAGGGCTTCTGGGAGGAGCATGGCCTGCAGTGTGGTTATTGCACACCGGGGATGATCATGTCCGCGGTCAACCTGCTGAAGGACAACCCCGCGCCGAGCGAGTCGCAGATTCGCGAGGGCATTGCCGGCAACCTCTGCCGCTGCACCGGCTACCAGCACATTGTCACTGCCATCCAACACGCTGCCAGGCACAGCGGGAAAGCGGCGAGGTAGCGATGTCCACCTCAGCGCCCGTGCTGCCCAAGCTGATCGGCGAGCGCGTCAAGCGCCGCGAAGATCCGCGGCTGATTCGCGGTCTCGGCACCTACGTTGACGATTTGAAGGTGACCGGGATGCGTCACCTCGCGTTCAAGCGCTGCGACATTGCGCACGGGACGATCACGTCGATCGATACGAGCGCGGCGGCGAAGATGACTGGCGTCGAGGCCGTCTACACCGGCGCCGACATCGCCAAGATCCTGGCGCCGATGCCGATCGGCACGCCGTTCCCGTCGCCGCCTCACCACGCCGTGGCGGTTGACGTGGTCCGCTACGCCGGCGAGCCGGTGGCGCTGGTCGTGGCTTCCGACCGCTACCTCGCCCGCGACGCGGCGGATGCGATTGTGGTCACCTACGATCCGCTGCCCGCGGTCGTCGACCCCGAAGCGGCGATGACCGGCCAGCCGACCGTCATTCACAAGGACTTTCCACACAACCTGGCGGTGGCGTTGGTGCCCAGTGGCACCGGCGTCGCTCCCGATTACTCCTCGATCGACAACAGCGCGGTGGACAAGGCCTTTGCCGACGCCGAAGTGGTCATCAGCCAGCGCATGGTCAATCACCGGCTGGTGCCGAATGCCATGGAGCCGCGCGGCGTGCTGGCGCACTGGGAACCCGGCAAGGACACGATGACCATCTGGTCGTCGACACAGAACCCGCACATCCTGAAGACGATGATCGCGGCGATGAACGGCCTGGGCCAGCACCAGGTGCGGGCCATCGCGCCGGAAGTCGGCGGCGGGTTCGGCGCCAAGATCAACATCTACGCCGAAGAGTACGTCTGCTCGGTGGTGTCGAAACAGCTCGGTCTGCCGATCAAGTGGGTGGAAGACCGATCGGAAGCCTTCGTCGCGACCACGCACGGTCGCGACATCATCGGCTACATCGACCTTGCCGCGCGCAAGGACGGCAAGGTGCTTGGCCTGAAGATGCGGCTGATTGCGGACATCGGCGCCTACAACATGCTGCTGACGGCGGCCATCCCGACGCTCACGATGTTGATGGCGAACGGCACCTACGACATCCCGGCAATTCGCACCACGCTGACCGAGGTGTTCACCAACAAGACGCCCACCGACGCCTATCGTGGTGCGGGCCGGCCGGAGGCCACCTACTTCGTGGAGCGCGCCATGGACATGCTGGCGCGCGAACTGAAGATGGATCCGGCCGAGGTGCGGCGGAAGAACTTCATCAAGCCCAACCAGTTCCCGTACCAGACGCAAATGGGTGCCGTCTACGACTCGGGCGACTACGAGAAGGCGCTCGATGCCGCGTTGACGGCGTCGAACTGGAAGGGGCTGGTCGCCGAACGCGACCAGGCGCGGGCGGAAGGCCGGCTCGTGGGGCTCGGACTCGCGTTCTACGTCGAGGTCTGCGGCCTCGGCCCCTCGTCGTCGCTGCCGACCGGCGGATGGGAGCACGGCCAGGTGACGATCGAGCGCGACGGCCGCATCACCGCCACCACCGGGGCCTCGCCGCACGGGCAGGGCAACGAAACGACCTTCGCGCAAATGCTCGCCGACCAGTTCAGTGTGCCGTTCGAGCACGTGACGATCCTGCACGGCGATACCGGCATCGTGAAGCAGGGCATCGGCACCTTCGGCAGCCGCTCGCAGGCGGTCGCGGGTACGGCGCTGCATCTCGCCGGCGGCAAGGTCAGGAAGAAGATGGCGCAGTTCGCGGCGGCGATGCTCGAGGCCAGCGAAGACGACATCGTCTTTGAGAACGGCATGGTGGGCGTCAAGGGCGCGCCGGCGAAGGCGAAGCCGTTCGCGGCGATTGCGGCCTACGCCTACGTGCCGGTGCCGCTGCCTCCAGGGATGGAACCCGGACTGAGCGACGAAGCCTTCTTCGAGCCCAACAACAACACCTATCCGTTCGGCTGTCACATCTCGATGCTGGAGATCGACCGCGAGACGGGCGAGCCGAAGCTGCTCAAGCTGATCGCGGTCGACGACGCCGGCCACCTGATCAATCCGCTGATCGTCGAAGGCCAGATCCATGGCGGCCTGGCGCAGGGCATCGGCCAGGCGATGATCGAGGAAGCGGTCTACAACGAGGACGGCCAGCTGCTCACCGGCTCGTTCATGGACTACGCCTTGCCGAGGGCCACGGACTTTCCGCGATTCGAGCTGTCTGCCACGGTCACGCCGACGCCGGTGAATCCACTTGGCGCGAAAGGCGTGGGTGAAGCGGGCACGCTCGGCTCGACGCCGTGCATCGTCTCCGCGGCGGTGGATGCCTTGAGCCAGTTTGGCGTGACGCACATCGACATGATGCTGCGGCCAGAGAAACTGTGGCGCATCATCCATAACCACGGCGGAGGCCGCTCATGATTCCGGTTGCATTCGAGTATCAACGCGCGACCTCGGTGGATGACGCGATCGCGAAGCTCGCCGCATCCGGCGGCGGCAAGTTCATCGCCGGCGGGCACAGCCTGGTGCCGCTGATGAAGCTCCGGCTCAGCGAGCCGGCGCAGTTGATCGACATCGCGAGAATTCCCGGCCTGTCCGGCATTCGCGCCAGCGGCGGCAGGATCGCGATCGGCGCGACGACCACACACTACGAGATTGCCGCGTCGCCGCTGCTGCGGGACCAGTGCCCGATGATGGCCGAGGCGGCCACGGAGATCGGTGACCCCCAGGTTCGGAACCGCGGCACCATCGGCGGCAGCATTGCGCACGCCGATCCCGCCGCTGATTTCCCGGCGGTCGTGCTGGCCCTCGACGCCGACATCGTGTTGAAGGGACCCACCGGCGCGCGCACGGTCAAGGCGTCCGCGTTCTTCCGCGGCTTCTACGACGTCGACCTCGGCGCCGGTGAGCTGATCACCGCGATTCAATTCGCACCGGTGAAGTCGGCGGGCTACGCCAAGCTGCGCCAGCGCGCATCACACTACGCCGTGGTTGGCGTGGCGGCGGCACTCGAGGTGAGCGGTGGCGTGATTCGGTCGGCGCGAGTCGGGCTGACCGGAGCGACCACGCATGCGGTGCGGCTCACGAGCCTGGAAGCGGCGTTGGCCGGCAAGCGGGCTGACGCGGTAGCGGCCGCATGCGCGGGCGCGGCAAACGATGTCGCCGACGTCAATGCCGATCTGCACGCCAGCGCGGACTACCGCAAGGCGATGATCCCGGTGTTCGCGCGCCGGGCGGTGGAAAGGGCGCTCGCGCGCTAGGTGTCGATTTTCGAGCGCATGCAGTCGAAGAAGCGGTCCTGCATCATCCTGGCGGCACTGCCGATCAGCCGCTGACCGAGGCGGGCGATGGTGCCGCCGACTTGCACCGTACCGGCGACGTCGACGATGGTGTTGGCGTCGCCGCTCTCCGTGACATCGGCGCGGAGCGTGATCCTCACGTCACCTTTCACGAAACCCGGCCGGCCCTGGCCTTCGGCCAGCAGTCGATACGACTGTCCGTCGATCTTCTCCGCAATCGAGACCGTGCCTTCGTAGCGGCCGGTGATCGCCGCCATGCCGATCGTGATGGCGGCCTGGTAGCGATCGACCCCATCGGGATCGAGCCGCTCACATCCCGGGATGCAGGAGGCGATCGCGGCCGGGTCCATCATCAGATCCCAGACGCGCTGCGGCGGCGCGGCGAAGGTGTACGTTCCGGTGACGTCCATGGCGGGTCAGAGCGCCCAAGTGTAACGCGAGTTCGCGAACGTCCCGAAGCGTGCGCACCGGCAGGAAGTCGTCCACGAAGGGCAGCGCCGCCTGCAGGCCGCGCGTCAGCGGTGCATAGTCGATGGTGCCGATCAGGGGATTCAGCCAGATGAGGCGGTGGCAACTGCGCTGCAGGCGCGCGATCTGGTCTCGCAGTTCCTGCGGGTCGCCCCGGTCCCAGCCATCCGAGACGAGAATCACCACCGCGTTGCCGTGGAGCGTGCGGCGCCGCCATCGCTGGTGGAACACCCGCAGCGAATCGCCAATGCGGGTCCCGCCAGACCAATCGCGAACGGATTGCGACACCGCGGCCATGGCGGCGTCTGGTGCCGCGGCGCGCAGTTCGTGGGTGACGCGCGTCAGCCGGGTCGCGAACAGGAAAGCCTCCACACCGCCCCTGGCTCTCGACAACGTGTGGGCGAACAGCAACAGCGTGCGCGTGTACAGCTCCATCGAGCCGCTGACGTCGCACAGCAGGACGATTGGGCGCGGCCGAATGCGACGTTGACGGCGGGGCAGCGTGGTGATGTCGCCGCCGGTGCGCAGGCTGCGCTGCAGCGCGCGCCGCAGGTCAATCCGTCGGCCCCGGCCGGCGATCCATCGCCGGCTACGGTGATCGTCGACATTCCACGTCAACCGGGCCAGCGCGGCGCGAACGGCTGCGCGCTCGTCGTCCGACAACTCCGAGAAGTCCTTGTCCGCCAGACGATCCAGGTCGCTCCAGGTCCGCAGGATCAGCGTGTCGTGTGACATCCCGGCCTGTTCAGCCCCGTCACTGTCAGCCGCCTGACCGCGGTAGTGGTGGAACGCCTGCTCGAAGACCGGCAGATCTTCGGGCCGCTGCACCAGCACCGCGAGACACGCCGCGCGGACGTCCTCCTCGGAACTGAGATCGATGAACTGCAGCGCCTCCGTCAGCGTCATCAACCGATCGGTGCCGATCGGCAGGCCGGCGCGCCGCAACGCGCGGCCAAGCGCCACCAGGTTATCGACGAAGTACGACACCTCAGACCCTGGAGATCAGTTCGGCCAGCACGCCGCCGCGCACCGCATCGACATCTTCCTTGGCCTTCAGCACCACACCGAGCGTCTCACCGGCCGTGTCGACATCGAGCGACTGCCGGTCGAGCGCCGTGAGCGCCGCCACCCAATCGATCGTCTCCGACACGCCCGGCACCTTGTAGAGCTCGCGCGCGCGCAGTTCCTGGACCACCCTGGTCACCTGCGCCGCCAGCCTCGCGGCCGCCTGCGGCACGCGCGTCTTGACGATGGTGAGTTCCTTGTCGAGCGATGGATAGTCGATCCACTGGTACAGGCAGCGCCGCTTCAACGCGTCGTGCACTTCGCGCGTGCGGTTCGAGGTCAGGATGACGATTGGCGGATGGCTGGCCCGGACCGTGCCGAGCTCGGGGATCGTCACCTGGAACTCCGACAGCAGTTCGAGCAGGTAGCCTTCGAACTCCTCGTCGGCGCGGTCGATCTCGTCGATCAGCAACACCGCCGGTCGCGTGCGCGACGGATCGATCGCCTGCAGCAACGGCCGCTTCAGCAGGAACGCATCGCTGTAGAGCGCCTTCCGGGCCGAGGCGCGATCGATCCCGCCGCCCGCCTCGAGCAGGCGCAGCTCGAGGATCTGCCGCGCATGGTCCCATTCGTAAACGGCGTGGCTGATATCGAGGCCTTCGTAACACTGCAGGCGGATCAACTCGGTGCCGCTCGCCGCGGCAATCGCGGCCGCGAGCGAGGTCTTGCCGACGCCGGCTTCGCCTTCGAGAAACAGCGGCCGTTCGAGCTGCATGGCCAGGAACACCGACACGGCCAACGACCGATCGGCGACGTAGTGGTGCTCCGCGAGCCGCGCCTGCACTTCCGAGACGGTCTTCACCGCGCCAGTGTATCGCCATCAGCTATGCTTGCGAGATGCTGCTGGTGCCGGTGGCCACCGCGTTTGAAGGCGCGCTGTTGCGCGAGCGGCTGGCCGGCCGTGATGACGTCAAGGTCGTCGTGACCGGCGTCGGCCCGGTGAACGCGGCGCACGCGGTCACCGTCGCGATCGCCCAGTCCAGTCCGCGTGCGGTGGTGGTGTGTGGCGTCGGCGGCTCGTATCCCGGTTCAGGCCTCAACGTCGGCGAGGTGGTGTGCGCCGGCGAGGAGTGCTACGGCGATCTTGGCGCCGCCAGCCCATCGGGGTTCCTGGACATGAAGGCGCTTGGCTTCCCGGTGGTGCCCGGTGCGGCGCCGATCTACAACGACTTGCCGATGCAGGTGTTCCCGGTCGAACGCCGCGTGAAGTTCGTCACCGTGTCCACCTGTAGCGGCATCGACAGCGTCGCGCGGGCGATTGCGGCGCGAACCGGCGGCGCGGTTGAGAGCATGGAGGGCGCGGCGATCGCCCACGTTGCGCACCTGATGAACGTCCCGGTCGGTGAAGTCCGCGGCATCAGCAACCTGGCCACCAACCGCGACGTCAGGTCGTGGCGATTGCGGGAGGCGGCCGGGGCCGCTCAGGAGGCGCTGCTCGCGTGGATCGATCGCCGCTGAACTTCGCGTTCTCGCCCTGTCCCAACGATACCTTCGCGTTCCACGCCATCGTGCATGGGCTGGTTGACAGTCCGGCGGTCACGGCGCATCTCGACGACATCGAGGCGCTCAACATTCGAGCGGCGACGCCCGCGGCGGAGGTCACCAAGGTGTCGATCAACGCCTACGGACACGGGCTGGCGGATCGGCTGGTGCTGCTGCGGGCCGGAGGCGCGGCCGGGTTCGGCGTCGGCCCCATTGTCGTCGCCCGGTCTAAACGCCACGTCGGCGGGCGGGTGGCGATTCCCGGTGAACGAACGACCGCCGCCTTGTTGCTGCGCCAGTTGGGGCGTTTCGACACGGTGGTGATGCGATTCGATCAGATTGAAGATGCCGTGCTGCGCGGCGACGTCGATTGCGGCGTGCTGATTCACGAAGGCCGCTTCACGTTCGAGCGGAAAGGCCTGACGCTGCTGGTCGATCTTGGCAGTGTCTGGGAGGAACGCATGCGCTCGCCTCTGCCGCTGGCGGCGATCGCCGTTCGCCGCGATCTCGCGCACCTGGCACCGCGGGTGGACGCCGCGCTGAAGGCGAGCGTGGACTACGCGTTTGCGCATCCTGATGCCAGCCGCGGCTATGTGGCCGCGCACGCCCGGGAGATGGATCCCGACGTCACCAAACGGCACATTGCGTTGTACGTGAACGAGTACACCCGCGCGCTCGATGAGCGCGCGGTCAGGACCATGCTGGAGTGGGGACGGCGCGAGGGGGTCTTTCCGCCGGCCGATCCGGCGCGGCCGCTGTTTGTGTGACCGGCGTCTGCCGGCTCCGCAATTCGGCTGGTATGTGTGCCCATGAAGCTCATGGTTTCGGCCGTCGCGATTGCGGCGATGGTGGCTGCCCCGGTGGCCGCGCAAACGAGCGGCGCGGACAGGCGAAAGCAGATGGCGGGCGCGGGCAAGGCCGGAAACCCGGCGCTGGTCGACGCGGCGCTGAAGCAGAACGCGCAGGCACAGGCCAAAGAGCTGGCGCAGCAGGTTGCGCAATGGGAGAACGACCATCCCGCTGATCCAAAGGCGCCGGTTGCAAAGCGGCTGCGTGAGTTCCTGACGCTGTCGGCGACGGTCGACTACTCAGCGGCCTCGACGAAGACGCACGGCCGGATGGTCTCCGTCAATGCGGACTACGAACGTCAAGACCCGCATTGGAAGTATTTGTTTCGCGCCGGCAAGCCGGCCGTTGACGCGGCGCGGTCCCTCGCGCAGGACTGGTTGAAGGCCCTGGGCAGCTAGGCCGCGCCGCGCGACGTCCCTGCTACGGCTTGGCGGCCGGTGCCGCCGCCGGCACCTTGCCGCCAGACTGTGCGATCTGCTTCGCGAGCAGGTTGTTGACCTGCGCGTCGTTCCGCAGGTTGGTCAGGTACGACGCGCGCAGCAACTGCTCGCGGCGGTTCTTCAGCATCGACGTGATGCCTTCCTTGACCTCAGGCATGCTCAGGTCCTTCTGGCCGGCCTTGTCCTTTGCGACCACCAGCACGATGGTGTGCGCGCCGTTGTTGCTGACCAGCTGCACCTGGCCTGGGTTCGCCTTCATCACCGCGTTCGATAGCTGTGCCGGCGCCTGGCGCAGTGCCGACACCGGCACGAAGCCAAGATCGCCGCCGCGCTGCGCCGACTCACCGTCTTCGGAGAAGTCAGCCGCGAGGTCGCCGAACGGCACCCCGTCCTTGAGCCGCTGCATGATCATCTGCGCCTTGGCGGTCGCTTCCTGCGCCGTCGACGCATCGTCACCCGAGCGGTTGGTGCGCTGCGGTTCGCGGACCGGGGTGATCACGATTTGCGCCAGGCGAATCGCGTCCTCGGTGCGGTTGAACTGCGCCTTGTTGGTTTCGAAGAACGACGTGACTTCCTGATCGGCCGGCGTCGCCTTGGCGACCACTTCCTGGTCGACCACCTTCTGTGCAAGCAGGTTGCGGCGCAGGTCTTCCTTCATGTCCGCGGCGGTCAGGTTGCGCTGCTTGAGCTCCGCCTCGTACTGCGCCGGCGCGATGTCTTTCTTCGCTTCTTCGTACCCCTTGTCGAGCTCCGCGGCGGGCAGCTCGATTTTCAGCTCGGCCGCCTTGCTCAGCAGCAGCTCCTGAACGATCAGCTCGTTCAGCAGGTTCAGCTTGGCCGTGTAGGCCTCTTCCTCCGACGGCTGCGGCTGGTCGGGCGCCGGTGCGTTGCGACGATACGCCTTCTCGACGTCGTCCTTGGAGATTTCCTTGCCGTTCACCACCGCCCAGGCGTTGGCTGAGGGTGCCGGTGTGGCGGCGGGGCCGCTGTTGCCGCCACATCCGGCGGCGACGAGGGTTACAAGAAGTGCAAATCCAAGTCTGGTCATCTCATCATCTTAATCCGCCACGGCGGCAATGATCCTCTCGATCTGGGCGACTCCCTCGGTCAACGCGGCGGGGCCGGGCTGGAGGATATAGGTAGACTTCACCTCGTAGATGCGGCCGTTCTTGACGGCCGGCACGTCCTGCCACCCCGGTCGCGACGCAATCCGCTCCTTGCGAACCGGCTTTCCGCACCACGATCCGATGATGATGTCGGGGGAGCGCGACACGACCTGCTCGGTGGTCACGATGCGATCCCTGGCGAGGCCGGCGCCGGCCAGTTCCGGAAAGATGGGATCGCCGCCGGCGATCTCGACCAGCTCCTCGGTCCAGCGGATACCGCTGATCAGCGGGTCGTCCCACTCCTCGAAGAACACCTTCGGACGCCACGTGCGCTTCGCCGCGCGCTCGCGAATCGCGTCGAGACCGCGCTCGAATTGCGCCGCGAGCGCCTCGCCCTGGTGCGCGACGCCGACGATGCCCGCGAGCACGCGGATCATCTGCAGGATCTCTGCGACGCTGCGCTGATTGAACGTGAAGACCTGATAGCCGCGCTTGACGAGCTCGGTGGTGATGTCGGCCTGGAGATCCGAGAACGCCAGCACCAGGTCCGGCTTCAGCGCCTCAATCTTCTCGTAGCGCGCGCGCAGGAATGATGACACCTTCGGCTTCTGCCGCGCCTCTGGCGGACGCACCGTGTAGCCCGAGATGCCGGCCACGCGATCGCCTTCGCCGAGCAGGTACAGCGTCTCGGTGGTTTCCTCGGTGAGGCAGACGATCCTGGTGGGGTAAGACATCGGCAAACACGAACGGGATTGTGAGGCTTCGACTCCGCTCATTCCTTGACTCCGCTCGTGGTGACCCTGAGTGCAATCGAAGGGTCACGGGTGAAGGGCCCTTGCTATCTTCTCCACGCCTTCGGCGACGCGTGGCCCAGGAACCGTCATGCCCGGTCCCGTGAGGACGATGACGCGGCCGTTCTTTACGGCCGGCACCGACGACAATCGCATCCACGGATCGACCACCTTTTTCAGGTCGGCCTCGTTCAGGCGGGTCGCGGCGTTGAGTTCGATGATCACGTCCGGCGGGCGCGCGAGCACAATCTCCGCACTGATGTGCGCCGACTCCTTGTCAATGTCGTCCAGCACGTCCTCGCCGCCGGCGGCCACCAGCATGTCGTGCAGGAACCCGCGGCCGGCGCTGGCGTAGATGTTGCGCAGGCTGCCCGGCTCCCGGCCGAATACCAGCAGCGTCCTCGGACGCGGTTTGCCGGCGACGCGCTGTCGTACCGCGTCGATCGCGGTCTGGAGCGACCGCGCGGCCTGGTCGGCTTGATTGACGTTGCCGGTCCGCGCGCCCAGAGCGCGCATCGTCGCGATGATGTGCTCGAGCCCGCCGTGACGGTAGTCGAAGAACGGGATCTTGACCCGCGTCAGTTGCGTCTTCAGGTCGTCCTGGCTGCCATAGGTGATCACCAGGTCGGGCTTCATGGCGATGATCCGCTCGGTATCGGGGTCGAGCAGCGCGCCGACGGTGGGCAGCGAGCGGACTTCCGGCGGTTCGACGTCGTAGTTGCTGACCGCGACGACGTGTGGTCCGGCGCCAATCGCAAACAGGATCTCGGTCACTGCCGGCACGAGTGAAATGATTCGGCGCGGTGGCTGTGCAGCGCCAGTGGCGACGGCCACCGCCACCAACAGTCCGGCGAGAGCCGGACGCCACTTCCAACCAATCCTGGTCACGATCGTTTCACCAACAGCCATAGGAAGAACGGTCCGCCAATCAAGGCCGTGACGACCCCAACCGGGATCTCGAGCGGCGACATCACGGTTCTGGCGGCGAGATCGCACACCACCAGGAACGACGCGCCGAACAGCGCCGATGCCGGCAGGACGATACGATGGTCGGCGCCGACCAGCAGCCGCACCAGGTGCGGCACGACGATGCCGATGAAACCGATCGGCCCGCCGAGCGAGACGGCGGCGCCGGTGGCCAGTGACGCGCTGAGGAACGCGACCCGTTGCGCCGTCTTCACTTCCACGCCCCTGGCCGATGCGGCTTCGGCACCGATGCTCAACAGGTTCAACGTCCGCGGCATGACGGCAAATGCGCCGAACGCCAGCAGCACGAATGGCAGCGCTGCCACGATCGGCGTGTAGCTGGCCACGTCCAGGCCGCCCATCATCCATCGTATCGCGCGGAGCGCTTCCGCGAAGTCGGCAATGTATTGCACGAACAGGATCAGCGCCGAAAAGAACGCATTCAGCGTGACGCCCGCCAGCAGCAATACGTTGGTCGAGAGTCCGCGCCGCTGCGACGCGGCGAGCGCGTAGACGATGCCGGTGGCGAGCAGGGAGCCTGCGAAACTCGCCAGCGGGATGGAGGTGATGCCAAGCAGCCCGAACTCGAGCTGCATGGTCACCGCCAGCATCGCCCCGAGCGATGCGCCCGCCGAGACGCCGAGCGTAAACGGGGTGGCCAGCGGATTGCGCAACAGCGCCTGCAGCACCACGCCGGCGGCGGCAAGCGCAGCACCGACCAGCGCGCCGGCCAGCACTCGCGGCAGGCGGGCCACGAAGAAGATCTGCGCATCGACATTCGACTCCCAGGGGATCGAGCGGTCGAACGCGCGCGCCAGCGAGATTGCGGTGCTGCCGACCGTCGGCGCCCACGTCAGGATGGCGGCCGTGAAGATGGCGAAGCCGCCAAGGACGAGCGCCAACCGGCGGCGGATGCTCATTGACCCTCCGAAGCCCTGGCGGAGGAGGGCCGCACGACCTTGCGCACCGGCACGACCGTGGTGTGTCCGGTTTCGCTATTGACCTGCACGTCGGCCTCCACGTCGTACAGACGCCGGATGTTGTCGGGCGTCAGTACGTCGGTGGTCGGACCCGAGGCCAGCACCCTGCCGTTGCGCATCAGGATCAACTCGCGGCAGATGGACGCGGCCAGGTTCAGGTCGTGCGTCGAGATCGCCATGGTGACGCCGCGTTGCTGGTTGAGGTGCTGCAGCAGCGACGAGATCTCCAGCTGGTAGCCGAGGTCGAGCGAGGCAGTGGGCTCGTCCAGCAACAAGAGAGCCGCGGATTGCGCCAGCGCGGCGGCGATGACGACCCGTTGCTTTTCACCGCCGCTCAATTCGTGGAACGGCCGCTCGGCCAGGTGGCCGGTGCCCGTTGCGGCCATGGCCTCGGTCGCGATTCGCACATCGTCCGGCCCTTCAACCGTGAACACACCGAGATGAGGATGCCGGCCCATCAACACGATCTCAATGGCGCGGTACTCGAACGCCAGCTCGGTCTCCTGCGGCACGACCGCAATCTGGCGTGCCGCGTCGCGTCGCGACAGCCGGTCGAGCGGCTGCGCTCCGAGCAGCACCCGGCCGGAGGATGGCCGGCGTGTGCCGCTCAGCAGGCGGAGCAGCGTCGTCTTGCCCGATCCGTTCGGGCCCAGGATGCCGGCCAGCGCGCCGTCCGACAGTCGGACGGTGACCCCGTCCACCACCAGCGGCGCGCCCGGCGCATAGCGAAATGAAACGTTATCGGCCCACAGCAACTCGCGCACCCACATAGGCCGTCCGGCCCTGGGCCGGGTAGCCCAGCACTTCTTCGTAGTCGCGATCGAACAGGTTCAACGCCCGCGCAAAGACCTCGATGGTCTTGACCGGCCGGAACGACCCGCCGAGATTCATGACCGTGTGTCCGGGATTCCGGTAGAGCCCTCCGGTCGGGCCGAACGCTGGTTCGGCATCGAGGGTCTCGCCGCGGATCTGCAGCTGGGCAAACGCGGACACGCGCGACTCGGTCCACGTGGCGTCAATCGCACCGGAATGCCTCGGACGGCGCAGCAGCCGATCGCCGACGGTGTACGGCGTCTGTGCGATCGAGGACCCTTTGACCGCAAGAATCTCGGTATCGAGGAACGTGTAGCTGGCGCGCAGGGCGAGCAGTCCGGTCCGCCCGGCGCCAAGGCCACGGTGGGCAAGCCAGGCGCCGGACAGTTCGGCGCCGCGCGCGCGCGCGTTCGAGATGTTGTCCGTACGCCAGCGGCTCACGCCGGAGAAGGCCCGGCCGACCGAGATGATGAGGTCGGTGTAGCTGTTGAAGAACGCGGCGGCGTCGATCTGCACCGCGCCCGACGCGAACGCCTGCGACAGTCCGACCTCGCCACTCTTGCTCCGTTCCGGTTTCAGTCCCGAGTTGTCCGTGAAGGCGATCTCAAACGCATCGGGCGGGCGCATGCCGGTGCCGAACGAGCCGCGCAGGCGGGTGCCGTCGCGAACCATCCATGCACCGGCGATCTTCGGGTTGAACGAACCGATGGTTTCTTCCGGGAAGTCCGGCCGCGGTTGAAAGGCGGACGGATCGCCCCGCAGCGCCTCTCGGCTGATGCGCTCGCCACGCACCCCGGCGGTCAGCGTCGCGCGATTGGTCGCGTTCCACCGGGTCTCCGCGAACAGTCCAAGCACGCCGCGTTCCACCGGGACCGCTCCAGCGCTGCCGGCCTTGATGAATGTGCTGCGGCCGCTCTCAGCCAGCCACTCCAGTCCGCCCGAGAAACCGAGCGCGGCGTTGGCCGACACGTCGGTCTGGACGCGCGCGTGCGCACGATGCGTGTTGCCCTCTGACGCACCGAACGCGCTGACGAACCTGAGGTCGTAGTCCGCGACGTCGAGCTCGACCCGCTGGCGGACGCGGCTGGAGGCGCCGAACCACGGCTGCATCATCCGCACGCCGCCGGCGACTCTTTGGGTGGTGCCACGCGAGATGCGATCGACGCCGGCGTACCGCCGGGCCGGATCGGAGCCATACGCGCCGGGCGAGCCGCGGTCGGTGTCGACGTACTGCACCGAGGCCTGGAGATCCGAACCGCGAGCGGGATGCCGCCAGCCGATCGACGCCGCGCCCTGGGCGCCATGCGCGTCATCGTTCGACACCGACTGGCCGTTGGCGGCGGTGCCCGTGAAGCCGGCGTCCTCGAAGTAGTTGGCGCCCAACTGCCAGCGGAAACCATTCACCTCGCCGCTGGTCGCCGCGCCGGCGCGGCGCATCTGGCGGCTGCCGGCCTCGACCTGCGCCTGTGCGGACGGGCGTCCTGCGCTGCGCGTCACCACCTGCACGACTCCGGCAATTGCGTCGGATCCGTAGAGCGCGCTCTGCGAGCCGCGCAGCACTTCGATGCGCTCCACGTCCTGCACCGGCACCTGCGACAGATCGAGGCCGCCGCCGAACGCGTTGGCTCGAACGCCATCGACCAGCACCAGGGTGTAATCCGATTCGCCGCCACGCGTGAACAGCGACGTCACCGTCCCGGGCCCGCCGTTCTGCTGCAGCGTCAGACCCGGCACCGAGCGCAGCACCGAGGCGAGCGTGAACTGCTGGCGGGCGTCGATCTCGCGCCCGTCGATCACCGTCACGCTGTCGGGAATGCGTGACAGGGGCTGATCGATCTGCGCTGCCGAGACCACCAGCGTTTCGGTGAACGCGCTGATCCGCAGCGCAATCTCGATGGTGGCGTCGTTGGCAATGCGTACCGCCTGGGCGCTGCTCGCCAGGCCTGGCGCGCTGGCCACCACCGAATAGCTACCCGGCTCAAGCGATGCGATGGCGAACTTGCCATCACCGTCCGTGCGCGCCAGCAGCGGCGCGGCCGTCGCGCCGTTGACGATCACTGCCGCGTTCGCGACCGGTTTGCCCGACGGATCCACGACGCGGCCGCTGAGACCTGCGGCATCAGCGGAAGTGAGAAGTGAGAAGTGAGAAGTGAAAAGAAAGAGCAGCGCCCGCAGGTGCGGACGTATGGCGACGGTCATGGTTGCCTCCCGAGCGTCTCGCGCGCTCGAAATGACTAGCCCTGGACAAGGAGGTCACCTGACTCGTCCGCCTGCGCCCTGCGGGCTGCGGCGTGACTTACAGTGGCGGGACCGTGTGGGCTTCACACCCACTTCCCCTCCTCTCCGGGTAATCTGTGAGCGGCAAATGTTACTACAATGGAGTGATGTTCAGGATCGCCCACGTCCAAGGGTTGACCGCCTGATGCGGCAGCGACTCAAGTCCGCCGGCCTCGACGCCATCGCCGAGAAAGTCGGCGCGCGCGAGCGCCTGTCGTTCGACGACGGCGTGGCGCTGTTCCAGTCGCAGGACTTGTTCGCGCTCGGCTGGCTCGCCAATCGCGAGCGCGAGCGCCGTCATGGCGCCCGCACCTATTTCAATCACAACCTGCGGCTCGAGGCGACCAACGTCTGCGAAGCCTCGTGCCTGTTCTGCTCGTTCGCGCGCCTGAAGGAAGGCATGCCGGGTTCGCACACCATGTCGGTGTCGCAGATCCTCGACAAGCTTCGTCAGCGCGCCGGCGAGCCCGTCACCGAAGTCCATATCGTCAACGGCCTGCACCCGGGACTGCCGTTCAGTTACTACACCGATCTGCTGACCGGCTTGAAGCAGGTGCGGCCGGGCATTCACCTGAAGTGTTTCACCGCCGTCGAGATCGCGTTCTTCGCGGATCACTACGGCAAGACCGACACGCAGGTGTTGCAGGAGCTCAAGGCGGCCGGCCTCGATTCGCTGCCCGGCGGCGGCGCCGAGATCTTTGCGCCGCGCGTGCGCCAGAAGATCTGCCACGACAAGTGTGATGGCGCGCGCTACCTGTCCATCCATCGCATCGCGCACGGGCTCGGCATGCGCACCAACGTCACGATGCTGTACGGCCACATCGAGACGACGGAGGAGCGCGTCGACCACCTGATGCAGACGCGCGCGTTGCAGGACGAGACCGGCGGCCTGCAGGCGTTCATCCCGCTGGCGTTTCACCCTGACCACAACCAGATGCGCAAGCTGCCCGCGCCCTCGGCCAGCGAGACGCTGAAAGTGCACGCGGTCGCGCGACTGATGCTCGACAACGTCGACCACATCAAGGCCTACTGGATCTCGTGCGGGGTCGACGTGGCCCAGACCGCGTTGTGGTTTGGCGCCGACGATCTCGACGGCACCGTCCAGGAAGAGACCATCTACCACATGGCCGGCTCGAAGACGCCGGCAGCGCTGTCGACGACAGACATCGAGCGGCTGATCTGGGACGCGGGCCGCGAACCGAGGGCCGCGAACCGATCGAGCGCGACACGCTCTACAGCGTGGTGCGAATACCCGTTGGTTGCTAGTTGTTGGTTGCTGGTTGCTGGAACCGCCCGGTAACTAGCAACCAGTAACCAGCAACCGGCAACCGGCAACCAGTCCCGGAGGTGAGGCGTGCGTTCGAAGCTGATTCTGATTCTGCTGGCGTCGGTGGTGGTTGTCAGCTCAGCCGTGCTGCAGGCGCAGCCGCCGTCGCTGCCTGCTGCCGTGCGCGCCGCCGCCGATGCCATCTCCGAAGAGCAGGTCGCGTGGGACCTTGCGTATCTCGCCTCCGACGAACTTGGCGGCCGCAACACGCCGTCACCGGGATTCGACGCCGCCGCCGACTACATCTCGGCGAGGCTGGCGCGCGCCGGATTGAAGCCGGGAGGCGACCACGGCACGTTCCGCCAGCACTACGAGATGCACGAGACGCGGGTCGACCCGGGTCTGACCGCCATGGCGATCGGTAGCCAGACGTTTGCGTTCGGCCGTGACTTCGCCATGCGCTCGCTGGCCAACGCGCTCGCCGGCGAGTTCGCGGTGGTCTATGCCGGCCACGGCTGGGTCATCCCGGACCGGATGATCAACCCGTACGCCAATCTCGACGTGCGCGGCAAGCTCGTGCTGGTGCACGGCCCCGGCGCCCAGCCGCGCGGCGTCACCATCCAGCAGATTGGCCGTATCACGCCGGGCGCGCAGTCGCCGTTCGTGGCTGCCGCCGAGCGCGGCGCGGCCGGCGTGCTGTTCATCACCCGCGCCGCCGATCTCATTCGGTGGGACGAAGTGAAGAGCGGCAACCTGGTGCGCCGCGAACTCGATCCGCCGGTGCCGTCGGCCTACTCGGCGATCCCGGTCACGTCGGTGCTGCTGACGCCCACCGTCACCACCGCGCTGCTCGACGGCGAAGCGCTGTCGGCAGCGGCAGCGATCCGGTTGGGCGATTCGGCGGACTATCCGGCATCGTTCGAACTGAAGAAGAAGTTGTCGGTCCGCGTGGCGGTGTCGGCGCCCACCATCCACCGGCCGTTCAACGTCGTCGCCATCCTCGAGGGCGGCGATCCGAAACTGAAGGACGAAGCGGTCACCGTGTTCGCGCACCTCGACGGCGCCGTCGGCACGCGCGACATCGCCGGCGATCGCATCTACAACTCGGCCGACGATAACGCATCGGGCAGCGCCGCGACCTTGAACATCGCGGAGCAGATGGCCAGGGCGCCGAAGCCGAAGCGCACGGTGGTGTTCGTGTGGGACAGCGGGGAAGAGCAGGGCCTGTGGGGCACCCGCCGCTTCGTCAGCGCGCCGCCGGTGCCGCTCGACCGCATTGTGGCGCACTTCAACATCGACATGATTGGTGCCAGCCGGCGCCCGGGCTCGGTCGACGCCCCCTCGCCCGGTGTGACCGAGCGTCACGAAGTGTTCCTGATCGGCCCGAGCACGCTGAGCCGGCAGACGACGGTGCTGCTCGATGGCGTCAACAACGAGTATCTGAAGCTGCGCTACAACCGCCAGTACGACACGCCCGAGAGCGAGTTCTTCTACCCGCGCACCGATGCCGGCCCGTTCCTCGAACGCGGCATCCTCACGCTCGGCTACACGACCGGCATTCACAACCGTTATCACCTGCCCGCCGACGAGGCGCGGGTACTGGATCCGGTCCAGGTGGTCGCGATCGCGCGAACCGTGCTGGCGAGCGTGTGGATGGTGGGCGATGCCGCGCAGCGCCCGGCCATCGATCAGCCGCTGCCGCGCACGGTGCCCAGGTACAAGTAGGTCACGGCCCGCCCTCGCCGTGCCGGACGATCAGAAGAAGTGGGCTAAGATCGCAGTGGACCAAATGCTGGCGATCAGGCCGATAGGCCAAGAGGCCAATAGGCGAACAGCCAAAGAGGAGAGAGTTCATGGCTCATGCACTTCCAGCGCTGCCGTACGATCCCGCGGCGCTCGAACCCCATATCGACAGTCAGACGATGCAGATCCATCACGGTAAGCATCACCAGGCTTATGTCACCAACCTGAACGCGGCGCTGGACAAGCATCCGGACCTGCATAACCAGAGCCTTGACGATCTGGTCAGGGGCATCAACAGCGTGCCCGACGACATCAAAGCGGCGGTGCGTAACAACGGCGGCGGCCACTGGAACCATTCGTTCTTCTGGAAGCTGATGGGCCCAAGCGCCGGCGGCGCGCCCACCGGCGCGGTGGCCGATGCGATTACCAGCGCGTTCGGTGACTTCGAAAAGTTCAAGACCGCGGTCAACCAGGCCGGCACCACCCGCTTCGGCAGCGGCTGGGCGTGGGTGATCGACAACGGCGGCAAGCTCGAAGTGATGAGCACGCCGAACCAGGACAACCCGCTGATGGAAGGCAAGAAGGCCATCCTCGGCATCGACGTCTGGGAGCACGCCTACTACCTGAAGTACCAGAACCGTCGTCCTGACTACCTGGCCGCGTGGTGGAACGTCGTCAACTGGAACGAAGTCAACCGTCTCCTGAAGGGCTGACGCTCTTCTTCGTGCTCGCGCTTTCGGTGTCGGCAGCCGCGCAGACTGCCGAACCGAAAGTGACCGGCACCATCTCCAACGTCACACGCGTCGAATCCTGGTCGTACTTCCAGCCGGCGCCGCCATCGGAGACACAGCCGCGCGCGCAGACGCAGGGGCCGATCGGCGATCCGACCTACACCTTCATAGGGGACCGCGCCGAACTCGGCGTTCGCGTCGCCGGGGCGCGTCTGGACGTCATCGGTGCCTTCAACTACGTGCGGCTCGAGAACCTGCCCACCCAGGCCATTGGGCCAGGCGCGCTCGGCACCGGTGCGCTGTACTTCGCGGCGACCGGCGTGCGCTACAGCTACCAGCTGTACCTGGGCGAGCTGGCGCTGCGGATCAAGTCACGCGACGGCCGCACGTCGCTGCTCGTCGGCCGCCAGCCGTTCTCTTCGGGCGGCGAGTTCGTCGCCCGGTCGGCGCCGCTCGAGGCGCTCAAGCGCAGCCGGCTGCACTCGCGGCTGATCGGGAACTTCGAGTTCGCGCTGTATCAGCGGAGGTTCGACGGCATCCGGTTCGATCACGATCGGCCGGCATGGCACGCAACGGCCGGCGTGTTCGTGCCGACGCAAGGCGGCTTCGAGGAGTCGGCCAACCTGTCGATGCCCGGAGTGCAAGTGGCCACCTCATCGGCGACCTTCAAACGCCCAGCATCGGAATACCAGGTGTTCGGGGCGCTCTATCGCGATCGCCGTCCCGACAAGGCGGTCGTCCAGAACGCCATCACCCTCGAACGTCCGGTCGACATCACGGTCGTGACGGGCGGCGCGTCGTATGTCTCGTTGTCGCCGGTGAGAACCGGCGAGGTCGACGCGGTGGCGTGGGTCGCCGCCCAAGCCGGTGACTGGTATGGCCGGCCGCATCGCGCCGCCAGTGTCGCGCTCGAGGGCGGGCATCGGTGGACGGCCGCCCCGATGAAGCCATGGCTGCGCGCCGGGTATCTGTGGGCGTCCGGGGATGGCGACGGCGGCGATTCCCGTCACGGCACGTTCTTCCAGATGATCCCCACCGCGCGCAAGTACACCTTGTCCACGGTGGCGTCGCAGATGAACCTGCGCGATTTGTTCGCGCAGCTGTCCATTGAACCCGCGCAGTTTCGCGCACGTATCGAACTACATGCGCTCCACCTCGCGGCGGCCACGGACCACTGGTATGCGGGCAGCGGCGCCACGTCCAGTTCAGGCCGTTACTTCGGCTTTTCCGGGCGGGCGTCCGGCGGCAAGACCGGCCTCGGCACCGTAGTCGAGGCGGCGGTCGACATACCGATCCGGACGTACTGGTCGATCAACGGCTATGTGGCCACGATGTCAGCCGGGGATGTCGTCCAGCACTGGTTTACGAACAAGCGCCTCAGATTCTGGCTTGTCGAAAATGTCGTTCGCTTCTAAAGGAGCTGCACGTCGATGACCGATGCCACCGTCGTTCGAGAGCCCGATCCATCGTTGATTACCACGCTGCACGTCACCTACGCGCTGCATGCGGTGGGCCTGGCCATCGGCGCGCTGGGCGCGGCGTCGGTGCTCGGTTCGTTCCTGTTCGGTTGGCCGTCGATCATCGCGGTGATCGTCAACTACGTGCAGCGTGGTCACGCGCGCGGCACGTGGCTCGAGTCGCACTTCGCGTGGCAAATTCGCACGTTCTGGTACGCGGTCGGCTGGGCGGCACTGGTGTTTCTAATGGGCCTGCCGCTCACCTTGCTGTTAGTCGGCTTCGTGATCTGGGGCGTAGGGTTCTTCACCCTCGGCGTGTGGGCGATCTATCGCATTGCCAGGGGCTGGATGGCGCTGCGCCATCGCCGCGCGGTCTCGTAACTTTGTAACGGGGACTGACCCCACACCATGGGAATTCGTTTCAGTTTCTGCGGACGTGGCAGAAACGTCAACAAAACAACATGTTGAGGTGCCAGTCCCGGATACATCCGGATACATTTTTCAGAACAGCCTGACGTCGACGCGTTCGCCCTTTTCGACGATGTCGGTTTGGGCGGGGATCTCGATGTAGCCGTCGGCTTGCGACATCGAGGTGATGTCGCCCGAGGCCTTGAACGCCGGCATTGCCTGGCCGTCGACGATTCGCACCGTGTAGAACTGGTGCCGCCCCGTCGTCGACACGATTCGCTGTCCGAGCGGCAGGGTCACGGTGGCGGTGTGACGAGGCGGCAGCCGGGCTATCGATCGCAGCGCCGGCACCAGCAACATGTAGGCATTCGACAGGCACGACGTGGGATAGCCGGGCATGCCGAACACGGGCTTGCCGTTGATGGTGCCGAACACCGTTGGTTTGCCGGGCTTTACGGCGATGCCGTGAAAGACGATCTCACCCTTGCGGCCGATCGCGTCGAGGATCAAGTCGCGCTCGCCGACCGAGCTGCCTCCGGAGAACACCAGCACGTCGCAGGCGTCGCCTTCGCCAAGGCTACGGCACCCAAGCGCGGTGTCGATGGCATCCTCGAGCGCGTCGATGGTGTCCTGCGCGGTTGAGAACGGCGTCGGAATGCCGCCGTGTTCCTGGATGATGGTGCTCAGCGTGAACTTGTTGATGTCGTAGATCTGTCCGGGCCGCAGTTCCTGTCCGGGGTCCGCGATCTCGTTGCCCGTGGAGAGGATTGCCACCGTGGGCTTCGCAAACACCTCGACGTCGGCGATGCCCAGCGCGGCCAACGCGCCAATGCGGCTGGGATTCAACACATTGCCACGGGCGATGACGGTTTGTCCGACCACGATATCGGCGCCCTGACGGCCGACGTTCTGGCGCGGATACACCGGCGTCAGGACGCGCACGTGCTCGACGGCCCTTTCCGTTTCCTCCACCATCACCACCGCATCAGCGCCCTCGGGCATGGGCGCGCCGGTGGCGATCTCGATGGCGGTGCCCGCGTCGAGCGATCGGGTGGGAACCTGACCGGTGTAGACCTTGTCGATCACACGCAGGACCCTGGGTTCGTATCGGCTGGCGCCGAAGGTATCTTCGGCGCGCACCGCATAGCCGTCCATGCCCGCGCGCGCAAATGGCGGCACGTCGCGCGTGGACTGCACGGCGCCGGCTGCAGCGCGGCCGTTCGCATCGACCAGGCGCACGCGCTCGGTGCGATCGATCGGCCGGCACGCCTCGGCGATCAGCTGGCGCGCTTCCTCGAGCGGAATCGTTTCCTTGATCGGCTTCATTTCGGACTTCATAAGCAGTCGGGCTGTCGGGACGTCGGGTAGTCGGGTAGTCGGGTCACTACTTTGTCGCCTGTTGTACCAGATGCGCAAGCTCGGGGATCACCAGTTTGTGCATCGCCAGTCTTACGGCCTTTTCCGATCCCGGCAGTGAAATCACGACGACTCGTCCAATCGTGCCGGCGCAGGCGCGGCTCATCATCGCCGCCGAGCCGATGTCATGGTAGCTGAGCATACGGAACAGCTCGCCGAATCCGGGCAGCCGCTTGGTGAGGAGCGCGTCGATGGCTTCGAAGGTGCTGTCGCGGCTGGTCAGGCCCGTGCCGCCGTTGGTGATGATGGCATCCACGTCTCCGATCACCGCCTGCTGGCGCACCAGTTCCGCCACCCGCACCGGTTCGTCTTTCTCAATGGTCGTGCCGGTCACGTGATGGCCGGCGGCCTTCAGCAGCTCGATGATGGCGGCGCCCGACGTGTCGGTGGCGTTGGTGCGGGTGTCCGACACCGTCAGCACGAACACCCGCGCCCGCGGCGGCGCCGCCGCCTTGTGGTCCTGGCTGCTCACTGGGCAATTCTAGCGGACACGAGGGTTACCAGGGTTACAAGGGTGGCAAAGGTTGCTACGATGTCGCATGCTCCGCCGTCTGGCTGCGCCACTTGCGATCCTCACCCTCACGGCCGCCGTCGACACTCAACAACCGCTCGACAAGGCCGCGCGCGCGTGGGTCGACGGCACCATGAAGAAGCTGTCGATTGAGCAGCTGGTCGGCCAGATGATCTTTCCGGCCTTCAATTCGACCTACATGAGCAGCGACAGCGACGATTACGATCGCCTGGCGAAGCTGATTCATGAGTCGCACGTCGGCGGCGTGATCGCGTTTGGCGGCAGCGAGCCGGTGCCGCAGGTGATGCTCAACAACACCTACGGGGCCGTCATCCTCGGTCAACCGCTGGAGCTGGCGTCGATTCACAACCGGCTGCAGGCGATCTCGGCGCTGCCGTTGCTCACCACCTCGGACTTCGAGTGGGGCGTGCAGATGCGCATTGCCGGCGCCACCAAGTTCCCGCGCGCCATGGCCTTCGGCGCGACCGGCGATCCGCAACTGGCCTACGAGGCCGGCAAGGTGGTGGCCGCCGAAATGCGCGCGCTCGGCGTGCACGTGAATTTCGCCCCGGTCGCCGACGTCAACAACAACCCGCGCAATCCGGTGATCAACATCCGATCGTTCGGGGAAGACCCGAAACAGGCCGGTGCCATGGTGGCCGGCTGGGTGCGCGGCCTGCAGGAAGGCGGCGTGCTGGCCACGCTCAAGCACTACCCGGGGCATGGCGACACCGATGTCGATTCGCACCTCGGCCTGCCGCTGGTCGCGCATCCGCGCGAGCGCCTCGAGCAGGTGGAGCTGCCGCCGTTCCACGCCGGCTTCGATGCGGGAGCGGCCGCGGTGATGGTGGCGCACATCGAGCTGCCGTCGATCGATCCGGAGAAGGTGCCGGCGACGTTCAGCTCGAAGGTCATCAACACCCTGTTGCGCCCGCGCTTCAACGGGCTGATCTTCTCCGACGCCATGAAGATGCAGGCCATTACCGAGATGGCGTCGCCAGGCGACGCCGCGATCCGCGCCGTCAAGGCCGGCATCGACGTGGTGCTCGATTCGCCCGATCCAGCGGCGGCGGCAGCGGCGGTGGTGGCGGCCGTGAAATCCGGCGATGTACCTCGCGAGAGGATCGAGCAGTCGGCGCGCCGCGTGCTCGAGGCCAAGGCGCGCCTCGGACTGCACAAGTCGCGCACCGTGAATCTCGATTCTGTCGGCCTCAGCGTCGGCGGCCGCAGGCACGATGCCGTCGCACGGACGATCAGCGAACGGTCGATCACGCTGATCAAGGATGCCCGGAACTACGTCCCGCTGTCGACCCCGCGTACCGGCAGCGTGTTGTACCTGTCGGTGCTCGACTATCCGTCGGGGTGGCGGATCGCGGCGCCAAGCCGCGCCGTCATCCCGGAGTTGCGTCGCCGCTGGCCCACCGTCGAGGCGGTGGAGATTTCCGATCGCACGACGCCGCAGGAGCTCGACCTGGTTCGCGCGATGGCCGACAACTACGACGCGATCGTCGCCGGCATCTTCGTGCGCGCGTCATCGGGCAGCGGCCGGCTCGACCTCGCCGCCCCGGTGGTTCGCCTGCTGCAGGATCTCGGCCGCGGCAGCGAGCGCCGCTCGCAGCCGTTCGTGGCGGCGTTCTTCGGCAACCCCTACGCGTCGATCTACATCCCTGAGATTCCGACGATGCTGGTGACCTACGACTTTTCGGACTACGCCGAGTCGTCTGCCGTGAAGGCGCTGGCGGGAGAGATTCCGATCAACGGCCGGCTGCCGATTGGACTGCCGGGGCTGTTTCCGATCGGCCACGGCATTCAGCGAAACTCCACGCGCTGACGTCGGCCGCAGGCGAAGGTGGAGTGTGAAGCCGCACCGCCGTCATTTGCCGCCGGACCGGGCCTCGGCTTCGCTATCGACGTCCTTCTGCCAGGCGACCGCCTGCTGGCGTAACTGGCGCACCACGTCGGTCCTGACCGCGGAGAGGTCGTTGCGCTCGCCAATGTCGTTCGAGAGATCGAACAGCATCAGCCGCGCGGTGCCTTCTTCGAGCAGCTTCCAGTTGCCGCTGCGAATCGCGCGCTGGTCCAGTCCGACGGTGCGCACGCGCCACAACAGCGTGCGCTCGGTCACCGGCGCCTGGCCTTCGAGCAGCGGCAGGAGGTTGATTCCCTCCGGCCTCGCGTCGGCAGGCACCGTCGTGCCCGTCGCCGCCAGGATCGTCGCAGTCAGGTCCATCGTGATGCCAACCTGCGGTGTGACGCGACCGGCAGGAATGCGGCCGGGCCATGACACGATTGCCGGCACGCGGATGCCGCCTTCCCACAGCGTGAACTTGCGATTGAACAGCGGCGTATTCCTCGACAACCACTCGCCGCCGTTGTCGTTGGTGAAAATGATCAGCGTGTTGCTTGCGAGGCCGAGCTTCTCGATGGTCGCCACAATCTGGCCGATGCCCTGATCGGCGCGCTCAAGGATCTTGACGTAGTCGGCGCGCGTCTCGGGATTGGCGTCGTAGGCCACCACGTGACGCGAGTTGTCGATCGCCTTCGATGGCTGGTCTGGAACCTGGTAGGGCCAATGGGCGGCGCTGTAGGAGACGTCGAGGAAGAACGGCTGGTCCTGCTTCGCATGCCTGGTGATGAAGTCGACCGATCGCTGGGTAATCAGATCGGTCAGGTAGCCGTCGGCCTTGGTCGGCGCGTCGTTCTCGAACAGGTCGGCCTCGCCGTCGCTGCGCGTGTGATGGTAGTAGTCCACGTAGCCGCTCTTGTAGCCCCAGAACGATCCGAACCCGTGCGCGAGCGGGCTGAATTCGGGTGTGAAGCCGAGATGCCACTTGCCAATCAACGCGGTGCTGTAGCCGCTGTTCGTCAACAGCCGCGGCAGCGAGTAGGGCATCGGCGCCAGACCCAGCTCCAGATCGCCGCTCACCTGCAGCGGCCGATCCATCGCATAGCGCGATTGATAGCGGCCGCTGATCAACCCGGCGCGCGTCGGCGTGCAGGTCGATCCGTTGGCGTAGAAGTCCGTGAAGCGCACGCCGCTTGTGGCGAGGCGATCGATGTTCGGCGTCTTGACGTCAGGAGCGCCGTAGCTGCCGAGATCGCCGTACCCCACATCGTCCGTCATGATCAGGACGACGTTCGGGCGTGGCGTCGATTGCCCTCCGTGGAGGGGGGTGAAGGCAATCCCGTTGATGACGGCGGCGAGGGCGATCAGTTGGCGCACGAGGCGCATCTTATTACGAAGCCGTCAGACGACGGCGATGGCCTCGATTTCGATCAGAAAGTCCGCCTGCGCCAGACGTGGCACCTCGATGAGCGTGCTGGCCGGCAGATCGGGCGCCGAGAAATACGTCGACCGGATTTCGCGCACCACCGCCACCTGGCTGGCGTCACGCATGTAGTAGTTGGTCTTCACGACGTCCTTGAAGGACGCGCCGGCCGCCTTCAGCGCGACGTCGAGATTGGCAAACACCTGACGGGTCTGCGTGGCGAGATCGCCCTTGCCGACGAGCTGCCCGCTGGCGTCGAGCGCGATCTGCCCCGCGATGTAGACCGTGCGGCCGCCACGCGCGGACACGACGTGCGTGTAGCCGGTCGGCGTGGAGAGGCCCTGCGGATTCAGCCGTTCGATGACCGGTGCGCTTTGTGTAGCCAATCCCACTCCTCCGATCGGTTCGCTGGTCACGCCATCGCCGAAGCTGGCGATTAGCGGCTGCGCCCTGGCAATTGTGTCGCGCACCGATGGCAGCGACCGCGATGCCTGGTGGCTGTCGGCGGTGTCCCACACCTCGGTGATCCACAACGCATCCGCATCACGCGGGTCCTTGGCGACGACGTAGCTGAGGCAACCCGGCATGTCGCCGGTGCCGCTGAGAATGATGGCGGCCAGCGCATCCCGCGAACCCGGGCGCGCGACCATCTTGCCGATCAGTCCGTGCATGTGCGTCATCGTCTCACAAGTCAGCTCTCGAACGACTGGAGGGGCCACCACGGGGGTCCAACTAGCCGTGTATGGTGCGCCAGGCGTAAGCCCGGTCTACTTATCTACCCGGCTTGTCCAGCGCATCCTGAGTCTTGATGGGTGCCAGTAGCTCGACATCCGGTCTGGGTTTCGCTGAAAGGGAGAACTGACATGAGGCTGCTGCTCTCCGGGATTATCGTGCTGACCTTGTCGACGGTCATAGATGCGCAGGGGGGCGACGACTTGCAAGGACTGCCAGGCCCGGCTCGACAATCGGTATGAGCTACTCAAGTCCAGGCAAGGCGAACTGGCTCGCGCCAAGACCGACCTGGAACGCAAGCACAAGAAGCAGCAGGTCAAGTTCCTCCAGGAAAGCATCGCGTCTATTCAAGGGATGATGAGCAAGGCGAGTTGCTGATTTCTTCCCGGGGAAAGCTTGCTTACCAGCCGTAGCTCGCAAAGCACTTAACCGCGAGCGAAGGCTGGTGCGCCCAGCATGATTCGAACATGCGACCTCCTGGTTCGTAGCCAGACGCTCTATCCAGCTGAGCTATGGGCGCGGCAGATCTTCGATCATACCAACAACGAGACAACGCCCACAAGCCCATCGAGACGGGCCTTCGCGCAACGCTTCGGCGACGCCGGCTACTGCTGCGTGACGGGCAGTGCTCGGGAGCGGGTCGAGTTCGGCAACGCCACACAGTTCCTCGTGCTCGATGGCCGCTCTGGCGTCGCCATCTGCTACCACCCGACCAGGACCACCCGATCCGCGGCGCCTGAGCTGCGCTCGGTGACTACCCGCATCGGCTCGTTCGAGACGATGGGAATCGGCGCGGTGCTCTTCCAGCCGGTGATGACGACTTCTGCTGGACTGCTGAATTCGCCAGGGCGCTTGGTGACACCTTGCGCATGGGCGGCTGGCAACGGCGTCATCGCGACGCAGCGGTGGAGGAGTGCGCCGGCAATCACGGTGAGGACAGTCCTGGTGTAGTTGTCGACCACGTCAGGGCTCCAACCGGAAAGCGACCAGCGCGGTATCTTCACCCCGCCCGGTCGCGATGACGATGACTTGACGGCCGTTCGCATCGAGATACGTCATCGGCGTCGCCGTTGCCTGCCTCGGTAAGACGTAGCGCCAGTGCTCGCGGCCGTCTCGAGCGTCGAATGCCGACAACGCCATATCGTTGCCGCCCACGAACACCAGCCCGGACTTCGTGACGATGGCTCCCGGCGGGCCAACCGCGCCCAGCCGATCGGGCAGCGGCACGCCCTTGAGCGCCGGCAGTGCGCGAATCTCCGGCGCGTCGCCGAACGGCACCCGCCACGCAATGTCTCCGCGATTCAAGTCGAGAGCAACCAGGTGCGCGTAGGGCGGCTTCAGGATCGGGACACCGTCGATGAATGACGAGGGGCTGCGCTGCACGTACTCGGCGTCTACCTCGTCGACCCGATCCCGCGACTCCACCCCATCGCGCACAGTCCGCGCGTCGGGGACCCCGGTCTGCGCGCCGTTGTTGAACGGCTCCATCTTGAAGATTGCCGGACTTCTCGTCGTCTTGATGAAGAGCCGGCCGGTGGCCGGATCGAAGGCGCCTCCGCCCCAGTTCGCGCCGCCCCACACGCCAGGCAACACCACCGTGCCGCGCAGCGACGGCGGTGTGTAGATGGGGCCCAGCTGATACTTCTGAAGCTCGGCGGTGGCGCGCGCCTTCCATTCCGGCGTCGCGTCGAACGCATCATCCAGCGTGACGCCCTGCGATTCGAACGGCGGCGGTTTGGTGGGAAAGGGCTGCGTCGGCCAGGAGGCCTCGCCCGGCACATCGCTGCGTGGCACGGGGCGCTCCTCGATTGGCCACAGCGGCCGCCCCGTGACGCGATCGAACACAAACGCCCAGCCCTGCTTCGTGAGCTGCACCACCGCATCGATGCGCTTGCCGTCGATGGTGAGCGTGACGAGATTGGGCGCCGATGCCGGATCGTAGTCCCACAGCCCGTGATGCACGATCTGGAAGTGCCACTTGCGCACGCCGGTATTGGCGTCCAGGCACACGATTGATTCCGCGAACAGGTTGGCGCCCGGCCGCCGCCCGCCGTAATAGTCGTTGCTGGGGGTGCTCACCGGCATGTACAGCAATCCGCGCTGCTCGTCGACGCTCATCGGCGCCCAGACATTGGTGTGTCCCGTGAACTGCCACGATCCGGCATCCCAGGTGTTGTTGCCGAACTCGCCGCGCTGCGGAATGGTGTTGAACTTCCACCGGAGCGCCCCGCTGCGCGCGTCGAACGCACGTACGTCACCCGGCGGATCGTGCTTGTAGGTGAGGCGGTCGCCGACGCCGTTGCCGACGATGACCAGGTCTTTGTAGACGATGGGCGGTGACGTGTTGGTGTAGTGCTTCTTGTTGATCGCCCACACCAGGCCCTCGCTGAGATCGATCACCCCGGCCTTGCCGAATGACGGCACGGGCGTACCGGTCCTGGCGTCGAGCTGAATCAGCTTGTAGCGCGAGTTGAGGAAAATGCGGAGCTGCCCCTTGCCGGCCCCGAGCGCAGTCGAGGGGTCGCGCCAGGCCGCCACGCCACGATGCGCGAAGCCCTGGCCGTTCGGCGGCTGGCCATCCTCGTACGCTTTCGGGTCGTATCGCCAGAGTTCCTTGCCGCTCGTTGGATCGAGCGCGACGACCTGGTTGTAGGGCGTGCTGAGATACATCACGCCATCGATCACCAGCGGCGTGTTCTGGAACGCGCCTGGCCGGGTGCCGAACTGCGGCAGGACCTTCTCGTCCGGCTTCCACTCCCACGCGATCGCCAACTTGCCGACGTTGGCTGCGGTGATCTGATCGAGCGGGGAGTAGTGGTTCGCGGCCTGATCGCCGGCGTAGAACGGCCATTGCTGGGCGCTGAGTTGGGACCACAGAGCGATACCGATGCCGAAGGTGAGAAGGCCGCGCTTCATGGAGGTGAGTGTATCCACAGAGGCCACCGATGGCACAGATGCTGTGAGTCGTGACGCGCGACGGCCCTGCGGGCCGTTCAGTCCGCTATCTGTGCAATCTGCGTAATCCGTGGATCAAAACCTCGATGCGCGAATCCACGTATCCGATCGCGACCAGCTCTTCGCGAAGTCGGCGTCCACCGCGGCGTCGGTCTTGTTCTGGCCCTTCAGCGCCTGCTGCAAACCGAGCAGCGACCAGCCGTTGTGCGGGTGCTGCTTCAGATCTTCGCGATAGACCGCTTCGGCTTCGCTGAACTGCTTCGCTTCGATCAGCGCCGCGCCGAGCCAATGACGCGCCGGAAACGGCAGCGGCTCCGGCTCGTCGTAGTCCATCTCGTCATCCAGTTTCACGGCCTGTTCGAACCTGGCGATCGCTCCCGACAGGTCGCCCGCCATGCGCGTGATCTCGCCGTCGAGAAGGTCGGCCATTACGCCGACCAGCCGCGCCGCCGGGTGGGTGCGGAACTGCGCCTTGCTGGTGTCTGCGGCCTTCTTCACCTTGGCCAGGTAGGCCTTGGCGAAGTCGGCGTCGCCGAGCTTCAGCTTGGCGTAGCCCTGCGAGAAGTCGAACGCCGCCGCCGGGATTTCGCGTTCGGGACGCTTGGTGATCTCGACGACTTCGTCGAAGCGTCCAAAACGGATCAGCGTCAGCGCGTGATACATCGTGTCGTTGGTTCGCTTGGCGTAGTCCTTGCCCGCCTGGATGGAACGCGCGCCCTGGCCGTCCATGGCCGCCGCGTAGAGCAGCATGTGCAGGTTGTGATCGGGGTAGATCGCGAAGCCTTCGCCGGCATCGGCCTTCAGATCGGAATGCCACGCCTGCGTGTTGGCGTCGACCGAGTCGCCCCACCGGCCGACCTCGTTCCAGGTGTGCGACGGCATGTGGTTGAGGTGGCTGGCGCCGGGGATGGTCTTGCCGAGGTACTGGGCGCAATGCTCGGCGAGCTGCGGACGGGCCGTCGATTCGGTGGCGTGCACGTAGAGGTGGCACGCGCCGGGATGCTTCGGATCCTTGGCCAGCGCCCCTTCGAGAACCTTGTGCAAGCGCTTGACGTTCGGCGCTTCGAGGTCGCGCCGGCCGCGGCGCGGTTCGAGGAGGAAGAGCGCGTCGGCGTAGAGCGTGATGGCGTCGAGATCGTCGGGGTACTGCGCGGCGACCTTGGCCATCGCATCGGCGTAGGCCTGATCCAGTTCGCGACGCTTCTCTTCCTTGAAGTCCTTGACGTAGCGCACGCTGAGCGCCTCGATGAACGCGCGCTCCCTGGGTGACGCCTGGTCCTTGAGTTCGAGTGCCTTCTGCAGGGCGGCGTAGGCGTACGGTGACTGATCGACCGACATCGGTCCGTTCAGGTACGAGCCCCACGCCCAGCTCTCGCCCCAGTAGCAGATCGCGCACTCGGGATCGCGCTTCCAGGCTTCACGGAAGGAGCGGATCGAGTCGATGCGCGCGAACGCGTACATCATCTGGAAGCCCTGGTCGAAAAACTGCTGCGCTTCGGTGTTCTTGGAGGAAATCGGCCGGTGGAAGGAGCCAAGCCCGGTGGTGAAGTAGGGGATTGGGTCGCGTGCGTACTTGGGGACCTCGCCTGGTTTGTCGAGATGACTCTCTTGGGCCCAGCTCGGCGAAGAGCTGGCTATCAGGCAACAACAAAGACACAACACGAGTCGGCGCATCGTCGAATCCTCCAGGAACCAGAGCATTTTAGCTCAGAGCCGACTAGCGGCGATCGTGAAAAAACTGCTGCAGCACCGCGCGGCAGTCGTCTTCCAGCACGCCGCCGATCACCGACAGCCGGTGATTCAACCCGGCCAGCTCGTGGGCGCTGGTCATGGACACCAATGCGCCGGCCTTGGGCTCCGGCGCGCCGTAGACCACCAGGCCGATGCGGGCGTGCACCATGGCGCCGACGCACATCAGGCAGGGTTCGACCGTGACATACAGCGTCGCGCCCGTCAGGCGGTAGTTCCCGACGGCGTGCGCCGCGGCGCGCAAGGCGACGATTTCGGCGTGCGCCGTGGGATCGTGCGAGGAGATCGGCCGGTTGAAGCCTTCCCCGATGATCGCGCCGTCGTGCACAACCACGGCGCCCACCGGCACCTCGCCGGCGGCCGCAGCGTCGGCGGCGCGCGCCAGCGCCACGCGCATGAACGATTCGTGGTCGGCCACTCCGTGCATCCTAAAGCAGATCACTCAGGCGGAACCGGCGCGGCTGGCAGGCGCGGGCGACGCCGCCGCCTGACGGGGTGGCGCTGTCGAGGCGCCGCGCCCGTTCGACTCCGCTCAGGGCTGGCGGCCGCTCCGGCAGGTTGATCACGACCGCCGCCGATTATACGTGGCGGCTACCGCCGCTGCCGTTGTGAAGACTGTCGGCCGTCAGGTTAGACTAACGGCCACATTCAAGGAGAGTGGCTATGACCGTGTTGCGCATTCTCGTATTGGCACTTGGCATTGGAGCGATTGGACTGTTTGTGACGCGTGACGCCGGTAGCGCCGCGCACGCGCAGGCGAAGCCGAAGCCCGTGGCGGCGGCGAATCCGATCACCGGAGAGGGGCTGCCCAATCCCACACCGGTCGTCACCAAGAACTGGGGCGAGCTGCCCGCGGGCCGCAAGTGGGGCACCTCCGCCGGCATCGAGATCGATCCGACCGACGGGAACATCTGGGCCTACGAGCGGTGCAGCGCCGGCACCGCCGGCGGCGGCCCGGTGGACTGCGACAACAACCCGGTCGATCCCGTTCTCAAGTTCGAGAAGGGTACCGGAAAGCTGCTGGCGCAGATCGGCAAGGGTGTGATGGTGACCCCGCATGGCCTGCACGTCGATCGGCAGGGCAATGTCTGGGTGGCCGACTTCGCCGGCAACAAGGAAGGCACCAAGGGCCACCAAGTGCACAAGTTCAGCCCCAAGGGCCAGAAGCTGATGAGCCTCGGGATGGCCGGCAAGCCGGGCAACGCCGACGGCCAGTTCAACCAGCCCAACGACGTGGTGACCGGCCCCGACGGCAGCATCTACGTGTCCGACGGCCACAACGGCCAGGGCATGACGACCATGCAGGCGATTGCCGAGGGCATCAAGCGCGGCGACACCGCCCGGATCAGCAAGTTCACGGCCGACGGCAAGTTCGTGAAGTCCTGGGGCGGCCTCGGCGTTCTCCACGGCCAATTCCGCACGCCGCACGCGCTGATGTTCGATCCGCTCGGCCGCCTGTGGGTCGCCGATCGCGGCAACCACCGGCTGGAGATTTTCGACCAGGAGGGCAACTATCTGGCATCGCGCTACGCCTACGGGCGCATCAGCGGCTTCATGATCAAGGACAATCAGGTCTACGCGATCGACTCGGAGTCGAGCCCTATCAATCATCCGAACTGGCGCAATGGCGTGCGCATCGGCCCGCTGGACGAAGATCGCATTGTCGCGTTCGTGCCGCCGTTCGAGCGCGAGGATCGCGTCTACCAGGGTACGGCGGGTGAAGGTGTGGCGGTGGATGCCGACGGCACCATTTATGCGGCCGAAGGTCCCAACTCGCTGAACGTGGCCGGTGGCGCGTTCACCAAGTACTCGCGCAAGTAAACGGCGTGCGGGCGAAGGCTCCAGCCCTCGCCCGCACATCCCACTCGGCGCCGGCCGGCTGGCAGGCGAACTACTTCGGGATCAAGACGCTGTCGATGACGTGGATCACGCCGTTCGACGCGGCGATGTCGGTCTTCACCACGTTGGCGGCGTCGACCATGACCTTGCCGCCGGCGGCATTGACGGTGATTGATCCGCCCTGAACGGTCTTCGCGGCCTTCACCTTCACCACGTCTGCGGCCATCACTTTGCCCGGCACCACGTGATACGTCAGGATGGCGGTCAGCTTCGCCTTGTTCTCAGGCTTCAGTAAATCTTCGACCGTTCCCTTCGGCAGCTTCGCGAACGCCTCGTCGGTCGGCGCGAACACGGTGAACGGGCCGGCGCCCTTCAGCGTGTCGACCAGGCCCGCAGCGGTCAGTGCTGCCGCCAGCGTCTTGAACTGCCCGGCCGCGACCGCGACGTCGACAATCGTGCCCTGCGCGTGGGCGGTGGAAGTCATGGCGCCGCCGAGCACGATCAGTCCGGCGAGCACGTGGTTCATAAATTTCCTCATGTGTCTTGGCTCCTCTTGCTCTTTGGACGAGGCTGGTGCGCCCCCGGGTCCGTGACCGCGTCAGGTGGTTTTCGCGACATTCACAAAAAGACAATATGTTTAACTAATGCTCAAATGACTTCACAAACCCTGAACCGCGGACTGCGGGCCTACGACGTGTCGGGCAGGCTGCGGGGCCTCCGGCTCCGCAAGAAGATGCGGCTGGTGGAGCTGGCCCTGCATACCGGGCTGTCGGCGGCCATGCTGTCGAAACTCGAGCGCGGCCGGCTGTTTCCCACGCTGCCGACGTTGCTGCGCATCGCGCTGGTGTTCGGCGTCGGGCTGGACTACTTCTTCACCGCCGGCGCGGCCCGCAAGTCGCTGGGCATCGTCCGGCAGCACGAGCGCAACCGGTTTGCGGAGAAACTGGGCGGCCGCGACGTGGCGTGGGAGTTCGAGTGCCTTGATTTCACCGCCACCGAGCGGCGGCTGAATGCCTACTGGGTGCGGTTCCACAAGCCTGGCCGGCCGCGAGCCCACCAGCATGATGGCGGCGAGTTCGTCCACGTGCTCAAAGGCGCGCTCACGATCTCCATCGGCGGCGACGACCATGCCCTGGATGCCGGCGATTCCATCTACTTCGACTCGTCCCTGCCGCACGCCTACTCGGCTTCGGGGCACGGTCACTGCGAGGCCCTGGTGGTGACCACGGCCTGAGAGCCGGCGCCGATTGACCCTCTATAATGCCCGCCATGCGCACCCACCGTCGATCCGCCGTCCTCCTCGCCGTGCTGTGCCTCGCTGGCTCAATCCTGTCGTCGCAGACGCCCGCCAAACCACTGGTGGTCAACGATGCCGCCCTTGGCAATGAGGCGGCCGGTGACAACTGGCTGGCCTTCGGCCGCACCTACAGCGAGCAGCGCTTCAGTCCGCTGACCCAGATCAACGAATCGACGATCGGCCGGTTGTCTCCGGAGTGGGTGGTCGAGCTGTCCGGCGACCGCGGCCTCGTGTCGACGCCGCTGGTCGTCGACGGCGTGATGTATTTCGTGCGCGGCATGAACGTGGTTCGCGCGGTCAATGCCACCACCGGCGCCAAGCTGTGGGAGTTCGACCCGGAGGTGCGGGCCGCCGCCGGGCAGATGCGCGCCGGCTGGGACCACAGCCGCGGCATCGGGTTCTGGAACGGCAAGGTCTACGTGGCCACGTGGGACGGCCGCCTGATTGCGATCGACGCGCGGACCGGCAAGGAAGTGTGGCGCGCGCAGACCTTCGAACCCGGCAAGCCGCTGTACATCACCGGCGCGCCGAAGATCTTCAAGGGCAAGGTGCTGATTGGCAATGGCGGCACCGAGCACGGCGCCTCACGCGGCTACGTCACCGCCTACGATGCCGAGACCGGCAAACAAGCCTGGCGCTTCTTCATCGTCCCTGGCAATCCGGCCGACGGCTTCGAGAACGAGGCCATGCGCATGGCGGCCAAGACGTGGACCGGGCAATGGTGGCTCCACGGCGGCGGCGGCAACGCGTGGCACGGCTTCACCTACGACGCCGAGCTCGACACGCTCTACATCGGCACCGGCAACGGTTCGCCGTGGAACCGCAAGATTCGCAGCCCCGAGGGCGGCGACAACCTGTTCCTGTGCTCCATCGTGGCGCTCAATCCCGACACCGGCGCATACAAGTGGCACTACCAGACGACGCCTGGCGAGACGTGGGACTTCAATTCCAACATGGACATCATCCTCGCGGACCTGCCGATTGACGGCAAGCCCCGCAAGGTGATCCTGCACGCGCCGAAGAACGGGTTCTTCTACGTGATCGATCGCACCACCGGGAAATTGATCTCGGCCGAGCCGTTCACGCGCACCACCTGGGCGACGCGGATCGATCCGGACACCGGACGGCCGATTGAGGTGGAAGGCGCGCGTTACGAGCGCGGCGTGGCCACGGTCGCGCCGACGCCGATTGGCGCGCACAACTGGCACGCCATGTCGTTCAATCCGAAGACCGGGCTGGCGTATTACCCGGCGATGCATCTGCAGGCGACCTTCAACGACAAGGGGTTCGATCCCAAGACGTGGCGGGCGACGCCGTTCAGCATCGGCTACGGCGTGGGCGGTTCGTTCATCAGCGGGCCGTCCAAGCCAGGCACGCCGATGTCGTCACTGCAGGCGTGGGATCCGATCAAGAAACAGATCGCGTGGGAAGTGCCGATGGACGGCGTGTTTCATCCCGGCACCATGACCACGGCCGGCAATCTGGTGTTCCAGGGCCGCAACGATGGATCGCTCAGGGCCTACACGGCCGACGCCGGCAAGGAAGTGTGGCGCGCCAATCTCGGTCTTGGCATTTCGGCGCCGCCGGTCACCTATGCGGTGAACGGCAAGCAATACGTGGCGCTGCTGGTCGGTTGGGGCGGCGCGATGGCCGGATTGGGCGGCCCAGTCTCATCGATGCACGGCTGGGCGTATGGCGTGCACAAGCGCATGCTGGTGGCGTTGGCGCTCGACGGCAAGGCGGCACTGCCTGCGCAACCGCCGCCCACCTTCCCGGCGCCGTTGCAGGCCGAGTTCACGGTCGATCCGAAGCTGGTGCAGGCCGGCGCAGCGCTGTACGGCGAGCGCTGCACTGCTTGTCACGGTCCAGGCGGGCAGTCCGCGGGCATGGCGCCTGATCTGCGCGCGTCGTTCGTGGTGACGCAAGCCGAACAGTTTGCCCGGGTGGTCCGCGGCGGCACGCGCACGGCGCGCGGCATGCCGATGTATGCGGACATCACCGATCAGGAGTTGGCGGCGCTGCAGCATTTCCTTCGCCGGATGGCCGATACCGCTCTCGCGCAGAAGCCGAAATAGCGCTGCGTCACGACGAACACGCGCTGCCGTCGGCGGATCACCGGCCTCCCGCCGCCGGCGGCCGTCGTGGCGCGGTTGTGTTACTTGGGTTTGGCGAGTTCCGGGATCGAACGGCCGAGGAAGCCTTCGATCGGCTGCACGGTGCCGAACGGCGCCTCGTCACGCAGGTTGATGCTGCGGGTCTGCGCCAGCGCGGTGGGCACTGGCACCCCCCGATCGCGAATCAGGTAGGCCGCCCAGATGTGGCTGGCGCGCCACGCGACCGTGCAGTGCAGCAGCACCTTGCCGTCGGCCGCGGCCAGGGCGGCGGCGAATTCATCGAGTTGCTTCGGTCCGTAGGGATTCTCCGGGGTCCCGCGCATCGGGATGTGCACGTACTTCATGCCGAGCTCGTTCAGCAGGGCCGCTTCGTCGAAGCCGACCTTCAGCATTTCCTCCGGCATGCGCAGGTTGATTACGGTCGTCACGCCCTTGGCCTTCATATCGCGCAGGGCCTGCTCCGTCGGTTGGCCGGCGATGAACAGGTCGGTGCCGACGCTGGCAAACTTCACCTGGAAGAGCCCCGTGAAGTCGAGGTTCACCGGATCGGGGGCCGGACCCGTCTTCCCCTTGCCGACCACCGACTGCGCCGCGGCCTGCAGCGCGATGGAGACGGCGAACAACACGAGGGCAAGTGTGCGGGCGATCATCCGCTGCTTCATGGCTAGATGCTACCACGCGGAACTAGCCGCCTTTCTTCACCAGCTCGCCGTTCCGGTTCTGCGCCCGGCCTTCTTCACCGGTGTTGGGCGCGACGGGTTTCGTGTCACCCAGTCCGACTGCGGTCAGCCTCGCCGCGGCAATGCCGTGTTTCGAGATCAAATAGGCCGCGTTCAGTTCGATTGACTGCGTCATGCCGGCGCGCTCGATGGTTTCCACGACATAGCCTCCGCCCCGCCGGCCGCCGGGCGGATCCGGCACCAGATCTCGGAACCGCCGCTATTCAGCGAAAACACGCCATGTGCCGGCTCCTGGAGGAATTCGGTCTTCCAATGCTTGGCTTTGAACGCGTTGATGTAGTTGCGGAGGATCTCCAGCTCCGAGGGTTTGCGGGCGCCCTCCTTCAGGAAGTGCTGGATGCGCCAACGCCGTCCTTCGAGCGTGTTCTCACCGTCATTCGCCAGGGGGAACGTCGCCGACTCGAAGTCGTTGTCGTCGAAATCGCCAATCTCGAATTTCGACATGCGCGGAATCATCGGATGATCCTTCGCGCCTTCCGGCTCCTGGGCACTCGCCGGCGCTTTGCATCAGCCGCAGGTGGTGCCCTTGCGCTCGCCGCGAACCCACTGGGAGAGCATCTGCCACTCGGGATCGCTCCTCGATTGCCACCGGCGCGGACCGTTGTGCGTGTAGGAGCCGCCGCCGTCGGGATGCAGCGGCTTCAACAGGAAACGGCTCTGCTCGGGATTGCCGGGCAGGATCAACCTCGAGATCGTGGAGAACGCGCGTTTGGCCTCGGCATCGCTCCACGCGCTGCCGTTCTGTGGGACCGGCGCGAAGCCAATCAGGCCGCCGGCGTGGCAGTTGCTGCACTTGATGTGGCCGTCACGCGGATTGGCAAACACCGGCTGCACGCAGGCGCGGAAGAACTCGAAGTCGACCGGCGCATCGGCCGTGGCCACGTAGCGATCCGCCGGCAGGCTCTGGATCCAGCTCAGGATGGCGAGGTACTCCGGGTCGGTCCGGGACTTCCAGAACGAGCCGCCGGTGTGCCCCATGCCGCCGGCGGACGGATCGAGCGGCTTGAGCAGCAGCCGGCTGGTCGCGGGCGCCGCGGTGTTCACCAGCTTGGTGACCACGTCGAAGTTCTTCCGCGACTGCTCCGTGGTCCATCCGGCGTCGGTGGCCGGCGTCTCGAGACTGAACCTGACCTTCGTCTGCCAGGTGTGGCACATCACGCACGCGGCATAGTTCGGCGTCGTGCCTCCCCGGTCTGTCATGAAGACGCGTTCGACCTTAGTTCGATACGATTCGATGTCGGCCGCGGTGGGAAACCCCGCTTGTTCGGATGCCGACGTGCGCGTGGCCAGGCTGACCACGCACAACGCGGCGGCGGCGACGAGCGCCGCGGTCGTCGCGGCGCTTCCCGGGGCGATGCTCCTGCTCATCGCATCTACTCCTGCCGGCCGCTGATTGTGGTCGAAGGATTGACGCGATCGAGCGGCAGGATCGCGGTGCTGATTCGCGCCGGCCGCGCGCCGGTCTTGATCTTGGCGACGATCGCGAGTGTCTTGAGGTCCACTGCGATGGTGTGGTCAACACCGGAGATCGCGACATACATGTACTTGCTGTCGGGCGTGGGCGTCATCCAGTTGGCGCTGGGGCCGACTTCGACCGCGCCGAGGTACTTCAGATCCGGCAGGCGCCACCCGTAGATCCGGCTGTCGAGCCGGCTCGACGCCCACACCGCCGAACGATCCGGCAGCACCTCGACACCGTGCATGTCGCCGGTCTGAATCCCATCCGCGTTCTGCTTCCAGAGCGGCAGCTTGGGCGGCCACAGCATGTCGACGACCTTCCGCGTCTTCCAGTCAATCACCCAGACCGCGTTGATGCCGGTGGCCTGCGCGAACATCCGCTTCACCGATCCATCGGGGTTGGCTTCGAAGGCCATCGGCCTGACTTCGTGCGTCGTGCGCCCGTACTGCGTGTGCCCCGTCAGCTCGATCCCTCCGACGACGGTGTCGGTCCTCGGATCGATCAGTTCAATCGTCGGCTCGCCGGGATTGACATCACCTCGCAGCCCGGCCACCACCTGGCTTTCGTCCGGCGTGACGTAGGTGTTGTGCACGGTCTTGCTGACCGGAATGCTCTTGATCACCGTGTGGGTGGCGATGTCGATGACGTCGACCAGCGGCCGCGTGACGATGCCCGCATAGATCTTGCGGTGCTTCTTGTTGACCGCGATCTTGTTGGGCCGCTCCGACAGCTTGATTTGCTGGACGAGCTTCAGCGTCTTCGTGTCGAAGACGTCGACTGTCTTGTCCTGTTCGTTGGCGCAGTAGTAGTAGAGCCCGTCGGGATGTGTCGTCAGGTTGTGCGCATGCGGACACCCCCGGATGATGCCCACGACGCGATTGATGGTGGGGTCGATGATGTGGTGGATGTTCCCGGCGTTGTTGCTTTGCAGAATCCGGACCGCGACGCCGTTGTAGGAATCCAGGCGAGGCACGCCCTGTGCCTCCGCCAGCCCCGCCACGAGCACCACGCCACACGCGACCTGCAACGCCTGGCCGACTTGGAACCTTGCCATAACTGACCTCCGTGAGCTGCACGGTACCGACCGACTTTTCCAGGGCGAGATTACCACCATTCACACGTTCCCCAAGACAGCTCAATCCTTGCCCTGGGTCAGCAGAGCCCTTCGCGTCAACACATACGCCTTGATCGCGGCCAGCTCGTTATCCATCAGCGCCTGCTTGAACGAGGGCATCCCACGCGCCGCGAGCGCGCCGCCCATCACGATCTGGTCGTAGCGATCGAACGTGATCGCCTGCGAGTAGCGCAGGTCCGGCGCCAGGCCGCCCGAAGCCGCTTCGGCGCCGTGGCACGCCATGCAGCGTCGCGCGTAGGTGATCGCGCCGAGCATCAGGGTGTCTGCTGACGCGGCTGGCACAGGGATCGCGGCAGGCCGGGTCCTTGCCTCCGTCGAGAGCGGCGCGAGCCTCGCGTTCCCGCCGAGCCTGAAGACCAGCAAGCGGCCCTGCACCGGCGGCGGCTCCGGCGTGCCGATGCGCATGGCGCCGCCGTAACCAGCCATCACCGCCACGTACTGCGTGTTGTCGATTTCGTAGGTGATCGGCGCGGCGTTGATGGCGCTGCCGACGTTCATGTCCCACACCTGTGCGCCGGTGTCCGCGCGGTAGGCGACGAATCTGCCGTCGCCCCCGCCTTGGAACACCAGGTTGCCGCCCGTGGTGAGCGTGCCGCCGTTCCACATGGTGGCATGCGTCACGCGCCAGCGTGCCTTCTGCGCGATGGGATCCCACGCCAGCAGCGATCCCACCGGCGGCTTCACGACCGTGCCGGGAGGTCCGGCCACCATGGCGAAATCAATGCCGAGATTCCACCCCGGGGAACCGGGTTTGAACGTCGGATCGTCGGCATATCCGAACGACGCGTCGAGCGCGGGAATGTAGACCAGGCCGGTCAGCGGGTTGAACGACATCGGCTGCCAGTTATGTCCGCCGAACGGGCCAGGCTTGATCACTTCGGGCTTCGCGTAGCGCGCCTGCGGCGATTCGATGGGCCGGCCGGTCTTCATGTCGATGCCGCTGGCCCACGTCACTTCGGTGTACGGCGCCGCGGAGATCAATTCGCCCGTCGTCCGGTCGAGCACGTAGAAGAACCCGTTCTTCGGCGCCTGCATCAGGACCTTGCGCGCGCGGCCGCCGATGGTGAGATCGGCCAGGATCATGTGTTGCGTGGCGGTGTAGTCCCAGCTTTCTCCGGGCGTGGTCTGGTAATGCCACACCAGCTCACCGGTCTCAGGACGCAGCGCGAGGATTGACGACAGATACAGGTTGTCGCCGCCCTTGGGGCTTCGCAGCCGCTGGTTCCAGGGCGAACCGTTCCCGGTGCCGACGTACAGGAGATCGAGCTCGGCATCGTACGACAACGAATCCCACACCGTGCCGCCTCCGCCCTGCCGCCACCACTCGCCGGTCCAGGTCTTCGCCGCACGTTCCATGACAGGCGACTCGAAGCCTTTCGCGGGATCGCCCGGCACGGTGTAGAAGCGCCACGCGAGCGTGCCGCTGTCGGCATCGTATGCCGACACGTAGCCGCGCACGCCGAGCTCGCCGCCGCCGTTGCCAATGATCACCTTGTTCCTGACGATGCGAGGGGCGCCGGTAATGGTGTAGTTCTGTTCCTGATCGACGGTCACGGACTGCCAGAGCACCTTGCCGCTCTCGGCATCCAGTGAGGCCAGCCGCCCATCGAGCGTGCCGACATAGACGCGCCCGCGGTGCACGGCGACGCCACGGTTGACGACGTCGCAGCAGGCCTTCGCCCCAGTGGCCCGCGGCACCTGTGGATCCCACTTCCAGAGCAGCCGGCCGGTGCGTGCGTCGATCGCATAGACGACGCTCCAGCTGCCCGACGTGTAGAGCACGCCGTTGGTGACGATCGGCGTCGCTTCGAGCCCGCGGGTGGTACCAGTGGTGAACGACCAGGCGAGGCCGAGGTTCTTCACCGTGTCGGCATTGATGCGCGCCAGCGGGCTGAAGCGCGTTTCGCCCTCGACGCGGCCATGCAGCGGCCAGTCGTTCGGCGGCGCCTGCGCTCGAGGCGACGCCAACGGGACAATCGCGATCATGACGGCCAGCGCGGCGTGCGCCGAGACGAGGCGGGTCAGCATCGGGTGGGCTCCTGCGGGTGCATCATACAGTGAGGCTGCGGTTCCACCCAACGCTGACGGCGGTGTATCCTTGGGCCGGCGATCGCGAGGCTCATGATCCCGATTCTGGTCGCGGCCCTGGCGGCGTTGGCCGCTTCATCGTGCTCGGAACGACCGGCGGCGACCGCTGCGGCGCCGACCGCGCCATCTCCGACCGAGACCAGCGCCGCCGGACGGCCGCCAGTATTCGTCGTGGCGTTCACGCACATCGAAGACAACACGCCGGCGGGAGTGCTGGGGGCGGCCGCCACTCGAGCGGCATACGCGAATGTTCGGAGCGCACTCGTCGACCTGGCCCAGCGGACCAGCCGTAACGGCGTGCCGTGGTCGCTGCAACCGGACTGGAAGCTCCTCGAGGCGGCGCTGCTATACGAAGATGCCGCTATGACGGCGAACACCGGCGGCGTCACCCTGCTGCGTTATCTGCGCGACACGCTCGGCGCGCGCATCGATCCGCACTCGCACGAAAACGGCGGCTACAACTACCCCGACGTCGCGTACTTGCTGGACCGACTGGGCGTTGGTGGCAGCACGGTCATCGGTGGACACATTTGGGATCCCGCGCTGCCGCAGTTTCAGGGCTGGGACCGCTTTCGCGCGCCGGTGGCCGGCCTGCACTATCCGTCCGCGGCGTGGCGCGGCGACATCCTGATGGGTAGCGGCACACCCAATCACGTCAACGATCCGGTGGTGAGCGGCGTCTGGCGGCCGCGCGATCGCTCACGCTATTTCGAGGACGATCCGTCCGGCAACATCACCGCCATCGGGGCGTTCAGAAACGGATTGGCCGGTATCGCCGAGCTGGTCGCGTTGAACGCCAGCGGGCGGGTGCCTCCGAGCTGTCTGCTGACGGCTTCGATCCATCTGCCCCCGCGAGATTTCCTGGCCGCCGGAGGCGGCGCGTTGGAGAACACCATCATCGCGCCCCTGGCGGCCGAACGCGCCCGCGGCACCATCGAGCTGACCGACTTCACCACACTGGTGAGCACCTGGCGCCAGCGCTTTGGGGCTCGTGCGTGTGTGTTCGACGGGCAACGGCTCACGATCGTGCCGTAACCCGGTCTCAACGCGGGGGCCGGCAGCCCGGACTCCGGGTCACATCCCGGTCTTGAACACGAACATGTCAGTACCCGCCACGCGGCTGGGATCACAGACCAGCATCGAGCCGTTCGGCCCGCGCGTGACGACGGTCTGCTCGCGCTGCCACGACACCGCGTCTGACGACCGGTACGCGACGATGCCTGCCGCGCACACGTACAGACGCACAGCACCGTCTTCGGCGATGGCCAGCTCCGGCACGCCGCCAAAGGTGAGCGTCTCGCCAAGCGTGAACGACAGGCCGTCGGTGGACCGCGCGAGGCGTGTCGTCTGACCGGCCGAAAGCGCCATCAGCCAGGAGCCGTTCGGCAGCTGCACGACCGATGGATCGGTGATGGTGCCGGCGGACCGAAGATCGACCGCCAGACCCAGCGTGCGGAACGACCTGCCATCCTCGGACTCCGCCAGGCAGATGGCACGCTGGCTCTGACCCGGGAAGTTGGAGAGATAGGCGAGACGGATGCGGTCGCCCACGCGATAGGCATCCGGATCCACGATGCCCAGCGGGTCGGGGATGCCATCGACCGAGATCGGACCGACGGGCGACCAGCTTCCCGCCGTGGCGGTCCCGACCCACACGCCATGCTGGGCGCCGTTCACGTAGTAGACGAGCACGCGCCCGTCAGCCGCGCGAACACCGTCGGGCACCGAGGCCGCCGGCTGCACGATCCGGGCGTCGGACACGGAGATGCCGTCGCTCGACCGGGCCAACACGATCTGATGGAACATCGGACCGTTCGGATCCAGCACCGGACCGGGGGCAGGATTCACGCGTGCCGTGCAGAGCGACCCACTTGGGGGCGGCGGGCTGCTTGGACTGGTGATCACGGCGCCACTTGCGCCCGACCTCCCGCAGCCCGGCGCCGCAACGACCAGCGTCGCCGCCAGCGCCATGGCGATCGCGCGCGGCCGTCGCAGGAACGCGGCTGTGGCCGGGGGCGAATCTCCGACGAATCCAAGCGTCAAGGTCTGATAGTACCAGTTCCGTCGCCCCGTCACGCCTTTCGCAGAATCTTGTCCATCGGCCGGCCGCGAGAAACTGGGACGGTGAGTCGGGAGTTCTTATCGACGCGTGTCCCTTGTACACCGACGCGATAACGACGCTCCGGAATGCTGGAGCAGTCAAAATGGATGACGACTGATTTGGGAGCAGCTGTTCCGAGGCTGAGCGAACCCGGAATTAATGTGGGATAAATCGTGGGATCTGAGGTTTAGCCTGGGCTATAAGTTATTGATTTAAAGGGTTCTAATCGTAATTAATGGCGGAGAGGGTGGGATTCGAACCCACGTGCCCTTTCGGACAAGACGCTTTCGAGGCGCCCCCGTTACGACCACTTCGGTACCTCTCCGCTCTGAGTGGACCGCGAAAGTCGCAGCA
>VFZG01000001.1 GCA_016871275.1 Acidimicrobiia bacterium | reverse complement strand
CTGAGCTGGATGTCGTAGGCGACGCCAATCGATTCGTACCTGCCCTGCGAGTTGAGCCAGATCAGCGACGGCCGCCGATCTTCCGCGCGGACGCCATCGGTCGGGGCGACGATCGCGGGCGCCGTCACCTTCAATGTGGAGCCGTCCGCGGCATTAGCCATCGATCCGCCGACCGTGGCTGAGGGGGAGGTCACCGCGGCCGGCGCTTGCGTGCAAGCAGCCGAGGCGGCCAACAAGGCAAGACACGTCCCAACTCGAAAGAACTTCATCAAGCAGATCTCCAAGATGTGGCCGGCGGAATGCGTGAGGCTGCAACAGGCTGGGTACCCCTGCAGCTCACCAAGCCAGCGGGATTGTATCAGAATTTCACGGAACCGAGTACAACTCCGAGTTCGCCTTAAGATCTATGGGCCTGCGCGGTTTTTCTCATGCTACCATCGCACTCCTTGGGTCAACCCAGGACCCGATTTCGGAGCCAAGGAAAACGATGAACAGATCAGGAGTGGTGCTTTCGATCGTGTGTGGTGTACTCGCGGTGAGCGCGGGCCATGCGTCGGCGCAGACCGGCACGTGGGCGGATCGTGGCTACATCAACCTGGGCTGGGGCGTGGAATCTGGGTCCACCACCATTGCCGACAGCCGGACCTCGACCATTTACGAGGAGACCGCCACGGTGACCACCTCGAGCGGGTTCACCTCGGGCAGCCTGTTTGACGTGGGCGCCGGCCTTCGCGTGTGGCGCAACCTGACGATTGGCGTCGGCTACCACCAGGAACAGAACGACACCACGGGCACCATTGGCGGTTCGATCCCGAGCCCCATCTTCTTCAATCGCCCGCGGACCCTGACAGGTTCGGAGCCGCTGGGGCGCAAAGAGGCGGCCACGCACCTGAGCGTCGGCTGGGCCTTCCCGTTCAGCGACAAGCTCGACGCACTGGTGTTCGGCGGACCGTCGTTGTTCCGTCTCACGCAGGACGTGATCAGTAACGTGGTGCAGAGCGAGGCGAGCGTGTCCGGTACGAACATCGGCGGTGTCATCACGGTGGCGGAACGCAAGGCGAGCGTGACCGGCTTCAACGTTGGCGCCGACGTGACCTACATCGTGTGGTCCAACGACAACATCCGCGTCGGTGCGGGCGGATTCATCCGTTACTCGCAGGGGGAAGCCAGCATCAGGATGCTCGCGACCGACCAGCCGACTACCGTCGGCGGCCTGCAGTTCGGATTCGGCGGGCGCCTGCGCTTCTAGGCTTGTGGATCGGCGCTCGCGCATTGCGGCGTCCGTCCTGGCGCTCGTGGCGGCTGTTTCGATCTGGCTGTCACTCGGAACGCTCGCGATTGCCGGCGGAGATACCTCCCGTATCGCCGCCCTTCCTTCACTCACAGTCCTGCTCGCACTCTGCGGCGCTGCGGTGGTCGTCGCGCAGCTGGCCCGGCTGCGACTCGAACACGCCTGGCCCCTGGCGGTCAGCCTGCTGATTTGGCTGCCGTATCTGCCAGGCGTCGTTCCATCCGTCTTTCTGATCTGGCAGGGCCCCCTCGAAGTCGCCGTGTGGCTGGCGGTGGTCGTCGGCATGGTGGCTGGTCGTCCTGCGGCCGCTGTGCCGCGCGCACTCGGCTCGCCGGCCCTTGCGCCGTTGGCGGCCGCTGCGATCGTACTCATCACGTCGCTTGCGGTCTTCAGCCAGGTGCGGGGTGTGATTCCCGGCGGCGACGAGCCGCACTATCTCGCCGCGACCCAAAGCCTGCTCCAGGACGCCGACCTGCGTATTGAGAACAACTATGCGGCCGGTGATTACCTGGACTACTTTCCCGGCCGCCTCGAGCCGCATTTCCTGAAGCGCTCGATGGGCGGCGAGATCTATTCGATACACGCCCCGGGTGTCTCCGCTGTCGTTCTTCCGGCGTTTGCGGTCGCGGGCTACGTCGGGGCGGTCTTCACCATTGCGCTGATTGCCGCACTGTCGGCGATGGTGACGTGGCGGGTGGCGTTCCGCCTCTCGTCCAGTGCCGCCGGCGCCTGGGCGGGCACGGCGGCCGTCTTCCTGACGGCGCCGTACTTCTTTCATACCTTCACGATCTATCCCGAAGTGATTGGCGGATTCTGCGTCTTGTGCGGCGTGTGGCTGCTGCTGGAGGTCGCAGACGGCCGCGAACCCTCAACTCGCCGGCTCCTCGCGGTTGGCGCCGCGCTCGCGCTGCTGCCGTGGCTCCATACGAGACTGGCTGTCATCGCCGGTGTCCTCGGCGTGATCCTGGTGATCCGCCTCGCGGGCCGCCCGCGGGCGATGGGGAGAATCGCAGCGCTTCTCGCGGTACCTGTCGTAGCTGGAGCGGGGTGGTTGGCCTTTTTCTACCTGATCTGGGGCAGCCCCAATCCAGCGGCCCCCTACGGCCCCGACACCAGCACGTCGGCGTCGTATGTGCTGCGCGGCCTGGTCGGTCTGCTGGTCGATCAGCAGTTCGGCCTGCTGATCACCGCTCCCGTTCTGGTGGTGGCTGTCGCCGGTAGCGTGCTGATGTTCAGGCAGCAACCGCGGCTGACGTTCGAGCTGGCAATGATCGTGATTCCATACGCGATCACGGTGGCGTCATACGCCATGTGGTGGGCAGGCTCCGCGGCGCCGGCGCGATTCCTGGTGTCGGTGCTGCCGCTCGCCGCGCTGCCGATCGCGGTGTTCTGGAAGGCGCACCGCAGCACCGGCGTCGCGATCCTGCTCGTCATCAGCGTGGCGCTGATCCTGCCGCGCGCGCTGGTCGAGGGCGGTCGGCTGATTGTCAACAGTCGCGGCACGACCGACGGGACGCTGATGTGGCTGTCGTCGATCATCGATCTGCCGCTCGGTCTGCCCAGCGTGCATCGAGATGGTGGCACGGTTGCGATCCGCGATGCGGCTCTGTGGCTCGCACTCCTTGCCACGGCCGTGCTGCCGGCTGCTTTCAGGGGCTGGCCCCAAAAGACGTACGACATTTGGGGCCAGCCCCCAGTAGCGTGGACCGTCAGCGCACTCGCGTTCGCGATCGCAACGACGACGGCCGTTGGTGTTGTGGGTGCATTCCATGGCGCGGTGATGACCACCCCTGATCGTTCCAGGCTGGCAGCGGTCGGGGCGTACCGGCCCTGGCTGCATGAGACGCTGGTCGACCTGCAGACACGACGGTCACTGGCCGCCGACGAGTTCCTGGCCGCCATGTCCATTGACATGGTCACTCCCGCTGTGCGTTTGAATCGCGTACCGGCCGGCGATTACGAAGTGCGGGTGACCACGCCGCCCGCGTCGCCGGTGCCGCTGGCCATGTTCATTGGCCGCAACGATCCGCCCATCGAGGCGCCACTGCTCGACGATCTGCGTGACGGGCGAGCGCCGTTCCTGTTGCGGTTGCCGGTTGCCGTGCAGACGCTGAATTTGACAGCCCGGGGAGACGTCGGGGCAGGCCAGCCGCAGTTGACGTTGCGGCCGGTGCGACCCGCCGTTCCCGCGGTCGAAGGCAACGCGCTGCGAGCCGCGCGCTACGGACACGCGCGCGTGTTCGTCTTCGATGACTGGGCGTACCTCGAACCGGATGGCTTCTGGACGCGCGCCAACGGCTCGACGACGGTGGTTATCGATACCAATGACGCGACTCGTCTGGCGGGACTGCCGATCTCGATCACGGCCGGCGCCGTGCCGACGACGATTCGGCTGTCGACCGGCGGATGGGAAAGGTCCGTCTCGCTGGAGCCGGGGGCGAAGCAGGACGTGGTCCTGCCGCCGGCCGACGCCAATACGTGGACCGTGCGTGTTCGTTCAGGCGCCGGCTTCCGGCCATTCGAGCGTGAGCCGGGCAATCGCGACGTGCGCGAGCTGGCGGCGTGGATCGCCATTCAGTGATGGCCCGCCTTCGCCCATGCTATCGTCGGTGATACCGCATGACTGACGGGCAGGAGACCTTACTCAAGCGGCTGCTGGCCGAGCGGCGCGAGGCGCACCGCCGTTACAACGAAGCCCTGAGCCTGCTCGATCGCGCGATTCAATCCGCCCCCGACCTTCCGGCCGCGCCGCCGGCCTACGACGAAGCGCTGCTGCCGAAGGTCAACGATACCTGGCAGATCCTCGGAGAGGGAAGGAGCGCCGCCGATGTGACGGCGGTCCTGCAGCAGCAGATGGCGTTCAACGCGGCGGTCGTTGAACATCTCAATCGCAACGTCGCCGCGCATCGCGATGCCCAGCTCGCGCTCGAGCGCGCCCTGCCGGCGCTAAGCGCCGGATTCGATGCGCTCGTGACCTTCGAGTCGCGGCTCGTCCAGTTCCTGCAGACCATCACGCCGCTCGCCGACACGCACTATCGTGAGATTGATGATGCCGTCGCGCAGCTGCGCTCGGTCACCGACGTCGCGCAGCGCACGGCGATGCTGGCGAAGAGGGCAGTCGAACGGCGTCCGTCGCTCTCAACGGCCTCGTCCGCCGAGCCAGCGCACCCCGCCGCACCCGCCGGTCCCGATGAATTCCAGTACGTGGGGTTTGAAGATCGCTTTCGCGGTTCGGAAGAGGTGATTCGCGCGCGACTGAAAGACTACCTTCCGTACTTCGCGGACCAATCGAGCGTGCTCGACATTGGCTGCGGGCGGGGCGAGTTTCTGGATCTGCTGCGTCAACAGGGCATCAGCGGCCAGGGGCTCGACCTCAACCCGGAGATGGTCGAAGTCTGCCGCTCTCGTGGACTGCATGCCACCGCCGGCGACGCGTTGTCGTATCTGCGAGGACTTCCGGACGAGTCACTTGGCGGCGTCATTGCCGTGCAGGTCATTGAACATCTGCAGCCGGCCTACCTCAGCCAACTGCTGGCGCTGGCGTTCGACAAAGTGCGGCCGGGCGGCAGGGTGATTCTCGAGACCATCAACCCGTCCTGCTGGGTCGCCTTCTTCGAGAGCTTCGTCCGCGACCTGACGCACGTGAAGCCGATTCACCCTGACACGCTGCAGTACCTGCTGCAGGCCAACGGGTTTTCAACCGTGGAGATTGTGTATCGGTCTCCGATCGCGCCAGACGGGCGGTTGCGGAAAGTGAGACCCCTGCCCGAGCACTTTGGCGATGCGGCCCCGGATCAGCTGACGGAGCTGGTGTCGTCGTTCAACAGCAACGTCGATTGCCTCAACGACCGGATGTTCTCGTATCAGGACTTCGCCGCGATTGCGACGAAGCCCTGACGGCCCGCTAGCCTGCCAGCCCGCTAGCCCGCTAGCCCGATAGCCTGCTAGCCCCTTAGAAGCGCCCACGGCTGATCCAGCGTCCGATGGATCCGCCGGCGGCGGTTGCCGCGGTGACGTCAATCCACCCCGGCACCGGGTTCGAGCCGCAGTGTCCGCCGATGATGTCGATGATGTAGACGGTCGTCGAGTGGAGATCCGGACCACTCCCGTAGTTATACGCGACCACGTCGTGCGACGGGTCGTTGGCGTTGCCCCGCTTGCCGTTGTAGCCCCACCGTGTGTCGTAGGTCCGCAGGGCATCCACCACCAGGTCCATGAACTGCCAGCTGCCGCCCCGCTCCTGGCAGGAGTTGGCGAGTGCGGCCGGGTAGGCGCGCGCCACCGCCTGCACAATGCTCGGGCCGTAACTCGGAACACCCCCACCGGCCGGTGCTCGACCGCCGGGGCCGAGCGGCACGCCGACAATGGGGCCGCCACCTCCAGGCGTGGGCACGGGCGGCGCCGGAGGATCCGCCGTCGTAAAGGACAGCGTGTTCGAGTAATTCGACTCCGTGGCGCCGTCGCTCCCGCGCACGCGCCAGTAGTAGGTCGTGTTGTACGGCAGCTCGCCCACGGTCATGGTCGTTGAGCCGCTGCCGTTGACCGGCACCGTCACAATCGCGACGAGGCTGCTGAAGTTCGCATTCGTCGACAGGTCGAAGCGATAAGCGACGCCGGTCGTGCCCGAAATGGTGCCGTTGGTGACGCGAAATTCCGGCCGGTTGGTGTTCAGCTTGCCCGAGGGCGACACCGCGATGGGTGGGTCGATGACCGTGGGCGGCACCACGCGGAAGCTGGCCGTGGCCGAGTACGGCCCGGTGTTCGCACCGTCAACCGCGCGCGTACGCCAGTAGTAGGAGTAGCCAGCACCCAGCGGCGAGGTGAGCACGTGCGTGGTGCGGCCGTTGCTGCCGAGGCTGATGCGATCGGCCTGATACACGATCCGCTGGAAGCCCTGATCCGTGCTGACCTGGAGCTCGAGGAACAGCGTCCGCACCCCGCTCGATCCGGCGTTCTCGATTAATAAGGTCTGGGGTTGACCGGTAAACACCAGCGTCGAGCCGGCAAGCGGTTCGAGCAGGATGGGTGCGGTGATGTTCACCCCAGGAATGGGTCCCGCCACCGATGGCGCCGTCGGATTTGCGCTCTTGGCGGCCTCGCAGCCAACCAGGCAAGTTATTGTAACAAGGGTAGTTAGCCCTCGTACAGAGAGTCTTGACATTACTGGATTCCCTCAACCGATACGTATCGGCCAATAGTGCTCATTTCTTTACACCCCGGCACCATGGGTGCCTCTCAGCGGCTCAACGCCTCCTCAGGAACATGACGCCGCCCACCAGCGAGAGCCCCATGACCATGCCGGTTGACACGAGGGAGAGTGCCACCGCCGCATCGACCGGAAGCCCGAACCGACGAAAGAAGAACGCGAAGACTGCTTCGCGCACGCCGAACCCGTTGATCGAGACCGGCGCCATCTGGACCACGAGGCTCACCGGGATGAGCACCGCGCCCAGGAAGACTGGCAAAGGTACTGAGAGGCCTTCCGCCGTCAGCAAATAAAAGGCCACGATCGTGAGCTGAACGACGAGCGCTCCACCGAAGGCGCCGAGCACCGCACCCGGAGCATTTCTGAAACGAATCACGGCGTCTTCGAGGCGTTGCGCGCGTTCGGTGAGCCACGGCTTGTTCAAGGCCCGCACCGGCGACAACGCATGCCCCACGATTGTGGGGATCGTGATTACAGAAATCGCCGCGACGGCTCCGAGGCCCGATGCGAGCCAGAGCCAGCGTGCCCCAGGAATGTGGACTCCGAACAGTTGAGCGGTAAACGCGCCGGTGGCGGCCACCACCACCAGCGCCGCGAGGCCGATCACGCGATCGACCAGCACGACTGTGGTCGCGAGCGTCTTCGATCCGGCCGCCGGCGCGGTATCGGCGATACGAACGACGTCACCCCCGATGTTGCTGGGCAGGAAGTTGTTGAAGAAGAGGCTGACCCAGATGGACTCGGTCAGCCGTCGCTTGTCGACGTCGACGTGCTGCGCGCTCAAGAGGCGCCGCCACCGCCAGACCGACACGGATTGCGTCGCGGCGTAGGCCGCGAGGGCGAGCGCCATCCAGGCAGGATTCATCGACTTCACGCGCTCCAGAAACGCGGAAAGATCGATCGAGCGCAGCACGAAATACAGCAGGGCGGCGCTGATGCCGAGGCGTGCGAACACTTTCAGCAAGAGTGGACGGCTCTCGTGTGGTTGAGGTGCGGATTGTAACCTAACTTCCGCAGGCTCAACTAGATATAATGAGCCGTGCGCATCCTGATGCTCGCGCCGGAGCCGTTTTTCGAGCCGCGCGGCACCCCCTTCAGCGAGTACCACCGCATCAAGGCGCTCGGCGAGCTCGGCCACCACGTGGACCTGGTCACGTATCCGATCGGCCGTGACGTCGAGCTGCCGAATCTCCGCATTTTCCGCAGTCTTCGTCCGCCCTTCGTGCGCAAGGTCCGCATTGGTCCGTCGTTCACCAAGATCGTGCTGGATGCGTTGATGCTGCCGACCATTGCGCGCCGCGTCATGGCGGACAGCTACGATGCGATTCACTCGCACGAAGAGATGGGACTGGTGGGCGTGTGGCTGGCGAAGTGGCTGCGCATTCCGCACCTCTACGACATGCACTCCAGCCTGCCGCAGCAGCTCGGCAACTTCAAGTACAGCAAGTCCGCGGCCCTGCGAGGCGTGTTCAACTGGATGGAAGATCAGATGGTCCACAAGTCGGACGTCGTGATCACCATTTGTCAGGAGTTGCAGGACACCGTAGCTGGCATGGGCGTCGCGGAGCGATCGCTGCTGATCGAGAACGTGATGGGCGGCGACGTGGACGATCCCCCAACCCGATCGCCGCGCGACATCCGCGACACGTGGGCGATTCCGGCCGCAGCGCCGCTGGCGCTCTACACCGGCACGTTCGAGGCGTACCAGGGCGTCGACATGCTGATCGACGCCGTGGCGATTCTGGCGAAACGCCGTCCCGATGCCCGCGTGCTGGTGGTCGGCGGCGAGCCGGCGCAAGTGGAGCAGGCGAAGGCGCGCGCCAGGAGCGTGGGAGCCGACAGCGTGATGGTGTTCACCGGACAGCAGCCGGCGAAAGAGATTCCCGGGTTCGTCCAGGCGGCCGACCTGCTGGTGTCGCCGCGCATTCGCGGTACGAACACGCCGTTGAAGGTCTACTCATACCTCCGATCGGGCAAGCCGATCGTCGCAACCAACCTGCTGACCCACACCCAGGTCCTCAAGCCGGAGTTCTCAAGGCTGGTCGATCCCAGCCCGGAGCCATTTGCGGAGGCGATCCTGGAGCTATTGGATCGCCCTGAAGAACGCGCCCGCTTGTCGGCCGCGGCCCTGGCGATTGCCGGGGAGCGATACTCGCGCGAGTCGTATCTCCGTCGGACCGCGGAAGCCTACCGGCGCCTGGCGGGAGGCCCACCCCTGTCACCAGCCGTCCCAGCCCCACCGGCCTCCAATTCGAAGGAGTTCGCTCGACAGTGACGGTTCTGGTCACCGGGGCGACCGGCTTCACCGGTGGACATCTCGCACAACATTTGAGGAATTGCGGCGACCTTGTGCGGGCGCTGGTGCGCCCGAGCAGCCGCGCACGATTCGACGCCTCCCCGCTGCCCGGCAAGGGCATCGTCGCGTTCGAGGGCGATCTGGGCGACCCGGCGTCGCTGCAGCGCGCGGTCGACGGCGTGGACGTGGTCTACCACATTGCTGCGACGTATCGTGAAGCAGGCCAACCGGACGCCGCGTACCGTACGATCAACGTGGATGGCACGAAGCACCTCCTCGAGGCGTCGATGGCGGCCGGCGTTCGCCGGGTCGTGCACTGCAGTACGGGTGGGGTGCACGGTCACATTGCGCACCCGCCCGCGAACGAGGATGCGCCGTTCAATCCCGGCGATGTGTATCAGGACACCAAGCTCGAGGCCGAGCAACTCGCGCGCCGCTTCGGCGATCAGTGCGGCCTCGACGTGGTCGTGGCCCGGCCCATCGGCATTTATGGTCCGGGCGATCGACGGTTCCTCACCATGTTCAGGGGCCTTGCCCGCGGCCGGTTTCCGATGATCGGCAACGGGCAGGCGTTCTATCACCTGACGTTCATCGACGACCTGGTCGAAGGCTTTCGACTGTGTGGAACGGTGCCGGGCGCGAAAGGACGCACCTACCTGCTGGCCGGTCCCCGCTACACCACGCTCGAGCAACTGGTGGGGATGGTGGCGAAGGAACTGCAGGTCGCGCCGCCGCGCGTGCATCTGCCGGTGTGGCCGTTCTGGACCGCCGGGTTACTGTGCGAGCTGATCTGCGTGCCGCTGCGGATTGAGCCGCCCATCTATCGGCGGCGCGTGGACTTCTACACCAAGAGCCGCGCGTTCGATAACAGCCGCGCGCGTCAGCAACTCGGTTTCACTCCGAAAGTCGACCTCGAAGAGGGCATCAAGCGGACCGCCGACTGGTACCGGAATGAAGGGCTGTTATGAGATCCGCAGCCCGCAGCGCGCAGCCCGCAGCCCGATTGAACGTCGTGCACATCTGCGATCATCTCGGCTGGACCGGCTCACGCATGCATGGCGTCAAGCGCCTGTTCGCGTGGATGATCCCGCGTTTCGACACGAGTCGATTCAACGTGTCGTTGATCAGCCTCCGCAGGAAAGACCTGTCGGCCGACACGCTTGAGGAGTTCGGGATCGACGTGACCTACATGGGGCGGCACAAGTTCGATCCGGGCACCTACGGCGCGCTGCTGCGGGTGCTTCGCGACAAGCAGGCCGACATCGTGCACATGCACGGCTATGGCGCGACCACCTTCGGCCGGCTGTGCGCGTGGCGTACGGGCATGCCGTCGATTCTCCACGAACATGCCAACCATGGCGACACGCCGTGGTTCCAGAAGGCAGCCGACTACGTCCTGGCGCCGCACACCGACCTGGCGATTGCCGTGTCGGAGTCGACCGCCGAGTTCACCACGCGCGCGCGACTGATGCCCGCGGAGCGCACCAAGGTGGTCTACCTGGGTGCGCCGCTGGACGAGTTCGCACGGCCGCGGTCGGCGGATGAGATCGCAGCGGCCCGACAGGCCCTGGGGATCGCGCCCGGAACCCTGGCGCTCGGGACGATCACGCGATTGATGCCCTCCAAGGGCAATCAGTACCTCGTCGAGGCGGCCCCCGCGATCCTGCAGCAACACCCGAACGTCCGCATCTTCATCGTCGGGGAGGGCGAACTGCACGGCGAACTGGAGGCGCAGGCTCGGGCGCTTGGACTCGGCGATCGCCTGGTCTTCTCCGGGTTCCAGCGCGATGTGGCGGCGGCGTTGTCGGCGTTCGATGTCCTGGTGTTCCCGTCGCTCTGGGAAGGCACGCCGCTGACGGTGTTCGAGGCGCTGGCGATGGGCAAACCGATGGTGGCCACCGACGCCGACGGCCTGCTGGATGTCCTGACCGATCGGCACGATGCCCTGATTGTCCCTAAGGCCAACGCCGCGGCACTGGCCGGCGCGGTGGGCGAAGTGATCGATCAGCCGCAACTGGCGGCCGGCTTGCAGGCGGAGGCGCGAACGACCGGCCAGCGATACGACATTGCGGCCTTCGTCCGAAAAATGGAACGATTGTACGAGCTGCTGCACGAGACCTCGCGTGCGACCGGACGCGCGGGTATCCTGACGCAGGATCTCGGGTTTCTCGCGACGCCACAGCAGGCACAGACGGCACAGACCAAACGCGGATGACGATGGACCACGGGGTGGCCAGACGGTTCGAAGGACGCAGCCAGGCGTGGCGCCTCGGCGCGGCGTCGACGGCGGCCGTTGGCATCCTGCTGACGGCATGGTCGCTGTCCGTCGATTTTCCCACCGCCTCGGGCGGGTTCGCCGGTGACGCGGCGACCTACTACACGCTCGGTCACAGCCTGGCGCACGATTTGGACTTCGAATACCAACGCGACGATCTGGTGCGCGTGTGGAAGGAGTTTCCCTCCGGCCCGCAGGGTATCTTCCTCAAACGCGGCAGCGGCGGGCAGATCTATTACGCCAAGGCCTACATCTATCCGCTGCTGGCGGCGCCGTTCATCTGGTTGTTCGGCACAAGCGGCTTCTTGCTGCTGCACGCGCTGTTGATGACCGCCTGCTTTGCGTGCGCGTACGCGTTCCTGGCGGCGCGCAGTCATCCGGTGGCGGCGCTCGTCTTTGCGGTGGCATTCCTGTTCGTGTCAGTCGTGCCGGTCTACATGGTGCAACTGGGGCCGGACTTTTTCATCTTCGCGGTCGTCCTGATCGGCTATTTCTTCTGGTGCTACAAGGAGGTCGCCGGCCCGGCGCCAATCGCGCCGGCAATGTCGTGGCGCACGCGCTGGCTGCTGGCGCCGCGTTCGGACATTGTGGCGGCGGTGCTGCTCGGCGTCGCGACCTTTGCCAAGCCCACCAATGTCGGCCTGATCGTGCCGCTGCTGGCCTCCGCCGTTCTGCGCCGGCAGTGGTCGAGAGGGGCCAGGATTACTGCCGTGTTTGGCGCCGTCGTGGTGCTGATGTTCGCGTTGAACGTCGCGATGACCGGCGAGTGGAACTACCAGGGCGGAGAACGGAAAACGTTCTACGCGGCTGGTGATGGCACGTTCCAGGGCGGGTTTCCGTTCCTGAACGAGGCAAGCACCTTCGACTCGGTGGGGCTGGCGCGGGTTGGCGGCGGATCGTTCGGCGTCCTGTTTACGCGCGATGCCCTGCTCGAGGTCTTCCCGCACAACGTCGGCTACTTCCTGTTTGGCCGGCACACGGGTTTTGCAGCCTATTACCTGCCGGGCCTGATGGCCGTCCTGCTGTTCCTGGCCGCGACGCGCGATCGGGCGATGTGGCAATGGTTCACGCTGGCCGCCGGCGTGATCACCGCCGGCGTGTTGCTGATCTACATGCCGTTCACGTGGTCGGGCGGCGGCGGTCCGGTGGGCAACCGCTACTTCCTGGGCACCTACGGCGTGTTCCTGTTCCTGGTGCCGCCGCTGCAAACGGCGCTGGCAGGCCTGCTGACGACCGGGTTGAGCGCACTGTTTGTGACGCAGTTGCTCTCCGGGCCGTTCTTCGCGACGCGCCATCCAGCCGAGCACACCAAGACCGGATTGTTCCGTTGGCTGCCGACGGAGTTGACGATGGTGAACGATCTGCCGATCAACCACGAGCCGTCGCGCATCCGGCAGCCGCTCGGTGGCGACCCGCCCGTCACGGCGTTCTTCATCGACGACAACGTCTATGACCGTGAAGGCGATGCGTTCTGGGTGAGGGGCGAATCGAGCGCCGACATTCTGCTGCGCGCGCGGATCAGGACGGAAGCGGACCTGGCCGGCGTCGAGGTGGCGCGGTCGTTGCGGATTGAAAAGCTCACCGCGATTCTCGAAACCGGTCCGAGGCCAAATCGCGTGGTGATCAACACCGGCGGCGAACGCCGCATCATCGACATGGCGGCCGGTTCGCAGCAGACGGTGGAGATCGCGATGCCGCATGGCATGCCGTACAAGTACGATCCGCGGTTTCCGACCAACTACGTGTACCTGATTTCGATCTCGTCCTCGAGCGGCTTCGTGCCGATGTTCGACACCGGCGCGAACGACAGCCGTTTCCTCGGCGTCATGGTGCGCCTGATCCCCACCTACGGAGCCGCCGAGTAATGTCCACGATTGTCGTGGTGACGTCGAGTCCGCCATTCGCCGAAGGCGGGCACACGGTGTTGGCTCGCGAGTTGGTCACGGCCCTCCGCGAGGAGGGACACGACGCGACGCTGGTCGTCACGCCGCAGAACCGGTTTGGCCGGCAGGGGAGTGCCTACCTGGCCGCCTGGTGCACGGACGTCGAGATCGTGCACGAAGAGAAGCGAGTCGATCAGGTGATCAGCCTGCGGTTTCCCGGATACGCGGTGCAGCATCCGAATCACGTGCTGTGGCTGAACCATCGCATGCGCGAGTACTACGACCTCTGGGACCAGTTCAGCGGCCACCTGACGTGGAAGCAGGGCATCAAGGAGCGCGGCCGCCGCGCGCTGATTCATCGGGTGGACAAGTACTTGTTCAACCGTATGCAGCGGCGATTCGTCATCTCCGCCACCGTGCAGGCGCGGCTGCAGCGCTTTGGCCGCATCCAGTCCGACGTGTTGTATCCGCCGCCGCCGCAGCGGGCCTACCGGCACGAGGGCTGCGGCAACTACCTGTTTGGCGTATCACGGCTGGCGCCCTTGAAGCGGTTCGACCTGGTGCTGCGGGCACTGGCCGAACCGGTGGCGGCCAGCATTCAGTGCGTGATCGCCGGCGAGGGCGCCGAGCTCGAGCGCTTGCAGGCGCTGGCGAGTCATCTCGACATCGAGCACCGAGTGCAGTTCGTCGGGCGTCTGACTGACGAACAGATGATCGACCACCTCGCGCGATGCCGGGCGGTGGTCTTCCCGCCGTTCAATGAAGACTACGGCATTGTGACCGTTGAAGCGTACATGTGCGGGAAGGGCGTGTTGACCTGCACCGACAGCGGCGGGCCATCGGAGTTGGTGCAGGACGGTGTCACGGGGTTCGTGACCGAACCGACGCCGGAGGCGTTCGCGGGCGCCATGCGGAAGGTGATGGACGAGCGGACGCTCGCCCAGCGGATGGGTGAGGCCGGCCACGCAGTTGCCAGGCAAATGACCTGGCCCAAAGCGATTCAGCGGCTGGTCGCGCCGTAGCCCGGCGCGCCGGGGGGCTACTCTGCCAGGCCCTCTCGGGCACGGATGTGCGCAATCACTTCCTGCAGATCGCGATCGAGCGAGCGGGCCGGAACAAAGCCGAGCGCCCGCCGCGCCGCGTCGATATTCGCGACCGAGAAGCGCAATTCGCCCGTGTGCGCTGGCGCGTGCTGCGGGCGCTGTCCCGGCGCCAGCGCCTCGAGCACGAGCTCCGCCAGTTGATTCAACGACGTGCCGCGCCCGGTGCCGAGGTTGTAGCAGCCGGGTGTCTTGCCGGGCGTGGCCATGGTGCCCGCGACGATGTCGCTGACGTGAATGAAGTCCCGCTGTTGTTCGCCGTCGCCAAACACCGTAATCGGCTCGCCGCGCAGCAGCTTCGTGATGAAGATCGTCAGGACGCCCACGTACGGCGTGAACGTCTGGCCAGGGCCGTAGGTGTTGAAGAAGCGGACCGCGGTGAACGGAATGCCGCGCGAGGCCAGAATCTGCGCTGACACCTGTTCAGCCGCCAGCTTGCCAACCCCGTACGGCGACAGCGGGCGGGTTGGATGTGATTCGTCGATCGGGGCCGGTGAATCGGCATCGGCATACACCGCCATCGACGAGGCGAGGGTAAACCATCTGACGCGTGACGGGTCGAGCGCCTTCAGGAGGCGCGCCGTGCCCATCACGTTGGTGTCGAGATCTTCGACGAACCGATCGAAGCTGCCGCGAATGGTGACCTGCGCGGCGAGGTGGAATACGCCGTCGACGCCTTCGAGGGCATCGCGCAGAGCGGCCTCGTCTCGAATGTCGCCGTGCACGAAGCGCGCGTCGTCCGGCACCGCGCCGCGACGGCCGACCGTCAGGTTGTCGATCACCGTCACCCGGCGGCCCTCGGCCAGCAGGGCGCGCGTCAGGTGCGAGCCAATGAACCCCGCGCCGCCCGTCACCAGCGCGTGCGAGCCGGTCATGTCTGTTTGTCGCCCGTGCCGGGACAATACACCGTGTGTTCGCCGTCCATCACCACCGAGTCCAGGTCGGTCGTCGCCGTGACGGTGACACCGGGCATGATCACGCTGTTGCTGATCCGGATCGGATGCGCCACCGTGACACCCTTGCCGATCACGCTGCGTTCGACGACCGTGCCGGGCGCCAGGTGTGCGCCCGGATCGACCAGGTGCGGCAGGCCGGCTCTCGACAACTCGATCAGGTTGATCGTCAGCAGATCGGCCGGCTTGGTCAGGTTCAGGTCGCGCTCGACGATCGGGTGGTGATGTGTGACGTAGCCGTCCTGGATCAGGATCTGGATGCTGTCGGTGATCTCGTACTCGTCGCGCATGGCCGTTCGCGGCGTGCGGCGAATGGCGTCGAAGATGTGCGGATCGAACACGTAGAGACCGCAGCCTTTGAGCTGGCTGTCCACGTAGCGCGGCTTCTCGATCACCTTCTGCACGCGCCCGGCCTCGTTGGCCACGATCACGAAGTTCCGGCGGACCATCTCGGGGTCCGGCTCGTACATGCTGACCAGGTTGGCGTTGACCTCACCCCGCAGCACCTGCTCGCACAGCGGGCGGAGCGGCGACGTGAGGTGGAAATAGATGTCGCCGAGCATCAACAGGAACGGTACCCGGACGCGCGACTCCAGCGCGCCGACCGCATGGGCCAGGCCGAGCGTGCTTTCCTGCTCGACGAAGTGAATCCGGACGCCGTAGCTGGAGCCGTCGCCGAAGGTGCTGGCCACCTGATAGCCAAGGTGCCCGACGACGATGTGAATGTCGGTGATGCCGCAGTCGCGCATCACTTCAATCTGGTGGGCCAGCAGCGGGCGGTTCAGGATCGGCAGGATTGGCTTCGGGCTGCGCTCGCTGAACGGGTACATGCGCGCGCCTTTCCCGGCGGCGAGGATGATGCCGACCATCTGCGAGCCGAGGCTAGCCACGGGCCTCACTCGTCATCTTGCAGCGGATCAGCTCACGCATGACCCGCACGGCGTCGAAGGCGCGGATCTTCTTGCCCTCTTCGAAGGTGCGGCCGGAAAAGCTGACCGGCACCTCGGCAAACCGGGCGCCGCGTTGCGCCAGCCGCGCGGTGAACTCGGCTTCGAAATCGAAACCGTTCGCGTCGATGTGGATGCCCTGGATCAACGACGACCGATACATCTTGTAGCACGTCATCAGGTCCGAGACGTTGACCCCGTACAGCGCGCGCGCCGACGCCGTCATGAACAGGTTGCCGACGCGGTTCAGGAACCGCATGCCCTCAATCGAGCCCTTGAATCGGCTGCCGTACACCACGTCCGCTCGGTCCGCGAGCAACGGCTCGAGCATCGGCATGTAGTCCCGCGGGTCGTACTCCAGGTCGGCGTCCTGGTGGACGATGATGTCCCCCGTGGCCACTGACCACAGGTGCTTGATCACGCCGCCACGGCCGACGTTCTCGTCCATGAAAATGACTTTCAGCCCGGGCAACGACAGCCTGGAGAGGATGTCCCTGGTGCCGTCCGTCGAGCCATCGTCACAGGCCAGAACCTCGACCGTGAGCCCGGTGTGCACCGCCACCACCGCGTTCAGCAGGCGCTCTATCGTGGCTCGTTCGTTGAAAATGGGGACCAGCACGCTGAGGCTGCCGAGGGGAGCACGCATCGGGTGCTCAATACGATAGCACCAGGAAGTTGCACTGTGGGATGGGATTCACCGTGAAAACTCAGCTCCGGGCGGGCCGGTTGCGATACACTTTACGGGCTGTAACCCCGAGGAACATTGATGAACTATCGATTTGGATGGAAGAAGACGGCGCTGGCGCTGTGCGCCGCGGTGGCGGTGGCGTGTGAGGGCGGCGTGCAGTCGCCGGTGTCACCGAGCGCGGTGACCGGGAATAACGCGGCGTTGAATGCCGACGGTTCCAACCTCAAGGTCAATGCGCCGCTGGCGATTTCACCGCTGTTCGAGATTACCAACGTTTCGGTAACCCCGATCCTGGCCGCCCGTGCATCAAGCGGCGTGCACCAGAGCGGCCTCGCTCTTTCGCACCGGTTCCAGGTGGCCGAGGCCGACTCGTTCGCCACCCTTATTGCAAGCGGCACCGGTGCGACCGACGCGTCAGGGGTGGTGCGCTGGACGGTTACGCCGGCGCTCACCGCCGGACGCCGCTACGTGTGGCGCTTGCGCGCGGAGTTGGGCGATGCGTTCGGTCCATGGTCCAACGTGATGGCGTTCACCACCGCCGGGGCGACTCAGCCGACGGTGCCGACGCCGGGACCCACGAGCGCCGGCCCCCGCACGCCGGACCCGGCGCCGGGCACGCGCTTGCCGCTGCCCAACATGTTCCCGACTCTCCAGCGGTTCGCAGACGCCAGCCAGTCGTGCCCACGGGGCCTCAAGTACGTCAACAACCCGTGGCAGGATCGTGTGATTGATGCGTTCCGGCTGGTCGACACGCGATGGGGATACAACGGCAAGCCGAACCGCGGCGCTGCCGACAACGGTGGGGTCCCAGTCATCGCCGCCGGCGACGAAGCAGCCTACAACTACGGTTCAGGTCCCGACCAGGGCAGCCTGAACGTGCACTTGGTTGACATGCTCGTTGGCCATTGCGGCACCGCGCCGACCATCGGCTGGCGCGTGTTCACTGGCGAAGAGCCCGCCTTCTGGACCGGCGCCGGGCGCTTCTAGGCGCCGTCAAACGGTCAAGAGTCAGCAACTTACAGTGCAAGGGCCACCTCGGCAACAGGGTGGCCCTTCTCATTTGGGGGCGGATGCCACCCAGGTTGCGGCGAAGGTGTGGAGGATTCGCTCTGCCGCAATGGCGTTGGCGCGTGCGCTCGGATGGTGGTCGAGCCGGCTGGCCCACAGCGTGCGATGGTCCTTCACCTGCGCGAAATCCTCGCGCAGGTCGACGCAGGACAACTCCCGCTCGGCACAAGTGTTCAGCACGCGATCGTGCAAATAGGCAAAGCGATACGACTCATCGATCGGCATCTCGGTGTCTGGAAACAGCACGACGCCGAGCGGTACGCGGGCTGTGCGGCACGCATCGATGATGCCCATAAGGAACCGCTTGTCGATCAACGCGTCATTGCCGTTGGGATCGCCGAGCCTCGTAAAGAGATATTCCGGGTACGAGCGCGTCACGCCGAGCGCCACCTGGAGCTCAGCCCAGGGAACGCTGGCGACATCGTACAGGGCAGAACGCCGGGAGAGCCAATGGTGCAGACTCCGGAACGGCACCAGCGAGCGAAACTCTGGCCGGCCGGTGGTGTCGTCATCTTCCATATCGTTGACATACCACTGCAGCAGTATGAAGTCGGGTTGGACCTCGCCCAGCACTCGCACCACGCGCGCGTAGTGTTGGGGCGTGTTCGCGCCGCCTGCACCGAAGTTCAAGACTTCCAAGTGTGCCGGCAGGCGCGTCTGCATCAGCTCGGTATAGCGGTCCTGCTGGCGTACGCCGTTGCCGAATGTGAAGGAGTCGCCGACGACGGCAATCCGATAAACGCCGGGCCGCTTGGCGTCGGAATACGTCGGACCGCGGAAGCCGGCCGGGTTCATTTGAATCGGGCCGGTCCGCAACCAGCGGCGCGTGAAGTAGCTGCCGGTGTTGGCGCTTGTCGTCACATCGCGATACAGCCAACGGGTCGTAAACTCTGCGGCGACGGTGGCGGTGGCAAGCGTGACGATCGACAGCAGGACTCGATGACGAAGTCGGCGCAGTTCAGCGGCCGCCAGGCGATCCTGCAGCGCCATGAACAGCACCGCGCCACCAAGTGAGACGCTCAGTGTGTATTCGAGATAGTCGACATCGAGGTAGCGATTCTCGGGAAGCAGGTCGGCGGCCAGCAGGCAGATTCCGAGGGTGGCCAGCGTTGCCGTGCCGAGCGGGGTGACCGAGGCGACGGTGAGAAGGCCCGGGGGGAGCCGCATGCCGTGATTTTTAACAGAAATAGTTGCCCGATCCACCTTTTTATGGAAAATACCTTCGATGCCTGAGGCCTCGCCCTTGCCCTCGGATCCCCGTGGTTCGCGCCTGCGGACCACCAACAACCTGATGGCCATCGTGATTCTGCTGCTGCTCGGCCAGATGGCCTGGCAGGAAATGAGGATCAGTGGTCTGAAGACCGATGTCTCACAGGTGCGGCGCGAGCTCGATTCTCGGGCTGAGCGCCTCGCCAACGACAAAGTGCAACAGCGGCGCCCAGAGCTCGTCAGCGCGGTGGCGTTCGTCGATGACTTGTACCGGTCGGCCGACGGCCTGCAGCGTCCGGGCGGACTCTACAATCTCGATCGGCAGAGGATTGACGCCGAAGCAATCGGCACCTGGATTCTGGATGTTTACATGAAGGCGCGGATTGAAGGGAAGTCCGACGCCGAAGCCCGCCAGGCTATTTCGGACGCCGTCAGAGACTCTGAGGAGTGGCGGAGCAAGCACCAGGCGAAGTGAGAAGTGATAAGGGAGAAGTGAGAAGTACTCTTCCGACCTCTCACTTCTCACTTCCTAATTCCTAGTTCCTAATTCCTAATTCCTAATTCCTAGTTCCCCACACATACACCCTCCCGTCACCGTCGCTGTACACGAGGCGCAGTTGCCCCGACTTGGCGATCTGCTCTTCAATGGTCCGCCACGAAATGCCGTAGGCCGCGGTGTGCACCACCATATGGGTCACGCCAGCCGTCCGCAGGCTGCTCAAACTGGTGGGATCCGGAAAGTCATGTAGATCGGCATAGAGCTGATGGTGATACGGCCGGCGAATGCCGCTGTAACCGTGAATCGTCTTCTGCCAATGCGCGGTGGCGTGCAGCATTGATGCGGTCTGCTGGCGCTCGAGCGCGCCGAGGTCGCCAGCGCTCGGCACTGGGAGTTCGGCGACGACAAACGGCCTCGGCTGCGAAGCGAGCCAGCGGTGGACCGCGGGAATCTCGAGGCGGTACGGTACGGCCGGAAACGGATAGACCACGTATTCGGCCAACATGAGCGCCGCCACGACGACCCCGGCAGCTGAGCGCGCCGATGGTCGCAGCCGGGCCGTGAAACGGTCGAATGCGAACGCGGCCAGCACGCCGAGCGCCAGCACGGTCAGGATCATGAATCGCGACGGCACGCGAATGAAATTCAGCCCCGGCATCCAGTAGACGTATCGCCACAACTCAAACGGCCAGTCGACGAACATCAGCGTCGAGAGTGCGGCCACCAGCACATAGAAGACCGTGTTGCGTCGCGCACGTCCGGCAATCGCGCCGGCCACGGCGAGTGCGAGGAGGGCAATGCCGGGGAAGAGGTAGGTGTCGGGCGCCTTTTCAAACGGTCCCCACAGCGCCTGTTGCAAGAACTGATGCACGATCGTCGGGGAGGCCAGGAAACTCTCGATACCTGGCTGCATGCCAGGCAGGTACTCGCGACGCAGCCCGGCCTCATCCTGTGCCAGCCGATACGGAAGAATGACCCACACCACTGGAAACAGCAGGTAGGCGCCGGCGCCACCGAAGTCTCGCAGCCGTTGCCGCAATGCGACCGGTGTTCCAGACCCGAACTGCCATGCGAGCAGCCCGAAGACCGCCAGTGCCAGGTAGACGGCGCCGTGGCCGCTCGAGAGGGCCTGGAGCGAGAAGCACCCAATGGCCAGCAGCAGGTCGCGCCGCCGGCCCCGATCCAGGTACGCATGCAGGAAGGCCAGACAAAACGGGATCCACTGGACGGCGGTCATGTGCAACTGGCCAAGCCGGAAGAATCGTGGCGGCGCGAAGGCGAACACCAGGCCGCAGATGAAGGCCGCCGCGATTGACAGGTTCAATCGCCTCGCCAGCAGGTACGCGCCGGTGCCGCATAAGACACAGGTGATGAGCGCCGTCAGGTTGGTGGCGAGCACGAGGTCGCCGGTCATCCAGATGATCGGCGCCGCAAAGAACGCGCTGCCGATCAGGTTTTCGGAATAGGCCAGCGTGTTGGCGAACGGGAAGTAAATGTTGGCGTCGAAAATGCCGATCGGCTGATGCAGGAACGCGTAGCTGTCCCAGGCCAGCGTCCAGATGTACAAGTGAGTATCTGGCACATCGGCCGTGACGTGGCTGCCAGGCGCGAGCGAGAGTGGCAGCGTCATCAGCACCGTCAGCGCCGCATAAATCAGCGTGACGAGCGTGAGCTCCTTCAGGGCTGCGCTGTCTGTGCCATCTGTGGCCCTGGTGGTTCGCTCGCTGCCGTCGGTCACCACGGTCTGAAGGGCCAGTATAATCAGTCCGTGGGGTATTGCACGCCGCTCGAAGCGCGCATCGCCAAGAAGACCACCAAGGCGATTACGGACTTCACGCTGGTTGAAGACGGCGATCGCATCATGGTGGGGCTGTCGGGCGGCAAGGACAGTTGGGCGCTGATCCAGATCCTCGACGTGCTGCAGCAGCGCGCGCCGATTGATTTCTCGATCGTGGCGGTGAACGTGGATTCCGGCTACCAAGGCTACCAGCACACGCAGGTGGCCGCCGCGTGCAGGGAGCGGGGCTGGGAGTTTCACAGCGAGCACACCTCCATCGGCGCGGTGATCGACGACAAGCTGGACGACGACGACACGCCGTGCTCGCTGTGCGCGCGGTTGCGGCGCGGGGTGTTGTACCGGCTCGCCCAAGAGACCGGCGCCACCAAGATTGCCCTCGGCCACCATCTCGACGATTTCGTCGAGACGGTGCTGCTGAATCTGTTCTTCGCCGGCGCGCTCAAGGCCATGCCGGCCCGGCTCACCTCCGACAACGGCCAGCACGTCGTCATCAGGCCGCTGGTCTATGTGACCGAAGCCGAAGCCCGCGCGTACTGCCTGGAGCGGGAACTGCCAATCATCGGGTGTTGCTGCCCGGCGTGCGGCGACCTGAGCCTGCAGCGCCAGCGCATCAAGCGCCTGATCATGGAGCTCGAGCGCGAACACCCGAACGTCAAGTCGTCGATGATCAAGGCGCTCGGCAACGTCATGCCCCGGCACCTGCTGGATCGCCGGTTGAATCCCATCGGCGAAATGGCCGAGGCGGCCGTCGCTGAGCCGGCGCTGATCCCCATTCTGCTCCACAGACCCTCGTGAGGGCCGTCATTCAGCGCGTGACTTCGGCGCGCGTCACCGTCGACGAGCGCACGATTGGCGAGATCGCACATGGTCTGCTCGTGCTGCTCGGCGTTGAGGCAGGCGACGGCCCGGCCGACGTCCACTACATCGCGGCGAAGATTCGCGACCTCCGCATTTTTCCGGATGAGGCCGGCAAGATGAACCTGTCGGTGATGGACCGGCAGGGGAGTGTGCTCGTAGTGTCGCAGTTCACGTTGTCGGGCGACGCGCGCAACGGCAGACGGCCGTCGTTCGCCTCGGCGGCGCCGCCGCAGATTGCCAGGGCGCTCTACGAAGATGTCGTGCGAGAAGTGAAGGCCTCGGGACTCGGCGTCGAAACCGGCGAGTTCCAGGCCATGATGCAGGTGGCGCTCGTCAACGACGGGCCGGTGACCATACTTCTCGATAGCAGGAAGACGTTTTGATGCTCCGAATACTGATCGTTGCGCTGGTCACGCTCGCGGCGGCGCCCCCCTCCTTCGCACAACAACGACCCCTCAAGACGGAGGACCCCGAGACGATTGGATCCGGACGCATCCTGATCGAGGCCGGTGTGGACTACAACCGTGACGCGGTGTTCCCGGTCTCCGGCTTGCGCGGCAACCATCTCGTGATGCCGGCGCTGGGTGTCAGCCTCGGCGTGAGTTCGATTGCCGAGATCCAGATTGACTGGGGCATCTACCAGACACTGTCGATTACCGAGGTCGCTTCCACCGCGCCGCTCGCGCACCTGGTGCGCCTGGCCAACACCCGCACCACGGCGGACTTCGGCGACATCCAGATTGGCGCGAAGGTCAGGCTGTTGAGTGAAACCGCCCGTCGTCCAGCCATCGGGAGCTGGTTCTCGACACGACTGCCAAATGCGAGCAACGAGGACGGCATGGGCAAGGACGTCCAGGATTTCGCGTCGGCCGTGACGATGGGCAAGACCGTCCAGTCGGTCCGCGTCGTGGCGAGCGTTGGCATGGCAATGCTGGGCCATCCCGCTCGCGCCGCCGCGCAGGATGACCTGCTGATTTACGGCCTGTCCGTGGCGCGCGCCGTCACGCCGCGGGCTGAAGCGGTGGGCGAGTTCGTTGGTCGAGCCAACTTTGGGGACTTGATCACGCCGGGCGCTGAAGATACGGGCGTGCTGCGTTTTGGCCTGCGCTACACCGTGAGCAGCGTACGGTTCGATGCCGGTCTGCTGCTTGGACTGACTCCCCGTGAGCCCGCGTATGGCATCACGACGGGATTCACGTGGGTGTTCAACGGCCTGCACGTGCCCTGATGCTGTCGATCGCCAAAGCCCACGCCTACGGCAACGACTTTCTGTTCGTGCCGGCTGATCAGGTCGAGAACCTGAAGCTCGACGAGCTGTCCAGGCGTCTCTGCCATCGCCACTCCGGCCTGGGAGGCGACGGCGTGATCTATTACACGATCGCTCCAAACGGCACCGCGCAGATGAAGTTGATCAACACCGACGGCAGCCCGTCGGAGTTGTCAGGCAACGGGCTGCGTTGTTTAGCGGCGCTGGTGCTGTACAGAAGAGAGCACGCGCGGCTGGCGCCCATCAGCGAAGTCCGGGTCGACACCGACGCGGGGTGGAAGACGTTGTCGCTGATCAGCCGCCAGGGCGGCCGGTACACGTTTCGTGCGGCGATGGGACAGCCCGAGCGGGTGACCGAGGAGTCAATCGAAGCGGCCGGCGAGACGTTGACGGTGACCACGCTGGCGATCGGCAATCCGCAATGCGTGGCGCTGATGCAGGAGCTGCCCGAACTGCAGCGATTCAATCGGTTGGGGCCAGCGCTCGCCACGCATCGCCGGTTCCCGGAGGGAACCAACGTCGAGTTTGCGGTCGTTGAAGCTCCAGACCGGGTGCGGATTCTGATCTGGGAACGCGGCGTGGGCCCCACGCATGCGTCCGGTACTGGCGCCTGCGCCTCGGCCATCTCGGCGATCGCCCACGGCGGCGCGGCGCGCGATGTCCAGGTGATTGCGCCGGGCGGCGCCCAGCGGGTTGAGTGGCTGGCCGACGGTGTCTATCTGACCGGCTGGGCCGAAGTGGTCTTCGACGGCCACTGGGTCTCCTCGACCTCCGGGCGCTGATTGTTGTCTGATCGCATCAGCTCCGGCCCGGATCGCGAAAACCGCGATCGCCGGGCATCTCCCCTCACGCTTCCGCGCCGGCGGCCCCATGCAGGGCGCCCGTGACGGCCGCATACTCCTCGGCCTTCAGCGCTGTGCGCGCGCTCGCGGCTGTCGAGCGCGTGGTTCAGCGCCTGGCGGTAATGGCCGGCGGCGGCCTCCTGCGAGCGCTTCAGGGCGTCGGTCGCGGCGGTGACCTCTCCGGCGGCAAACCGATTGGCGCCCGCGGAGCGGGCGGCATCGATCGCACCCTGTGCCTGGTTCATGTCCTTCTGGGGAGGCTCGGCGCAGCTGGTTGAAAGGATGGCAAAGACGAGCGACTCGAAAAACGCAACTGGGCGAGCCACACGACGCATGTCCGTCGAGGATACGGCAGCGAAACGCGGCCGGAGGCGTCGTGAGCACGCACAACGCGCGTCTATCAGCTACCATGAAGGGTCGGGCGTGATGGCCAGTGTGCCGGCGTGGGGGCGTCGCAAGCAGTTCGGGTCGTGGCGGCGGTGGAACTGGGCTGGCGACATGAGTGGGATTGACGTGATGGATCACCTCATCCTCGGGGACGGGACGTACTTCAGCTTCAGGCACGAGGGCCTGGTGTGAAGATCCTGTACTTCGACTGCTTCGCGGGAGCGGCCGGCGACATGATCCTCGGCGCGCTGCTCGACGCCGGTCTGCCGTTCGACGAGTTGAAGCGGGCGTTGGGCAGCCTGGCGGTCGAGGGCATCGACGTGTCGCTGGATCGGGTCGTCAAGACCGGCGTCACCGCCGCCAAGTTCAGAGTGCACCAGCATTCACATGCGGGCGGCGGCGGACATCATCACCATCACCTGAAGCACATTATCGCGGCGATCGACAGGTCGGCGCTGAAAGACGCGGCCAAGGCGCGCGCCATCAAGATGTTTCGCCGGCTCGGCGAGGCCGAGGCGGCCATTCACGACACCACGCTCGAGAAGGTGCACCTGCACGAGGTCGGCGCGCTGGACTCGATCATCGACATCGTCGGCTGCGCGTTCGCGATGGAATGGTTCAACGCCGATCGCGTGGTGGTGTCGCCGATTAACGTCGGCGGCGGCATGGTGAAAGTCGCGCACGGGGTCTTCCCGGTGCCGGCGCTGGCGACCGTGGCGCTATTGAAGGACGCGCCGGTGTATTCCAGCGGCATTCAAATGGAGACGTTGACGCCGACCGGCGCGCTGATCCTGACCGAATATGCGACGGCGTTCGGAGCGGTGCCGCCGATGACGATCGAGCAGGTCGGCTACGGTGCCGGCGATCGCGAGATGGCCGAGACGCCGAATGTCGTGCGAGTGCTGGTCGGCCGCCGTGTCGACGACGGGCCGGCCATAGCCGGCAGCGTGCAGCGCGTCGCCCACCAGGTATCCGTCCTCGAATGCGAGATCGACGACATGAACCCTCAGATCTTTGGCGCGCTGATGGAACAGCTCTACGCCGCCGGCGCGCTCGAGGTCTTCTATGTCGCCGTGCAGATGAAGAAGAACCGGCCCGGTACGTTGATGACCATTGTCTGCAAGCCGGACGATCGCGAGCGCATGACGGACATCGTGTTTCGTGAGTCGACGACAATTGGGGTCCGGCATCAGGAGCTGACGCGCGAGTGCCTCGATCGGGAAATGGTGACGGTGACGACCCCGGCAGGCCCAGTGCGTTTCAAGGTGGCGCGCCGTGATGGGCACGTGCTGAACGCGCAACCGGAGTTCGAAGATTTAGTGACACTGTCGGCGGAGCGCGGCATCCCAATCAAGGAACTTCAGGCGATCGCACTCAAGGCATGGCTCGATTCCTTCTAACCACGGCGATCGATTACGTCAACAGCCGGCCGCATCTAGGCACGGCGTACGAAAAGATCACCGCCGACATCATTGCGCGGTACCGGCGTCTGGCCGGCTACGATGTCCATTTCCTAATGGGCAACGACGAGCACTCGCAGAACGTGTTCAAGCGTGCCCAGGAGCAGGGGAAGGACCCGCTCGCCTACTGCGACGAAATGGAGCAGGTGTTTTGCGAGGTCTGGAAGCGGCTCGACGTGTCGTACGACGACTTCATTCGCACGACCGATCGGACGCGGCACTATCCGGCAACACAGAAGCTGGCGCAGGTCGCCTACGACAAAGGCGACATCTACGAGGGCTCGTACGAGGGCTGGTACTGCGAAGGGTGTGAGGCGTTCAAGCCCGAAAAGGACCTGGTCAACGGGAACTGTCCCCTCCACAACACGCCCCCGAGGTGGATCAAGGAGAAGAACTGGTTCTTCCGCCTGTCCAGGTACCAACAGCCGCTGCTCGATCACTTCGCGAAGCATCCGTCGTTTCTCGAACCCGAGATCCGCCGCAACGAAATCCTGCGCCTGATCGAAGGCGGCCTTGAAGACATTTCCATGAGCCGCAGCGGTCAGTCGTGGGGCATTCCGGTGCCGTTCGATCGCGACAGCGTGGTCTACGTGTGGTTCGACGCGTTGATCAACTACGCGGCTGCGGTGGGCTACGGCTGGAACGAAGACCTGTACAGGCAGTGGTGGCCCGCGAACCTGCATGTGGTTGGCAAGGACATCACCCGCTTCCACAGCGTGTTCTGGCCGGCGATGCTGATGAGCGTGGGCGAGCCGCTGGCGGAACAGGTGTTCGGCCATGGCTGGGTGTATTTCAAGGGCGAGCGGATGAGCAAGTCGCTCGGCAACATTGTCGATCCGCTCGACGCCGCCAATCGCTTCGGTCCCGACCCGCTTCGACTGTATCTGGCGAAGGAGATTCCGTACGGAGGCGACGGCGACTTTACCTGGGGGCGATTCGAGGAGAAGTACAACGCCGACCTGGCGAACAACCTCGGCAACCTGGTGAATCGTGTTGCGTCGATGACCGAGCGCTACCAGCAGGGCAGGATCCGCGCGACCGGCGGCGGCGCGCTGGCCGCGATCGCCGCGGAGAGTGTGTCCGCCTACACGGCGGCCATGCAGGCGCACGCGCTGCACGACGGTGCGGCGGCGGCGTTTCGGTTGATCAGCGCGGCGAACAACTTCATCGCCGAACAGCAGCCGTGGGCGCTCGCCAAGGACCCGGCCAACGCCGATCAGTTGAACGGCGTACTGGCGGAGTCGACGGAAGCGGTGCGGATTGCCGCCACACTTCTGGCGCCCATCATGCCGGCGTCATCGACAGAGATCCTGCGTCGGCTTGGTGACGACCGTCCGCTAAAGGACCGGCGCCTCGGCGCCGATACCGCCTGGCGCTCGTCGGGCGAGAAACAGCTTCTCAATGCAGGGGCCCTGTGGCCGCGCATTGAGGCAGAACAGGGAGCCGCGACCGTGACCGATCAGACTCAGAAACCGGCCGAGACACCGGCGCCGGCGGACACGTCGTCGACCATCACGATCGACGACTTCATGAGGGTGCACTTGAAGGTCGCCAAGGTGCTGGAGGCGGAGCGGATGCCGAAGTCGCAGAAGCTGCTGAAGCTCAAGGTCGACGCGGGTGAGGCCGAGCCGCGCACGATCCTGGCCGGCATTGCCGAGGCCTACGGGCCGGAAGCCCTGATTGGCAAGTCGATCGTGATCGTCGCCAACCTGGCGCCGCGGAAGATGATGGGCATCGAGTCGAACGGCATGGTGCTGGCTGCGAGCCCCGAGGGCGGCGGCGCCATCGTGCTGAACTCGGAGCCGGCAGCTCCCGGCACGCGAGTCCGCTAGGTATTTTGCTAGCCTGTTAGCCCGCTAGCCCGCTAGCCCGCCAGCCTGCTAGCCTGCAGGCCTGCCTATGACCGACAGTCACTGTCACATTGCCGGAGAGGAGTTCCTCGACGATCTCCCCGCCGTTGTCGAGCGGGCGCGCGCGGCCGGCGTGTCGCGCGCGCTCGTGATTCTTGCCGCGGAAGACGACGCGGAGATTTCGAGAGGGGCAACCGTGCTTGCCGCCTGGCCCGAATGCCGGTTCGCGGTTGGTGTGCACCCGCATCACGCGAAGGTCTTTGCGGGCGATCCGCAACAGGCGGCCGACACCGTGGCGCGGCGGCTCGAGGCGTTGCCCGCCGCCCGCGCGGTGGGCGAGATTGGCCTGGACTACCACTACGACTTCTCGCCGCGCGACGTGCAGCACGCGGTGTTCCGCGCACAGATTCGGCTCGCGCTCGGCCGCGACCTGCCGGTCGTGATTCATACGCGCGAGGCCGAGGACGATACCCTCCGGATCATCGACGAGGAAGGGCAGGGCCGGCTGCGCGGCGTCTTCCACTGCTTCACGGGCGATACCGCGGCGGCGACGCGCGCGCTGGCGACCGGGTTCTTCCTGTCGATTCCCGGCGTGGCGACCTTCCCAAAGGCCGAAACGCTCCGCCAGGCAGCCGCCGCCGCGCCGGGAGACAGGCTGCTGGTCGAAACGGACAGCCCCTACCTGGCGCCGATCCCGTTTCGCGGCAAGCGGAACGAGCCCGCATACGTGGTCAGGGTGGTTGAGCAGCTCGCTGCGGTGCGCGGCGTGACGGCCTCGGAAGTCGGCGAGGCGACCGACCGCAACTTCGACCGCCTGTTCCGTCCGTAAACCGCGTGTCTCAAAGCGCTGAACCGCTTGGCGTTCGTTGACACCATGCGGACGGTATGGTGAGATCTAAGAACGTGTCGAACGCCGCACCCAAGACTGCCGCGGACCTGATTCAGCTGTTTGAGCCTGTCCGCGAGGATTTGGAAGCGGTCGAGCGCGAGTTTGCCCGCCAGGTTCAGTCTCAGATTCACGTCATTCCGGAGATCGGCAATTACCTGTTGAAGAGCGGCGGCAAGCGCGTCCGCCCGGCGGTGTTGCTGATGAGCGCGCGGCTGTGCGGCTATTCCGGCTCGCGTGCCGTGCTCAACGCCGCCGTGGTCGAGTTCATCCACACCGCCACGCTGGTGCACGACGACATCATCGATGACGCGGATGTCCGGCGCGGACGCAAGGCCGTCCATTCGCAGTGGGGCAACGACGTCACGGTGCTGGCCGGCGACTTTCTCTACATCAAGTCGATGGCGATGGCGCTGTCGCAGGACACGCTCGAGATCGTGCGCCTGCTGTGCGACGTCACGCTGCGCATGATCGAAGGCGAGATCTACCAGCTCACCAAGAACGGCGTCGTCGATCTGTCGGAGGAAGAGCACTTCGAGATCATCCGGCGTAAGACGGCGTATCTGTTTGGCGGCTGCGCGCAGATTGGCGGCATGCTCGGCGAGGTCGGCGAGGCGCAGCAGCAGGCGCTGCGTGAGTACGGGTTCAGCCTGGGCATCATGTTCCAGCTGGTCGACGACCTGCTGGACTTCACCGGCGCCGCCGAAGCGCTCGGCAAGCCGATCGGCGGCGACCTCCGCGAGGGCAAGATCACGCTGCCGCTGATTCACCTGCTGAATCACGGCGGGCTCGAATCCGGCGACCTCATTCGTAACGCCGTGCGCGATCGCGACATTTCCCCGGAGAAGTGGGCACGCCTCAAGGCGTTGCTCAACGAACACCGCTCGATTGACTACGCCTACGGCCGCGCGGTGGAGTTCGGGGAAACCGCCAAGCGCCAGCTGCGGCTCTTCCCCCCCAGCCCCGACCGCGATGCGCTCATGGGCCTTGCGGACTTCGTGCTGCTGCGCGACCGCTAAAGCCGCAGCCCGCAGCCCGTAGCAGGCCCGTAGCCCGTAGCCCCTATGGGATACTGAACTGGCCACGGCCGTATGAATCCCGCCGCCCGCATTCACTTCCTCCGCGACGAAATCCGCCGGCACGAAGAGCTCTATTACGTCCACGCCAAGCCTGAAATCACCGACGCGGCCTTCGACGCGCTGATGAGCGAGCTCCGGGCGCTCGAGGCGGCGCACCCGGAGCTGTTGACGGTGGATTCGCCGACACAGCGCGTGGGCGGCCGCCCGGCCGAAGGCTTCGCCGAGGTCGAGCATCTGCAGCCGATGCTCAGTCTCGACAACGCCTACCACGAGGAGGACTTGCGTGCGTTCGACGAGCGCGTGCGCAAGGGCCTCGGGGTCGACCGCTCTCCCGCCTACGTGGCGGAGCTGAAGATCGACGGTCTGAGCATGGCGCTGACCTACGAGGACGGCCGGTTGGTGCGCGGCGCCACTCGCGGCGACGGCGTGCGCGGCGAGGAGGTCACGCAGAACGTGCGGACCGTGCGCGCCATTCCGCTGTCGCTAAAGGGCGGACCCCAGGGCCGCGTCGAGATTCGCGGCGAGGTCTACCTGCCAAAGAAGAACTTCGAGCGCATCAACCAGGAACAGGAAGATGCGGGAGAGCCGCTCTACGCGAATCCGCGAAACACGGCGGCGGGTACCCTGCGCAACCTCGATCCGGCGCTGGTGGCGAAGCGCGGGCTGGCGGCGTGGATGTACCAGCTGGTTGCGGAGTTTGACTTGTCCGCCGAAGCGCCTGCCAGCGTGGAGAGCCACGCACAGATGTTGAAGGATCTGGCGGCATGGGGGCTGCCGGTGGAACCGCACTGGAAGAGGTGCGCGGGCATCGAGGACCTGGTCGCCTTCTGCAATGAGTGGCGCGACCGGCGCCACTCGCTGGCGTTCGAGACCGACGGCGTGGTGATCAAGCTCGACGACCCGGCGCTGCGTCAGCGGCTGGGCTCGACGTCGAAGTTCCCGCGGTGGGCGACGGCCTTCAAGTTTCCGGCCGAGCAGAAGCAGGCCATGCTGAAAAGCATCGAGATCAACATTGGCCGCACCGGTGCCGCGACGCCATTCGCCATGCTCGAGCCGACCGTGGTGGCCGGATCGACGATCTCCATGGCCACGCTGCACAACCCCGACGACATTGTCCGCAAGGACATCCGCCCCGGCGAGATGGTGATCATCGAAAAGGCCGGCGACGTGATTCCGCGCGTGGTGGGGCCGGTGGACACCGACCCCGCGCGGCCGACACCGCGGTGGGTGATGCCGGCCACGTGCCCGCGGTGCGGCAGCGCGCTTCAGAAACCGGAAGACGAGGCGGTGTGGCGCTGCGACAACAGCTCGTGCCCGTCGAAACTGCAGCGGGGCCTCGAACACTTCGCGTCACGCGGGGCGATGAACATCGAGGGCCTGGGCGAGTCGCTGATCTGGCAGTTGTGCAAGAACGGCCTGATCAAGAGCTACGCGGACATCTATTTCCTGGACGCGCCGACGCTGGAGGGTATGGAGCGGATGGGCAAGAAGTCCGCCGCCAAGGTCCTCGCGGAGCTCGAGAAATCGAAGTCCAACGACGTCTGGCGCCTGCTGTACGGCCTGGGCATTCGCCACGTCGGCGAGCGCGGCGCCCAGGTGCTGGCCGATCACTTCGGATCGATCGATGCCATTGAGGTTGCCAGCATTGAGCAACTCCAGTCCGTGCACGAAATCGGCCCGGTGCTGGCCGCGTCCGTGCGCGCCTACTTCGATGAGCCCCGCAACCGCGAGCTGATCGCGGGCCTCAGGAAGGCGGGGCTGAAGCTGGTGGGCGAACCGAAGCGCGCGCCGGAAGGATCTCAGCCGTTGGCGGGACGCACCTATGTGATTACCGGAGAATTGTCGGGCATGTCGCGCGAGGACGCGCAGGCCCGGCTCGAAGCGCTGGGGGCCAAGGTGACAAACTCGGTGAGCACGAAGACCACGGCGCTGATTGTCGGCGCCGACCCCGGCGCCAGCAAGTTCGAGAAGGCCTCGGCTCTGGGCATTCCGACGAAGAACGAACAGGAGTTCATGGAACTCCTCGCGACCGCTCAGCCGGATAATCCGCGAGCCCGCTAGCCCGCCAGCCTGCTAGCCCGCTAGCCCGCTAGCCTGCTAGCCTGCTAGCCCGCTAGCCTGCCAGCCCGCCCCCCGACCGCCTATACTGTTCGAGTCATGACGCGCCTTTTCGTCATCACGACGGCCACGCTCTCGCTGGTCATCGGCGTGCTGATGGGCCTGCTGCTGAACGTGCAGCGCGGGGCACCGGCGTCGCCGGCGCCGCTGGCGGCGGCCTCCGACAGCGACGCCACCGCCATCCGCGAGGTGGTCGATCCGCGTCCGTTGCCTCCCGGTTCGGTGAACTTCGCCGACATCGCGGCACGGATGAATCCCGCGGTCGTCAACATTGACGCCACCGCGCGCGCCCGTCGGGCCAGGCGGCTGATTGAGGACGGTGCCCGCCGTGGCACCGACGATCCGTTCGATCCAGGCCGCCGCGGCGTCGATGCGCCCCGGCGCGGCACTGGCACCGGATTCCTGATCGACGCAGACGGCAGCATCCTGACGAACCACCACGTCATTGAGGGCGCCGAACGCCTCACCGTGAAGCTGGCAGATGGCCGGACGTTGCGCGCCGAGGTGGTGGGCTCCGATCCGGACACCGATATCGCGCTAATCAAAATTTCTGGCGGCCCGTTCGCCCACGCCGTGCTGGGCGATTCATCCAAGCTGCGCGTCGGCGAGTGGGTCTGCGCCATTGGCAATCCGCTGGCCTACGAGCACACCGTCACCGTGGGCGTGGTCAGCTTCATCGGTCGCAAGTTGTTCGATCCGAGCCTGGACAACTACATCCAGACCGACGCCGCCATCAGCTTTGGCAACAGCGGCGGACCGCTGATCAATGCACGCGGGCAGGTCGTCGGCATCAACTCGGCGATGAGCCGGCAAGTGAGCGGCATCGGCTTTGCCATCCCGATCAACCAGGCGCGCGCGGTGCTGAAGCAGTTGCGCACGCTCGGTCGCGTGGAGCGCGGCTACCTTGGCGTCACGCTGCGCGATGTCGATCCGGATCTCCGGCAGTCGTTGAAGCTGTCTCGGGCCGACGGCGCGCTGGTGCAGGACGTCACGCCGGGATCGCCCGGCGCGCGCGTCGGACTGCGGCCGTACGACGTAATCGTGTCGGTGGACGGCCGGCCCGTTCGCACCCACGATCGGCTGATTCGCGACATCGCCGAGCGCCCGCCGGGCAGCGCCGCGCGGCTGGAATACCTGCGTGACGGCCGCGCGACGTCGGTGTCGGTGAAGCTGGCCGAGCGCCCGCGCCAGGCGGTCGATCGCGTCACCGCGACGGCCGAACGGTCGATGCAGCGCACCGGGTCCGGCGAGTTGGGCCTGAGCCTGATCGAAATCGACGACAGCAACGCGCATCGCTTCGACATTCCCAGCGGCATGACCGGCCTACTGGTGCAGCGCGTCGAACCGCTGTCGGTGGCGGACGATGGCGGGATCGATCGCGGATCGATCATCCTTGAAGTCAACCGGCAGCCGGTCCACTCCATCGCCGGTTTCCGCCGCGTTGTCGGGGCGGCGCGTCCCGGCGACGTGCTCGCCGTCTACCTCTACGAACCGGATCTCGATCAGCGCGCGATCCGCACCGTCCGCACGGAGCAGCGGTGAGAACACGGATCCTGATCATCGATGATGATTTCGAAGTCCGGAAGTCCCTGAAGCAGACGCTGGAGTATCAGGGCTACGAGGTCATCCTCGCCGCAACCGGCGAAGAAGGCCTGAAACTGCTCGAGCAGGATGTGCCGGACCTGGTCTTCCTCGACGTGAAGATGCCGGGGATGGACGGGCTTGACGTCCTGCAGAAGGCCAGGCACCTTGTGGAGTCCATTCCCTTCGTGGTCATTTCCGGCCACGGCGACATTTCCACGGCGGTCGAAGCGACCCGGCTGGGCGCGTTCGACTTCATGGAGAAGCCGGTCGGCGAGGATCGCGTGCTCGTCACGGTGCGCAACGCCGTTGATACGCGCCGGCTGAAGACCGAAAACCGGACCTACCGCAGGGATGCCGAGAAGAAGTACCAGATTGTCGGCGACTCACCGGCCCTGGCCGCGGTCCGCAGCGCGATTCAGAAGGCCGCGCCGACCAATGCCACGGTGCTGATCTGGGGCGAGAGCGGCGTCGGCAAGGAGCTGGTGGCGCGCGCGATTCATCGAGAGAGCCTGCGCAACGGCGGTCCGTTCGTGCAGGTGAACTGCGCGGCGATCCCCGACGAGCTGATCGAATCGGAACTGTTCGGCCACGAGAAGGGCTCGTTCACGGGCGCCACGGATCGGCAGATCGGCAAGTTCGAGCAGGCCGACAAGGGCACGATCTTCCTCGACGAGATTGGCGACATGAGCCTGAAGACGCAAGCCAAGGTGCTGCGCGTGCTGCAGGAGCAGGAGCTCGAGCGGCTCGGCAGCAACCGCGTCATCAAGGTCGACGTGCGGGTGATTGCCGCCACCAACAAGAAGCTCGAGGAGGAGATTGACCGGAACACGTTTCGCGAGGACCTGTTCTATCGGCTGAACGTGGTGCCGATTCACGTGCCGGCGCTCCGCGAGCGGCGCGACGACGTGCCGGCGCTGGTGCGGCACTTTGCGGACCTGTTTGCGCGCGACAACAACTTCCATCGCAAGACCTTCACCGCCGCCGCGATGGAGCGGCTCAAGCAGCAGCACTGGCGCGGCAACATCCGCGAGCTGCGCAACGCCGTCGAGCGGCTGATGATCATGTCCGGCACCGATTCGATTGACGTGACGGACATTCCGGAAGGCGGTGCGATTCGCGCCGACGTGGCCGCCGCGCCGGCCGGCGACGTCAGCGCCAGCGCGACCGAGCAGTCGTGGATGCAGGCGCCGACGCTGCAGGAGTTCAAGTCGGGCTCGGAGCGTGCCTACCTGGTGGCCCGGCTGCGCGAGAGCGGCTGGAACATCTCGAAGACAGCCGAGGTCATTGATACGCCTCGTAGTAATCTCTACAAGAAGCTCGAGCAGTATCAGATTTCCCAGGAAAGTGACGGCTGATGGCCTGGAGGCCTGGAGGCCTGATAACCTGTTCAGGCCGCAGTGAGCCGGGCGATTGCTGTCGTCCGCCTCCGCCCGCGCGCCCCTTCGGGGGGACGGCGGGCTCTGGCGCGACGAGAGAGGAAAGTCCGAACTCCATAGGGCAGTGCGCCGGGTAACACCCGGGCGGGGCGACCCGACGGACAGTGGCACAGAAAACATACCGCCCGCCTTCGCACCCTTCGGGTGCTTCGGCGCGGCAAGCCCGGAAACGAGGGCCTGCTGAGCCGTAGCACCGGAACGGTGCGGAGGCGGGTAAGGGTGAAATGGTGGGGTAAGAGCCCACCGCGCGCCTGGCAACAGACGTGGCAGGCCAAACCCCGCACGGAGCAAGACCAAATAGGGAGGCACAGGCCTCTCAACGCGGCTGCCGCGTTGGGACACCGCCGACGAACGGCCCGTTCGCGCCTCCGGGTAGGTTGCTCGATCCCGCCAGCAATGTCGGGACTAGAGGAATGATCGTCCCGCCGTAGCCCGCAAGGGCCAAGGCGGACAGAATTCGGCTTATAGGCTCACTGCGGCGCTATTTTGCTTGCGGCGCCATCTGGCGCCGGGCGGACGGACGGATTGGCTAACTATCTCGTGACCGGCGGGGCCGGTTTCATCGGCTCGCACATTTCAGAGGCGCTCGTGCAACGCGGTCACCGCGTGCGCGTGGCCGACAATTTCGCAACCGGCTATCGGCACAACCTTCGCGACGGCGTGGAGTTCATCGAAGGCGACTGCGCCGACCCGGCGTTTGCGCAACGCATTGTTGCCGGCATCGACTATGTGATCCACCAGGCGGCCATTCCGTCGGTGCCGCGCTCGGTGGAGAAGCCGCTCGGCTCGCATCGCGCCAACGTGGACGGCATGCTCCAGATGCTGCACGCCTCGCGCACCGCCGGCGTCACGCGTCTGGTCTTCGCCGGCTCATCGTCTGTCTACGGCGACACCGCCGTCCTGCCGAAGACCGAGACCATGCCCACCAATCCGCTGTCGCCCTACGCGCTGCAGAAGCTGATGGGGGAAATGTACGGGCAGATGTTTACGCGCCTGTACGGCTTTGAGACCGTTACCACCCGCTACTTCAACGTATTCGGGCCGCGCCAGGATCCCGGCTCGCCGTACTCGGGGGTGATCTCGCTGTTCATCAAGGCGCTGAGCACCGGCACGCGTCCGGTGATCTATGGTGACGGCGGGCAGACGCGCGATTTCACGTACGTCTCGAACGTGGTCGAGGGGGTCATCCTTGCGGCTGAAACGCCAGGCGTTGGAGGCGAGGTGGTCAACGTGGCAACCAACGGCCGCGTATCGCTGAACCAGCTGCTGGCGACGCTGAACAAGATCTTCGGGTCAGATGTGGAACCCATCTATAAGGATCCACGCACAGGCGACGTGCGCGACTCACAAGCCGACATTGCCAAGGCCGGGCGCCTGCTGGGTTACAAGCCGACGGTCGGGCTCGAAGAAGGCCTGCGCCACACTATTGAGTGGTACAAGGGAGCGAACATCTAGGGCTACGGGCTACGGTAGCGGCGTCCGGCCGTCTGTGTAGATGGCGGTGAGCGTGTCGCCGACGATCTCCAGCGCGGCGGGGCGGCCCTTGTAAACGCTGGCCAGCATTCCCGTATCAATCAGCACCGCCCGGCCGCCGAAGCGGCTGACAATCCCCTTCAGTTGCGGCGTGTGGCCGGTGACGAACCGCTTCGCCTTGTACTTCTGCAGCAGCGGCGCGAACGGGCCGCCGTTGGGATCGTCGGGCAGGGTGGCGAGCCCGCGATACCACAGCGCTTTTTCCGGATGGATCGAGACCCAGGTGTCGACCTTCAGAATCTCCTGGGCTTCCGTCAGCAGCGGGACGTTGAGCTTCCCGCGATCCGGTTCCTTGCCTTCGGCCTTGGCCGCCGAGATGATGAGGTTGGCCTGGCCAATCTCGTTCGACGCCACCTGCAGGATGTCGTTGAGCGTGAAGGTGGCGGTGGCGAGCTTGAGTGAAACCAACTGCTGGACGAAGCGATCCATGCGGCGCACTTCATCGCGCACCTGGGTGTTGAGATCGTCCAGCCGCTCCGGCGCGCCCGTGGGACTAATGCCGGCGTGCATGAAGATGGTGCCGTCGACGTCGGTGACAATCGGCTTACTGCGAAGCCAGGCGCCGTATTTGCCGCGCGGCGAGAACGCCTGCATGTATTCGACGAGGCCCGGCGGGTGGGTCGTGAGCCACGCCTCCCTGGTCTGCGCGTAGACCGCCGGGACCGTCTCGCCCTTGTCCCGCTTCGCGGCCGCCAGCCTTGCGTAGTCTTCCCACGCCGCCAGCCGCCGTGTCTCGGAGTTGGCGTCGGCGAAGGTGGCAAAGATCTCGCGCGTCACATCGCGGGTCTCGCCGATCAGATTCATGACTTCGTGATTGCCGAGCAGCGCGAACGCGCGGCCGCCGGCGCTCTTCGCCTGCGGTTCGAGCGCCATCAGCAGGTCGAGCACCGCTTTGGTGCCCTCGCCGCGGTCGGTGTAGTCGCCGGTTTGAATGAGCTGCGCAGGTCCGCCGATCCACGTGTTCGACTGATCGGTGAGGCCGGCGGCTCTGAGGATCGAGGTGAAGCCGTCAAAGCTGCCGTGGATGTCGCCGATGGCGACAATGCGGTGGGAGTGCCCGGTGACCCAGGGCGCCGGCGCGAGCAGCGCGAACAGCGCCAGGACGGATGCGAACAGCCGCATGCTCAGATCCTAGCGCATTCGTCGCCAAGATGACGGCGGCGATCAGGATCCGGCGGCCAGGTCGATCTGAAACGGCAGGTCCACCTGGCCAGGCCGATCAGTCATAGAACACAGACCGTGCGCCACGCTTCTTGACCAGCTCGTCGATCGACTTGGCCATCAGGTCGCGGCGGTCGAGCAGCGCCTTCTTTTCGTTGTTGCCGACCCACTTGTCGAGTCCGAGATCGAGGTCGGCCATCGTCAGCGCCTGCATCTTCTCCCACAGGTCTCGATCGACGCGTCCGAGCGGGGCCAGGCCTTTGAGGTCCTTCTTGTTGATGAAGGCGCGCGAGTGGTCGATCAGGATCAAATGCCAGTCGGCGTCGTAGATCAGGTTGCCCTGGTTGCGATCGATGTTGGCGATCAGCAAGTCGAACATCTTCATGCGGGTGAGCTGGCGGCTCCACATCGGCTCGGGGCCCTGGGGCGGCTTTTCCACGCTCCAGCCGCGGACGTTCTCGACCCAGTAGACGGCGGCGCCGTGCCTGTTCTGGATCACGCGCTCGGCGATCGGCGGCACCATGTGCATATCGAGCATGCGATCGAGCTTGTAGGCGGCAATTTCCGACTTGTAGCTTTCGAAGAAGCCCTTGTTGTAGCCAGGCTGCAGCGGCTTCCACGCGAAGCTGGCGCCGCCTTCGAGCCGGGCGCGCTGCGGCTTGGTGACGCCAATCGGCACGTCCTCCATCCTGAGAACCTTGCCTTCGACCAGCAACTGTTCGATGGCGTGCTCATGCCCCGGCCAGGTGATGGAGCACTTGCCGGGCTCAGGCGCGGGAACTGCGGCCTGCGCCAGGGCCGCGGCGGATGGACCGGACAGTGTCGCCGAGAGCGCAATCGCGCACACGCCGAGGAGTGCGGGGACTCGTCGCATAAAAGTCCTTTCGAGCGAGCATTGTAGCCGGTCTCGTCGGACCGAAGCCTGTCCACCGCAGTTGCGGGGCGGCAACCGCAGTTACAAGCCTCGGTGCAGCGATTCCGGCCCAATTCGGCGTTTCCGAAGAACGGTGCGCAACCGAAGTTGCCGTTTCGAGCCGTTCCACTGTTCATCGCGCATCAGTTCCTCTCGGCAACTGTCGACATTCGAAGGGGTTATCGGTGATCACCGCAAGTGGCGCCGGTCTTGCTCAAAGGCAGTTCCAACTGCGCGCGGCTTCCTGCGAGCTGCTCCCTGACCGCGAGTACTTCACACGGTGTCCGCGCGCAGTCGTCGTGCATCTGTGAACAGTCAACTCTCAACTCCTTGGAGGACGTATGCGAATGAATTTCCTTGGCGCTCTCACGATGTGTGGCGCGCTGCTGTTGACCGCGCCGATTGCGGAGGCCCAGTCCCAGGCGGCAGCTGCAGCGGCTGCCATGCCGTCGAAGACCGCAGTCAACCTCAACGCCGCCACGCTCGACCAGCTCGAAACGCTGCCCGGCATTGGCCGCAAGACCGCCGAGCGGATCATCGAGTTCCGCACCAAGAGCGGCGGCTTCAAGCGCATCGAGGAGCTGATGAACGTCAGGGGCATCGGCGAGAAGAGCTTCCTGAAGATCAAGCCGCTGATCGTCGTGACCGCGAAGACCGACAAGGCGCCCGGTGACTGAGGATCGTGGAGCGGCGATGATGGACATCATCATCGCCGCGTCGCTTTGTTTCCTGATGGCCGCGATCGCGGTGCCGGTGGTCGGTGGCACGCTCGAGCGCGAGCGCACCGTGATTGGAGCGAGGTATCTCACTGGGCAGCTCCACCGGGCTCGATTGGAGGCCCTCAAGCGTGCAACCTCGGTGGCGGTACGGATGGAGATGGTCGGCGAACGGACGCGGTTCCGTCTGTTCGCCGACGGTAACGGCAATGGGGTGCTCCAGCGCGACATCGATCGCGGCATCGACCTGCCGCTCGCACCTCCCGAATGGCTGGACGGCCAGGCTCGGGAGGTGTCCCTGCGGATCAACCAGTCGGTCACCGACGTCTCCGGGGTGGGTTCCCTGGAGCCGGGTGACGATCCGCTGCGAATCGGCAACACCTCGTTGCTGGTGTTCAGTCCGCTCGGAAGCGCCACCAGCGGCACGCTGTATGTCTCGGCTTCGCGGGGTCCACAAATGGCAATTCGAGTGTTCGGAGCGACGGGCCGCGTGCGCATGCTCATGTTTGATGCGCAGGCGCGGCAATGGCAACCGTAGCCGTCGCGGTTGAACGAAGGGCGCTGCCTCGCATGCCTGGCGGAGGGACGCGGTGGACAACCCGCGCGGTCTTGCGGCCGGGTCAGCCGGTGATCCTCATCAACATTTCGTCAGGCGCCGCGCTGGTCGAATCGAGCGCGCGTCTTCGTCCGGGTGCGCAGACCGAACTCCAGTTATGGAACGCCGGCGGGCGAATGGCCATGAAAGCGCGGCTGGAGCGTTGCTACGTCTCGTCGCTCGAACCGCTGCTGTATCGCGGAGTAGTCGTCTTCGACCGATCCATCGACATCGCGGGCGACGCGCCTTGAGGCGGGTAGCAGCTTCCCGCCGGTTTCTCTGCTCGGGCACCTGCTACTCAGGTGTGGAACAGACGGCGCGATATGTCAGCCAAAACGCTGCTTCTCGTCCAATGCGCGGATTGGCATCCCCTTTGTAGGTGGTGGCGTCGTTATGGATGACAGCTTGGCGGGCAAGGTGGGTGTGAGAAGGCAACCGCGCCGCAGCGATCGGCGGGCAGGGTTGGACGTCCTGCTGCGCAACGTCGCGGGCGACCTGCTGAACGCCAGCGATCGGCGCCGACTGGCGTTGATCCTGACGCATCGGCTGGCGCAGTTGACTCAGGTGCGGAGTGTCGGCCTGAAGGAGATCACCAGCACCATGTCGCCGCGATCGATTCAGCCGATCCGAGCGCGGGACTACGTAGCCTTCAGTGTGCCGGTGAAGGAGGAGGGCCGTCAAGTCATGCTCGAGGCCTCGTTCGATCCCCGCATGGGGCCGGACGATTGGACCTGCCAGTTGATCGAAACGTCGGCCAGTCTGGCGGCGATCCTGGTCGAGTCCGAGCGACTGGCATCGACGCCGGCGCCGTTGACTGCCGCCGATCGTGACGGCGCTGCGCCGCTGATTGGTTCAAGCGAGCAGATGCGGATGCTCCGCGAGCGGGTCGAGCGAGTGGCGAGCACCAACTTCACGGTGTTGATCGAAGGCGAGAGCGGAGTTGGCAAGGAGCTCGTCGCGCGCCAGATCCATGCGCTGGGGATGCGGCGCAACGGCCCGTTCGTGGCCATCAACTGCGCCGCACTGGTCGAGACGCTCATCGAGGCCGAGTTGTTTGGCATCGAGGAGCGCACGGCCACTGGCGTTCGCGGCCGCCGTGGCAAGTTTGAGCATGCAGATGGCGGGACCTTGTTTCTTGATGAGATCTCCGACTTGTCGGCCGCCGCACAAGCAAAGCTGCTGCGCGTCATCCAGGACCTCACGGTCGAGCGGGTTGGCGGCAACGGGGCGCGACAGATCAACACCCGGATTGTCGCGGCGACGAATCGCCCGCTGGCCGGGCTCGTCGACCGCGGTCTCTTCCGGACCGACCTCTTCTATCGGTTGAGCGGGGTGGAGATACGCGTGCCGCCGTTGCGGATGCGCAAAGGCGACATCCTCGAGCTCACGCAGTACTTCCTGTCTCGGCACGAGGGCCGAGGACGCTTGACGATGACGCCAGCGGCGGTGGACACGCTGATCGCGTACGACTGGCCTGGTAATGTCCGGGAGCTCGAGCGGATGATCGAGGGCGCGCTGGCGACCGCGGAGTCTCGGCAGATTCGCGTCGACGATCTCCCGGCGAGCCTGCGAGGGGGATACGGCGAGCACCTGGTTCCATCGTTTCAGCGCGGCGATTCGATGCGCGCCTGGGCGAGCCGCTATGCACGGCTCGTTCTCGAGAAGAACGCCGGCAACAAGCGGCAGGCGTGTCGCGCGCTTGACATCAGTTATCACACCTTGAATTCGTACTTGCGTTATCGACCGGTAAAGCCGCCGGTCGCGTTGAGCGAGCAGGCACGGGAGCTGGTGTCTCAGAGCGCGAGCTGATTGGAGAGAAGAGTGGGCTAGCGAGTTGCCGGCAGCCTCCGGCGCAGTGAAGGCGGCGAGGCGGGGTGCGCACTCACCCAGTGACGCCGCGCGGTCGGGCGCCGCCTTCGAGAACTGTCGGAGGAGTCATGACTCGAAGGCTGACGATGTTGGCCGCGTGGGTGGTTGTGTGTGCGGCCATGAGTGCGGCGGGGGTGGGTGCAGCGGGAAGGGAGTTAGAATCCCCAGACGTGGTGGAAATTCAGGAAGCCGCGCGGACAAGACAGGCGAAGCGGCCATCGAGGAACTCGGGTCCTGGCGCTCTTGCTGTTCCTGCCGCTGATGGTGCTGACCCTTTTCTTTGTGGCTTTCGCCGTTTTTCGAACCGACACACTGTAGGCCGCAACCCTTGACCCTTCATGGAATAGCATAGTACCTTTCGATCGGTCGCCACCCTCGTGGCGGACCATCCATTGATGGCTGAATCGGCGTCAGGCCCCCTGAAGAAAACACCGCTCCGCGCATCACATATTGCTCTCGGCGCCCGCATGGTCCCGTTCGGAGGCTGGGACATGCCCGTCGAGTACTCCGGCATCACCGCCGAGCACATGGCCGTGCGCACCGCGGCCGGCCTGTTCGACGTCTCGCACATGGGCGAGATGGAGATTGCCGGGAAGGGCGCCCTCGAGGCGGTTCAGCACATATCGTCCAACGACGCCACCAAGCTCCAGATCGGCCAGATCCAGTACTCGGGCCTGACGACGCCCGAGGGCACGTTTGTCGATGACCTGCTGGTCTACCGCTTCGGCCCGTCGCACTACCTGCTGGTGATCAACGCCGGCAACATCGACAAGGACGTGCCGTGGATCACGGCGCGCGCCAGGGAGGTCTCGCCCGACGTTGCCATCGTCAACTCGAGCGACCGCTACGCGCTGATCGCCATCCAGGGACCGAAGGCGCAGGAGATCCTGCAAACGCAGACGGCAATCGACCTGCCGGCCATCAAATACTACTGGTTCGCACACGGCGAAATCGCCGGCGTGCGCGGCACGGTGTCGCGCACCGGATACACCGGCGAAGACGGCTTCGAAGTGATGATCCCGCCGGCCATGGCGACCAGGGTGTGGGACGCACTGCTGGAGGCAGGGAAGCCGCACGGCATGATCCCGGCGGGTCTTGGCGCGCGCGATACCCTCCGCCTCGAAGCCGCCATGCGGCTGCACGGCAACGACATCGACGAACAACACACCGTCGTCGAGGCCGACTTGGGCTGGATTGTGGGCTGGAACAAGCCGGCGTTCCTGGGCCGCGACGTGCTGCACGCCCAGCGGGCCGGAGGCCCGGCAAGAATCATGGTCGGACTCGAGATGACCGAGCGCGCCATCGCACGACACGGACACGACGTCTACCACCACGGCCAGAACGTCGGCGTCGTCACCAGCGGCACGCAGACGCCATTCCTGAAGAAGGCGATTGCGCTGGCCTACGTGCCGCCGGCGCTGAAGGCGCCGGGCACCGAAGTCGAAATCGATATCCGCGGCCGCAAGGCGAAGGCCGTAGTTGTTCCACTCCCGTTCTACAAGAGGGCGAAGAAGTAGGCGGGCAGGCCGCAAACCTCGAGCCCGCAGGACACATCCATGGCTTACCCAACCGACCTGAACTACACGAAGGAACATGAGTGGATTCGCGTTGAAGGTGACACCGGCACCGTCGGCATCACCGACTTCGCGCAGCAACAGCTCGGCGACGTGGTCTACGTCGAACTGCCGGAGGTGGGCTCCACCGTCACGGCCGGCACGGTATTCGGCACCATCGAGTCCGTGAAGGCGGTGTCGGAGTTGTTCGCGCCTGTCACCGGCGAGGTGATCGAGGCCAACAGCTCGCTGAAAGATCACCCCGATCACGTCAACAGCAAGCCGCACGAAGCGTGGATGGTGAAGGTGAAGCTCAGCAGCCCAGGCGAAGCGGCCACGCTGATGGATGCGGCCGCCTACGAGGCATTGATTCAAAAGTGACACAGGCTTTCTTGCCCCTCGATACCTTTGCCAAACGCCACATCGGCCCGCGCGGAGACGATGTCGCGGAGATGTTGAAGGCGGTCGGCGCCTCGTCGCTCGATGCGCTGATCGATGAAGCGATTCCCGCCAGCATCCGCCTGACATCCGCGCTCACTCTTCCCGACGGCGAAAGCGAGTCCACGTATCTCGCGCGCCTCAAGACGATCGCCAGGAAGAACAAGGTGTTCCGAAGCTTCATTGGCCTTGGCTATTCCGACACGCTGACGCCGAGCGTGATTCGCCGCTGCCTCTTCGAAAATACGGGTTGGTACACGCCCTATACGCCGTATCAGGCGGAGATTGCGCAAGGCCGCCTCGAGTCGTTGCTGAACTTCCAGACGATGGTGTGCGACCTGACGGGGATGGCGGTGGCCAACGCGTCGCTGCTGGATGAAGGCACCGCGGCCGGCGAGGCCATGACGCTGCTGCATCGCATGTCCGGCAAGAAGCTGGGCGACGCGCACGGCACGTTCCTGGTGTCCGACCGCTGCTTCCCGCAGACCGTCGAAGTGCTGCGCAGCCGAGCCGAACCGCTGGGCATCGAGTTGAAGATCGGGCCAGTCGAGCAGATGCAGCTGGATGCGCCCGGCGTGTTCGGCGCGCTGGTGCAGTATCCGGACGAACACGGCCGCCTGGACGATCTGACGCCGTTCATCGATCGGGCGCACGCGGCCAACGTGAAGGTCGCGGTGGCGACAGACCTGCTGGCGCTGGCGCTGGCCACGTCGCCGGGCGAGGCCGGCGCGGACTGCGTGTTCGGCAACTCGCAGCGCTTCGGCGTGCCGATGGGGTTCGGCGGCCCGCACGCCGCGTTCTTCGCCACCAGCCAGGCATTCGTCCGGCACATGCCCGGCCGCGTGATCGGCGTGTCGATTGACGCGCACGGACATCGCGCCTACCGCATGTCGCTGCAGACGCGGGAACAGCACATCCGCCGCGAGAAGGCGACGTCGAACATCTGCACCGCACAGGCGCTGCTGGCCAACATGGCGGCGATGTATGCGGTGTATCACGGCCCCGACGGCATCAAGGCGATCGCGACCCGCGTGCACGCCCTGACGCGTTCGCTCGACACGGCGCTGCAGTCGCTTGGATACCAGCAGACGAACCTGCACTACTTCGACACGCTGCGCGTGGTCGCCGACGTGCGGACGTCGAAGGCGATTCGCACGGCCGCTGAAGCGGCGGGCATCAACTTCCGCTACGTGGGCGACACCGCCGTCGGCATCTCGTTTGACGAAACGGTCACGCAGAACGATCTTGTGACCGTGATCGACATCTTCGCGATGGCGAAGGGCAAGAACCAGGGCGCCGTCGCCCTGGAGACAGGTGGTGAGGGTCCGACCTGGCCGGCGGCGCTGCAGCGCAAGACGCCGTACTTGACGCATCCGGTCTTCAATACGCATCGCTCCGAGAGCGAGATGATGCGGTACGTGCGTAGCCTCGAGCGTAAGGACGTGGGTCTCGACACGTCGATGATTCCGCTCGGGTCCTGCACGATGAAGCTCAACGCCGCCACCGAGATGTACCCGGTGTCCTGGGAGGAGTTCTCGCGCATTCATCCGTTCGCGCCAGCCGACCAGGTCGAGGGCTACCGGCAGATCACCGACGAGCTCGAGGCCGCGCTGTGCGAGATCACGGGCTTTGCGGCGGTGTCGCTGCAGCCGAACTCTGGCGCGCAGGGGGAGTTTGCCGGCCTCGAGGTGATGCGCGCCTACCACCAGTCACGCGGCGATGACGCGCGCGACGTGGTGCTGATTCCCGCATCGGCGCACGGCACCAATCCGGCCAGCGCCATCATGGCCGGCTTCAAGGTCGTGGTCGTGGCGTCGGATGCGAACGGCAACGTCGACGTCGCCGATTTGAAGAAGAAGGCCGAAGAGCACGCCAGGGATCTCGCGGGCCTGATGATCACCTACCCCTCGACGCACGGGGTGTTCGAGGACTCGATCATCGACATCTGCGCGACCATTCACCACTACGGCGGCCAGGTCTACATGGACGGCGCCAACATGAACGCGCAGGTCGGGCTCACGAGCCCGGCGACGATTGGCGCCGACGTGTGCCATCTGAATCTTCATAAGACGTTCGCGATTCCGCACGGCGGCGGCGGTCCCGGAATGGGCCCGATCGGTGTGGCGAAGCACCTGGCGCCGTTTCTGCCCGGCCACCCGCTGGTCACGGTCGGCGGTGAGCAGGCCATCCCGCCGATCTCCGCGGCGCCGTGGGGCAGCGCGAGCATCCTGTTGATCTCGTACGGCTACATCCGCATGCTCGGCGGCACGGGCGTCACCGACGCGACACGCTACGCCATTCTCAACGCCAACTACATCAAGTCGAGGCTCGAGAAGCATTACGACGTGCTCTACACGCGCCAGAACGGCCGCGTGGCGCACGAGATGATCTTCGACCTGCGCGCCTTCAAGGCCAAGGGTGTCGAAGAGGGTGATGTGGCCAAGCGGCTGATGGACTTCGGTTTTCACGCGCCGACGGTCTCGTTCCCGGTGCCGGGCACACTGATGATTGAACCGACCGAGAGCGAGCCGAAGGCGGAACTCGATCGCTTCTGCGATGCGCTGATCGCCATCCGCCAGGAGATCGAGGACGTGGTGACGGGCAAGGCGGACGCGACAGATAACGTCCTGAAGAATGCCCCCCACACTGCCAGCGCGGTTTCCATCAACGAATGGTCGCACCCCTATTCGCGTGAACAGGCAGCCTATCCGCTGCCCTGGGTCCGGGCCAATAAGTTCTGGCCTAGCGTGGGCCGGATCGACAATCCTTATGGCGATCGGAACCTCATATGCATCTGTCCGCCAATGGAAGCCTACGCGTAGACCGATTGCCCAATGCCAGGCTGCATGGCGCCTGGTTGGCAGGGTGCCTGGTACTCGCCGCCAGCGCTCTCGCGCTCGCAGGCCAGCAGCCGGCGACGGCGGCTGGCCCCGTCGGCCCCAGCCCCTACGATGTCGTTTCCGGCTGGCATAAGCCCTTTGCCGCGCCGGGCTTCGCATTTGGCGGCAACTCCGGCGTCTTCGCGGAGTCTCCCAATCGCATCTTCGTGGCGCAGCGCGGCGAGTTTCGCCTGCCCGATCCGGTGCCGCCCGGTTTCGCGGGCTTTGCCGGCTCCATCAAGTTCAACGTCCTCAACGCCGTCGATCGCCGCGTGTGGCAGAACTGCCTCTACACGCTCGACGCCAACGGCCGGGTGAAGGAGCGGTGGACGCAGTGGGACAGCCTGTGTGAGGGATCACCCGGCCCGGGCCCGCACCGCATTCGCATCAGCCCGTACGATCGCGACCGGCGGGTGTGGCTGATCAACGAGACATTCCATCAGATTTACGTGTTTTCGAACGACGGCAAGAAGCTGCTGAAGACGCTGGGCGAGAAGAACGTGCCTGGCAACGACCAGACACACTTCGCCAGGCCACAAGACGTGGCATTTCTGCCCGATGGCCGTGTGCTGATTGCCGATGGCCTCGACAACCACCGGGTGATGATCATCGACAAGGACTTCAAATATCTTGGCGAGTTCGGCAGCAACGGCAAGGGCCCGGGACAATTCTCCGGTGTGCATGCCGTGGCGCTCGGGCCCAACGACCGCATCTACGCGCTCGATCGATCCGGCGGCCGCATCAACGTCTTCAGGACTACCAGGGAGCCCGGCACGGTGGAATTCGTCGAGGCGTGGCCCGGCCTCTCGCTGCCGCTCGACATCATTGTCAACGACGACAGCCTGTGGATCACGGACCTGAAGCCGCTGCGCTTCATCAAGTACGACTTCAAGGGCAATCAGCTCTACACGTGGCTGGTGCCGCCGGACCTGCCGGACGGCTACCTCGAAGTGCACACCTTCAGCGTAGATTCCGCCGGCAACCTCTACGGCGGCGACAACCAGTACGGCCGCACGCAGAAGTTCGTGCCGAAGCAGGGCGCGGATCCCAAGCTGCTGATCCGCGCCCCCTGGCGCGCGCGGTAACGGCTCAACGGTGCTGATCGATCAGGATGGGGTTGCCATCCGGATCGGTCAGCGTAATGTGCGCCGGCCCGGTCGTGGCTTGGTCGGCTTCGGCCGTCAGCGTCACGCCCGCGGCCTGCAGCGCCTTCTGGAGCTCGCGGACGTCGGTGAATGGGTCGACGCTCTGCGCATCCTGCTCCTTCACCATCGCCGATGCAATCAGCGTCATGACCAGGCCGACCGGGAATGGTTCGGTGAAGAGGTGACCGCGGCGTTGATCAGCGGGTTGGCCAGCATCTGCTCGGCCTGTTCATCCTGTTGAATCATGTCGTCGACTTCGGCCTGGCTGGCGCCCTTGGCGAACGTGACCTGGCCTCCGGGCACGTTGTCGCGGTAGCAGCGGATGCCAAAGTAGACCAACAGGAAGGAAATGACGATGGCGGTGCAGCCGACGAAGACGCCGTTGTCGACTCCAATCGTGTCGATGAAGGGAACGGTCGAGGCCATCATGGCAGCCGAGACCACGCCCGAGAGGATACCGAAGGCGAGGACAGTCTTTTTCATGGCGTCACACTAGCGGTCAGAGCCCGGGTTCGTCGTCATACGTTCGGATGATTCTGCGCCGAATAAGGGGCGTCAGGCCTGAAATCACCCATCCAGGCGATGAGGCGGTGGCTCTTGGCCAGCTGGACGGCCTGGGTCCGGCGGCTTGCCCCAAGCTTGTCGAACACGCGGCTGGTATGGGTCTTCACCGGGTGTTGGCTCACCAACAGCCGATCGGCCCTCTCCTGGTTGCTCAGTCCGTCGGCAATCTACTGGAGGACCTCCAGCTCGCGTGGGGTGATGCCGAGCTCGTCGATCTTCGCCCGGTTGGTGACGAACGGCACGGCCGGCACCGGCACTTCGACTGGCACTTGCTTGACCACCACCTTGCGCCCGGTGATTGTCAGCCCCGGCCAGATGCCGACCGCGGCGAAAGCCGCGGCGACGATGGCCGCCTAGACCTCGACCGAGCACTGGAGGAACAGGAAGCGATACTCCACGAACTGCATGGCGACGATCAGCATGCCGCCGCAGGCGCCGTAGATCGCGAGGTACTTCACACCAGCGGTGGTGGAACCGCCGGGTCGGGGCATTGTGGCTATGTTGCCGCCCGCCGGAGGTGGGCCAAGCGAAATAGCCCTGGCGAGGCAAGCCGCTCATTGTCGCGCGGCGAGCCTTGCCAGATGCTACAGTTCGAAGCGATGCGCATCCTCAACGCAGACCAGATGCGCGAGGCCGACCGTCGCGCCATCCAGGACGTCGGCATCGCCTCGCTGGTCCTGATGGAGAACGCCGGCCGCCAGGTCGTCGCTGCGATTGAATCCCTGTATCCCGATCTTGCCGAGCGCCAGATTGCCATCGTGTGCGGCAAGGGCAACAATGGCGGCGACGGATTCGTGGTGGCGCGCACGATGCTGCAGCGCGGCTTCGACGTGTCGGTGTTCGTGATCGGCCGGTTGAGCGAGGTCAAGGGTGACGCGCGCACCAACCTGACGATCCTCGGCAACATCGGCCAGACCGTGGTCGAAGTGGCCGACGAGACGGCGTGGGAGCTGCACGGCGCCGAGATTGCCGGACACGACCTGATCATCGATGCGATCTTCGGTATTGGCCTGTCGACGCCGCTGGCGGGGTTTCTCGAAACGGTCGTCGCCGACATCAACGAAGCCGGCGTGCCGATCGTGTCGATCGATCTGCCGTCGGGCATGTCGGCCGATAGCGCTGACTTGATCGGCGACGCGATTGAGGCGACGGTCACCGTGACGCTGGGCGCGCCGAAGTTGCCGCTGGTGCTGCCGCCAGCCGAAATGAAGGCCGGCGAGGTCGTGATCGCCGACATCGGCATTCCGTCCGAGGTGTTCGAGCAACTCGAGGGGCCGCGCATCGACCTCATGACCCGCGACCAGATGCGCGCGCTGATTCAGCCGCGCGGCCTCGAGGCGCACAAGGGCGATTTTGGGCGCGTCCTCGTCGTGGCCGGGTCGATGGGGAAGTCGGGTGCCGCGGTGCTGTGCGCACAGGGCGCGCTGCGCGCGGGGGCGGGGCTGGTGACGGTCGCGTCGCCGAGATCCTGCCAGCCCCTCATCGCGGCTCACGGTATCGAGTACATGACCGAAGGGCTCGACGAGACGGCCGAGGGCACCATCTACTACTCGGCGGCGGACGACGTCCTGGACTTCGGTGCGGACGTCATCGTTGCGGGACCGGGCCTCGGGCGCGGTGAGGGCGTGACGACGTTCGTGCGCGAGTTGCTCGATAAGTATGAAGGCCCGCTGGTGCTGGACGCCGATGCACTGAATGCGTTTGCGGATGAACCGGCGCTGCTGGTCGGCCGCGAAGGCCGCGATGTGATCATCACGCCGCACCCTGGCGAGATGGCGCGACTGGTTGGCTGTACGGTTGAGGATCTGCAAGCAGATCGTATTGGCATTGCCACGGACTTTGCCAGACGCCACAAGCTGTATGTCGTGCTGAAGGGCTATCGCACGCTCGTTGTCACGCCGGAGGAGCGTGTCTACGTGAATCCCACAGGGTGCCCTGGTATGGCGACCGGTGGCACTGGCGACGTACTGGCGGGCATGCTGGGAGCCTGGCTGGCGCAATTGCTCGACGCCCAGGCGGCCTGCAGGCTGGCGGTGTATCTCCACGGCGCGGCGGGCGAGCTGGCGGATGCTGACAACGGTGAGGTCTCGATGACCGCCGGCGATCTGGTGGATCACATCGGCGACGCGATTCTCGAAGTGACGGCGCGCCGCCGCGTCGCCACCAAGCAGAGCGAGTGAGCGCCCGCGCATTCACCTCCAACTCCGAGGCCGACACGCGAGCGATCGCGTCGAGGTTGGCGGCCGGCCTGGCGCCGGGCGTTGTACTGCTGCTGTCGGGAGATCTGGGCGCCGGCAAGACCGTGTTCGTGCGCGGCCTGGCCGAGGGCCTCGGCATCATGGCAGACCAAGTGACGAGCCCCACGTTCACGCTGGTCCATGAGTATCGTGGTGGCCGGCTGCCGCTGATTCATGTCGACCTGTATCGCCTCGATCGCGCCGATCTGGACGACATCGGTCTCGATCAGGATCTGGCCGGCACGGGAGTGACGGCCGTGGAGTGGCCCGAGCGGCTCATTCGCCGCCACGCCGGCGCCGTCGCCATTCACCTCACCGATCTCGGCGCCAACCGTCGCACCGTAACCGTCGAACAGTCCGGGGGCTGGCCCCAAACGTCGCCCTAGCGACGCCGGCTGTCACTCGGGGGCTGGCCCCAAATGTCGTACGGAGACCGCCTAGGAACAGTTGCGCGGTCTAGAGTGGCACTCTCTGTCGCAAGGAGCGACGTTTGGGGCCAGCCCCCGAAACCGCGGTGCGAACCGCGGTGGCGCGTCAGGCACCGTCTAGGATCCGAACGGCCGTTCACTCGCCGATGCGGATGTCAAGTTCGCGTAGGAGTGTTCTGCCCAGCTTGCGATTGGGGCTGTGTAGTTCTTTTACGTAGAGGGCTGTGTGCCAGTGATCGACGATGAGGAGCGCCACGCCTGCCATGGACAGCAGCGCCGACGATGGTGAGGATACCGGTTGAGTGAAACGGGGATCATTTTGGCGACGGCGATCCAGAGACCGGCCGGAGCATCGGGCTGCCGTTATCGGTGGTCGGAGTGCGCGCCGTGTTCAGCACCATCGCCAGCATGGAGTAGTAGCCGGAGATGCCGATGGCGTCGACGATACCGTGCTCACCGAATGCGGCCACCGCCTGCGCATAGGTCGCGTCGCTGACCGTTTTGTTGCGGTGCAACTCCTGGCAGAACTCGTAGAGCGCAGCTTCATCGGCCGCCATCTGGGAGGGCCGCCGGCCTTCGCCGACCGCATCCGCGATGTCCTTGCGCAGCCCGGCCTTCAGGGCAATGGGATAGTGCGCGTTCCATTCGTATTGCTGCATCCATTCGCGCGCGGTCATCAGGATCACGAATTCACTAAGCCGGGGCGGCAACGCGCTCCTGAAACGAAGGTAGTCGCCCATCGCCCGTGTCCGCATCATCAGCTCCGGACTGCGAAGTAACGGGTGGAACGGGCCGGTGATGTCTCCACCCCGCGCGGTCTTGAACGCATCCACCGCTTCGCGCTGGGCTGGCGTCAACTGCGCCGCGGGAATCGGCGGCAGTCGATCGCCGGCGAGCGTCTCCATGCCGGTCTTGCGAATCACCGGCGCGGCCTGCGCGCTGGTCATGAAGGCGATGAACTGCTTCGCCGCCGCCGGTGCTTTCGGATGTGCGCCGGCCGTGAACGTGGTGTAGACCTGCACGTCCGGCGGCAGCGGGCCGGCGTACAGCGCCCCGGCCACATTGAGGATCTCGCTGATCTGCGTGAATCCAATCTGCGCCTTGCCTTCGGCCACGGCATGGGCCGCGCTGTCGGAATACACCGTTTTCGAATCCATGGCCTCGGTCAGGCCGAGCTTGGCGAAGAGGCCGCGCAGCACCGACGCCGTCGCACCCTGTTCAACATAGGTAATGGATTCTGCGGTCACCAGCGCGCCTCTGAGCGTATCGATCGAGTCCACGTAGGGCCTTGTGCCCTGCCGGTGAATCGCCATGCCGACGCCGGCACGGGCCATGTCGGTCCTTGACGCCTGATCGATTCGCCCGGACTTCGCCAGCGCGGCGACAGTGGGGGCGGTGGCTGCCAGGACATCGAACGCCTCGCCCTTCTCGATGCGCGTCCTCAGCGACGCCGAGCTGTCGAACACCAGCGTGAGCTGTTGTCCGGTAGTCTTCTCGTATTGAGGCGCCAGCTCCTCAATCAACGCCGTGGTGGCGTTGGAGCTGAAGATGGTGAGTGGCTGCGCGGCCGCGTTGGTTGCGGTCGCGAGGGACAACAGTGCAAGAAATGCGCGCATGGCCCGGTCATTCTATGGCAGTGCTTGCCTGTTTCAACCCACCCGAGACGATGCTACCGTCGTCGTCGATGGTGGATGGATCCCTCACCGAACGCGTCGAAGCGCTGGAAGTGTTCAGGGACGAGGTGCGCCTGGAGTGCCGTACGCTACGCGAGGGACTCCGGCAGGAAATCCGGGAAGGCGATGAGGAGACGCGCCGTCTGACTCGAGAGAGCGAGGGCGAGACACGTCGTCAGATGCACGAGATGAATGATGAAACGCGCCGACAGATGCGCGTGTTGCACGACGAGGTGGTCGACCGGATCAAGACTCCGGGGGAACAGTTGAATGGTGGTGCCCACCCGCCAAAGCCACGCCGGCGTCGATAGGACGCCTTATTCTACGCGGTAGTTCGGTGCTTCCTTCGTGATGGTCACGTCGTGCACGTGGCTCTCTCGGAATCCGGCGTTGGTGATGCGGATGATCTCCGCATCGCGCTGCAGATCGGGGATGGTCGGTGCGCCGCAATAGCCCATGCCGGCGCGCAGACCACCGATCAGCTGGTGCACGACCATCGACATGCTGCCCTTGTGCTGCACGCGGCCTTCAATGCCCTCCGGCACCAGCTTCTCCATGCTCGGCTTGCCGGCCGGGCTGGTGCCGCTCTCGAGCTCGAAGTCGTCCTGGAAGTAGCGATCGCGGCTGCCGCGGCGCATCGCGCCGATTGAGCCCATGCCGCGGTATTCCTTGAAGGTCCGGCCCTGATACAGGATCAACTCGCCAGGGCTTTCGTCCGTTCCGGCGAACAGATTGCCGGCCATCACGGCGCTGGCGCCAACCGCCAGCGCCTTGACGACATCGCCAGAGGTGCGGATGCCGCCGTCGGCGATCACCGGGATACCGCGCTTGGCCGCCGCGGCCGCGCAATCCGCGATCGACGAGATCATCGGCACGCCGATGCCGGCGACGATGCGGGTGGTGCAGATCGACCCGGCGCCAATGCCAACCTTCACGGCATCAACACCGATGCCGATCAGCGCTTCGGTCGCTTCCGCCGTCGCCACGTTGCCGGCAATCAAATCGAGCTCCGGAAACGCCTGGCGAATCTGCCTGACGAGGTCCATCACGCCCTGCGAGTGGCCGTGCGCCGTGTCCACCACGAGCACGTCGACGCCGGCGCTGACCAGGGCGGTGGCGCGTTCCAGCGTATCGCGGGCGATACCGACCGCCGCGCCGCAGCGCAGCCGGCCGAGCGCGTCCTTGCACGCGTTCGGATAGGTGATCGCCTTCTGGATGTCCTTGACGGTGATCAAGCCGCGGAGCTTGAACTCCTTGTCGACGACCAGCAGTTTCTCAACCTTGGCGCGATGCAGAATCTCGCGCGCGTCCTCGAGCGTGGTGCCGACCGGAACGGTGATCAGCCGCTCCTTGGTCATCACCTCGGAGACCTTGCGCGACGTGCTGGTCTCGAACCGCAGGTCCCGGTTGGTGAGAATGCCGACCAGGCGGCCGTCTTTGCTGCCGTCCTCGGTGATCGGCACGCCAGAAATGCGGTACTTCTGCATCAACTCCAGCGCCTCGCGAATCAACGCGTCGGGTCCGAGCGTGATCGGGTTGACGATCATGCCGCTTTCAGAACGCTTGACGCGATCGACCTCGAGCGCCTGGTCCTGGATCGGCAGGTTCTTGTGGATGATGCCCATGCCGCCTTGCTGTGCCATGGCGATGGCCATCTCGGACTCTGTCACGGTGTCCATCGCCGCGCTGAGCAACGGCACATTCAGCCTGATGCGCCCGGTCAGACGCGTGGTGACGTCGACCTGGGCGGGCAGGACCGTGGAATGGCGTGGGACGAGCAGGATGTCGTCGAACGTGAGCGCCGTTGGCAGCGTGGCGCCGATGGCTGTCTCTCGCATTTCCCTGGTCTGCGTCATCTGTGCTTTCTGCGCCCTGGTGCTAGTTGGTCTGCTCCGTCACTGCCCATGGCACTTCTTGAACTTCTTGCCGCTCCCGCACCAGCACGGGTCGTTGCGCCCGATCTTGGGTTCCTCGCGCTTCACGGTCTTGATCACATCATCGCCGCCGACGCGCGCCGGCTGGCGATCCTCGACCAGGTCGTCGATGCCGGCGGGCCTTGCCGCGGGCCGGTGCGCGAACACGCTCTGTGGCTGCTGCTGAGGGTTGTTGTAGCTGAGCGCCGCCGGCCGCTTCGGTGCCGGCCGTGCCGGGGCCGATACGCGTGCCTCGCTGTGGTCACGCTCGACGACCGGCCTCAGCCACCACAGGTACTTGACGATCTCTTCTTCAATGCGGCCGCGCATGTCCTGGAACAGCGCGAAGCTCTCCTTCTTGTACTCGACCAAAGGGTCGCGCTGGCCGTAGCCGCGTAGACCGATGCCTTCCTTCAGGTGATCGAGTGAGTAGAGGTGGTCCTTCCACTGCTGATCGACGATCTGCAGCATGATGTCGCGCTCGACGCGGGTCAGGATGTCGCGCGGGACGACCTTCTCCTTCTCCTCGTACTTCGCCTGCACCGCCGCCCATAGATGGTCGCGCAGTTGGTCGCTGCCCATTTCGTCAATGCCCTTCAGGGCGCTCTCGTCGAGGGCGAACGTCTGCGTCATTTCGCGCGCCAGCCCCGGCAGGTCCCACTCGTCATCGTCGGCGTCCTTGCCGATGAACTGCTCGACGCGGGCATCGAGCATCTCCTCGGCGGTTGCCATCACGTAGCCCCTGATGTCCGACGTCTCTTCCTCGCTCAGGTGGATCGTGCCCTCGAGGATCTCGCGGCGCAGCGTATAGACGCTCTCGCGCTGCTTGTTCATCACGTCGTCGTATTCGAGCAGGTGCTTGCGGACGGAGAAATTCTGCGCCTCGACCTGTTTCTGCGCGCGCTCGATGGCGCGGGTCACCATGCCGTGTTCGATCGGCACGCCTTCTTCCATGCCGAGCCGCTGCATCAGACCGGAGATGCGATCCGAACCGAAAATGCGCATCAGGTCGTCTTCGAGCGAGAGGAAGAAGCGCGACGAGCCCGGGTCGCCCTGGCGTCCGGCGCGGCCGCGCAGCTGGTTGTCGATGCGGCGCGCCTCGTGGCGCTCGGTGCCGATGATATGCAGGCCGCCGATGCTGACCACGTCATTGTGCTCGTCGTCCGTCTGGCGTGTGAAGTGACCGAAAATGCGGTCCCAGTCGGCCCGCTTGACGCGGTAGAACGAGTCGACGTGGAAGAAGTTCACGTGCTCGTCATCGTCGACGTATTTCTCTTCACCTTTCGCGACCTTTTCGGCCACGCCTTCGTTGAGGCTCTGTTGCCGCGCCATGTATTCGGGGTTGCCGCCCAGCAGGATGTCGGTGCCGCGGCCCGCCATGTTGGTGGCGATGGTGACGCCGGCCTTGCGGCCCGCCTGGGCGACAATCTCCGCTTCCTGCGCGTGGTACTTGGCGTTGAGCACAATGTGCTTCAGGCCCTTGCGCTTGAGCATGGTGGAGACGCGCTCCGACTTTTCAATCGACACCGTGCCCACCAGCACCGGACGCCCTGCCTGGTTAATCTTGATGATGTCGTCGACGATGGCGTTCCACTTTTCGCCCTCGGTTCGGTAAACCAGGTCGGGCTCCTCGATGCGCGCCAGCGGTTGGTTGGTCGGGATGGCGATGACGTCGAGCTTGTAGATCTTGGCGAATTCGGCGGCCTCGGTGACCGCCGTGCCGGTCATGCCGGCAAGCTTCTGGTATTTGCGGAAGTAGTTCTGGAAGGTGATGGTGGCGAGCGTCTGGTTCTCGCGCTCGATCTTGACGCCTTCCTTGGCCTCGACCGCCTGGTGCAGGCCGTCGCTCCAGCGCCGGCCCGGCATCAACCGGCCGGTGAATTCGTCCACGATGACGACCTGGCCGTCCTTGATCATGTACTGCACGTCGAGCTGGTAGTGGACGTGCGCGCGCAGCGCCTGCTGCACGTGGTGGAGCAGCGGCATGTTCGCGGGATCGTACAGCCCGCCGGGCTGCAGGCGATGCGCGAGCAGTTGCTCCGCCTTGGCCATGCCCGACTCGGTCAGCGTGGCAGTCTTGTTCTTTTCGTCGACGACGAAATCGCCCGAGGCTTCCAGGCGGTCGCGATCCTCGCCTTTGACCTGGCCCTGATGCACTTCACCGCGCTTCAGCTTCGGGATGACCTTGTCGACTTCGTAGTAGAGATCCGTCGATTCCTCGGCCGGTCCGGAAATGATCAACGGGGTGCGGGCTTCGTCGATCAGGATGCTGTCGACTTCGTCGACGATCGCGAAGTTGTGGCCGCGCTGCACCATCGACGCGACGTCGAACTTCATGTTGTCGCGCAGGTAGTCGAAGCCGAACTCGTTGTTGGTGCCGTAGGTGATGTCGCAGGCGTAGGCGACCTGGCGCTGCTGATCGTTGAGGTCGTGCTGAATCACGCCGACGCTCATGCCGAGGAAGCGGAAGATGCGCCCCATCCACTCGGAGTCGCGGCGGGCGAGGTAGTCATTCACGGTGACGATGTGAACACCCTTGCCTGCGAGCGCGTTGAGATACGCCGGCAGCGTGGCGACCAGCGTCTTGCCCTCGCCGGTTTTCATCTCGGCGAGCGTGCCGCTGTGGAGCACCATGCCGCCAATCATCTGCACGTCGTAGTGGCGCATGTGCAGCACGCGGCGTCCGGCTTCGCGGACCACGGCAAACGCTTCGGGCAGCAGATCGTCCAAGGCTTCGCCGTTGGCGAGCCGGGCGCGGAACTCGGCGGTCTTGCCCTTGAGCTGGTCGTCGCTGAGCCCTTTGATGGCGGGCTCGAAGGCGTTGATTCCGGCGACGCGCGGACGCAGCCGCTTCAGTTCGCGGTCGTTCTGCGTGCCGACGATCTTCGTGAGGAGTTGGCCAAACATTGAGCAGGACACCGTCAGCCGAGGCTGACAATCACATAAGTATACCTTGCGGGCGCCACGTCGACCGTGTGCGTCCGCGCGACCGGAGGGGGAACGGGAGGATTAGTCGCCGCGGGCGCGGCGCGGGCTGAGCAGCAACTGCAGCGGATTCAGAATCCGGCCGTTGGCGCGGACTTCGTAGTGCAGGTGCGCACCGGTGGTACGGCCGGTGGAGCCGACGAGGCCGATCAAGTCGCCGCGCTTGACGGTCTGTCCCTGTTTGACCTTGAACGCCGACAGATGGCCGTAGCGGGTTTCGAGTCCGAAGCCGTGATCGACGATGACGAGATTGCCGTAGTTGCCGGCCGCCGCCGCGCCGGTGACCGTGCCGTCGGCCGTCGCGTAGACCGGAGCGCCGCGGTCGGCGGAAATGTCGAGGCCGGGATGAAAGTCGCGTTCGCCGGTGAGCGGGTCGGGGCGGTTGCCGATGCTCGACGACAACCATCCGTGCGTTGGCCAAATCGAGGGCGTGGCTGCCGCGAGCTGGTTGCGCTTGTCGACGTCGCTCCGAACCGACTGCAGGCGATCCTCGAGGCCGGCCAGCAAATCCTTCAGCAGACCAAAAGTGCCTTCCGGAGAACTCAGCCCGGGTGTGATCAGCGACAGCGCGGTGTTGGCCGTCGGGCCGCCCATCGCCCGGCCCTTCACGACGGCCGGGAGCCTGTCCATGGAATTCTGCAGCGACGGATCGAGTGCGGCCTTGGCATCAAGCTCCGACATGGCGGCTTGCAGCGCCATGATCTGGCCGGCCAGCTGCTCGGTTGCCGCGCGATAGTTGGCGTTCTCAAGTTCCAGCGTGGCGTGTGAACTGTACAACGTTCTTACGTCGAACCGCGCTTTGAGGGCAGCGCCCGTACCGATGAGGATCGGGAGCGCTATGACGGTGGCCGCCACGGCGACCACCGGCTTCACGCTGATGGTGAAGCGGCGGACCACACCAGTGGTTCGGTCGGCCAGCACGACGGTGTAGCGCTTGGATGCCTTCAAGGAAGCTCTAAAGGCTAGCACGCGGCCGGGATCTCGCCAAACCCAAAAGTGTCGAGGTGTGCAGATGTTCGCCTTATGATCGCCGGTATTACAGAAGAATTACGAATCGCGGCCCCAGCTGGCCATATTGATTCGTTGCACCGAAATCCGGCGCGGCTGGGATGTCGCTGATCATGATGCGGTCTCCACGAATCGATACTGCAGGGCTTCTCCCAGATGTTCGGTGGTCACCGCGTCGGCGTGGGCCAGGTCGGCAATCGTGCGCGCGACGCGGATGACGCGGTGAAATGCGCGCGCGGAGAGATGCAGGCGATCGGCTGAGCGTTCGAGTAGCCGGCGGCCCGCCTGATCCAGTGGCGCCACCTTCTTCAGTTCCGGACCGGTGAGCGTCGCGTTGACGCGGGCGCAGATCGAGCGCGCGGATTGGCGCTCGCGTGCCGCGAGGACCCGAGCCCGCACCGCTGCCGACGGCTCGCCAGCCGTGCCTTCCGTCATCTCGGTGATCGGGACCGCTTCCACTTCGACGACGAGATCCAGTCGATCGCGGAGCGGCCCCGACAAGCGATTGTGATAGCGCGCGACCTCTTGAGGCGTACATCGACAGGCGCGCCGCTTGTCCCCAAAGAATCCACACTTGCAGGGGTTCATCGCCGCGACGAGCACGAAGCGGGCCGGGAAGGCCACCGAGCGTAACGCACGAGACACGGTGATCCGGCCTTCTTCGATCGGCTGCCGCAGCGCTTCGAGCACGCGCCGGTCGAATTCCGGCATCTCATCGAGGAAGAGCACCCCGTGATGCGCCAGGCTCACTTCACCCGGCCGCGGCGTGCTGCCGCCTCCGACGAGGGCGACATCCGAGATGGTGTGGTGCGGCGCGCGGAACGGTCGCTCGGTGAGCAGGCCGACACCCGGCCTGAGCTGGCCGGCCACCGAATGAATCGTCGTGGCCTCGATCGATTCTTCGAACGACAACGGCGGCAGAATGCCTGCGAGGCGCCGCGCCAGCATGGTCTTGCCGGCGCCAGGCGGTCCAATCATCAGCAGGTTATGCCCGCCCGCGGCGGCCACTTCCAGCGCCCGGCGCGCGAAGGCCTGGCCGTGCAGGTCCGCCAGGTCGACGTGCGAGGATGCCGGGGCGTCGGGCCGCAAGAGTGCACGATGATCAGGCGAAGCGATGCAGGGCCACTCGTCGTCACGCTGATTCAGCCGCTCGATCGCTTCTGTGAGGGTCTTGACCGGCAGCAGCCGTAAGCCCGTGACAACGGCGGCTTCGGCGAGGTTGTCGTGGGGCAGCAGCAGCGCCCGGGCGCCGTTGCGTCGGGCCTCGGCGGCAATCGGCAGCACGCCGCGCGCGGGTTGAATCGATCCGTCGAGCGACAGTTCGCCGACATGCACGATGCCCGTGAAGTCCGCGCGCGTGACGATGCCCCAGGCACGGAGCAGGCCGATGGCGATCGGCAGATCGAAGGCGGGGCCGGCCTTGCGCACGTCGCCGGGCGCCAGGTTGATGGTGATCCGCGCCACCGGGAACTCGAACCCGGAGTTCAGCACGGCCGCCCGCACGCGGTCGCGGCTCTCCTTGATGCTCACGTCGGGGAGGCCCACCAGCTGAAAGTGCGGGAAGCCGCGGCTCACGTCGATCTCGACGTGCACCCGGTAGGCCTCCACGCCAATGACGGTCGCGCTTTCAATCGTTGCCAGCATGAGCAGGCCGGTGCAATCGGGCTGCCCGGAGGCTTCAGGCAGATTCTGGCCGGTTCGATACAAAGGGGTTGGCGCGCCTCGCAGATTCTGCGCGCCGCCGATGCGATTGGACGCGCAGTTTCTGCGACTGCCGCAGGTCGATGAGCTCGGCCGGCAAACGCAGGCGCCGCACGACTTCATGAAGCAGCGGCGGCAGGATCTCGAAGCGGCTCCGTTCGGAGATCGCCGAGTTGCACACATCGCACGCCGAGGCGGCGCAGCTGCGCGACAAGCTCTCGGCCGATCGCACGTCGCTCGGCAAACGCGCCACAGCGCTGCTCAGCCGCACCCTGGAGCTCGAATCCAAGATGGAGGCGGTGCTCAGCAAGATGGCCGCTGTCGACGACGGCACCAGGGCGGCGACCCGCCCGGGCGAGCTGGCGGCCGAAGTCGAGAGCATTTACAAGACAGCAGCCGCAGCAAGGCCGACCTGCAGTTCGTGACCAATCACCCTTCCGAGGTCGCCGATCTGCGGGCCAAGATGGAAGACCTGCTCGGCCGCGTCAATGACACCGACGTCAAGATTGCGGCCATCGACGCACGCCAACGCCATTGCCAAGCTGCTCGACGACATCAACATCAACCTCGAGATGGTGGGCGAGCGGCGGGCGGTGGTCGATCACGTGGGCGAGAAGATCGCCCGGCTCGACTTCATGGTGCAGGAGGCGCAGAACACGTTGCGCGCGCTGCAGCGGGAGCGGGAAGTGGCCGAGCGCATCGAACAGGGCATCAAGTCGCTGCGCGCCAGCAGCGGCGGCGGCAAGATCGCCAGTGCGTGAAAAGTAGCCAGCAGCCAGAAAGCAGTCGCCAGTGGCTACCGGCTGCCGGCTACTGATTGGCGGAGCGCGGCGACTGGATCAGCAGCCGCGTCCCGATCTTCAGGGTGGTCGTCGTCAGCTTGTTCCAGTCGGTCAACTGCGCGATGGTCGTGCCGGTCTTCCGCGCAATCGCCGAGAGCGTGTCGCCACGCCTGACCTGATACGTGCGCCGGGCCGCCGGCGCCTGGTCGACCGCCGTCGTGTCCTTCAAGAGGTCTGTGGCAATCGCCTCGGCCGTGTTCTCCAACTCGCCGGCCGTCGCGCGCGCCAGCAGGGCGGCGGACGGCATGCGGGGAATGATCAACCTGGTTCCGGCGGTCACTCGTGACGTCACCTTCAAGTAGTTGGCTTCGGCCAGGTCGGCGCGGCTGACCCGCAGCTTGCGCGCGATCGTGGTCAGGGTCTCGCCGCGCTTGACGGTATGCGTCTGCATGGCGTTGAGCTGCGATGGGCCGGCAGCGGCCAGGCCTTCACGGACCTTGTCGCCGGTGCCGAGCGGCACCTTGATGGTGTATTCGCCGGCCTTGATCGGCGTGGTCCAGCGGCGGAACTCGGGATTGAGCGTCTGGATGTCGTCCATCGGCACGCTGGCCCACTCGGCGACGCGGCGCAGGTCGAGCGCCGGTGGCACGACCACGGTCTCCGTGGCCGGTGCGGTCATCGGCACGATATCGAAGCCGTACTGGTCCGGGTTCTTCGCGATGATGATGGCCGCCAGGATCATCGGCACGTATTCGCGGGTTTCGCGAGGCAAGTACCGCGTCGTCGCCGTCAACGACCAGAAATCGTTCTTCCGGCTCCGCGTCATAGCCCGCTTGACGCGTCCGTGCCCACCGTTGTACGACGCCATGGCGAGGTGCCACTCTTCGAACATGCCGTGCAGCGTCTTCAGGTACCGCGCGGCGGCCTGCGTGGCCTTCACCGGATCGGCCCGCTCATCGACGTACCAATCCGCCGTCAAGCCGTTTTCGAGCGCGGTGCCGCGCATGAACTGCCACACGCCGCGAGCCTTGGCCCTCGAGAGCGCGGTTGGCTTGAAGGCGCTCTCGATCAGCGGGATGTAGGCCAGATCCAGCGGCAGGCCTTCGGCGCGGAAGGTGGCCTGAATCATCGGCAGATACTGCGCGCCCCGCGACAGACCCTCGGCCAGGAATTCACGCAGGCGCCCCTGAAAGAGCTCCACGTATCGCAGCACGCGATCGTTGGTTGGGATCGGAATGTCGTGCGCCGTGGCTTCGAGGTCGGCCTGGACGGTCTCGGCCGTCGCCAGCTTGGGGGTCGTTGATTCAATCGTCTCGATCGCCAGCAGCGCGTCGATGGCCGCAGGCTCGGACCTGGTCTCCGAGAATCCGTCGCCGGTCCTCAGGGCCGCCTGTTCGAGGACGCTGATTCGATCGACCAGCCGCTCGAAGTGCTCGCGCAGCCGAGCGTTCCCCCGCGCGCCGTCTGTCGATTTGAGCAGCGTATCGAGCGATCGATCGAACTCGGTCTTTGCGCGCTCGAGATGGCCGAGCGCCAATTCATGCTGACCCGCCTCGAAGTGGCGGTCCGACGTGGCAATCAGGATGGCAACGGGGTCGGGAGCAGGTTCAGGAACTGGTGCAGGTGCTGCAACTGGTGCGGGTGTCTGCGGGACGATCGTGACCGCTTGGGTCGCCGGACGCGACACGCATCCCGCAATCGCGACGGCGGTAATCGCCGGCAGAAGGTGGAGGTAGATCTTGCTGGGCATTTATACCTATGGGTCCAGGTTGTCTTTGCGCCGGCCAAGAAACCGCAGGCAGGGTAGCACGCCGTCGTTTTCGTGGTCAACCTGTTATGGCTCAGGTGTTTACGGCTGCAGCCAGCCCGCGTATTCGAAGACCTTTGCTGCGTCTCCGGCGTCTCGCGCGGCCGGGGTCACGATCGTTTTCTCGCCGATGAGCAGTTTTCGGCCGTCTTTCACGGCCAGGCGCACGTCTTCTTCACAGACGAATTTCTCTGGCTGGGCGGATTCGGCTGGTGCGGCTGGTCGGGCCGGAGACGCCGGCGCCAGTCCGCGGGTCGACAAGAACTGGTCGATTCGGTGCGTAAGGCTATCCGCCGTGATGCCATCCGGCTGGGGTTTCACCGGAGCCTTTGGCAGCGCCACAGCCACCGGAAGCGTTGGGTCTGCCAGTTCAAACGATGCCTTTGGAACGTTGGGACGCTCCGGGACCCGTGGAACCGGCCGTATCTCGTAGGCCACCCGCTTGATGTTGAGCAAGTGCTTTGGCGAGATGTTGTCGGACGTGATGTTGCCGCCAAAGCCGCCGCATCCCAGGGTCATGGCCGGCTCCAGTCCGGTCGTGAATCCGATGGCGCCGAGTGTGCTCGGCGTGTTGACGCAAATGCGGTACGCCGGCTTGTGGAGGCCGAACTCCAGGATCACCGCGTCGTTCTGCGAGTGAATCGACATGGTGTGGCCCATGCCCCCGTAGCGGAGAATCTGCTTGCAGCGCTCGCAGCCTTCGCGCCAGTCCTTGACGACGTAATACGAGAGCACCGGGCAGAGCTTTTCGATCGACAGCGGAAAGTCGCGTCCCACGCCGTTCAGCTCGGCGATCAGCGCACGCGTGCCCGGTGGAACGGTCATGCCGATCTGCGTGGCGATGTAGGCAGCCGATTTGCCGACCAGGGCCGGGTTCGGCAGCCGTTGCGGCGTCACCAGGTGCTTCGCCAGCGTGTCCGCCTCGGTGGCAGAGAGGAAGTAGCCGCCCTGATCGATGAACTGCCGGCGGGCGTCGGCATCGATGGCCTGGTCGACGACGACCGAGTTCGGCGCCGAACACAGCACGCCGTTATCGAAGGACTTGCCGATCAGGATGTCGTTTGCGGCCTTGCGGACGTCGGCGCTGGACTCGATGTAGCACGGCGCGTTACCCGGGCCGACGCCATAGGCCGGCTTCCCGGCACTGTAGGCGGCGCGCACGAGGCCCATGCCGCCGGTGGCGAGGATCACCGACACTTCGCGCGCCTTCATCAGCTCCTGGGTGCCTTCGAGCGTCACGGTGGTCATCCAACCGATCGCGCCATCCGGCAAACCGGCGGTGCGGCCGGCCTCGTACATGATGTCGGCGGTGCGCATGATGCACCGCGCCGCTGACGGGTGCGGCGTCATCACGACCGCGCAGCGCGACTTGATCGAGATGAGAATCTTGTAGATTGCGGTCGATGTCGGGTTGGTGGACGGAATGATCGCCGCGACCACGCCGAAGGGCTCGGCGATTTCGATGATCTTGCGATCCTCGATGCGGTTGATCACGCCGACCGTCTTCATCGGCCGAATGAATTCGTAGACCTGCTTCGACCCGAACAGGTTTTTCTGGATCTTGTCGGACACCACGCCGAAGCCGGTCTCCTCGACGGCAAGCCGCGCCAGCGCTTCTGCGTGCGGTGTGACGGCGGCGGCCATGGCATCGACGATCGCGTCAACCTGCGCCTGCGAGAATTCGGCCAGCAGCGCCTGCGCCGCCTTGGCCCGTCGAGCCAGGAGGCGCGCCTCGGCAATCGAGGCGAGGTCTTTGTCGGATTGCGGGGAGGTGGCGGCTAGGTTGGCCAACTCAGGGCCTCCCGCCTACGCGAAGGCTGCGGCAGCCATACATCACGCCTTGGGAAGAATCCGTTCCACTTCGGCGTGCGGTCGAGGGATGACGTGCACCGAGACGAGCTCGCCCACTCGCCGGGCGGCCGCGGCGCCGGCGTCGGTGGACGCCTTCACGGCGCCCACGTCGCCGCGCACCAGCACGGTCACCAATCCGGCCCCGATGTACTCGGTGCCGACCAGCAGCACATTTGCGGCCTTGACCATGGCATCAGCCGCCTCTACCGAGCCGATGAAGCCCTTCGTCTCAACCATGCCTAACGCGTCGCGCACTGTGTCCATGGGCGGTCTGCATGATATTCTTGTTCGTCACCCTATGCAACGGAGAGTGATTTCGAGAGGATTTGTGGCGGCCTGTGCACTGGCGGGCCTGACCGTGACACTGGCCGGCTGTGGCGAGGCGGAAGACACCACGCCTCCCGTCGCGTCCATGCAGGTAACGCTGTCGCGCCCGAAGGTCGCGCTCGGCAGCCCCGTCGATGTCACCTACCGGTTCCAGCTCGATCAAAGCGCGCCCAACCTCGGCCAGCGCAAGGTGTTCGTGCACTTCCTGGATGCCGATGAAGAGATGATGTGGAACGACGATCACGACCCCCCCAAGCCCACAGCCGACTGGAAGCCGGGCGAAGTCGTCGAATACACCCGGCCGATGTTCATTCCGATTTATCCGTACGTCGGCGCGGCCAAGGTCGCGGCGGGGATGTATGCGCCCTCTACCAACGAGCGCGTCAAGTTCTCCAACGAAGACCGCGGCGATCGCTCGTACAAGGTCGTGGACTTCGAGCTCCTGCCGCAGACGGAGAACATCTTCGTGATTTTCAAGGACGGCTGGCACCCGGCGGAAGTCGTGACCGAGAACTCCTCCCGCACCGAATGGCAGTGGACCAAGAAAGATGCCACCATCGCGTTCCGCAATCCCAGACGCGACGTGACATTGGTCGTGCAGGCGGACAATCCGGCCACGGGCCCGAGCGCCGCTCAGCAGGTAGCCGTCATGTCGGGTGAGCAGGTGCTCGCCACGATTCCCCTGAGCGCGAGCATCGGCAATCCGCCCGTGCTGAAGTATCCGATCACGGCGGCGCAGCTGGGCACCGCGGACATGGTGGAGCTGAAGTTCACCGTGGACAAGTCCTTCGTGCCCGCGCTCGATCAGTCGATGAAGAGCGGCGATCCCCGCGAGCTGGGTGCCCGCTTCTTCCACGTATTCATTCAATAGCCATGCGGACCAGCACTCTCGCGTTCGCGTGCGCCGCCCTCGTGGTGGCCGCCTCCGACGCGAGGGCCGACATCGTCGTCTTCAAGAACGGCCGTACGATGTCGGTGAAATCGTACGTGGTTCACGGTGAGAACGCGGTGGTGCGGATGCGGGAGGGCGGGGAGGTGACCTTCCCGGCGTCGATCATCGTGAGAGTCGATCCCGACGAAGTGCCGTATCCCGAGCCGGCGTCCGTGCCGGCTCCGCAAGCCGATGGTGCCGAGGGCGAGTCAGCGCGACGCATCCCGCTCCCGGATACCGGCTTGCGGATTTCCGATGCCGCGCTGGCGGCGCGTCCGTTTGCCGCGCTCATCTCATCGGTTGCCGCCGCTCACCACATGGACGTGCGGCTCGTGCACGCCGTGATCGAGCAGGAGTCAAACTACCAGCCGCGCGCCCGTTCGAAGAAGGGTGCGAAGGGCCTGATGCAGCTCATGCCGGCGACCGCACGTCACTACGGCGTCAGCAACTCGTACGATCCGAAGTCGAATCTTGAGGCCGGCATCCGGCACCTGAAATATCTGATGAGCCGGCTCGACCTTCCCACGGCCCTGGCCGCCTACAACGCTGGAGCGGGCACCATCAAGCGCTACGGGGGCCTGCCGCCGTACCCCGAGACCCAGAACTACGTCCGGAGCATCCTCCGCAAGGTCGGCTCGGTCTCCGCCAACTAGCGCCGGCCGGCGGGCGTCCAAAGGGAACTGAAAAGTGAGAAGTGAGAGGGCAGAAGGACTTCTTCTCACCCCTCACCCCTCACTTCCCACTTCTGCCGGCCAAATCGTATAATCCCCTGTGAGTCAATCTTTTAGGGATGGAGTTCCGCTGCCGCCTCGGCACCACGTCGGGTGAGGTCATCGAGGGCAATTACGTCGCCCAAAGCGAAGCCGCCCTTCGGCGCGAGCTGGAGGACAAGGGCCTGCACGTCCTGTCACTCAAGCCGCGGCTCGGGCTCGCCTGGGTGAGCGTCGGCGGCCAGCGCCGCAAGGTCAGCCGCCACGAGTTTCTCGTCTTCAACCAGGAGTTGGCGACGCTGCTCAAAGCGGGCATGCTGCTGGTCCAGTCCCTGGACATTCTCCGGTCCCGGCTGAGCAACCCGGTCTTCAAATCGGTGTTGGACGACGTGCACGAAAAGGTGCGCAGCGGCACGGCGCTGTCCGACGCCTTCAGCGCGCACAACGACCTGTTTCCCAGCGTCTATACCGCCTCGCTGATGGCCGGCGAGCGGTCGGGCAACCTCGACGCCGTGCTGCGCCGCTTCGTCGCCTATTCCAAGACGATCGACACCGTTCGCTCCAAGACCATCTCCGCGATGATCTACCCGGTCATTCTGGTGCTGCTGTCGGTCGTCCTGGTCAGCATCATCGTGATCAAGGTCGTACCGACCTTCGCCGATTTCTACAGCAGTTTCGGCTCCCAATTACCACTGTCGACGCGGATCATCGTCGCGATTTCGGACGTGGTCCGCGCGAACTTCTACCTCATCCTCGGCGCGATCGGGGCCGGGCTGGTCGGCGGCTATGTCTGGCGCAAGCAGCCGGGCCGCGGCGCGCAGTTCGATCGCCTGGTGCTGCGGCTGCCGGTGATCGGCGCGAGCGTGCACAAGTTCACGACGTCGCAGATGGCACGCACGCTGGCCACCTTGCTCGGCGGCGGCATTCCGCTGGTGAATGCGCTGGAGATCGCGGCCCGCTCCACCGGCAACCGTTACATGGGGCAGGAGCTGGAGATTGTCGCGGTGCGCGTGCGCGAGGGCCAGGGCTTTGCCAGCACGCTGCTCGAGCGCAAGACCGTGCCCGACGTCGCCATCAAGATGATTGAAGTCGGCGAGTCCACGGGCGGGCTGACGGAAATGCTCAACAGCCTGGCGGATTTCTACGACGAGGAAATTGACACCGAGGTGGCGCGCTTCGTGGCGCTGATCGAGCCGGCGATGCTGGTCTTCATGGGCGTGGTGATTGCCGGCATCGTGCTGGCGCTGTATCTGCCGTTGTTCCAACTGACCGCGGTGATTGGAAATCAGTGATGAACGTGACACCTGAGGGCACGCTCGACCCCGACGCCCTGATCGAAGAGCCGTCCGAGGTCACGGCAGAACAGCGCAGCGCCGAGGAAGCGGCGGCCCGTCGGCTCGCCGAACGCTACCGGCTCGACTTCCTCGACATGCACGAGTTCCGGATCGACCAGGAATTGTTCCGGACGATCCCCGCCGACTTGATGCTGCGTTACGGCTTCGTACCGTACCGCCGTGACGGCGACTCGCTGGTGATCGTCGTGTCGGATCCCACCGACCTGCCGATGATCGACGAGCTGTCGGTGGTGCTCGGGACGCGCGTCACGGTGGTGGTCGGGGTCCGCTCGGCGATCGAGGGGATGCTGAAGAAGAGCGAAAGCTCGCAGCGCGTCCTCGACGAAGCCACCGAAGAATTCCAGATCCAGGTCCTCAAGGAAGAGGAAGTCAGCGACGACAACCTCACGGTCGAGAAGCTGACCGGCGACAGCAGCCCGATCATTCGGCTGGTCGACTCGACGATCTACACCGCGATCCAGCGGCGGGCCAGCGATATTCACATCGAGACGCAGGACGACGCGGTGTATGTGAAGTATCGCATTGACGGCGTGCTGCAGCCGGCGATGCGGCCGATCGCTAAGCGATTCCACAGTTCGATCCTGTCGCGCATCAAGGTCATGGCGGAGCTCGACATCGCCGAAAAGCGTGTCCCGCAGGATGGCCGCTTCCGGCTGCGGGTCCCGGGTAAGACCATCGACTTCCGCGTGTCGGTGATGCCGAGCGTGCACGGCGAGGACGCCGTCATCCGTATTCTCGACAAACAGTCGATGAGCGAGCAGTTCACCGAACTGCGCCTCGACATCCTTGGGTTCCCGGCGGAGGAGCTGAAGCGGTTTCGCAAGTACATCCGCGAGCCCTATGGCATGGTGCTGGTGACGGGGCCGACCGGCAGCGGCAAGACCACCACGCTTTACGGCGCGCTTGCCGAGATCCAGACCGTCGAAGACAAGATCATCACGATCGAGGATCCGGTTGAGTACCAGCTCAAGGGCGTCACGCAGATTCCCATCAACGAGAAGAAGGGGCTGACCTTCGCGCGCGGGCTGCGGTCCATTCTGCGTCACGACCCAGACAAGGTCATGGTCGGCGAGATCCGCGACCCGGAAACGGCCCAGATTGCCATTCAATCGGCACTGACCGGGCATCTGGTGTTCACCACCGTCCACGCCAACAACGTGTTCGACGTGCTTGGCCGATTCCTCAACATGGGCGTGGAGCCGTATCAGTTCATTTCCGCGCTCAACTGCGTGCTGGCGCAGCGCCTGGTGCGCAAGATCTGTGAGGCCTGCAAGCGGCCGGCGGCCGTGGACCCGGCGATGCTGGCCGAAGCGGCGATCGAGCCGGCGATGCTGATCGGCAAGACGCTGTACGAAGGCGCCGGGTGCATGGAGTGCGGCGGCACCGGCTTCAAGGGCCGCATGGCGATCTGCGAACTGCTCGACCTCACCGACCACATTCGCGAGATCATCCTGGACAAGCGGCCGATCTCGGAAGTCAAGCGAGCCGCCAGGGAGCAGGGCATGCGGCTGTTGCGGGAGTCTGCCGTCGAGCGGGTGCTCGACGGCCTCACCACCCTTCGCGAGATCAACAAGGTGACGTTCGTCGAATGATGCTCAGCCAGTGGTTGACGACACCGGCGCCGGACGTCGCCGTCGAGATAGACCACACCCACGTGGCGGCCGCGCGGTTGTCGTGGCGCGGGTCGCAGGCGGTGATCGCGGGACACGCCAGCGAGCCGCTGCCCAACGGCCTGGTGACTCCCGGCCTGGGCGAGCTCAACATCGGCGATGTCCCCGCGGTGGCCAAGGCCATCACCCGCACGCTCTCGCAACTCGGCGGCCAACGGCCGTCACGCGTGTCGCTGGTGGTGCCCGACACGGTGGCGAGAGTGACGCTGCTGCCGCTGGAGAACGTACCGGCGCGGCCTGCCGACCTGCAGGAGATCGTGCGGTGGCAGGTTCGCAAGACCGCGCCCTTTCCGATCGAGCAGGCCGCCGTCAGTGTTTCGCCGGGCGCACGCGGCGCCGACGGTGGCGCCGAATACGTCGTTGCCCTGGCGCGCACCGACGTGATTCATCAGTACGAGCAGGCCTGCCTGATGGCCGGTGCGCACGCCGGCCTCGTGGAACTGTCGACGTTCGGCGTCATCAACGGCGTGATGGCCGGTGCTGCGCCCACGGGGGACTGGCTGCTGGTGCACGTCACCGACACCTACTTGACCATGGCGGTGATTCGCGGTCGCGAGATGTTGTTCTTCAGGAACCGCGGGCTCCAGGAGGGCGCGCCGGCCGATATGGTGCACCAGACGGCGATGTACTACGAGGATCGTCTCCACGGGTTCGGGTTCTCGCAGGTGCTGATTGCCGGTGCGGCGCGGCTGCCCGGCGGGGCGGAGCAGGTGCGACGCGGCCTCGAGGATCGGTTGCGATCGAGCGTGGCCGCAATCGATCCGCGAAGCGCGGCCGCACTAACGGATCGCATCGGCGCGTCGCCCGAGCTGCTTGACGAGCTGGCGCCGCTGGTCGGACTGCTGCTGCGGGATCGGAAGGCGGCGTGACATGCTGAGGGGCGAAGGCCGCGCGCGCACGTCGTCACACCTGCCACGTGTTCCGCCCCGCGGAGCGGGGCAGGGCGATACTGCCCGCGCGAGCCGTCGTGTTCGGCTCATGGCGGAGGCCCGCTAGTGCTGCGCAACAACCTGTCAACCCGGCCGTTCTACAACGATCGCGCCGTCCGCGCGGGACTGATGAGCCTCACCGCGCTCACGCTTGGCCTGATGCTGTTCAATGCCTACGAGGTCCTGCGGCTGCGCGCCCAGGACAGCGCGGCGCGCCAGATGATTGCCGAAAATGACGCGCAGGCGCGCCAGCTGCGCGAGCAGGCACAGACGATCGGACGTTCGATTGACCAGGCCCGCCTCACCGCCGTGCAACTGGCGGCCGGAGAGGCCAATGCGTTGATCGATCGGCGCACCTTTTCGTGGACCGAACTGCTCAACCAGTTCCAGGCGACGCTGCCCCCTGACGTTCGCATCGCCGGCGTGGCGCCGGGCGCGTCGGAAGGGCGCATGCAGGTGCAGATTTCGGTGCTGTCGCGACGGATCGAAGATCTCGAAGAGTTCATGGATGCGCTCGCCAAGACCGGTGTGTTTTCCAGCGTCCTGTCGCGCTCCGACCGTCCGGAGGACGGCACCCTGCGGTCCGAGCTGGAAGCCTTCTACTCGCCCACGGCTCCGCCATCGCCGGAGGCGTCGGCGGGACAGGCTGTTCCGCCCGCGCCGGCGTCTGAAGCAGGGAAGAGACCAGCGGTCCCCCAGGGTCCGTCGGGCAACACGACACCGGAGGCGCCGCGATGAGGGCGCTCTTTACGTTCGGCGCCGATGTGCCGATGCAGCGGGTCATCGCCGAACACCGGCGATGGTTGATCCCGGCCGGCATGCTGCTGGCGCTCAACGTCGTGGTGCTGGTGGTGGTGGTGCTGCCGCTGCGGCAGTCGGTGCAGGCCGGTGCCTCGCGGGCCGACGCGTCAACCGCGGCCCTGAATGAGGCGCGGGCGGAGTTGCGGCGGGCCGAGGCCACCCGCGACGGCCAGTCGCAGGCCGGGAAGGATCTCGATCGCTTTTATGCCGAGGTGCTGCCGAAGGATTTCGTGACCGCGCGACGCGTGCTGCACATCAAGCTACAGCAGCTGGCGCGGACGCATGACGTCACGTTCATCAGCGGTGCCGCGACCGACGAAGTCGTGAAGGATTCGACGCTCAAGCGGCTGCACGTCAACTACGCGCTGAGCGGCGACTGGGACGACATCCGGCAGTTCATTTACGAGATTGAGACCGGATCGGATTTCGTGGTGATCGACAACATGCAGCTGGCGGAAGGCGAAGTGAACGGGCCGCTGTCCTTGACCGTCGATTTGTCGACGTATTACCGGGCTGGGAATGCGCCTTAACACCAGGCCAATGGCGCTCGGGGCCGCGACGGTCGGGGTGCTGGTGGTGGCCGCGTACACATTCTGGCCGTCGTCACCAGCCCCGGCGCCGGCAGACCAGACCGCGCGGGCGCGAGCACGCCGGGACGCCACCGCATCGCCGGCGCCATTGCCGGTGGCGGTCAACCTGACAGCGTTGACCGACCAGCGCGACGAGCCTGGGGAAGGGGCGAGAAATCCGTTCCGCTTCCAGCCGAAAGTGGCACCGGCGCCGCCACGGCCGGTGGTCATCGCGCCGCCGCCCACGGAAGCGCCGCGCCCGGCGCCCCCGCCTGGACCGCCGCCGCTGCCGCCGATCCCGCTCAAGTTCCTGGGGATGGTCGAGCGCGCCAACGGCGTGAAATGGGCGGTGCTGAGCGACGGCAAGTCGGGGCCGTTTTACGGCAAGGACGGCGATATCATCGACGGGCGTTTCCTGATCGTGAAAATCGGGAACGAGTCGATTGAAATGACGTACGCGGATGGTCGGGGACGACAGGTGATCAGGCTCACCGGTCAGTGAACAAGGATCAGATGATCAGTCGCGTGGTGAGAATGGTGCTGGGTGTCGTGCTGGCGGCGGCGCTGACCGCCGGGTGCGCGACCGGCCGCGCGTTTGCGCGTGGCGAGGCGGCCGGCAAGGCCGGCGATTGGGACGCGGCCGTCGGGTTCTACCGCCAGGCGCTGCAGTCCGACCCCGACCGGCCGGACTACAAGATCGCGCTCGAGCGAGCCATGCTCGCCGCGGCGGGGATGTACTCCGAACGCGGCCGCCAGCTCGAAGCCGCCGGGCAACTCGAAGAAGCGCTGCGGGCGTATCGCAAGGCCCAGGAATTCGAGCCGGCCAATCGCCAGTTGAGCAGCCGGGCCGCGCAGCTGGAGCGCACGCTGCGCGATCGCATCGAGGCCTTGCAGCCGCGGCCCGAAATTGATCGCCTCCGCCAGCAGGCGCGCCGGGCGTCGGCCGAGCCGATCCTGAGTCCTTCCAATCCGGAGCCGCTGATCTTCAACTTCGCCAACACCAGCATCCGCGACATCCTGACGTTCGTCGGCAACTGGAGCGGCATCAACGTCACGTTCGACCGCGACTTCCAGGACCGTTCGATCACGCTCAAGCTCGAAGGCGTGTCGCTCGAAGAGGGCTTGCAGCAGATCATGCTGTCGAACCAGTTGTTCTATCGCGTGCTGAGCGATCGCACCATCATCGTCGCCACGGACAACAACCAGAAGCGCCTGCAGTACGAGGCGCAGGTCATCCGCACGTTCTTCGTGTCGCACGCCGACGCCACCGAGCTGAGCCAGCTGCTGATCGCGATGGTGCGCGTGGCCGGCATGGCGATTCAGCCGCAGATTCAGCCGAACAAGACCGCCAATACCATCACGGTTCGTGCCACCGCGCCTGCCGTCGAGGTCGTGGAACGGATCATCGAGGCCAACGACAAACCGCGCGCCGAGGTGATGGTCGACGTCCAGATTCTGGAAGTCAGCCGCGAACGCGCCAAGGCCTATGGACTGGAACTCACCGCCTACTCGGCTGGCCTGGTGTTTTCGCCCGAGGCGGCGCCCGCCGCCGACGGCACCACCAAGCCGTTCAACCTCAACACCATTTCGCAGGGCGTCAGCACCGCGGATTTCTATTTGTCGGTGCCGTCAGCGGTCGTGAAATTCCTCGAGAGCGACTCGCAGACCAAGGTGCTCGCCAAGCCGAACCTGCGCGGCGTGGAGGGCCAGAAGCTGTCGCTGAACCTCGGTGAAGATGTGCCGGTGCCGAGTACGACGTTTACGCCGCTGGCCGGCTCGGGGCCGGGCACCAGTCCGCTGACGTCCTACGGCTATCGCACCATTGGCATCATCGTCGAGATGACGCCGCGCGTGACCTACGACGGCGACGTGATCCTCGAGATTACGCTCGAGAACAGCGCGCGCGGCCAGGACACGAACATCGCCGGCCAGAACCTGCCGTCGTTCTTCTCGCGCAAGGTGCAGACGAAGCTGCGCCTGCGGGATGGCGAGTCGAATCTGCTCGCCGGCCTGCTGCGTGAAGACGAGCGCCGGTCGCTGACCGGCTTCCCCGGCATCATGCGGCTGCCGATCGTCCGCCAGTTGTTCTCGAACAACGACTCCACGATTCGTCAGACCGACATCGTGATGCTGCTCACGCCACGCATCATTCGGACGCACGATCTCAGCACGCAGGATCTCAGCCCGATCTACATCGGCACCCAAAGCAACATCGCGCTGAGCGCTCCGACGCCGGCGCTGGGCGGGGTTGCGTCGGAACCCGAACCGGCAGCGCCTCTCGTGCCGCCGAGCACGGCAGGGAACGTGCCGCCGGTGGCGCCGCTGGTGCCGGCACCAACCGGCTCGATACCGCCCGCGGCACCGGTGCTGCCGACCGGCTCCACGCAACGGCCGGTCGTGCCGCCCGGTAGTTCACCAATTCCTGGCATGACGCCGGCGGCACCGGCCGCCAACCCGGCTCAACCTCCTCCCACGGGCGCTGCCGCCGTTCCCGCGCCGCCGCCGATCGCACCGGCGGAACCGCCCGCTCAGCCGGCCACGCCGCCGGCGAGCGCGACTCCACCGGCCCCGGCCGCTACGGCACCCGCCGCTGCTGCGCCGCCGCCGTCGGTGGCTCCAGCCCGGGTGATCCTCAGCCCGCCCAGTGAAATGCGCGTGGGCAGCGGACCGTACACGATTGCCATTTCGGTATCGGGTGCAACACGGCTGTCAACGATCACGCTGTCGATTACCTACAACCCGGCGCTGGTTCGGGTCCGCAATGTGCAGGAAGGCACGTTCATGCGCCAGGGCGGCATGACGCCGGCCTTCAACAGCCAGATCGACGAGAAGAGCGGCCGGGTGGACATTGTCGTCGCCAGGCCAGGGGACAAGACCGGCGCGTCCACCGCGGGCCTGTTGGCGGCGCTGCTCGTGGAACCCGTCGCGGCGGGCACCGGCTCACTGGCCATGTCGGGATCGGCGAGCATGGCTGGAGGTGGCGACGCAGCGCTGCAGTTCATGCCGGCAGGCATCGCCGTGCGGTGAACCACGGATAGGAAGTGAGAAGTAGGAAGTGAGAAGTAGGCGGGGCTTCACCTTCGTCGAACTGCTGGTCGTCACGACGATCGTCCTGATCCTCGCGTCTGCGGTGCAGCCGCTCGCGAAGATCACCATCCAGCGCGCGCGCGAGGCCGAGTTGCGTCGGGTGCTGCGCGAAATGCGCACGGCGATCGACAAGTTCAAGGACGCCGCCGACGCCGGCATGATCCCGACGACCGAGCTCAAGGCCAACAACGAAGGCTATCCGCCCGATCTCGAGACGCTGGTCGATGGCGTATCGGTGGCCAACGACGCGACCGGCCGCAAGCTGAAGTTCCTCCGCAAGATCCCGATCGATCCGACGACCGGCAGTGACGACTGGGGGCTTCGCGCTTACCAGGACAAGGCGGATTCGACGTCGTGGGGCGGGCAGAACGTCTTCGACGTGCATTCAAAGAACCAGGGCACAGGACTCGATGGCACGAAATACCGCGATTGGAATTGAGACGCCCGGCCGGAAGCCAGGCCTGGTGCAGCGCCCTCGCCGCTTCAGCGTCGGAGCCTCGCCAGGCTTCACCATGATCGAGTTGTTGATCGTGATGACGCTGGTCATCATTCTCGCAAGTGTCGGCATGACGCAGTATCGCTCGAGCGTGACGCGCGCCGAGGAGGCCGTGCTGAAGGAAAACCTGTTCCGGATGCGCGATGCGATGGACCAGTTCTATGCCGACAAGAACAAGTGGCCGGCGGACCTGGCCGAACTCGTGAGCGAAGGGTACATCCGCGAAATCCCGATCGACCCGTTCACCAAATCGAAAGAGACCTGGGTGACGCGCACCGCTGAACCGGACGCCAACAACCCGTCAGCGACCGGCATCGATAACGTGAACAGCGGCGCGGACCGGACGGCGCTCGACGGGACCCGTTACGCGGATTGGGACTAGTCGGGCTGTCGGGCCGTCAGGCGGTCGGGTCGTCGGGCTGTCTAGTCTCAGGTCATCAAGCCATCAGGTGCGCCTGTCGGCGGGCAGCTTACTGGACGACCAGCTGCGATTGCGCCGTATTGCCCGCCGAGTCGGTGACCCTGAGCGTCAGGATGTCCCCTCGGGCGACGCGGCTGGTGGCAAAGGTGCCGCCAGTCGTGCTGCTGTAGAGCTGTTCGCCATCCTGTTTGGTCACCACCACCGAGCGAATCTGCAAACCAGGCGCCGCCGACACGACGATGTTGAAGGTCTCGGCGGGGCCGCCAACCACAGCGGGGATCGTCGTCTCACTGGTCTGCGCGAACGTGGTGATGGTCGGCGCGGCGGCGCTCGTGACGATGACCGAACATGACGAGGCGCCGCGCTGCCCCTGCGTGTCGGTGATCGCGGCGTTAACCGTATAAGCCCCTTCGGCGGAATAGGACTTCGCGAAACCGGTCGCTCCCGTCGGCGCGCCGAGGTTTCGTGACGAACCGTCACCGAAATCCACGGTGATGTTGCTGATGGGGATCGACGGATTCGCCGGCGGCGTCACCGAGAAGGCGCCAGCCACGCCGACGTTGAGCGTGGCGGGGCAGGTGAAGGCGGACAGCGTCGGCAGACTGCGGCCGACGTTGAGCGTCAAGGAGCTACGTCCTATCTGGCCATTGGCGTCGGTTGCAGACGCGCTGACGGTGTAAACGCCGCTTGCTGAGTAGGTCGTAGGCACCGTGGTGACGGCGTTAATCGGCCCCAGGCTGCGGTCGCCCGTGCCGTCGCCCCAGTTGACGACGAGGTTGGTGACCAGCGCGCCGCCGGTGGCTACCGTGACCGTGAACGTGCACGACACCGGCACGAACGCGACCGGCGCCGTCGTGCAGGCGCTGATGGCGATGCCCGGCGCCGCGACGGCGGTGATGGTGATGGACGCGGTCTTGGTTCCAACCGCCGCGGTGACGATCGACGTTTTCGTCGTCGACAGTTGGACGCGGGCTTCTCCCGATGCGTCAGTGCTGACCGTGTTGGCGCCAAGAGTGCCGTTGTCGGTGCTGAAGTTGACGGGCGTGTTGGGCAGGATGCCGCCGGCGGCGTCTTGTACATTGGCAACCACGGTCACCGTACCGCCGGTTGCGGTCAGCGTGGCCGGCTCGGCTCGGACCGTGATGCGCTCAGCGGCGGCGCCTCCGACCCGCACTTCAATGCCCTCGCCTTCGGTCGCCGCGCCACCCGAGAAGGCCTTGATCCGGGCGATGCCAGACGTGGTACCCGTGTACGTCGTCCTCGCCACTCCCCCAGAAGTTGGCACTTGCTGCGGTGAGAACGTGCCGAAGCCTCCACTGAAGGTCACCATGGTGCCGTTGTGAGCCGCGGTGTTTCCCGCTTCGGTCACGACCGCGGACACGGTCGCCGTCCCGCCAATCGGAATCGCCGTCTTATCTACGGAGAGGGTGATCGTCGAGCCGGTCGGCGCGGTCAGCGGAACTTTCTCGCACGCTACGAGAACAAGGATTGCGCACACAGCGACCAGGTGGGACAGTCTGAGAGATTGCACTGAAGGACCCGATAAGGATAATAGACGCATGGAGTTAGCGGGTCAACCTTTCGACTCGGCTCACCGGATGGGCAATCGCGGGTATGCGATGGCGGCCCTGCTGGTGGCGATGAGCGTCATGGCCGTGCTGATGAGCGCGCTGCTCCCGGTCTGGAACACGTTGGCCACCCGCGAAAAGGAAGAGGAGCTGATCTTCCGCGGCAGGCAGTACACGCGCGCGATTGGCCTGTTCCAGCGGAAATTCGCCAATACTCCCGCACCTTCGATTGACGTCCTGGTCGATCAGCGGTTTCTCCGCAAGAAATACAAGGATCCGATCACGAACGACGAGTTCCAGCCGATCTACGCCAACCAGCAGGCGCTGGGGCCCGGCACCTCGCAGGTTGCGCAACGGCCAGGGCAGCAGGCGACGACCACACTGAGCAGTCCGGCACCGGGCCTGCAGCCCGGCTCCGGCGGCCCCCAGGGCGGCATCATCGGCGTGACGTCGAAGAGCAAGGAGACCTCGATCAAGGTCTACAACGGTCGCAGCCGTTACAACGAGTGGAGCTTTGTCTACGTTCAGACGACGCAGGCTCCCGGCCAGTCTGTTCCTGGCGGTCAGCAACGGCCCGGCCAGCAGCCGACCGGAGTGAACCCCGCCATCGGGCCGGGCGCCCGCGAAATCAGGGGCCCGAACGGCGAGCGGGGCTTCGAAGTGCCTCGCCCCGGCGGGTTCGGGCCCAACCGGCCGGGGCAGCAGCCGATGCCAGGTCAGCCGAACCCGAACGGCCGGCAGCCAGGCTCGCCCCTTACTCCAGGCGCCCGTCGGCCTGGAGGGCAGTAACCACGGCGTCGTGCAGCGCGCGCCGCGCGTCCTGCATGCCGTCGCCGTCACGAGTCGGATGCACGCGATTGGTGAGTATCACGACATACACATCACGGGCGGGGTCGATCCACAGCGAAGTGCCGGTAAAGCCGGTGTGACCGATCGCGGCTGGCGACAACTGCGTGCCGCACGATGAGGTTGGCAACATCGTGTCCCAGCCCAGCGCGCGCGAACTGCCGGGAACGGTCGTCTTTGTCGCAAAGAGCGGCAGCGACGCCGACTGCATCCACCAGCGGGCGCAGCGGCCGACCGCTTCGGCCGTGCCAAACAGTCCCGCGTGCGCGGCCACGCCGCCCAGCGCGGCAGCATTCTCGTCGTGTACTTGGCCGCGCCGCTGTTCGCCGGCCGGCGTGTTCTCGGTCGGGGCGATGCGCGCGAGCCAGTCAGCCGGCGGGCCGTAGCGCACCTCGGCCGGGCCGAGCTCGCGATCACGCCATGCATCAAACTGGCGATCGAGCGGCGCACCCGCAGCGCGTTCGAGCGCGAAGCCGAGCAGCATGAAGCCCGGGTCGCTGTAGATGGAGCGTGCGCGCGGGGGGTAGTCGAGCGGTTCCTCGCAAATGGCGATCTCGAACGACGCGCGGCCGTGCCGTGACTCGTAGTACGGGCGATGGCCGGGTAACCCCGATGCATGCTCAAGAAGATCGCGGACGGTGACGGCCTGCCGTTCCTCACCGGTCCAACCATCGACCCAATGCCCTACGCGATCGTTCAACCGCATTCGGTCAGCCGCCACCGCTCCGGCGATCAGCGCCGTGGTGCCGATGACCTTCGTGAGCGACGCCAGGTCGTAGATGGTGGCGGCGTCGACTGCTGGCGCGCCGGGGTGGTAGGTCTGCCGGCCCGCGGTGAGCGTGGACAACGGTCCGCTCGCACGACCTGCTTCGATGATGGCGCCGGGGAACACGCCTTTTGCGATGGCGCTCGCCAGAATCTCCCGGACCGCGTTCATGGCCTTCCGGCGGAGCGTCGAGATGCCAGCGCCACCACGCACGTCGTCACCGAACCAATCACCACGTACCACGGGAAGGCGACCGGCGCGATGAGCCACACGGCGGTCAACACGACGAGCCCCGCGATCATGCCGGCAAACGCGTCTCGCTCGCGCACCGACGGCGCCAGCGTTCCCAGCAGGAAGGCGCCCAGTACCGAACCGGACGCAAACGACAGCACCGCCAGGCCGGTAGTGAGCACCGAGTCGGTGACGAACTGGGCAGCGACCGCCACTGCGAGTTGCACGATGCCCCAGGCGACGGTGGCGCGCCTGGAAAGGCGCATCTGCGTGTCCTGGTCGGCCGACGGGTTGACGTACGGCAGGTAGAAATCGCGGACGGTGGTCGCCGCCATGGCGTTCAGCGAGGGCGACAGGGCCGCGGCAATGATCGCGGCGATGATGAATCCGGCCAGGCCGTTGGTCAGTTCGCTGACGACGAACAGCGGCAGGATCTCGTCGTTTCTCGTGAGCGGCCGCGGCAGCGGCACCTGCTGGTAATACGTGTAGAGCATGACGCCGACCAGCAGGAACAACACGAACTGCGCGAACACGATGAAGCCGCTCAGCACCAGCCCGCGCGAGGCATCCTGCCGGCTGCGCGCCGCCAGCAGCCGCTGGACCAGGAACTGATCAGTGCCGTGGGTCGAGAGCGTCAGCGCCACGCCGCCGATCCCGCCTGCCCAGATGGTGTAGGGGATCGAGAAATCCAGCCTGGCGTCGAGCCACGTGAAACGGGCCGCCTCGCTGCCGGCGCGCACCACTTCGCTCCAGCCGCCGTCGATCCGATTCAGCAATGCCAGCGCCACGGCGGTGGCGCCGATGACATAGATGAACATCTGCACGACATCGGTCCAGATCACCGCCGACACGCCGCCGCGCATCGTGTAGACGATCATCGCGGCACCCAGCACCACCACCACCCACGTGACCGGCACCTGCGTCACGGTCGCGACCACGAGTGCGGCCGTGTACAGCCGAATGCCATCGGCCAGCGAGCGGGTGAACAGGAAGATGCCGGCCGACAAGGTGCGCACGCGGTTGCCGAATCGTTGGAACAGCAACTCGTAGGAGGTAAACAGCTCACCGCGGAAGTAGGCCGGGATGAACAGGACGCTGATGATGATCCGGCCGACGATGTAGCCGAACGCCAGCTGCAGAAAGGTCATGTTCCCGGCGAAGGCCTGAGCGGGCACGCCGATGAAGGTGAGCGTGCTGGTCTCGGTCGCGACGATCGTGAAGCAAATCGCCCACCACGGCACGCTGCGATCGGTCAGGAAGTAGTCACGCGTGGTCTTCTGATAGCGCGCAAACCAGGACCCGAAGGCGGTGATGGCGAGCACGTAGGCGCCGATGACGAGGTAATCGACCCCCGAAAGGGACACGGCCAGAGCTTACTGGTTGTTGGCCGCCAGTTGTTAGTTGTTAGTTGCTGGCTGCTGGTTCTGGAACGGCGCGACGCTGAACGCGGCGCGCCCGAGTTCGCTCACCGAGCCGGCACCGTTGGGCGGGGCCGCAAGCGCATCGTACGAGAAGAGGATCACGCCGGCCGCGCCCAGCCTGGTCGCGGCGGCGATGTGCGAGAGCGTCTGGGGAGCCGTGAGCTGGTAGGCACCGATGCCCGCCCACACCGGCCGGGACCCGGCATAGGTGCGCGCCGCCGCGATCTGCGTCTGAAAAGCGGCGGGATCGGCGGTGTAGGCCATTGGGCACACCACGTCGAGCAGCGATTGATCGATCCACGCCCGCCAGTCCTGCAGGCGGCTGTCGAACGCCGTCTGGGCGTCGGGTACCACCGCGGCGCTGATCAGGGTCCCCGGGCGTGCCGTCTTTACGGCAGTGCGGATCTTGATGACCAGCGAGGTCAGCCGTGAACGCCGGAAGTCGCTCCACCGTTCGGGGAACATGTTGGCGTAGGCGGCGGGGTCGATCGCCGCGCGAGCCGCGGCGTCGCGACGTTCACGCTCGGTGAGGTCGGACAGCACCGACATCCGGAACTGCTCGAGCGCCGGCGGGCTGAAATCGAAGTCCTCGCTGGGGAACCGCACGTAGTCGAGGTGAATGCCGTCGACCGGATACTTCGCCGCGATCTCACCGATGACCGAGGCCGTGTGATCCTGCGCGGCCGCGTGCAGGGGCGACGTGTAGAGCCCTTCAACGACGTTGCTGTGCGCGCGCGTCCATCGAGCCAGGCGGCCGATGTACGCCGGACTGCGCAGGTCGATCTTCTTCATCTCCGCTGTGAGCTCGCGGGGCACCATCAGCCAATCGGGCGCCCGGTAGATGACGTGATCGCGTGAAGCCGGCAACGTCACCGAGCTGGAGACCAGATTCACCGCCACCCAGGCATGCACTTTCATGCCGGACGCGTGGGCGTCACCGAGGACGGTCGCCAGCGGATCGAACGCGGGTTTGCCTGCCAGCTCGGCGGCCCGCGGTTCCATGGTCCCCGAGTAGTAGGCGTCGCCGCGGCCGCGGACCTGGACCAGCAGCGTGTTGAAGCCGCCGGCCTGCGCCGCCGCCACCATCTGTCGGATCGATTCCGGCGACGTCAGCGTGGTCCGCGTGACCCAAAGTGCACGCGTTTGCTCAGGCGCCTGCGCGCGAGCGGCCGGTGCAGCGGGCCCCGGTCCGAACGCCAACCAGCACACTGCCGCCAAGAGGGGGAACGTTCGCAACATGCGGAGCATTTCATTCTAGCGCAGTCTCGCTGACGCTCGGCCGTTGGATCGCGAGTGGAGGCGGACTAAGCTAGTGGCATGCATGTCCTCGGGATCGATGCCGGCGGCACGAAGACCGTCGCGCTGCTCGCCGATGCCGATGGTCACATCGTGGGTGAGGGTCGGGCCGGTGCGGCGAACCTCCAGACGGAAGGTGAGCTCGAAGTCGAAAAGACCCTGCATACCGTCATCGACCAGGCGACCGACGGCCGGCAGTCTCCGGCGGCGGTCTGCCTCGGCATTGCCGGCGTCGATCGCCAGGACGATGCGCGGATCATTCGCGGCATCATGCGCCGCCTGGGGTTCCGCGCCAACATCCTGATCGTCAACGATGCGCTGATCGCGCTGGTCGCGGGCGCCGGCGCCAATCCGGGCGTGGTCCTGATCTCCGGCACCGGTTCGATTGCCTACGGCGTGAGCCGTCGCGGCCTGGCCGCGCGCGCCGGCGGATGGGGCCCCACGCTTGGCGACGAGGGGTCGGGCTACTGGATCGGCCGGCGCGCTCTGGTGGCGGTGATGCGTGAAGTGGATCGCCGCGGCCCGCGCACGAACCTGACGCCGAGAGTGCTGCAGCACTTCTCGTTGCCGAGACCCGAGTCGCTCGTGGCCGAGATCTATCACCAGCCCCAGAGCCGGCGCGCCGTTGCCGCGCTGGCCGCGGTCGTCGATCGCGCCCGTGCTGAGGGCGACGCGGTGGCCAGCGATATCATGGTTCACGCTGCCGACGAGCTGACGCTGGCCGCCGAGTCGGTGATCACGCGGCTCGACATGCGCGGCGAGCCGTTTCCACTACTGCTTGCGGGGGGCATGCTCAAGGAGAGTGCCTGGCTGGCCTCAGCGGTCAGGCAGCGCATGGCCGAGGTCGCGCCTCGCAGCCAGGTCGGCCCGCTCACGCAGGCACCGGCGATGGGTGCGGTGCGCCTGGCGATAGCCGAGGCGGGCGGCGGGGCGCGCGTGCCGCCGTACATTCACCAGTGAACATCCAACATTTTGACGATGACGCGGCGCTCTCGGCAGCGCTCGCCACGCGTGTTCTTGAAGACATCGTGGCCGGACCTTCGCTGGTGCTGGGCTTGCCGACCGGCCGCACCCCTCTGGGCCTGTACCGCGAGCTGCGCGAGCGCAGCGGCGGCGATCGCGTTCCGTGGTCGCAGGTGAGGACGTTCAACCTTGACGAGTTCGCGGGTCTTGGCGCATCAGATCCTCAGAGCTATCGAGCGTTCATGCAGGCGGAGCTGTTCGACCACGTGTCGATCCCCCCGGCCCACATCGGCTTCCTGGACGGGACGGCACCCAATCTCGAGGCGGAATGCCGCCGCTACGAGCGGGCCATCGCAGCGGCCGGCGGCATCGATCTGCAGATTCTCGGCATCGGCGCCAGCGGCCACATTGGTTTCAATGAACCCGCGGAGCGGTTGTGCGCGCGCACGCACGTTGCCGAGCTCGAACAGGCCACCCGCCTGGCCAATGCGCAGCGCTTTGGCGGCGACTGGCGGAAGGTGCCGGAGCGGGCGCTGTCGATGGGGATGGCCACCATCCTGTCGGCGCGTGCGATCGTGTTGCTTGCCACCGGCCGCGAGAAGACGGACGCGGTGCGCGGGACGGTGGAGGGCATGATCACCACGCAGCTGCCGGCGTCGCTCCTGCAGCTCCATTCCCGCGTGACCGTCATGGTCGACCGAGAAGCGTGGTCCGGCTAACGCCGGCTACGCGCGAAGCAGCGCTTTCAGCCTGGGCTCGATGTCTTCGCCAATCGCCTCGCGGATGCGATCGTCGGACTGCTTCAGCCTCGCCACCGCCTTGGTGTAGCTCAAGCCGGTCTTCTGCATCACGATCGCGATCTTGACGTTCCACTTGGCCGACTTCAGCAGCTGGTCGGCGGCCTGGTAGTCGAGGTCGGTCACGATGTGCACGATGCGGCGCGCGCGGTCGCGCAGCTTCTCGGACCCCAACGCGTTGACGTCCACCATCAGATTGCCGAACGTCTTGCCAATCAGGATCATCGCCGGCGTCGTCATCATGTTCAGGACGATCTTGGTGGCGGTGCCGGCCTTGAGCCGCGTCGACCCGGCAATGATCTCGGGGCCAACGGCCGGAGCGATGGTCAGGTCGACGAATGCCTGCAGCTCGTTGCGTGGATCGCACGTGACGAAGATCACACGGGCACCGGCCTTGCGCGCGCTGGTGAGCGCGCCGCGCACGAACGGCGTCATGCCGCTGGCCGAGACGCCGATGACGACGTCCTTCTTCGTGGGGTCGAGCCGGGTGACGGCGCGGGCGCCCTCTTCGTAGTTGTCTTCGGCGCCTTCCTTGGCGCGGATGATGGCGTTCTTGCCGCCCGCCATGATGCCCTGCACGAGCAGCGGATTAGTGCCGAACGTCGGCGGCATCTCCGCCGACTCGACGATGCCGAGCCGGCCGCTGGTGCCGGCGCCGACAAACACCAGGCGTCCGCCCTTGCGCAGCGCCTTGGCGCACATGTCCGCGCCGAGCGCAATACGGTCGCGCTCCTTCTGGACCGCGGCGAGCATGCGGCGATCTTCGTTGAGCATCAGGTCGACGATTCCACTGGCGTCGAGTTTGTCGATTGCGAGCGAAGCGGGATTGATGGCTTCAGTGGGAAGCGCCTGCCATCTGGATGTCGTTGCGGCCACTCTCTCCGTGTCTCTTTCTACGTGCCCGAAAAACTGATGCTAGTCCCCGCCACGGGTGCTGTCAACGTCGCTCGGGGTAGACTCAAAGCCAGCCGTGAGCCGCCTGGTTGACGCCTACCTGTCGCATCTCGCCGTGGAACGGCGCTTGTCGCCCAACACGGTGGACAGCTACCGGCGCGATTTGTCCCAGCTTTCGGCGGCGGCCGCGTCACTGGGCCGGCGGGTCGAGGGGCTCGACCGCCGGGCGCTCGAGCAGGTGGTCCGCCAGCTGATGGGGGAGGGGCGCTCGCCACGCTCCGTCGCTCGGGCCGTGGCCTGCTTTCGCGGTTTCTACCGCTTCCTGGTCGTGTCGGGCCACCGTCAGGACAATCCCGCCATCGACGTGCGCGCGCCACGCGCCTGGAAGACCCTGCCGAAGTGCCTGTCGACGGAAGAAGTGGACCGTCTGCTGGCCGCGCCCGATACGAGCGAACCGCGCGGCGTTCGCGATCGCGCGCTCATCGAGCTGTTTTATGCCACCGGATTGCGCGTCTCGGAAATGGTCGGCCTGCGGCAGCAGGACCTGAACCTCGACGGCGGCTACCTGACCTGCACCGGCAAGGGTCGAAAGCAGCGCCTGGTGCCGATTGGCGATGAAGCGTCGGCGTGGCTGACGCGCTACATCAAGGAGGGCCGGCCCGCGCTGCTGCACAAGCGAGCCTCGTCCAAGCTGTTTGTCAACGCGCGTGGCGGCGCGGGGTTGTCGCGCGTCGGCTTCTGGAAGATCCTGAAAGCACACGGACGGCAGGCGGGCCTGCCGCCCCTGTTGAGTCCGCACGTCCTGCGCCACTCGTTCGCCACGCACCTGCTGGAGCGTGGCGCCGACTTGCGCGCCATCCAGATGATGCTGGGCCACAGCGATCTGTCGACGACGCAGATCTACACGCACATCCTCGGCGCGCGGCTGCGTGCCGTCTACGATAAGTATCACCCGCGGAACTGATGCTGCGCCGCCTGACACTCCCAGCCGCCGTGGTGGCGGTAGTTGCCCTGATGGTGTTTGCCATGCTGCCGCCCGGTACACGGCGCACCGAGCCGCCGCCGGCGACGACCGTGCGCGGCGCGTTTCACATCCATTCCGATCGTTCGGACGGCAGTGGCTCGATCGCACAAATCGCCAGGGCCGCGCAGGAAGCAGGCCTGCAGTTCATCATCGTGACCGATCACGGCGATGCCACGCGCGCCCCGGATCCGCCGGCGTATCGCAGTGGCGTGCTGGTGATCGACGGCGTCGAACTCAGTACCACCGCTGGGCACTACGCGGTGATGGACATGCCGGCATCGGCCTATCCGCTTGCCGGCACTCCGCAGGAAGTCGTCGAGGACGTCGAGCGGCTCGGCGGCTTCGGATTTGCGGCGCATCCCGGGTCGCCGCGGTCGCAGCTGGCCTGGACCGACTGGGATACGCCGGTCAACGGGCTCGAGTGGATCAACGCCGACAGCGAGTGGCGTGATGAGCCGCGGGTGCCGATCGCGCGGGCGCTGATCACCTATCTGCTTCGCGCGCCGCAATCCCTGGCGACGCTGCTCGATCGGCCCGAGTCGGTGCTGGAGCGATGGGACGCGCTGGCGCGTGTCCGGCCGATCGTCGGACTGGCCGGCGCCGATGCGCATGCCCGGTTCGGGTTCAGCCAACGGACCGATCCCGACGTTTCGGCTGTGCACATCCCGCTCCCGGGCTACACCACGGTCTTCCGTACCTTTTCAAATCAGGTGGTGCTCGAGGCCCCGCTCACGGGCGATGCACGCGCGGACGCGCGGCGGATCACCGATGCGATTCGTCGCGGCCGCGTCTACAGCGTCATCGACGCCCTGGCCGGGCCAGGCAGCCTGTCGTTCACCGCACGCAGTGGATCGCGATCGGCACAAATGGGCGACGCCATCCCCATCGACGGCGACGTGCTGTTGCGCGCCTCCGCCAACGCGCCGCCGGGCACGACGCTGGTGCTGCTGCAGGACGGTCAGCGCGTGCATGAAGTGACAGACGGCGTGCTCGAGACCAACGGCGGACAGGACGCCGCGGTCTATCGTATTGAGGCCTACACGAGCGGCGCTCCCGGCGAGCCTCCGGTTCCATGGCTGGTCTCGAATCCGATTTACGCCGGCCTGGCGCCCACGCCGGCCGCCAGGCCGGCAACACCGGAGCCGGTGTCGCGCATTCCGGCGCGCACCGGCGAAGCCGCGGCCGAACAGGGCCCGTTGGACACGAGCGTCGTGCAGACAGGGCCGCTCACCGATGATGCGCGCGCCCGCGCGTTTGCCGGCGACCCGGCGATCAGCTGGAACATGGCGCTCTCGCCGGGCCCCCCCATCGGGCAGTTCGCGGCCGTCGCAGTGCCAATCACCGGCGGTCTCGCGGCCCACGACCGCGTCCGGTTCCGGGTATCGGCGTCGAAGCCGATGCGTGTCTGGGTCCAGTTGCGCGCGCCGGTTGGCAATACCGAGCGATGGGGCAGGACGTTCTACGCCGGCCCCGAAGAACGCCTGATCGACCTCGCTTTCGAGACGTTCCGAGCGATCGGCGTGACCTCTTCGCCGCGAGCGCCGTTGCATCGCGTCGACTCGCTGCTGTTCGTCGTCGACACGCTGAACACGTTGCCCGGCACGAACGGCAGTCTCCACATCTTCGAGGTCGGGTTCGTGCGCTAGCGGCGCACGTTGTGACGGACGCTCAGCTCCCAGATCAGGAGCGCGATGCCCAGGCCGAGCAGGCCACCGCCGGCCGCAATCCAGACCAGCGCCAGCGTGTTGCTTGACGTGCCGTAGCCGCCGCTTTCGAGCGAGCGCACCATGAACACGAACCCGCCCGGGATCGTCACCATCGAGGCGATCAGGCAGACCATGGCCGCGACGTACCGGGCCGGCGATCCGCGTTGAGGTCCGGGTCTCTTCACGTTACGTCCGAACGGTGAGCAGCAGATACGCGGCCGCGGCGCCGAACACCAGGTTGGGCGCCCACGCCGCCAGCGCGGGATCGATCAGGCCGCCCTGGCCAAACGCCGCAAAGACGCTGATCATCGTCCAGTACACCAGCGCCAGTACGATGCCGACACCGATGCCGTACATCGCGCCGCGACGGCCGGTCGTCACCGCAAACGGCACCGCGAGCAAGGTCATGACCAGCGTCACAAACGGGAAGGCGATCTTGCGGTGCAGGCCGACTTCGTGTTCGAGCACGTCGTAGCCGCTGGCGCGGAGCTCGCGGACGTATTCGCGGAGCTGACCGAAGTTCATCAGGTCGGGTTCACGCGCCTCGGTGACGAAATAGTCGGCGGGCTCCAGCGTCGCGGGCGCGGCCTCGAAACGCTCGAAGTCTCCCAGCTGAGTCCCGGGGTCGAACCTGCGGGTCCAGCCGTCATCGAGCGCCCACGCGTGTGTGCCCAATTTCGGGGTGTAGGTGGCCCGCCGCACGGACATCCGCGAGCTGAGCCTGTCCGACCGGCCGTCGAACTCGAACACCGAGAGTCCGTTCAGCTGACGCGTGCGCGGGTCGTAGTACTGGTAGTGATAGACCTCGCCACGGCTGCCGACGATCCACTTGCGGTTGAGCACTCCGAAGGTTCGCGGCTCGCCGGTGCGAATCTCGTGATCGAGGCGCTCGGCCCGCTGGTTGGCGGGGGCAAGCACCTGTTCCTGGAGGCCGAACAGGATCGCGCTGCCGCCGAGCCCGAACGCCACCAGCGGCAGCATCGTGCGATAGAGGCTGACGCCGCATGCCCGCATGACGATCAGCTCGCTGTTCTTGGTCAGCAACCCGATGGTCACCAATGCCGAGAGCAACACGGCCAGCGCGATGATGTAGGACAGGAATTGCGGGGTCGACCACATCAGGAACTCGAGCACGCGCCCGAGACTGGTCGTGCCCTTGAACACCTTGTCCGACTTGTCGATGAAGGTCGAGATGTAGAACAAGCCGAGCATGCCTGCCGTCGTCATCGCGAGAATGCGAAGGTACTGCCGGGAGAGGTAGGCGTCGAGCAGCGTCGGGCGCGGGATGTCGAAATGCGGAATGCGAATCACCACGGCGGGTCGCGGTGTCGCGGCCACCGCTGGCGCGGTGCCCGGCTGGACGCGGCCGTTCGAGCGGTCTCGCACGAGGAATGCCGGCACTGGGATACGAATCGGCTGATCCGCGGATCGCGCGCGGTTGACCAGCAACACTACGCCGGCAGTGCCGAGGATGATGTTCGGCAGCCACGTCGACAGCCCGGGCGGGATCCAGAATCCCTTGGTCAGCGACTGCGCCGTGATCATGATGACGTAGTAGGTGAAGATCACGCCGATGCCAAGCACGAACGCCGCCAGCTTGCCGTCCTTCCGATTGCTGGCGCCGAGCGCGAGGCCGATCAGCGCGAACACGAAGCACGACACCGGGATGGAGAACTTCCGGTGAATCTCCATGATCGGGTTGTGTGCCGAGATGCCCTGCATCTCGAGCTCCGTAACCCGCACCGCGAGCTCATCGACGCGCAGCTCCCGCTCGCCGCGCGCCGGACCGGTGCGCGGGAAGACGTTGTCCGGACTGAGCGACATGATGTAGCGGTCGAACTTCACGACCTCGTAGGCCATCGGGTCTTCGACCTTGGTGCGGTGCTGCGCGCCGTTCTCGAGCACCATGTCGATCGTGCGGGCCTGACGATCGACCACCATGCGTCCGCGATCGGCCAGGAAGACCGCCGGCGCTGACGGATTGGACGTGTCGGCAGCCATCACGCCGCGCCAGCCCAGCCCGTCGTTGGGGATTTCGCGCACGTAGAGGACGACGTTGGGGAAGTCCTCGAAGAAGATGCGCGGCCGCACTTCGCCCTCCGCGCGGTTCATGATGATTTCCGCGGTGGACTCGCGGAACGCCTGGTTGCCGTCCGGCATCGCCTCGAGCATGACCCACGACGTCAGGCCCCAACAGATGACCGCGAACACCAGGATCGGCTGCAACAACCGGTAGGGGCTGATGCCGCACGCCATCATCACCACGAACTCACGATCGGCGGAGATGCGGCCGAGGCCGACCAGCAGCCCGATCAGCAGCGCCATGGGAATGGTAAGTGCCAGCGCCTGGGGCAGGAGCGTGACCGCCAGCCAGACGATCGTCTCCCCCGGTACACCCTTGGCAATCATCGTCTCGGCCAGATCGATGATGAAAGGGATAATCAGGATGAACGTGAAGACGAGCAGCGCCAACAGGAACGGCGGGATGACCTCCCGGATCACGTACCGGTCGATGATGCGCGGCAGCATGGCTCGTCACTATTATCAACCATGGCCGTAAAGCTGGCGATCCTGTGGCACATGCACCAGCCGTACTACGAGGATCTGGCCAGCGGCGAGCACATCCTGCCGTGGGTCCGGCTGCATGCCATCAAGGACTACTGGGGCATGGTGGCCATGCTCGAGGAGTTTCCGGGCGTCAGGGTCACCTTCAACCTGGTGCCGTCACTGATTCGGCAGGTGCAGGCCTTTGCCGATGACCGGGCGAAGGACCGGCATCTCGACGTTGGCCTCAAGCCCGCCGCTCTGCTGACGGCCGAGGAATCGCGATGGATGATTGCCAACGGCTTTCACGCGCCATTCAACCGGATGATTGGCCCGTACCCCCGCTACGCGGAGCTGCACGCCTGCCGGATGGAACGGCGCACGTTCTCGATCGAGGACCTTCGCGACCTTCAGGTCTGGCACAAACTGGCATGGATGGATCCCGACCTGCGGGGGCGTGATCCACGGCTCACCGGGTTGGTTGAACAGGGCAGAGACTTCAGCGAGGACGACAAGGCGCGGCTGCGCGAGGTTGAGCTCGATGTTCTTGGCCGGGTGCTGCCGGCCTATCGAGAGGCGCAGGCGCGCGGACAAGTGGAACTGGCCACGTCGCCGTTCTATCACCCGATCCTTCCACTGTTGTGTGACTCGGAGATCTACCAGCGGGCGCATCCGGGGGCGCCGCGTCCCTCAATCCACCTCCGTCGGCCTGGTGACGCGCAGCTGCAGATCGCACGCGCGGTCGCTCTCCACGAATCCACGTTTGGAGTCCGGCCGCGTGGCATGTGGCCGCCGGAAGGAGCGGTCTCAGACGAGGCGCTCGCGCTGATCGCGGCATCCGGCATGCAGTGGGCGGCGACCGACGAAGACGTCCTGGCTCGTTCGCTGTCGACGCCGCTCCACGACCGACCGGACCTGTTGTATCGCCCCTACCGAGTCGGCGGCGCGGGTCCGGTGATGCTGTTTCGAGACCATGCCATGTCCGATCGCATCGGGTTCCACTACCAGTCGTGGGATGCGGACGCGGCGGCCGACGACTTCGTCACTGCTGTTCGGCAGGCCGGACGGCGATTTGCGGCCGCCGGCGGCGGGGAAGTCGGCACCGTCTGCGTCATCCTCGATGGCGAGAACGCCTGGGAGTACTACCCGGGCGGCGGCCGGCCTTTCCTTCGTGCGCTCTACCGGCGGCTCGAGGGTGCCGGCGATATCGAGATGGTCACGATGGCTGAAGCGGCCGGCGGTGAGGCCGGTTCGTTGCCCTCGATCTTCCCCGGTTCATGGATCAACAGCGACTTTTACATCTGGATGGGCCACGGTGACGATCGGCGGGCCTGGGACCAGGTCTCGGCGGCTCGGTCGATGTTCGACGAGCGCGCGGCAGCGGTCACGCCCGAGGCGCGTGACGGGGCGCTGGAGGAACTGCTGATCGCCGAGGGTTCCGACTGGTTCTGGTGGTACGGCGACGACCACTCGTCAGACCACGACGCCGATTTCGACGACCTGTTCCGCCGTCACCTGCGCAACGCCTACGCGGCACTGGGCGCCGACATTCCTGCGGCGTTGTTCGCTACCAACATCAGTACGGGCGCCGGCCCAGATCGCCTCGAGCCTTCCGGCGTGCTGACCCCAACCCTGGACGGACGGGATACCAGCTCCCTCGAGTGGGTGGGTGCGGTGTCCCCGTCGCTGACCCGGTCCGCCGGAGCCATGTACGAGGTGACGGCGGTCTCACTGATCGCCGACGTCAGGGTCGGCGTATCGGCGAGCGGACTCTGCGTGCGCCTCGTCGGCGAGGCGCTCATCGACCTGGCCGGGGCTGGTGAGGCGGCGATTGTCCTGGTTGTTTCGGGCCCCGACGTGCGCCTCGTCCCGGTCAGACGGCCGTTCGTCTCGGTCGGGTCGACGATCGAGATTCACATGCCGTTCGAAGCACTCGGGGTGGCACCGGGAACCGACCTCCAGTTTGCGGTGCAGGTGCTCGGTCGAGCCGGCTCGATTCTCGACGCCGTTCCTCGCGGCAAGTTCTGGACGATCGCGGTGCCACACCCGGCGTCTGGGACGGGCTGGCAGGCCTAGGGCATTAGCCCGCCGGAGTCCAGAAGGCTATCCGAAATTCATCAACAGCCACATTGTCTATTGAAAGTCTCGTGAGTCTGATAATACATGTTATGTTAACTTACGTTGCTGAATACGTGACAAACACCGCGCCGCTCAGGCACTCTGCGCTCCCGGCAAGGCCGTGGCCTATCGGCGTTCCTTCAACTCCCGGATGATCTCTTCGAGGGCGGAAATCACTTCGTCCTTGCTCGCGTTGCGCTTGTTGAACTGCAGGCGCAGGTTGAAGGCCCTGGTCTGCGGCCGGAACGCGAACACGAACGACTTTGGACGTCCTGCCTTGGGCTTCTCGGCGTCCTTGCGGAGCTGTTCGCGAGTGGCGCCCTGGCTGGCGATCCTCTCCACCAGCTGCAGCATTTTCTGCGGGTCGCCCTGGCGGACGATCTGCAGCAACAGCGAACGGTTGGCAATGCCCGCCAGGCGGACGACCTTGCGGACTTCCGGCGGGATGCCGTTCAGCGACAGCGACTCGGTGATCGTGCTGCGCGACTTTCCCAGCCGCCTGGCCAGGTCTTCGTGCGTGTAGCCGAACTTCGAGGCCAGGCCCTGGAGGGCCTCGGATTCTTCGAACGGCGTCAGGTCCTTGCGCTGGATGTTCTCGATCAGCGCCAGTTCCATCATCTCGCCGTCGTCGACGTCACGAATCACGACTGGCAGTTCGCGCAGGCCGGCCTGTGAGGCGGCGTGGTAGCGGCGCTCGCCGGCGATGATCTGGAAGCGCGCGCCGCGCTGCCGGACAATCAGCGGCTCGATGATGCCCTTTTCCTTCACCGAGGCGATCAGTTCCGCCAGGTCGCCCATGGCCTGGCGGGGCTGGTCGGGGTTCGGATCGACGTGTTCGATGGGCACGAGCCGGCCGACCGGCGTGCCGCCCGGAGCCGCCAGCGTCTCGACGTAGTGGGCGTCGTGGCGCATGCGGAGCGTCTCTGGCAATCCCCGCTTAGGCACGATCGATAACCTCCTCACACAGGCTGTAGTACTCGGCCGCGCCGGTGGATTCGGGCGCGAAGGTAAAGATGGACTCGCGGTAGGCCGGGCTCTCTTCCAGGCGCACGCTCTTGCTGATGACGGTGCGGAACACCCTGTCGCCGAACACCTTCCGGATCTGATCCCGGATGTCGCGCGCCAGCGCGGTCCGCTTGTCGTGCATGGTGATGACGACGCCGAGGATTTGCAGCGCGGGATTGGGGCGCTGGCGGACCTTCTCGATGGTCTCGAGCAGGTCGTCGGTGCCCTCGAGCGCGAAGTACGACGACTGGATCGGGATCAGCAGGTGACTCGAGGCCACCAGCGCGTTGACCGTCAGCAGGCCCAGGGCCGGCGGGCAGTCGATCACGACGTGTTCGTACTGGGCATGGAGTTCCGCCAGCTGGTCCTTCAGTCGGAACGGCGCGTCGAGTTCGCCGGTCATGCGCGACTCGAGCTTGGCGAGCGAGATGCGAGCCGGGGCGATCGACAGGTTCGGCAGCGTAGCGGGGACGACGACGTCGGCGAGGCGGACGTCGCGGTCGACGAAGACGTCGTACATGCTCTTGTCCGCGGCGCGGATATCGAGATACGACATCGAGCTGTTTCCCTGCGGATCGAGATCGATCAGCAGGGTGGGTTTGCCGCGCATGGCCAGGGCGGCGGCGAGATTGATCGCGGTCGTGGTCTTGCCGACGCCGCCCTTCTGATTGGCGATGGAGAGGATCATTCGCTCTGGGAATGAGGGTTCCCGAGCATTATGGGCGCCGACGTCCACCGAGTCAAACTGGTAAAAATGACGCAGTCTAAGTAGCTGGAAAATGGAGGGTTAGCGGGTTGGTCGGCCGGCCGACAAAGAGCAGTGAGATATGAGAAGGGAGAAGAGAAAAGTCGGAAGCAGTTCTCACTTCTCTCTTCTCACATCTTGTACTTGCCCATGTCGTCGGGATCGAGCTGCTCGAGCCACTGCTGCAGGCGGTCGCTGTCCTGCCGCTCGTTCGACAGGTCGACGGTCTTGGCGTGATCGATCACCTTCTCGTCGACCAGGATGGGCGCGCGGGTGCGGAGCGCCAGCGCGATCGCGTCGCTCGGCCGCGCGTCAATCGCCACCGGGCCGGCCGGGGTGTGCAGGTGGATCATCGCGTAGAAGGTGTTTTCCTTCAGGTCGCACACGACGATTCTGTCGACGCTCGCCTGCAGGTCCTGGATGATGTTGCGCAGCAGGTCGTGCGTCATCGGGCGCGGCGTCTGAATGTTCTCGATCTGCAATGCGATGGCATTGGCCTCGAATACGCCGACCCAGATGGGCAGCACCTTCTGCCCTTCGCTGTCGCGCAGGATGATGATGGGCATGTTGGTGATCGGATCCACCATCAGGCCCTTGATGTTCATTTCGATCATCGTTACCCCGTCACCGCTTCGCCCCACACCGAGTTGGGGCCTGCCCGTTTGATCGTCACGTCGATGAGCTGCCCCAGCCACTGCGGCGGCCCCGGGAAGTTGACCACCGTGTTGCCGCTGGAACGGCCCGTCAGCTCCCACTCGCGCCGGCGGCTGGTGGCGTCGACCAGCACCTGGGTCGTCGATCCAATCGACCGCTGGAAGAGGTCCGACTGGATCGACCGTTGCAGCGCCTGCAGCGCCACGATGCGCCGCGTCTTCTCCTCGTCGGGGACCCCGTCCGGCATCCGTTTCGACGCCAGCGTGTTCGGCCGCTCCGAGTACTTGAAGGAGAACATGCTGTGATATCCCACTGCGGCGGTGAGCGTCAGCGTCTCCTCGAAGTCGGCGTCCGTCTCCCCTGGGAAGCCAACGATCATATCGGTCGATAGCTGCACCTTCGGGATAGCCTCGCGGATTCGTGCCACGAGATCGAGGTACTGCTCGCGGGTGTGCCGCCGCCGCATCAATCCAAGGACCCGCGACGATCCGGATTGCACGGGAAGATGCAGATGTTTACAGACCTTCGGCAGGTCGCGGACCGCGGCGATGACCCGCTCGCTGGTGTGGCGCGGGTGCGGGCTGGCGAAGCGGATGCGATCGATGCCGGGAATTTCGTGGACCGCTTCGAGCAATGCCGGGAAATCGCAGGAGGGGTCGTCCGGGGCCTGGTAATGGTTGACGATCTGGCCGAGCAGCTGGACCTCGCGCCGGCCGCTGGCCGCGGCGTCGCGTGCGTCGGCGAGGATCTCGGCCTTGGCGCGCATGCGCTCGTGTCCGCGCGTGTACGGCACCACGCAGAACGCGCAGAAATCGTTGCAGCCCTCGATGATGGTCACGTAGGCGCGGACCGGGTCGCCGCGGCGCACGATGCCGAGCGGAAACGAGGGCTCCTCATACGGGTTGTCGATGGCAATCCGGGGCGGCGGCATCCGCCCGGTCCGGCCGTTGGCCTCGCGCTGGCGGTCGATCGCCGCGCTGGCCAGCATCGGCAGCATCTTGACCTGCTGCGTGCCGACCACGACGTCCACCACGCCCGCCGAGCGGGCGATCAGCTTGTCGCCTTCCTGTTGCGCCACGCACCCGGTCACCGCGACGACCGGATCACGGCCCAGCTGGCGTCCCATTTCAGAAATCTCGCCGAGCCGCGTGTAGAGCTTGTCTTCGGCCCGTTCGCGGACCGAACACGTGTTGATGACCACCAGGTCGGCGTCGGTGTCGACCTCCGTACGGTCGTAGCCGTTCGCCTCGAGGAGCCCTGCCATGCGCTCCGAGTCGTGCACGTTCATCTGGCAGCCGTAGGTTTCAATGAAGTATTTCATTGCCGGGACGTCTGGGCCTTCGGTGGCCGGTTTCGCCTTTCGCCTTTCGCTTTCGCCCCCGTCTTATCGAGCAGTTCGCGGGCGCCCTCCAGTGCCTTCTCCCCCGCCGCCGCGCCCCCCATCATGCGGGCCAGCTCGGCGACGCGCGCCTCGGCGTCCAGGCGCGTCACGCTCGTGAGGGTGCGGCGGCCCTGAATCGTTTTCTCGATCAGGAAATGGGTCTGGCCGCACGCCGCGATCTGCGGCAGGTGCGTGATGCACAGGACCTGGAAGCGATCGCCCAGCGAGGCGAGCTTCTGCCCCACCACCGTTGCCACCCGTCCGCCGATGCCGGCATCGACCTCGTCGAAAATCAGCGTCTTGGTAAAGCTCCTCTGGTGGGTGCGGTCGTCAGCCCGCGCCGACGCCTCAGCCGCGAGGGCCGCAATCGTCTTGAGCGCCAGCATGAGGCGCGACAGCTCGCCGCCGGAGACGATCCTGGCCAGCGGCCGGACATCCTCGCCGACGTTCGGCGACAGGAAGAACTCGCCGGTGTCGATACCCGCCTGGGTCCACTGCCCTTCCGCCTCGGCGCTCGTCAGCCGGACCTCGAACGTGGTGCGCTCCATCGCCAGCTCGGCCAGCTCGCTCTCGATCTGCCGGCTGAACTTCGGGGCCGCGGCGTGGCGGCTGGCGGACAAGCTCCGTGCGGCCTTGAGGAACGCGGCGCCGGCTGCGGCAAGCTGCTGCTCGATGTCGGCCACCGATGACTGGCCACCGGTGAGCGCCGTGTGCTCCGCCGCCAGGCGGTCGCGGCGGGCAATCGCCTCTTCAAGCGTGCCACCGTGCTTTCGCTCGAGCCGTTCGATCAGGGCGAGACGGTCTTCGACATGCTGGAGCCGCTGGGGGGAGGCATCGATGCCGTCGGCGAAGTCCCGAAGCGTGAACGCCAGGTCTTCGAGTTGGGCCTTGATGCCGTCGCGTGCGTCCAGGTAGGGCGCAAACCGCGGGTCGATCGACGCCAGTTCTCCGACCCTTTTCCAGATGCGCCCCAGCGCCACTAGCGCCGCCTGCTCGCCCTCGTACAACTCCGTGTAACTCTCGCCACACAGCCGTTGAATGGTGTCGGCGCTGCGCAGCAGCTGGCGTTCGGCGGTCAGCGTATCGTCCTCGCCAGCCTGCAAGTTCGCCTTCTGCAACTCGTTCAACTGGAACTCGATCAGATCAAGCCGGGCGGCGCGTTCGCGATCGTCCATCCGCAACCGATCGAGCTGCTCGCGAAGGCCGCGCACGGCCGCAAACGCCGCGGCCACGGATTGGCCCGCCGCGTCGAGCCCGGCCCATGCATCGAGGAGCGCCAGGTGCTGGGTGGGATCGAGAAGCTGCTGATGCTCGTGTTGACCGTGAAGCTCGACGAGACGATTCGAGAGGTCCTTGAGCGCTGCCGCCGTGGCGAGCGCGCCGTTGATGAAGGCCCGGCTGCGCCCCTGCGACGTGATTTCCCGTCGGACGATCAATTCACTGCCGTCCTCGGTTTCGAAAACGGCTTCGACCGTGGCGACGTCTTCGCCGGTCCGAATGAGATCTTGCGTGGCGCGTCCGCCAAGCAGCAGGCCGACCGCCTCCACCAGGATCGACTTGCCTGCGCCGGTCTCGCCGGTCAGCGCATTGAACGAGTGTTCAAAATCGACGGCCACCGACTCGATGACCGCGAGGTTGCGGATGGTCAGATACCGAATCATGGGGATGACCTTCGACCGGGAGCCCGCCTCGCCGAAGCGTTGGCGAAGCGGGGAACTCTCGCCGTATCATTACTTTGACAGAATTTCCCATGGCGTGCTACGGTTGGTCTGGTACCGCGCTCTCCCAGCAGCGCATCCCCATGGAAGTTGAATTCGGAGGCCTGTAAGGGATGCCGCCTGCTCAAGGAAATACCCAGCATTTCGCTCAACTGATTTTCGAAGCCAGTCCGATCGTGCAGTTCATCATGGGACTGCTGGTCGTGTTCTCCATAATCTCGTGGGGAATCGTCCTCTACAAATGGTGGGCATTCCGGGGCATCGAGAAGCACACCTCCACCTTCGTCGACGTTTTCCGCAAGAGCGCGAAGTTCTCCGAAGTGCATGCGGTGTGTCCGTCGCTGGCGTCCAGCCCGCTGGTCGGGATGTTCCAGGCCGGCTATGCCGAACTGACGGCCCAGTTACGGGTCGCCCAACCCGCGGCAGCCAGTCCCGGGGCCCCTGCCCCGCGTCCAACCTTGAAGAGCCTGGCCGCGGTCGATCGCGCGCTGCTGCGCGCCTCGTCGATCGAGGTGAACAAGCTCGAGAAGCGCGTGACGTTCCTGGCGACGACCGCGAGCATCACGCCCTTCATCGGACTGCTTGGTACGGTGTGGGGCATCATGACCGCCTTCATGAACATCGGCGCCCAGGGCTCGACCGACCTCGCGGTCGTGAGCACTCCGATCGCGGAAGCGCTGATCGCCACGGCCCTGGGACTGTTCGCGGCCATTCCGGCAGTCTACTTCTATAACCACTTCACCTCGAAGGTGAAGGGCTACGCCTCGGAGATGGACGACTTTGCGCTCGAGTTCCTGAACATTGCGGAGAGGAACTTCACCTGATGCCGGCCACAGCAGGCACCGAACGCCCCGAGGGAGCGCTCATTGCCTAAGGTCATGTCACAGCCGGACGCGAACACGGGCCGTAAGCGCGCCCGCCGCGTGTCGACGTCGCTTTCGGAGATCAACGTCATCCCGCTGGTCGACGTCATGCTGGTGCTGCTCATCATCTTCATGGTGGCGGCCCCGATGCTGCAAAAGGGCGTCGAGGTGAACCTGCCGGTGGCGCGCCGCGCCGACAAGCTCACCAACACCCAGCCGTTGTATGTGACGATCCCGACCTCCTACCGGCAGGATCGCCGCGTCTACATAGACGACGATGGCATTCCCATTGAGGTGCTGGCCGAGCGCATGCGCCAGGCCCTCGACGGGCGCAGTGACAAGCAGGTGTTCCTGCGGGGTGACGGCGCCGTGATGCTGCAGGAAATGATGGACGTGTTCGGCCGATTGAAGGAGGCCGGCGTCGAAAAGATCGGGATCGTGGCGCAAGAGCGCCGCGCCGGCCAATGAACACGGGATGTCTTGGTAGCCCGATGGCCCGATGGCCCGATCGCCCGATCGCCTGATATGGACGCAGTCAGCGAAGTCATCGTCGCGCGTGCGCCGAAAAACGACCGCCTGAACTCCATGCTCGGCGCGTCGGCGCTGGCGCACGTGGCCATGCTTACGGCATTGGTGTTCCTGCCGGCGTGGTGGTTTGGCGCCGAGTTCGAACAGCCCGAAACGATCATGACGATCAGCCTCGGTGGTCCGATTGGTCCGAATGACGGCGGACTGTCCACCCTTGGCGGCAGGACGATCCAGGAAGCGGTGCCGGTCGACGTGAAGAAGCCGGAACCAATACGTCCCCCTTCCGCGAAGGTGCCCGAGATGGTGGTGCCCACCAAGGCGCCGCCAAAGAAGACTCCGCCGCCCAAGGTCGAGGCCACGGATCCACGGAGTGCGCGGCCGACGAAGGGCGCCGAAGTGCAGAAGGGTACGAGTGTCGCGGAGACCGGCGCCAAGGGCATGGGCTTCGGCCTGTCGTCGGGCGGCGGCGGGGCCGGCGGCCATCTCGAGGTGTCGGACTTCTGTTGCCCGGAATTTCTGACCACGATGGCATCGGTGATTCGGTCGAATTGGAACCACCAGGTCGGCGCCACCGGCCGAACGCACCTGCGATTCGTGATCCAGAAGGACGGCCGCATTGTCGACATCACGGTCGAGCGGTCGAGCGGCTACGAGGCGATGGACCAGTTCGCGCGGCGTGCCCTGTTGCTGTCGAAGTTGCCGCCGCTGCCGGCCGCGTATGGCGAGCCCGTGCTGGCGGTGCACCTGTACTTTGATTACACGCGCTGAGACGACATGATGACCACCAGACTTCGCTGGCCCGTGCTTGGATTGATGGTGGCGGCATCAGCCGTGGCCATCGCCTCCCCGTCTGCTCCGGAAGAGCTCCGGGGTGACCGCGCCGAAGCGGCCGTCGGCCGCGCGGGCGGACAGCAGCCGACTTCTCCGACGCAACCGACGCCGCCACAGCGTACGGCGGTGGAAGTCACCCTCACGGGTGAGGGCGGCGCCCAGACGCGCCTGGCGGTGCCGGATCTGATCGCGCTGTCGAACGACCAGGAAACACAGGACGCGGCGCGCGTGATTGGCGAGGTCCTGTGGAACGACCTCAACTACGAGCGAGAGTTCTACCTGATCCCGCGCGACACCTACAAGACCATCCCATCGGCGGCCAGCATGGATACGGTGCCGTTCGATCGCTGGCGCGAGCTTGGCGCCGATGGCGTGGTGTCGGGCATCGTGCAGCGCGCGGCCAGCGGCGTGCGGGTGGAGCTGCGGCTCTACAGCGTGCGGGCCCGCCAGTCGGTGTTCGGCCGCGAATACACGGGGTCGGTCGCAAATCCCCGGCTGTACGCGCACACCTTTTCCGACGAACTCCACCTGTCGCAGCGCAACCTGCGCGGCGTGGCGCGCACCAAACTCGCCTTCTCGTCGGATCGCAATCGCGAGGCCGTGATTGCGACGGTCGAGAAGCGCGAAGTCAAAGAGGTGTACATCGCCGACTACGACGGCGCGAACCCGCGGCGCATCACCATCAACCGCACGCTGAACATCACGCCGGCGTGGTCTCCCGACGGGCGCTCGATTGCCTACACGTCGTACCGCTCGGGACTGCCGGATGTGCTCATCTCGAATATTTTCGCGGGCACGATGGAGAACCCCACCAAGGGCGTGGGCCAGAACTTCCTGCCGGTGTTCTCTCCCGATGGCAGTCGGATCGCGTTCATGTCGAGCCGCGACGGCAACCCCGAGATCTATGTCGTCAACCGTGACGGCTCCAACCTCGTCCGGCTGACCAACAACGCGGCCACCGAATCGACGCCGACGTGGTCGCCATCGGGAACGCAGCTGGCGTTTACATCGGATAGGTCCGGGACACCGCAGGTTTACACGGTGAACGCCGACGGTTCCGGACTGCGCCGCTTGACGTCCGAGTCGTACGCCGATCGCGCCACCTGGTCGCCGGCGCCGTACAACGAGATTGCGTTCGCCGCGCGCACCGGGCCGGGCTTCGATATCAAGATCTACAACATCGCCTCCGGCGAGACCCGGCAGATCACGTTCGGCGAGGGTACGAACGAGAGTCCGGCGTGGTCGCCGAACGGCCGTCACCTGGCGTTCATGTCGACACGAGCCGGCCGCAGCCAGATCTTCACCGTGGATCGCGACGGGCGGAACCTCCGGCAAATCACCCGCGACGGCAACAACTGGACGCCCCATTGGTCGCAATAGGGACCAGGGGCATAGGGGGTTACAAGGGTCATGAGAAGAGATTCCAGAGCGCTGGTCGTCATGGTGCTGCTGCTGACGATGGGTGGGGCCGCCTGCGGGAGCAAGGCGAAGCCGCCGGTGGCGCGCCCGCAGCCGCCGGCCAGCGTAGCCGATAACAGCCCCCCTCCGAAGCCGCCCGCACCGCCGCAGCCGATTGCCGAGCAGCCGATCAGCGTGCCGCCCATTCCCGCCGACGAGTTGAGCGGCCGCTCGATCGATGACCTCAATCGCGACTCCCCGCTGAAGCCGATGTTCTTCGCGCTCGACAGCGCGGAGGTCAGCGGCGAGGGCCAGCAGATTCTCCAGGCCAACGCTGCCGTGCTGCGGAAGTATCCGAACATGCAGGTCACGATCGAAGGCCATTGCGACGAGCGCGGCACCGCCGAGTACAACCTGGCGCTGGGCGAGCGGCGCGCGGTCGCCGCCCGGAATTACCTGGTGTCGCTGGGCATTGCCGCCGACCGGGTGAAGACCGTGAGCTACGGCAAGGAATTCCCGTTCGACGCCGGTCACGATGACGCCGCGTGGGCCAACAACCGGCGGGCGCATTTCGTGATCACGGCAAAGTAAGATGGGAGTATGAGCAGGCACATTACACACCGGCTCCTGCCCTGGGGCTGTCGGCTTGCCGTGCTTGGTGTCTTGCTGGCCGGCGCCAGCCCGGCTTCAGCCCAGTCGCAGCGCGAGCGGCAGATGATGGCTGACTTGCGGATGCTGCAGGAGCAGACGCAGTTGCTGCAGCAGCAGCTCACCGCGGCGATCGAGCAACTGACGTCGGCGCTGAAAACGATCAACGGCCGCATTGACGAACAGAATGCGGCGACGCGGAAATCGTTCGCCGATCAGAAGCTGGCGGTCGATCAGTTCGGCAGCGATCTGCGGGTGGTCCGCGAGCGGATCGACGAGAACACGGTCCGGATCTCCGGATTGTCACAGGAAGTCGAGGCGCTGCGTCTGGCCATCCCGGAGTTTCCGGTGGCGCCGGCGGTGCCGGTCGATCCAGGCGCACCGGTGACGCCGGGCGCGATTCCGGATCCGAACGCCGGGGCGACGGCCCCGGCTGCGCCATCACAGCCGCTGGCCCCGGGCATGAGCCCGCAGCGCGTGTTCAGCACCTCGATGGCGGACTTCACCTCCGGGCAGTGGGCGCTGTGCATCGACGGTTTTGGGAGCTATCTTCGCAACTTCGCCCGAACCGACCTGGCCGACGACGCGCAGTGGTACGTCGGGGAGTGCTATCACCAGGACGGGAAGTTCGCGGAAGCCATCGATGCGTATAATCGCGTGATCGCGAATTATCCGAAGGGTGACCGGGTGCCCGACGCGTACTACAAGCGGGGGATGGCGCTGAGCGCGACGGGGCAAGCAGACCGGGCGCGCGAATCGTTCGAGACGTTGATGAAGAACTATCCCGACCACGACATGGCGCGGATGGCCAAGCAGCAGCTCGACCGGCTCAACCGTGGCAAGCCAGAGTAGCGGGCTTGCCCGCCGGCGCGCGACAGCGGGACCTCACCTGTCACAGGGATGTAGTGATCTAGTGATCTGGTGATCCGTCGTTTTTCAAACACACCCAGACCGCAAAACACTCGAATACGTGTCAGGCCGGTTGGCTCGAGGCACGGGGAAAGAACAGGTGACGTGACATGGGTAGCGTGAACAAGGTAATCCTGGTGGGCAACCTCGGCCGAGACGCCGAGGTGCGCGTCACGCCGGGTGGTCAGTCCGTGGCGAGCTTCAGCATTGCCACCACCGAAAACTGGACCTCTCGCGAAGGCGAGAAGAAGGAACAGACCGAGTGGCACCGCATTGTCCTCTGGGGCAAGGCGGCCGATTCGCTCCAGCCCTACCTCGTGAAGGGCAAGCAAATCTATCTCGAGGGACGCCTCCAGACCCGTCAGTGGGACAAGGACGGCCAGAAGCACTACACCACGGAGGTGAAGGCCGACAAGATTGTGCTGCTCGGCGGCGGCCGCGGCGGTGGCCGCGAGGCCGATCGTGGTGACAGCGCCGGCTATCAGGACCCGATGTCCAACGCCGCGCCCGTCACCGACGACGATATTCCGTTCTAGGTTCCTTCACGCCCGTAGCGATCCTGGAGGCGGACCACATCGTCCGTTTCCGGGGTCGACACTTCAAGGACATCCGTATCCTCGATCGCGGTCATGCGGTGGATCGTGGGGGGCGTCACATGAACGGCGTCGCCCGGCCCCATCTCCATGCCGACCAGCTTGCCGTCGACTTCCCGCTCAAACAGGATCTTCCCTGACCACACGAAGATCGTCTCGTCCTTCTGGTGGTGGTACTGCAGGCTCAGCGCCTGCCCCTTGTTGATGTGAATCTGCTTGCCGACGTAGCGATCGGTGCGCGCCCACCACACTTCGTAGCCCCAGGGTTTTTCGACGCGGTGAAGCGGCTGCTTCGAATCTACGTTCACGACGACGGACTCCTTTGAATGGCGGACGCGGCCAGCGCGTCGAATAGATACTGCTCGATTTCAGCCGCGGTGGCGAGCCGCAGCGCACGCCCGGCCAGCCGGCGCGCTTCATGTGCGCTGAGGTCGTGCACGACCTGGCGGACGATCGGAATCGCGCCCGGCGTCATGCTGAAGTCGGTCAGGCCCAGTCCGACCAGCAGGCCAACCAGCGCGGGGTCGGACGCCATTTCGCCGCACAACGACACCGGAATACGGTGGCGGGTGGCTGCCTTCCGCACCAGGCGGATCAATCGCAGCATTGCGGGATGCAGCGGCTCGTAGAGGTCTGACACGCGATCGTCGGTACGATCGACGGCCAGGCAGTACTGGATCAGGTCGTTGGTGCCGATGGTGAAGAAGTCCACGTCCGGCGCGAGCAGGTCGGCGGCCAGTGCCGCTGACGGGATCTCGATCATCGCGCCGACCTTGATGCGCGCCGCCGCTCGGCTGAAGCCCGACGCCACCGGACCGAGCTCGTGCTCGACCTCGGTGAGGATTGCCCTCGCCTGCCGCACTTCTTCGACGGCGGTCACGAAGGGGAACATGATGCGAAGCGGCCCGTGGGCCGAGGCGCGGACCAGCGCGCGCAACTGGGTGCGCAACAGGCCGGGATTGGCCAGACCGAGCCGCAGGCCGCGCAGGCCAGGCCGCGTGCGGCGGCGCCGCTGCTGCAATTCGCGGCTCATCTGCCGCTCGTCGAGATCGAAGGTCCGAATCGTCACCGGGCGAGGCGCGACCTGTTCGATCAGGTTGCGATACATCGAGTACTGCTCGTCCTCGGTGACGCCTTCGAGGGCGCGGCCCGACAGCATGAACTCCGAGCGATACAACCCGACGCCTTCAGCGCCATATTCATCGAGGTAGTCGAGGTCTTCGAGCAGCTCGACATTGGCTTCGAGCCGTACGCGCACGCCGTCGCGCGTCGACACCGGGCCAGCCTCGACGGTGGTCGCGCTGCGGCGTTTCGGCCGGGCCGCACGACGCTGTGCCTCCTCGATCACGTCCGGCGGCGGTCCCACGGCCAGCTCCCCCGTCGTGCCGTCGAGCACCACCGGCGTGCCGGCGCTGATCCGCACCGACGCGTCGTGCAGGCCGACAATGGCCGGCACGTTCAGTGAGCGCGCCAGAATCGCCGTGTGGTAGGTGCGGCTGCCGGCGTCGGTCGCGAAGCCCTGCACGCGCGACCAGTCGAGCTGTGCGGCCACGGAGGCGGTGAGTTCATCCGCGATCAGGATCGACGGGCCGTCGATCTGGCTCAACAGCTCGCGGGGGCCGCGCGCGCCGTGGCGCAGGTTCATCCGCAAGCGGCCCGCGACGTCCGCCACATCATGCTCGCGCTCGCGGAGGTAGGGGTCATCCATGACGGAGAACATCTGGTACAGACTTTCGTAGGCGCGATGCACGGCCCAGTCGGCGTTGACGCGCTCGATGCGGATGATTTCCTCGGCGCGACCGACCAGCATCAGGTCGTCGAGCATCAGAATCTGCGCGTCGAACAGCGCGGCGAGCTCGCTGCCCTTGCCGTGCGCGACCCGGGTGCTGATGCCCTGCAGTTGCCGTCGCGATTCGGCGCGCGCAACCTGCAGCGCCTGCACCTCGCGGTCTACGCGATCGGGCGGGATCGGGAACCGCATCACCTCGGTGCGCTGCGTCAAGATGACGGCGCGCCCGACGGCGGCACCTGCCGAGACGCCAATGCCCGTCAAGCGCTCCACGACTCTTCTCCGAAGCCGCCGTTCACCAGGCGGCTCAACGCATCGATGGCGTCGGCTTCGTCGGTGCCGTCGGCGGTGATGATCACGGTGGTGCCCGCTCCCGCCGCCAGCAACAGGATGCCCATGATGCTCTTGCCATCCATGGTCCGGCCGTCACGGCTGATGCGAATCTGCGACCTATAGCGCGTGGCGGTGTGGACGAACTTGGTGGCCGCGCGCGCGTGCAGGCCGAGCCGGTTGCGGATGACGACTGCCTGACTCGTCACGTCTGCGGCTCCGTCCCGTCCCGCGACTCCGCTCGGGACGGCCCTGAGTCCGTCGACGGACCGCCCCCCAGCAGATCCGATGCGACCCAAATTGCGTTGCGGCCATGCTCGCGCAGCGAGCGAGCAATCTCGGTCAGCGACGCATCATCCTTGACGCTGACCGCCTTGATCAGCATCGGCAGGTTCACGCCGGTGATGATCTCGACCTTGTGCTGCTCCAGGAAGGTGATGCCGAGGTTCGACGGCGTGCCGCCGAACATGTCGGTGGCCAGCAGGACGCCGCCGGGCTGGCGCACCTTCTCGATCGCCGCGGCGATCGCTTCGCGCGCGTCCTGCACGTCTTCGTGCCAGCCGATCGACACCGCCAGGAAGTGCGGCAGGTCTCCGACGATGGTTTCGGCGGCGTTGACGAGCTCGGTCGCCAGTTGTCCGTGCGTCACGACCACGACGCCGATCATCGTGCCTTCACCAGGTCGCGGTGCGACAGCTTGATGGCCAGACCCTTGAGGTCGGACAACTCGCGCTTCAACGCTTCGGCCACGTAGACCGAGCGATGCCTGCCGCCGGTGCAGCCGATGGCGACGGTCAGGTAGCTCTTGCCCTCCTGCACGAACAACGGTACCAGCCACTTGAGCATCGACGCCAGCTTCTTGATCGCCGTGCGGGCCGTGGGCTGACGGCGGAGGTAGGCGGCGACCGCAGGATCCTTGCCGGTCAGCGGGCGCAGTGTCGGCACCCAGTGGGGGTTCTTCAGGAACCTGACGTCGAACATGAGGTCGGCCTCGGCGGGCGGGCCATGCTGAAACCCGAAACTGAGAATCGTCAATACCAGCCGTGAGGCCTGCTTGCGGCCGCTGACGAGCTCGCGCAACCGCTGCCGCAGCTCGTGCACGTTCAGCTTCGAAGTGTCGATCACCTTGTCGGCCATTGCGCGGATCGGTCGCAGCGACGCCCGCTCTTCGGCAAGGCCCTCGGTGATCGGCCGGTCCGCGGCCAGCGGGTGCGGCCGCCGAGTCTCGCTGAAGCGCCGCACCAGTTCGGCGTGCCCGGCCTCGAGGAAGATCAAGCGCTGCGTCAGGTGACGGTTGGTCCTGAGCTTGCGGTAGACACGCGGGAAGTGGCTGACAAACCGAGGCTCGCGGATGTCCATCACCACCGCGACGCGTTGGTGTTCGATCTGGCGCTCGGCGAGTTCAGCCATCACGGGCAGCAATGACACCGGCAGGTTGTCCACGCAGTAGTAGCCGAGATCCTCGAGCGCGCGAATCGCCTGCGACTTGCCGGATCCGGATAGACCCGTGAGGACGATGAAGCGCGCCCAGCTGGCGTCCCGGCGAGGCCTGCTCACGCCAGCTCCTCGTCTTCCTCCCCGCCTTCGCGACCGAAGGTCGCGCCGTGCGGAGGCGCGAGTGGCGCGTTCCGCTCGAGCGACGCATCGAGGCGGGCCACCAGTGCACGAGCGGCGTTGATGCCGCGCATCCGCAGCAGCTGGTTGCGCGCCGCCACCTCCACGAGGATGGCGAGGTTCCGTCCCGGCGCGACCGGCATCCGGATCAGCGGCACCCTGAGGCCGATCACGTCGAAGGCGGCTTCATCCAGGCCGAGACGATCGTATTCCCGGTCCGGATCCCATCGATCGAGCTGCACGACCAGTTCAACGCGCTTCGACGTCCGTGTCGACGCGATGCCGAACAGGTCGCGGATGTTGATCAGGCCGAGGCCGCGCACCTCCATGTGATGTCGCGTCAGCTCCGGGCAGGCGCCGATGACGATCGATTCCGAACGGCGCCGGACTTCGACCGTGTCGTCGGCCACCAGGCGGTGGCCGCGCACCACGAGGTCGAGCGCGCACTCGCTCTTGCCGATGCCGCTGTCGCCGACAATCAGCACGCCGAGGCCGAGAATGTCGACCAGCACGCCATGGATGATCTGGCGGTGCGCGAGGCGATCCTCGAGCATCGCCGTCAGCTTGCCAATCGCGGCGGCGGTCGGGACCGGCGTGCGGAGCACCGGCACGCCGGCACGCTCCCCTTCGAGCGCCACTTCCGGCACCAGGTCGGCGCCGCCGGTCACCAGCAGGCACGGCAAATCTTCGCCGAAGCACCTGGCCAGGGCGTCGGTCCGGGTCTGGCGGTCCAGACTCTCGAGGAAGCGGACCTCGCTGTCGCCAAACAGCAGGATGCGGCCGGCCTGCAGGTATTCGTGGAAGCCGGCCAGCGCCAGCCCGGTCTTCTGGATGTAGGGACTGGTAATCTGGCGCTGAAGTCCGCGGGCGCCGGCGAGCAGCTCGATCGACAGGCCAACCGATTCGGGCCGGGCGTCGAGCAGCCCGCGAACCGTCACGGCCGGAGTCATGCTCTTAGAATAAGACCTTTCGTTGGTTGGACGTCGGAATCTTCAGCTCTTCCCGGTACTTCGCAATCGTGCGCCGCGCCAGCCTCAGGCCTTCGCGCTGGAGAATGCTGACGATTTTCGAGTCGCTGAGCGGCTTCTTGTGATCCTCGCCCTCGATGATCTTCTTGATGCGGTTCTTGATGGTCACCGATGACACCGCATCGCCGTAGGAACTGCTGATGCCGCTGTGGAAGAAGTACTTCATCTCGAACACGCCCTGCGGCGTGTGCATGTACTTGTTCGTCACCACCCGGCTGACCGTCGACTCGTGCATGCCGATGTCGTTGGCCACGTCGCGCAACACCAGCGGGCGAAGGTGTTCGATGCCGTGATCGAGGAAGTCGCGCTGGAAGGTGCAGATGCTGGTCGCGACCTTGTGAATCGTCCTTTGCCGCTGCTCCACCGACTTGATCAGCCACAGCGCCGAGCGGAACTTGTCCTTCACGTAGGCGCGGGTCTCGTCGGTGTTCTCCGCGGCGCCCTTGTCGAGCAGGCGGCGGTAGGTCGGACTGATGCGCAGCTGCGGCAGACCGTCTTCGTTCAGCACCGCGACGTACTGATCCTCGACCTTGATGATGTAGACGTCGGGAATCACGTACTGCGACGGCTGCCGGTTGAAGCGGCTGCCCGGCTTCGGATCGAGATGTTGAATGATCTCAACGTGGCTCTTCAGCTCTTCGATCGTCAGTCCGAGCCGGCGGGCCAGTTCCGGCATCTGGTGGTTGTGCAGCAGGCGCAGATGCTCGTTGACGATCCTGTCCGTCGGCGTGCCGTCGAGGTGCAGGTGCTTGATCTGCAGCGTGAGGCATTCCTGCAGGTCACGCGCGGCGACACCGATCGGATCGAAGCTCTGGATCAGCCGCAGGGCCGCGTCGACCTTCTCGGCCGGAAACGGACCCATTGACGCGATCTCGTCCACCGATGCGACGAGGTAGCCGTCGTCATCGAGGTTGCCGACAATCGCCTCGCCGATTTCGCGAATGGTCTCGTCGGTGGTCTGCAGTGACAGCTGCCACTCCAGGTGATCGGTGAGGGACGAGCTGGTCGAGAGCGTGTTCTCGATGGGCGGCAGTTCTTTGACTTCCTGCGGCGCGCGCGGCCGGTAGCCGTCGTCCAGGTAGTCGCCAAAGAAATACTCGTAATCGGCGTCGTCCCACGAATCGGTCTTGTCCTCGCCGCCCTCCTTCTCCTGCGGCGTCTGCTCCACCGCGGCGAGCTCTTCCGTCGGCACCTCTTCCAGCAGCGGATTCTCGACCACTTCCTGGGTGAGCAGGTCCGCCAGCTCCAAGGTCGACATCGGCAGGAGCTTGATCGCCTGCTGAAGTGACGGGGTCAGGATCAGCTTCTGGGCAAGCTTCGCCTGCAGCTTCTGCTGGATTGCCATGGCCAGCTGCAATCTTAGTCCAGCCGGAAATCAGTCCCGAGGTAAATCCGCCTGACTTCTTCGTCTGCGGCCAGTTCGGCGGGGGTCCCGCTCCTGAAGATGGCCCCATCAGTGACGATGTAGGCGCGATCGGTAATCTTCAAGGTCTGCAGCACGTTGTGGTCGGTGATCAGGATGCCGATACCGCGTTCCTTGAGATGGAAGATGATCTTCTGAATGTCCGAGACCGCGATCGGATCAATGCCGGCGAACGGCTCGTCGAGCAGCATGAAGCGCGGATTCATCACCAGGGCGCGGGTGATCTCGGCGCGGCGGCGCTCCCCGCCCGACAAGGTGTAGGCGGCCGCCGACGCCAGCGGCGTCAACCCGAGTTCGGCGAGCAGTCCGCGCACGCGCGCGCGGCGTTCCGACGCATTGAGATCCAGCGTCTCGAGGATCGCCATGATGTTCTGCTCGACCGTCAGGCCGCGAAAGATCGACGGCTCCTGCGGCAGGTAGCCGATGCCCTGACGCGCGCGCACATACATCGGGTCGTCCGTCAGGTCGACGCCGTCAAGCGTCACACGCCCAGCGTCCGGCGCGGTCAGTCCGACCGCCATGTAAAAGATGGTGGTCTTGCCGGCGCCGTTGGGGCCCAGCAGGCCGACGACGTCACCGGACCTGACTTCGAGGCTGACGCCCCGAACGACGGTGCGGCCGCTATACGACTTGGTAAGTTCGTGCGTCTGGAGGGTCGAGTGCATCATTTCGGAGGCGGCGGCACGCAGGTGCCGCCGCCTTTCGTCTGAGTGCGGACTTCGTTGTTGCCGTCGATGTGGACTCTATCGGACGCCTTCCAGAACGTCAACGTCTTGCCGCTGCTCTCCTTGCAGTCGGCGTCGACCATCGTCACGGGCGCGCCGCTGACGACATACTTGTCCTCGGCTTGTGTGTAGACCAATCGCGTGCCCCTGACCGTGCGGCGATCGACGATCGCCGTGACGGTGGTGTTTGCTTCCAGCTTCTCCAGACTGTTCTCCGACTTGGCGAGCCGTAGTTCCAGGGTGGCCGCTGTGAGGTTGCCCTGATCGCCGTCGAGTTGCGCCGCTGTCGTATAGGTCGCCACGCGCGTCTGGTCGGAATAGGTGAAGGTCTCGGCCCGCGCAATCATCGGCCTTGGCTTGCCGCCCGCGACCGGTTCGGGGCTGGTGATTGCCAGGTTGGTCACCACTTTCCCGGTGGCCGTCAGGTCACCCCTCGATTCATCCAGCGTCAGGTTGGATGCGCTGATGGTCGTTTGCCCTTGGACCAGTCGTGATTGCCCTTTGTTCCCTTTGTATTCGGCCATACGGCTGGTTTCGTCGTAGGTGAACTCGTCACTGACGACGATGACGGGCTCCTGTCCGGACAGCAGGGCGGGCCGCCGGGTCGGCGCGGTTCCGGGCGCAGGCGTCTTCGGCGGCAACAGCGTGCTGCTGACCTGGCCTTTGGCCACCATCCGGCGCGGGTTGAGGGTTACGTCGATCGTGGCGGCGTCGATCGTGAGCGATTCGCTCTCAACATGCGGCAGCGGCGCGGCGCCGTAGAGCCAGAGGGTGCCCTCCTGCACTGCGTAGCGCGACTCGCTGCTGGTGGCCTGCAGCGCGCCGTCCCTGAAGTCGACATTGCCGATAAACTTCGCTTCGGTCAGGGTACCGGCGGCGGCATCCAGCCCCGCCTCGAGGCTGCGCGCTCTGACGATGCGGCCGGCCTGGCCCTTGGGACCGGGCTCGCGGTACTCGATGCCTTCGGAGAACTTCATCTCGCGAATGCCGTTGGCGTTGCCGGTGGCGACCAGCGCGTTGGAGCGGATGGTGCGGGCCGCGGTGTCTTTCGTGGCAGGCAGCGTAACCACGACACGCTCGCGCGTTGACAGGAAGTTGAGGCTGCCGTCGGCCCGCATGCCGATGTCCATGAAGTCGCCGGCCAGGGTCTGCAGCCCAGTGCCGGCACGGCTGGCAACCTGGATCTCGGCGTTGCCGGCAAGCGTGGCGTGCTGCAGCGTCGTGCCGTCTTCCATGTAATCGAGGTTGATGTCGCGGGCGGTCATCGACCTCAGGGCGCTGGCGCCGGGGCTGCCGGTGACGCGCGAGCCGTTACGCAGTTCGACGTAGTCGGGTTCATCCCGATCCGGGAACAGCCGGACCATGGATGAGTCGGCGTCGATCACCTGGCCCTCTCGCTCCATGTGCATGACCTGCTCAAACCGCATATAGCGGTCGCGGCGGGCATAACCGAAGCTGCCGGACGTGAAAGACATCGCTTCGAGGTCCTGCTCGGCCGCGAACGTGACGTCCGCCTTGTCGAGAATCCACATCACGTCCTTTTGCTGGTCGAAGGTGAAGCCGACGCCGGAGCCGCTCATGCGGCCTTGATTGAACTTCACCTCGCCAGGGATGCGGACGATCTTCTCGGCCTCGGTATAGGTGGCCTGCTGGCTGGTCGCGACCAGGCCGTCGTCGGTTTCGAGCCTGACGTTGCCCCGAACCTCGAACGAGGCGTTCTCCTTGCCGATGAACGCCTGATCACCGGTGACCACGTAGTTGTGCCCGCCCCGGTTGTTGGCCATGATCCTGGCGCCGCGCAGCACGGCTTCGCCGTCCTGGTTGGTGGTCTGGACTTTGAACTCGATGCGGAGGTCCTGGTCCTTGCCCTTGAGCTGGATGGCGTCGCCGCCCTGGACTTCAAACTTCGAGGCGGGATCGAAGCGATCGACGCGGGGTGGCGCGACCGCTTGTTCGCGCGGACGCATGGTGTACGCAACCGTACCGGCCACTCCCACGGCGATGATCGCCAGTGCCGCACGCGCGTGCCGTTGCCATTGGGCCATCCACTCTGATTGTACCAATAACGCATGCGCCACGGAGGCACGGAGGGCACCGAGCCACTATGGATTGTCCGGGTGAGAGGCTCCGTGCCCTCCGTGTCTCCGTGGCAGCTTGGTCCGAGAGGCCGAGCACTGATTGCGCCGCTGGTCCCAGACGCCTGCGCGTCTCCGGGGTCATTCGCGATGTGAAGTCGGTCGCGGCCTGCCCGCCTGACGGAATGAAGGCGCCCTGCAGCGATCGTCGGGGACGATTGGTGCGGTTGGCACCGTGGCCGTCCCACACAGACCCGTTGAAGATCAGCAAGGACCCGGCCGGGCCGTACGCGAGCTGCTGGCCCTCGACGTCGGCCCGGCAGTCCTGCATCGAATCCTGCGGCGTCTTCCGCCATCGGTGCGTGCCGGGGACCAACCGCGTGGCGCTATCGTCCTGGGTAAACGCGTCGATCATGAAGATGAAGCCGACAAGCGGAAAGTCTTTGGAGCCGCGTTGCACGTCCACGTGCCAGTCGCCGGCGTTGGTCTGCGGCTGGAGCGCGCGTGCGTGGTCGGAACTGAGCCTGAATTCAGAGCCGATAACCTGCCGGCAGGCATCGAGCAACGCCGGGAAGACGTAGATCAGATCGAAATCGGGTCACGATTGACGAAGTCCACGACGCGCGTGGTGTCGCCGCCGATCACGATGTCCTCCGGCGACGCGCTGGTGACGGCGGCATCGTACGACTTGGCGATCTGCACGACCTGGACTGGTGAGACGATTCGTTCGACGACGACGTTCCTTTCACTGAGCGCGCTGAGCATCGCGATGTGAGCTGCCTGTGACCTGCTGCCCGCTGGGCCTATTCGGTGGCCTGCCGGAAATCCTCGAGCCTCAGCTCGACGTATTTGTCGCCCTGGTACTCGTTCTCTTCGACGGTGTAGGCAATCTCGACGGCATCCTTCATCGCGGTCAGGCGCTCGTGGTGTTCGGCAGCGTTCCACTGAATGGCGCGCAGGATGCGACCATTCTGCTTCATCGTCATCTTCAAGTGGCGATCCTTCAGCAGCCGCGGACCGTCGACGATCGACACCGGGCTGGTGTGGAACTTCGGCCTCGGGTTGCCGGGACCGAACGGCGCCAGGCGCCTAAACTCCGACATGACCTGCTCGTTCAGATCCGTGAACGCCAGCGGCCCGTCGAGCCACAGCCGCGGCCGCAGGTCGTCCGGCCCCAGGCACCCTGCAGCGTGCTGGTTGACGGCCAGCCGGAATTCGCGGATCCGCGACGCGTCGAGTTGCAGGCCGGCCGCGGCCTTGTGTCCGCCGAACCGCTGCATGAGCGGCGCACACGACTCGAGGCACCCGAGCATGTCGAAGCCCGCGATGCTCCGGCACGACCCGTGGGCGACGTCGCCATCGACCGACAGCACGATCGCCGGGCGGTAAAACGCATCGACGAGCTTCGACGCGACAATGCCAATCACGCCGCGGTGCCATCCTTCCCCGGCGACGACCAGCACGCTGTGCGCGCCGACCTCGGGGTCGGTCTCGACGATCTTCTTGGCCTTGGCCAGAATGTCCTGGTCTTCCTGCCGGCGGCGGGTGTTCTCGGCCTCGAGCTGTTCGGCGAGCGCCCTGGCTTCGTCGGCCATGGCCTCATCCGAGGCCAGCAACAGCCGCGTGGCGATGTCCGGTGTGCTCATGCGTCCGGCGGCGTTGATGCGTGGCGCCACCATGAAGCCGATGTGGTAGCTGTCGATCGTCTTGCCGTTGAGGCCGGCGGCCTCCAGCAGCGTCCGCAAGCCGACCTTGTGCGGCCCCTTGGTGAGCATTTGCAGCCCGAGCTTGGCGATCACGCGATTCTCGCCCACCAGCGGCACCACGTCGGCGAGCGTACCGATTGACGCGATCTTCACGAATGCCGGCAGCCAGCTCGACTTGCCCGCCCTGCCGCACATCGCCTGCACGAGCTTCAGTGCGACGCCGACCCCGGCGAGGTTCTTGTCCGGATAGGTGCAGTCGTGCCGCTTGGGATTCACCACGGCGCATGCGTCCGGAAGCGCGGCATCCGGCTCGTGATGGTCGGTAATGATGAGGTCGACACCGAGCTCACGCGCCCGCCTGGCCGCCTCAGGCGCACGAATGCCGCAGTCGACTGACACGATCAGCGTGACGCCCTCAGCGTGGAGGCGCTCGATCGTGTTCGGCTGCAGGCCGTAGCCGTCGGTCAGCCGCTCGGGAATGAAGTGTCCGACGTGGCCGCCCAGCAACTCGATGGCGCGGCGCAGCATCACGGTCGAGGTAATGCCGTCGACGTCATAGTCGCCGTGCACGGCGATCCGCTCGCGACTGGCGATGGCGGCCATCAGGCGATCGGCAGCGCGATCCAGATCGACAAGCCGGGACGGATCGAACAGCTGATCGAGCGAGGGATTGAGGAAGCGTGACGCTGCGTCGGGATCGGTGAGGCCGCGGATCGCCAGCAGGCGCGCCGTGACCGCCGACACCTTCAGCTCGTTGGCCAGAGCGACGGCGGCCGCTGCATCGTGCGGCTTGGTGTTCCAGATGGGCGGAACTGGCATGAGAATGAAGCAGCAGTGAGACTTCTCACCGCTCACTTTCGATGATTCCCACCGAGCCCATCTGGCGGAACTTGTCGTAGCGCGCGTTGAGGCGTCCCTCGACGGACAGGCCCGACACCTCCGCCAGCGCCCGGGTCAGCGCGACGTCCAACAGCGTCGCTGCCTGTGCGGGATCGGTATGCGCCCCGCCGACCGGCTCGTTGACGATCTCGTCGATGATGCCGAGCGCCAGCAGGTCGGGCGCGGTGATCTTGAGCGCCGTGGCCGCCTCGACCTTCTTGTTCGGATCCCGCCACAGGATCGACGCGCATCCCTCCGGGGGAATCACGCTATAGATCGCGAACTCGTGCATCAGGATGCGATCGCCGACGGCAATGCCAAGGGCGCCGCCGCTGCCGCCTTCGCCATGCACCAGCACGATCACCGGCACTTCGAGCATCATCATTTCCCGCAGGTTGAGCGCGATCGCCTCGGCCACGCCGCGCTCCTCCGACTCGACGCCCGGATATGCCGCCGGCGTGTCGACGAAGCAGATGATCGGCCGCCCGAACTTCTGCGCCATCGCCATCGTCCGCATCGCCTTGCGATAGCCGTCGGGACGCGCGTAGCCGAAGTTGCGATAGATCTTCTGCTTGGTGTCGCTGCCTTTCTGGTGGCCGACGATCAGCACCGGCTGACCGTGATGCGCCGCGGTACCGGTGACGATGGCGTGGTCGTCGGCAAAGCGGCGATCGCCGTGCAGCTCCACGAAGTCGGTGAACAGCCGCTCGACGTAGTCGAGCGTGGTCGGCCGGGACGGATGACGGGCCACCTGCACGCGCTGCCAGGGGGTCAGGTTCTGGTAGAGCTCGCCGCGCATGGCGTTGACGCGGCTCTCGAGCCGCGCCATCTCGCGATCGCGCTCTTCGCTCGGCGCGAGGATGGCGAGCGCTTCGATTTCCTTCAGCAGCTCGCCAATCGGTTCCTCGAAATCTAGGAGATCGGGCATCGGGGATCTCAGCGATCAGGGATCGGGGTTCAGGGGCAGGGATCAGGGGTCATGAGTGAATCGTCACCGACCCTATTCCACACAGCCTTTCCACATCCGATACGAACTGCTCCGACGTTCTGACGCGGATCGAGTGGGTGACCTCGGCCCGGACAATCACGTGGCGCGATCCGCCGTTTCCACCCCACGACGCCGAGTCCGCACCGTAGGGGCCCCGGTTGAGTTCCACTTCAACGGCCACCGGGCGGTCGCCACGGTGACGGGTCATCACTTCCCATAGCGACTCAATCGTCTCACGCGGGCAGCCGCCCTTCAATCGAATCCGGACGCCGCGGGACAAGCGCTCCCTGAGCGCGGAGAGCGGCAGGATGTCGGCGCATTGAAAACGCGAATTCTCGTCATCGCGCTCGAACTTGCCGCGCACCAGCAGCAGCGCGCCGTTCTCAATCAAGGCGCGGTGCTTGCCGAACAGGTCGGGGAACACCACCACCTCGACGGCGCCCTGGTGATCCTCGAGCGTGAATACGCACATCGGATCGCCTTTCTTGGTCTTCAAGCCGCGGAAGCCGGACACGATGCCGCCGACGTAGAGGTCTTCGATGATCAGCCGGCCCGGTGATCCATCCGAGCCTTGGGGAATCTCGGTCATCGTCAGGTCCCCGACGGTCTTGGCGCCGAACGCCCGCAGGTTGTCGGCGTGTCGATCGATCGGGTGTCCGCTCAGGTACAGACCGAGCGCATCCTTTTCGTGCGCCAGCAATTCCATCTCGGTCCACGGCGGTGAATCCGGCAGGCGGATGATGGCGAGGCTGCTGCCCTGTTCGCCGCCGCCGAACAGGTCGGACTGCCCCAGCTCGCGATCCCGTTGCGTGCGGTGGCCGTGTTCGATGGCACTGTCGACCGTGCCGAACAGCTTGGCCCGACCGGCCGGCAAACCCACGCCGGTTGGCACGAGGCCGTCGCAGGCCCCGGACTTGACCAGCGCTTCGAGCACCTTCTTGTTGACGACGCGCAGATCGAGCTCCTCGCACAGCTGATGGAGCGACGTGACGCGGCCGGTGCGTTCGCGCACCTCGATAATCGCCTTGATGGCGCCTTCACCCAGGCCTTTGATCGCCGTCAGGCCGAACCGCACGCCTTCCGGCACGACCGTGAAGTGCAGCTGGCTCTGGTTGATGTCGGGCGGCAACACGGCAATGCCGCGCTCCCGAGACTCGGCGATGTAGACCGCGAGCTTGTCGGTGTTGGCTGCCTCGGTGGTGAGCAGTGCCGCGGCAAAGTGCTTCGGATAATTCGCCTTGAGGTAGGCGGTCTGGTAGGCCAGGAACGCGTAGGCGGTCGAGTGCGACTTGTTGAAGCCGTACCCGGCGAAGAACTCCATCAACTCGAAGATCTTGCTGGCCTTCTTCTCGCCGACGCCCTTGGCCCGCGCGCCCGCCATGAACGCTTCGCGCTGCTTCGCCATGACCTTGGGATCCTTCTTGCCCATGGCCTTGCGCAGCACGTCGGACTGGCCCATCGTGAAGCCCGCCAGCACCGAGGCCATTCGCATGACCTGTTCCTGGTAGGCAATGACGCCGTAGGTATCGGCGAGGATCGGCTCGAGCGACGCGAGCTCGTATTTCACCTCGCTGCGGCCCGCCTTGCGGTTGATGTAGTCGTCGACCATGCCGCCCTTGAGCGGGCCGGGGCGGTAGAGCGCGTTCATCGCGATCAGGTCTTCCAGGCGCTGCGGCTTGGCGCGGCGCAGGATCTCGCGCATACCCGAGCTCTCGAACTGGAAGATGCCGTAGGTCTGGCCGTCGACGAACAACTGGTAGGTCCTGGCGTCGTCGAGCGGCAGGTTGTCGATGTCGAGGTCGACGTGCTCGGTGCGTTTGATCTCGGACAGCGCGTCCCGGATCAGCGTCAGCGTGCTCAAGCCCAGGAAGTCCATCTTCAGGAGGCCGACACGCTCGACTTCCTTCATCGCCCACTGGGTGGTGATTTCGTCGCGGTTGCTCCGGAAGAGCGGCGCGTAGTCGCTGATCGGGCCGGGGGCAATGACCACGCCGGCCGCATGCACGCCGGCGTTGCGCGACACGCCTTCGAGGCGCTTGCCCATTTCGAGGACGTCGTTGACGCGCGAGTCGGTCCTGGCCATCTCGCGCAGCGCCGGGTTCTCGGCCAGTGCCTTGTCGAGCGTCATGTCGAGCGCCGGCGGAATCTGCTTGGCGATGCGATCGACGTCGGCGTACGGCAGGTCCATGACGCGGCCGACGTCGCGGATCACCGCCTTGGCCTTCATCGTGCCGAAGGTGATGATTTGCGACACGTTCTCGCGGCCGTACTTGTCGGTGACGTAGGCGATCACTTCGCCGCGGCGGCGCTCACAGAAGTCGACGTCGATATCCGGCAGCGACACGCGCTCCGGGTTCAGGAAGCGCTCGAAAATCAGGTCGTAGTAGAGCGGGTCGACGTCGGTGATGCGCAGCGCCCACGCCGCCAGGCTGCCGGCCGCCGAGCCGCGGCCAGGTCCGACCGGAATGCCCTGCTCGCGCGCGAAGCGGATGAAGTCCCAGACGATCAGGAAGTAGCCGGGGTAGCCCATCTTCTTGATCATCGCGACTTCGTACGACAGTCGCTCTTCGTACTGGCTGATCGAGTGGCGCAGCCGGCCTGCCGCGTCGAGTTGCCGCAGCCGCTCCAGGCGCTGCGCGTAGCCGTGCCGGACGACGTGCTCGAAGTAGCCGTCGAGATCGAAGCCCGCTGGCACCGCGAACTTCGGCAGGTGGTTCTCCCCGGATGGGATGGTCACGTTGCAGCGCTCGGCGATCAGCAGCGTGTTCTTGATCGCGTCCGGGTAGTCGCCGAACACCTCCGCCATCTGCTCGGCGGTCTTCAGGAAGAACTGGTCGCCGTGGTACTTCAGGCGATTCGCGTCGTTCACGGACTTGCCGGTGCCGATGCACAACAGGATGTCGTGCGGCTTGTGGTCGCCGTGCCGCAGATAGTGGACGTCGTTGGTCACGACCAGCGGCATCTTCAGGTCGCGGGCAATCGGCAGCAGGCCGTTGTTGACGACGCGCTGCTCGTCGATGCCCTGGTACTGCATTTCGAGAAAGAAGTTGCCGGCGCCGAGAATATCCTGGTACTGCGCCGCGGCGGCCATCGCCTTCGTCGCCTGCTCGGTTCGAAGCGCGGTGGCGACCTCACCCTTCAAGCAGCCGCTGAGACCGATCAGTCCCGCGGCGTGCTGCGCGAGCAGTGCTTTGTCGATGCGGGGCTTGTAATAGAAGCCCTCGGTGTAGCCCGACGACACCAGCTTGATGAGGTTCTTGAAGCCCTGCGCGTTCTCGGCCAGCAGCACGAGATGGTTCGCGGTCTCACCCGGCGTGCCGCTCTTGTCGCGGCGGTCGCCGGGCGCCACGTACACCTCGCAGCCGAGGATCGGATTGATGCCGCGCTTTCTCGCCGCATCATGAAACACCACCGACGAGAACATGTTGCCGTGCTCGGTGACGGCCAGCGCCGGCATCTTCAACTGTTGCGCCTGATCGAGGAGCTCGTCAATCCGGCATGCACCATCGAGCAGCGAGAACTCGGTGTGGAGATGCAGGTGGACGAACTCTTTAGACATGACCAGCTATTCCCATTCGATGGTTGAGGGAGGCTTCGAGGAAATGTCGTAGACCACGCGGTTGATGCCGCGCACCTCGTTGACGATCCGCGAGGAGATCGACGCCAGCAGGTCGTGCGGCAGGCGCGCCCAGTCGGCGGTCATACCGTCAAGACTCTCGACCGCGCGCACCGCCACCGTGAACTCATAGGTGCGCGCGTCACCCATCACGCCGACGCTCTGCACCGGCAGCAGCACGGCAAAACTCTGCCAGATACGCTCGTACCAGCCGGCGTTGCGCACTTCGTCGGCGACGATCGCGTCCGCCTTCTGCAGCAGCGCAATCTTGTCGCGCGTGATGCCGCCGAGGATGCGCACGGCGAGTCCCGGCCCGGGGAACGGCTGGCGGACCAGGAACGCCTTGTCGATGCCGAGGTCGCGCCCGACGGCGCGCACTTCATCCTTGAACAGCTCGCGCAACGGCTCGACCAGCTTGAAGGTCATCCCTTGCGGCAGGCCGCCGACGTTGTGGTGGCTCTTGATGGTGGCCGACGGCCCGCGCACCGATACCGACTCGATGACGTCCGGGTAGAGCGTGCCTTGCGCCAGGAAGTCGAATTCGCCGAGCCGTGCTGCCTGGTCGGTGAAGACGTCAATGAAGGTCTTGCCGATGATCTTGCGCTTCTGCTCGGGATCGGTGACCCCGGCAAGGCGATCGAGGAACGTGCTGCCGGCATCCACGTGGTGGACCGGCAGCTTCAGCTTCTGGTAGCGTTCGACCACCTGCCGGGCTTCGTTCAGGCGCAACAAGCCGTTGTCGACGAAGATGCACTGGAGACGATCGCCGACGGCGCGATGAATCAGCGAGGCGGCCACCGTGGAGTCCACGCCACCCGACAACCCGCACACGACGCGTCCATCCCCGACCTGCGCCGTGATGCGCGCGGTCGCTTCATCGATGAACGACGCGATCGTCCAGTCGCCGGTGCATCCGCACACGTCGAACGCAAAGTTGCGCAGCAGGTCCTTGCCGCGATCGGTGTGCGCGACCTCGGGATGAAACAACAGCGCGTAGTAGCCGCGCTCAGGCGCTTCCATCACCGCGACGGGCGCGTTGTTGCTGCTGGCGGCGACCGCAAAGCCCGGCGGCGCGGCGGCCACGAAATCGCCATGGCTGGCCCAGACCTTCAGTGCTTCCGGCATGCCATTCAACATGCGCGACGACACCGACAGGTCGCGGCGGACCAGCGCATGGCCGAATTCACGATGCGCCGACCGGCCGAGCGTGCCGCCCAGCATGTGGGTCATCAGTTGCATGCCGTAACAGACGCCGAGCGTCGGCACGCCAAGGTCCAGTACGGCTCGGTCGCAGTGCGGCGCGCCGTCCTCGTCCACGCTGCTCGGACCACCAGACAGGATGAGGCCAACGGGCTGCCTGGCCTTCAGCGCCGCCACGGTGGTGTCGAACGGCAGGATTTCGCAGTAGACCGACAGCTCGCGAAGCCGCCGGGCGATCAATTGTGTGAACTGCGAACCGAAATCCAGGACTAGGATGGTTTGGTGAGCCACGGTGATTTGACGGTAAGTCGTTATTATAGCTCGTGATGGCGCACTGCTTCGCGCTTGTGCTCGCCTTGATCCAGGTAGCGGTGGAGGTCAAACCGGCGGATTATGACTCGCGCTGGGTGACGGCCTTCGACGTCGATACGCCGCCGGCCACGACGCCGGGCTTCGACGACACGACGGCGTACGTGCCGCTCAAGGGCGGCCATCTCGTCGCTGTCGATCTCGATCGCGGCACGATCAGATGGCGACTCGAAGCGGAGAGCGCGTTCACCCCGGCCATCGGCGGCGGCCTCGTGTTTACCGTCTCCGGCCCACTGATCGAGGCGCGCGACGCGTCGACCGGCGCGACCCGCTGGCGCGCGACGCTGCCGGTCGGCGCTTCGGGACCGCTGTATTTCGACACGGGGTGGCTGCTGGCTTCCACCATGGCCGGCGACCTCGCCGCGTTTCGCGCCTCCGATGGGCACCTCGTCTGGCGGCGTGAACTCGGCGCGCCGCTCATCGGTCGGCCCGGCCCCTCGCTCGACCGGCTGTTTCTTCCGCTCGCCGACAACCGCCTGGTCTCCGTGATGTTGACGACCGGCGAAACAGTCTGGGAGCTCAAGCTGCCGGCGCCCATCGCGGGATTGCTCGCGCTCGACGAGCAGGTCGTCTTCGGCACCGCCGCCAAGCGCCTCACCAGCGTCGACGTGCGGCGCGGACGAGAGCGATGGACGCGGCGTCTCGGCGGCGACCTGGCCGGCATCCCGGCGGCCGACGAGAAGCGCATCTATTTCGCGTCGCGAGACAACATGTTGAACGCCGTCGGTCGCGGCAGCGGCAACTTGCGGTGGAAGGCCGAACTCGAGTCCCGGCCAGCCGGCGGGCCGCTCACACTGACCGATGCGCTGTTGATGCCTCTGGTCTCGAACAAGATCATCGGCTTCGATGCCGAGACCGGCAAGCAGGCGGTCACCGCCACCGCGGCCGGCGAAGTCGGCCAGCAGCCCTATGTGCGTCGTGGCGTGCGGCAGACGCAACCGCAGTTGATCACCGTCAGCCGCGAGGGACAGTTGCAGGGGTTCGGCCGCCGATACGAGCCGGTGCCGGGGCCGCTGTCGGTATTGCCGGGACTGCCGACGGTTCCTTAGCTAACGGAATACCGTCGACGACGCACGCGCTGCCCAGCACGACACTCACCTTCTCCTTCAGTGCGCGATCGAACAGCTCACGGTCGTCGACGCCCGGCATCCCGATCCAGAGGAAGAAGCCGCCGCGCGGCGAGATCCACCGCACGCGATCCTCGAGAGGCTCAGGCGCGTGTCACCCGGCCGTCCGGCGGCGTGTGCACCGCAATGCCCGCACGCTGCAGCGCAAAGTGCAGGCGCAGGTAGGTCGCGACTCCGGTCAGGCCGACATACTGAAACACCACGCCCCGGACGAGCCACGCAAACACCTGCAGCGGCAGCGCCGCGAGCCCCACGAACGGCACAAACGCGATCAGACCGAGCGCGGCGGTGGCCAGAATCGACGCGCCGGTCGCCATCAGCATCAGCGCCAGGATTGCGGCCAGTGCCTGCCCCAGTTCCTTGGTGCGGCGTCGCACCAGCCGCGCCACGTGTGGCACTGCCGCGAGCACCCCGCAGTCCTCGGCCGCCACCACGATCTGCATCAACAGGTAGACGAAATTCACCAGCGTGATCGAGACCAACACCAGCAACGACACGAGCGTCACCGCGATCGGGTTCGCCAGCGCGGCCGCGATCGACGGCCCAAAGATGAACGCGAGGTAGGCGCCGGCAATCATGCCGTAGGTCACCGTCAGCGCAATCCCCAGCCGCAGGTAACGGAAGAACAGACGCCGCACGCCCTGGCTGAATCGTTCGAGCGACGCCTGGTTGGCCTCGCGCAACGCCGAGAATCGTAGCGGCGGCACTTCGACGGCGCCGGCCGCTCGATCCCCGGCCAGCAGCACCGTGACGCTGCCGGCCTTGACCGCGAACATCATGATCGAACCACCCACCATGACGACGCCCAGTGCCGCGACGAATGCGGCCAGCGCAAACGGCTGCGCCAGCAGCACGCCGACCATCGTGGACACCGTCTGCGTCAGATCATCGAGGCGCAACAATTCGAGCGGGTTGCCGCCGACCGTGAGCGCGACCAGAACGAGGCCGCCGACGATCGGCACTGCCAGCAGGGTCTTGAACAGCGTGTCGGCGACGAATTGGACCAGCACGACCTGCCAGTTCGCGGCGGTAACCAGGGCGCCGCGTTTGAGGGAGAGCTTCAGCAGACTTCACATTCTACAATGACGGTGCGGATGGCTTTTCCAGCGCTGGTCAGGCGCGCGGCGGTGCGGATTGTCCTGGGCGGCTTGGTCGCCGCGGCGGCGATTGCCGTGGCCGGGCTGGTCATCGAGCGGACGCAGCTGGGCGGTGACCTGAACGCATCGCATGTTCGCCTCAGAGCCGAGGTCGAAGGCGAGTTCGCCGCGCTGACCGGCCGGTTGGATCGCGCGGCACCGGGCGTGTCGCTCGATGCCGCAACGGTTGACCGTGCCGAGCGTGGCGACACCGCTGCCACGCGCCAGCTGTTCGATCAGGTGGCGGCCGCCGTGGCCGTCACCGACGTCGCGGTCACCATCTACGGCGGCAACCATCAGCCGCTGGCGTGGCTTGGTCGGTCGGACGATGTGCCGGAGGCGCGGAAGACCGGTCTTGCATCGCTGTTCCTGACCCAGAGCAGCCACGGGCTGCAGCTGGTGCGGGCGCAGCCGGTGGTCGATCCGGCCGACCCGCAGCGCCACGTCGGCGCCGTCGTGGCCCAGGTCGACCTGCCTGGCGCGGAGGTCGATTCCTCGCCCGGCTCGGCGTTCTCGCTCGACACCAGCATCGTGCCGGTGGCGTTACGGCTGCCGTTCGAAGCCATGACCGACGCCGGCCCGAACACCTTCGAGATCCGGTCGGCGAACCAGGAGCTGCTGGCGACGGTGATCGTGTCGGACGATGACCTGATCGCCGCGCGGCGGCGCCTTCGCGATCGGCTGTACGCGGCGGAACTGGCGCTGGGGGCACTCCTGGTGTTGCTCTTCGCCGGACCGCTGCTCGACTGGCGCCGGCTGGCTGGGTCGGCCCGCGCCGCCGCGCTGGCGACGCTGGCCATCGTCGGGCTGATCCTCGCCGCGCGCGCGATCCTGTGGATCGCGGTGCGCAAGTCCGGCCTCGCCGAGTTCTCGCTCCTGCCGTCGGCGCCCTGGTCGCGTTGGGTCGAGATGGCGTTCGCCTCGCCGCTGGACTTCCTCCTGAATGCGCTGGTGGTGGCCGCGCTGGTCGCACTGGCCGCTTCGAGCTTCGGTCAATGGCGCGCCGCACGCCGTCCCGGTCTCGGCGTCGTCGTGGTCGATTCAGCCGGGCCGGCCGCCCTGTTCTACGCCGTGCAGTTGGCGGCGGGTGCGGGCGTTACCGCGGTCGTGATGGCCTACGAGTGGCTGCTGCGGACCTACATCTCGCAGACGCCCGTCGACATCGTGCGCTTCTCCATGGATCGCCTCGATCCAATTCGCCTGCCGGTGATCGTCGGGCTGATCGCGCTGAACGCGGCGGTGATGGCGCTGGTGGTCCTGCTCTATCGGCTGGCATGGACGCCGTGGGTGTTCCCTGGCGGCGCGCTGTCGTGGCGCTTGCGATCGCTCGGACTGTGGCTGCTGCCGTCGGTGATCGTCCTGGTCGTGCTGGCGGCGGACGATCGCGCGCCGCGGTGGCCCTCATTGGTCGTGGTCATCTCCGCCGGAGTGGCCGCATGGCCGCTGCAGCGGTATTCGGCGTTGAGCCGCAACGGCTCGCAGGCGGTGAAACTGCTGCTGTCGTTCCTGGCGCTGGCACTGCCGTCGCTCGTGTTGTATCCGTCGCTGGTCGACGCCGCCGCGCGCGCGCAGCGTCGGCTGATTGAGTCGCGCTATGCACCGGAAGTCGTCAACCAACGCGGTGAACTGCATACCAAGGTGCGGAAGGCACTGGTCGAGATCGATCGCATCGTCGCGCTCGAGGCGCTGGTGCGCGCCAGCGACCCGCCGGTTAGCGGGACGCCGCCGACCGACGCGGCATTCTTGGTGTGGTCGCAAACCAGTCTGGCGACCGAGCGCCTGACCTCGAGCGTCGAGCTGCACAACGCCACCGGCGACATGGTGAGCCGGTTTGCGATGGATCTGCCTGACTTCGCGCAGCCGCAGCCGTGGAACGAGCCGTCGTGCGGCTGGGAGGAGCTCGAAGAAGTGTCGCCGCTGTTCTCGGAAGAACGGCGTCTGCTGCACGCCGGCCGCGCGTTGTGCCTGCCCGACGGGCGGCGGGCCGGCTCGGTGGTCGTGCACTCGATGCTCGATTACGGCAACCTGTCGTTCCTCTCTCCGCAGAGCCCCTACGTGCAGTTGATGCGTTCGGCGCGGCCGGAGCGCGAGCCGCGCCTTGACGTGGCGCTGTACGTCTACGGCTGGAGCCGGCGTGTCCTGTACAGCTCAGCCGAGGAGGCGCCGCCGCTCACGGAAGACGCGTTTCGTCGCGCCAATGCCTCGCGCACGCCGTTCTGGACCACCATGACGCGCGGCTCGGAGTCACGGGATGCCTTCGTGCTGAACGACCGCGGCGCAATCCAGGTGCTGATGACATCGCGGCGGGATCTGTTTGGCCATCTGGTGGCCGAGGCCGAGCTGCTCGCGTTGGCCTTCGTAGTGTTCGTTACCGCGGTGCTTGGCCACATGTTGTTCAACCTGATGGTCGGCCGCGCGCCGGCATCGGGGCGCGCGCTGTTCGCCGAGGTGCGGGCCAGTTTCTATCGCAAGTTGTTCCTGGCGTTCGTCGCGGCCGCCATCGTGCCGGTGCTGGCTCTCGCACTGGTATCGCGCAACTACATGGCCGGCGTGATGCTCTCCGGGATCGAGCAGAACGCGACCCGCCTGGCGACCGTGGCCAGCCGCGTGTTCCAGGACTTGCGGGCGCTGGTCGGCCAGGCTGCGGTGGCCGACGACCTGATCGTGTGGTTGAGCCGGGTGGTCGGACAGGACGTCAACATCTTCGACGGTCCGCTGCTGCTGGCCTCGAGCGAGCGGAACCTGTTTGCCTCGGGATTGCTGCCCGGCCGCACGCCCGGCGAGGTGTATCGGGCGGTCTTGCTCGACGGGCGGCCGTCACACGTCGGCCGCGAGCGCGCCGGAGGCCTCGAGTACCTGGTTGCGGCGACGCCCGTACAACTCGAGGGTCGCCAGGCGGTGTTGACGGTGCCGCTCGCTTCCCGTCAACAAGAGACCCAGGCACAGATCGAAGAGCTCGATCGCCGTGTGCTGCTCGCGGCGGTGCTGTTCATCATGCTCGGCGCCGGCATCGGCTACTACATGGCCGAGCGCATCGCCGATCCCGTCAATCGACTCATGCGCGCCACGCGCCGGATTGCGCGCGGTGATCTCGACGCGCGTGTGCTGGCCACCTCCTCGGATGAATTGCAGCGGCTGGTGGATGCGTTCAACCAGATGGCGGGCGACCTGCAGCAGCAGCGCGCAGAACTGGCACGCACCAACCGCCTGGCGGCCTGGGCCGACATGGCGCGACAGGTGGCGCACGACATCAAGAATCCGCTGACGCCGATCCAGCTCAACGCCGAGCACATGCGGCGCGTGCATGGCGATCGTGGCCGGCCGCTGGGCCCGGTGGTTGACCAGTGCGTGACGAACATCCTCGGACAGATTCGGCTGCTCCGGCAGATCTCGGCGGAGTTCTCGAGCTTCGCGACCTCTCCCGAACCGCGGCCCGTCGAGACCAGCCTCGCCGGCCTGGTGGAGGAGGTTGTGGAGCCGTATCGCACCGGCCTGGCCGGCCGCGTGGCGCTCAGCACGCACGTGCCGGCGAGCCTGCCGGTCGTGCGCATCGACCGCATGCTGATTGGCCGCGCCCTGACCAACGTCATCGAGAACGCACTGCACGCCATGCCCACTGGCGGCACGCTGGCGGTCGACGCCGCGCTGGCGCCCGATCGCATGGTGCAGCTGCGCGTCAGCGACACCGGCATCGGCATGGACGATCAGGCGATAGCGAAGATCTTCGAGCCGTATTTCTCGACGAAGACGATTGGCACGGGATTGGGCCTGACGATCGCGAAGCGGAATGTGGAGGCGAATGGCGGCCTGATTACGGTGACGTCATCGCCCGGCCGCGGCACCAGCGTGACGATGACGTTGCCGCAGGACTAGCTGGCGTCTTTGGTGCGCCGCTGCGAGGCCGGCGCGGGGGCGGCGTCCGGCGCGTCCTTCCGGCCACCGAAACGTGCCATCGCCTGGCCGATGAAGCCCGAGGCAAAGTAGGTATAGGCCATCACGATCAGCACTTCGTGCGGATACGACACCATCAACGCGATGCCGGCGGCGACCAGGAACAGCCCGCGCCAGCCGCGCCGCATCCCGAGATCGAAGGTCTTGAAACTCTGGAAGCGGATGGTGCTGACCATCAGCAGCGCCAGCACCACCAGCATCGCGAAGCCAAGCCACGCCTGCGGCTTCGCCTGCAGGCCCTCAGGGAAATAGAAGACCGTTGCCGCGACCAGGCCGGCCGCCGCTGGGCTCGGCAGACCGATGAAGTAGCGCTTGTCGGTGTTGACCTGGATGTTGAAGCGCGCCAGGCGCAGCGCCGTGGCGGTCAGATACATGAAGCCGACGGCCCATCCCATGCGGCCGAGCGGAGCCAGTCCCCACTGGAACGCCAGCACGGCGGGCGCCATGCCGAACGAGATCAAGTCCGCGAGGGAATCGAGCTGCACGCCAAAATCGCTGGTCGTGCCGGTCATCCGCGCGATGCGGCCATCGAGCATGTCGAGCACGATGGCAATGCCGATCAGCGGCGCGGCGGTGGCAACCTCGCCACGCATGGCGTGCACCACGCAGACCCAGCCGCAGAACAGGTTCGCGAGCGTGAACAGGCTGGGCAGCAGCGACACACCGCGCCGGATGCCACGCCGATCGTGGCCACGTGCCGGTGTGTGGAGCCGGAAGAGATTGTCCGGTTTCTGCTGGTTGCTCATGGTGCCAACGTTGCGAGCTTGGTTTCTCCGCCGATGACCTTGTCACCCGGCTTCACCGTGATCGTCGCCGTGCGCGGCAGATACAAATCAATCCGCGACCCGAATTTCATGACGCCGAATCGATCGCCGGCGGCGACGGTATCGCCTTCCGTCAGGCGGCACACGATGCGCCGCGCCAGCACGCCGACGATTTGCCGAACGACCACCGGGCCGCCGGGACGATCGAACCAGACTTCGGTCCATTCGTTCAGTTCGCCGGCCTCGGTCCGGTACGCGGGCAGAAACCTGCCCGGATGATACTCCACCCGTGTCACCCGTCCGGCCACCGGCGTGCGGTTCACGTGGACGTCCAGCGGCGACAGGAACATGCTGATCACCTGCCAGTCCCCGGCCGGTGCGCCATTCCAGGGCACGGTGCCGATGACCATGACCCGAGCGTCGGCTGGGGACACTACCAGGTTATCTCCGGCCGGCGGATGCCGATCCGGATCCCGAAAAAAGAACAGGAAAAACGCGGCGAGAATGAGAAATGGCACCGACCACGCCCGCCCCAACCACAGTCCGACGACACCTGCCACGGCGACGGCGACCAGGACGAACGGCCACCCCGCACGGTCAATGCCCATCTACTGATGATACTTGCTTGCCTGGCCGCAGCCCTGGCGAAGGCGGGAAAGTGCAAAGGGCATCCGGCGTGGATGCCCTTTGGGAAATGTGTTACGCCGACAGGCCGCTGGGCGAACCGTGCGTCCGGTGCTCCCGCAGGATCGTTTCCATCCGGTCCTTACACTGGAGTTTTCGCTTCTTGAGGCTGACTTCTTCGAATTGTTCGGCGTCTGACAGGTACTGCTTGGCTTCAAGCTCGTGCAGGCGACTATCGAGTGAGTGGTGCATGGAGGCCAACTCGCGGTACTCGTGGTTGGTCTCGATGAGGAGGTGTTTCAAATCCTCAGCCATCGTTTCCGCCTCCCTTCCGGGATCCGACGCGGTATGACGCCGTCCCTATGCGCCGGACTGTAACACAACTGCCATCCGAGGGATCCCCCTGATCTTTCGCTATCTGCTCTTACGGCTGAGGATGAAGGCGTCCTCGACCGGACTCGTGTAGTAGTTCTTCCGCACCCCGGCCCGCTCGAAGCCGGCTTTGGCATACAACCGAAGAGCGGCCGTGTTCGACTCGCGAACCTCGAGCGTCACTTCCGACGCCCCACGATGTGCCGCCTCATCGACGATGGCGGCCAGCAGTTGGGTACCGAGACCCTGACCGCGGAGCTCCGGCAGGACCGCGAGGTTGTTGATGTGCGCCTGTTCGGCAATCAGCCAGAAGGCGCAAAACGCCGCAACCCGGTGCGCGGGCGCCCGCAGCACGTAGATGAAGCAGACGTCCGGACGCTTCAACTCCCCCTCGTACCATTCGCGGGTCGTCGGGTTGTTGAACGAGGCTTCTTCCAAGGCGAGGATCGCGTCGAGATCCGCGTCAGACGAGATGCGCTCAACGGCCATTCCGCTCACGTTCGATCTCGGCATCGGGACGACGGACGTAGATCGGCTCGAGCGCGTGGGGATGCCCGCCAGCGCCCTGTGCCGCTCTGAGCCGTGCCAGCCGCCCGATCTGCGGCGCAAGCGATTCCGGCATTCGCCGGGTGGCGCGGCGGGCTGACGCATCGATTGCCGCCGCATCGCGCGGAACCGCATCGCCGATGAACGTCACGGATCGATCGGCGAAATGGCTCCGCCAGTCCGAGAGCAACGCCGCCGGCGCCGCGGTGGTTGGCGGCTCGAGGTGTGCCCCGGACGCGACGTCGATAATCGTCGCGAAGACATCGCCGCGCTGCGCGTCCATCCACGGCACGATCCGATCGGTGGCGTGGGTTCGCGCCTGCTCCGCAAGCGCATCGAGTGCCGACACGCCGATGACGGGTGTCCTCAGTGCCAGCGCCAGGCCCTGCATGGCGGCCAGGCCAATCCTGAGACCGGTGAAGGCGCCCGGCCCCGCGGCCACCGCCAGGAGATCAATCCGATCGCGCGTGATCGACGCGGCCTCCAACGCCCGGGCGATTTCGCCGGGCAAACGCTCCCCGTGCGTGCGCGCCGCATCGCCCGGCAACAGCGCCAGCAACTGGTCGTCGTCCATGACGGCGACGCTCCCGCCACGGGTCGTGGTGTCAAGTGCGAGGACGATCACATCTGCTCCACCAGCCTCACCAGGCCTGCCCGCCTCACCGGCCCTCCCCGCCTAAAGTCTGTCATACTCGCCGACACACTTTCGCACCGTGTCGCAGTCTCCAGCCACACCCACAGCGCCGCCAGCCAACCTCACGCCGGCCATGCGGCAGTACTTCGACGCCAAGCGCCAGTATCGTCACGCGCTGCTGTTCTTCCGGATGGGCGACTTCTACGAAATGTTCTACGAGGACGCGCTGGTGGCCTCGCGCGCGCTGGATCTCACGCTGACCTCCCGTTCGAAAGATGCCTCCGGCACGGCGGTGCCGATGTGCGGAGTGCCGTTCCACGCCGCCGACGGGTACATCGCGCGGCTGGTGAAAAAGGGCTACCGGGTGGCGATCTGCGAGCAGATCGAGAACCCCAAGCACGCCAAGGGGGTGGTCAAGCGCGACGTCGTGCGGGTGGTGTCGCCGGGAACGCTGACCGACAGCGCGTATCTCGACGCGCGCGAGCCGTCGTTCCTGATGGCCATCCTGGCCACTGCCGCCGGCGCGATCTACGGCGTGGCGCTGGTCGACATCTCGACCGGTGACTTCGACGTGGCCGACTACTCCGGTCCGGACGGCCTGGCCGCCCTTCGCGCGGAGGTGTCGGTGCTTCGGCCACGCGAGATCGTGGTCGCGGCCGGCCACGACCTGCCGTCGATGATCCCGGAGATCGCGCACCTGGGCCTGCCGGTCACCGAGATCGACGGCTGGCATTTCGAGCTCGAGGCCGCCCGGCAGACGCTGCTGGAGCAGCTGCGGGTGCAGAGTCTCGAAGGGTTCGGTCTCGAGAAGCGCCAGGCCGCGATCTGTGCCGGTGGCGCGCTGGTGCGTCACCTTCGCGACACCCAGAAAGCGGAGCTCGCGCACGTGCGCACCGTCCGCCTGCGCCAGTTTGCGGACGGGTTGTTGATCGACCCGACCACGCTGAAGCACCTGGAGATCGTGCAGGCCGCCGATGGCGGGCGCACCGGGTCGCTGCTCGATGAAATCGACCGGACGATCACGCCCATGGGCGGCCGGCTGCTCCGGACCTGGCTGCTGCGTCCGCTGACGGCGCTCGAGCCGATTCGCGATCGTCTCGATGCGGTGGAGGAACTCGCGGTTCGCACCCCCGAGCGCGGCAAGGCCCGCGAGACGCTCGAGTCGATCCAGGACCTCGAGCGGTTGATCGCCCGCGTGGCGCTCTCGATTGCGGGTCCGCGGGATCTCACGGCCCTGTCTCGCTCGCTGGCCGCGGTGCCGCGCCTCGCTCTGCTGCTGAACGATCTGCAGGCGCCGCTGCTCCGCAGCCTGACCGGCCAGCTCGACGACTTGCAGGACGTGCGCCAGTGGATCGATCAGGCGATCAGCGATGAACCGCCGGCGCTGGCGCGCGACGGCGGTTTCGTGCGCGATGGCTTCGACGCGGAAGTCGACGACTTGCGGCGCACCAGCCGCTCGGGCAAGCAGGTCATCGCCGAGCTGGAAGAGCGCGAGCGCGCCCGGACCGGCATCAAGAACCTCAAGGTCGGATTCAGCCGCACGTTCGGCTACTTCATCGAGGTCTCCAAGTCGAACCTGCATGCGGTGCCCGACCAGTTCATCCGCAAGCAGACGGTGGCCGGTGGCGAGCGCTACATCACGCCGGAGCTGAAGGAATACGAAGAGAAGGTGCTCGGCGCCGACGAGCGCATCGTGGCGCGTGAGCTCGAGGTGTTCGAGCAGGTGCGCCAGCGAGTGGCGGCCGAGGCGCCGCGAGTCCTCGATACCGCCCGCGCCGTGGCGGCGATCGACGTGCTGGCCGGCTTGTCGGACACGGCGGCGGCGTGCAACTACACCAAGCCGCATGTCCACGATGGCGATGAGATATCGGCCACCGACGTTCGCCATCCCGTCGTGGAGCGTCTGGCCGGCGGCACGTTCGTGCCGAACGATATCCTGCTGAATGCCGCCACGCATCAGCTCGTGGTGCTGACCGGCCCGAACATGGGCGGCAAGTCGACCTACCTGCGCCAGGTCGCCCTGCTCTGCGTGCTGGCGCAGACCGGGTCGTTCGTGCCGGCACGCGACGCGAAGGTCGGGCTGATCGATCGGCTCTATGCGCGCGTCGGCGCATCGGACAACATTGCCCGTGGCCAGTCGACGTTCATGGTCGAAATGCAGGAGACGGCGCAGATCCTGAGCGGCGCGACGTCGAAGAGCCTGGTCGTGCTCGACGAGGTCGGCCGGGGCACGGCAACCTTCGACGGCCTGAGCATTGCCTGGGCGGTCGCCGAGCACATCGCGACCAACCCGCGCTCGCGGCCGAAAACGCTGTTTGCGACCCACTATCACGAGCTGACCGACCTGGCCGACGCGTTCCCGGGCGTCGTCAACTTCCACGTCGCCGCCCGCGAGTGGAAGGACGACATCATCTTCCTGCACAAGATTCTTGCGGGGCGATCGGACCGCAGCTACGGCATCCAGGTCGCGCGGCTGGCGGGCCTGCCGGCCGGCGTGATCGCCCGCGCGCGCGACATTCTGTCGTCGCTCGAGCAGGACGAACTGCAGCGTGGCGGCAAGCCGGCGCTGAGCGGCGCGGCGCCGGCCGCGCAGCAGCAGCTGGGCCTCTTCCAGGCCTCCTCGCCCGCTGACGAGCAGCTGAAGGAACGCATCCGGGAGATCGACCTCAATCGCACGACGCCGCTCGAGGCGTTGCGGATCATCGAGGAGCTCAAGCAGGAGCTCGACCGCTGATGCGCGCCGCGCGGCTGGCACTCGTGCTGCTGGTGGGCGGCTGCGCAGGCCAGACCGTTCGGCCCGACGTCATCACGCTGGCCGTGCTCAGCTCGCCCAACAGCCTGGATCCGCGTGTCGGCAGCGACGAGACATCGCAGCGCATTCACACCCTGATCTACGACTACCTGCTCGCACTCGACGATCGGCTCCGCGTGGTCGGCGGGCTCGCGTCCAGCTGGGAGCAGGCCGACCCGCTCAACTACCTCGTGCGCCTCCGCAAGGGCGTCAGGTTCCATGACGGACACGAGCTCACGGCGGACGACGTGGTCTTCACGTTCAATTGCTTCATCGATCCGACCTTCGTCTCGCCGCGCAAGGGCGCCTATCGATCGCTGAAGAGCGTCGAGGCCCTCGACCCCTACACGGTGCGCTTCACGCTGAAGGAGCCGTTTGGTTCTTTCCCGATCAACCTGGTGATGCCGGTCGTGCCCAAGGGCGCCGGCGCGGACCTGCGCGACAAGCCGATCGGCACCGGGCCCTACAGGTTCGTCAGCTTCGCGGTCGATGACCGGGTCGAACTCGCCGCCAACCCCGACTACTTCCGCGGCCGGCCGGCCAACGGCGGCGTGGTGCTGAAGGTGGTGCCCGACGAAATCATGCGGGCGCTGGAACTGCGCAAGGGCACGATCGACATAGTGGTGAACGACCTGTCCCCGGACGTCGTGCACCAGCTCGCCGCCGACCAGACGGTCTCGATTGCCGAGTCGGCAGGCACCGACTACGCGTATGTCGGCATCAACATGCGAGACCCGGTCCTGAAGGACCGGCGCGTTCGCCACGCGCTGGGCTACGCGATTGACCGTCAGGCCATCGTCGATCACCTCCGGCGGGGCCTGGCCCGGCCGGCCGTCGGCATTCTTCCGCCGGCGTCCTGGGCATTCGACGCTGGGGTGTTCCAGTTCTCACACGACCCGGCACAGGCGCGGGCGCTGCTCGAGGAGGCCGGGTATCGCGATCCGGATGGCGATGGTCCGGAGCCGCGACTGCGTCTGTCGCTGAAGGTGTCGACCAACGAGTTCATCCGGCTGCAGGCCGCGGTCATTCAACAGGACCTCAGGGCGGTCGGCATCGAACTGGACGTGCGCTCGTACGAGTTCGCAACCCTCTATGCGGATGTCCTCAAGGGCAACTTCCAGCTGTTCACGCTGCAATGGGTGGGCGTGTCGGATCCCGACATGCTGCGACGCGTGTTCCACTCGCAGCAGATGCCGCCCAACGGATTCAACCGCGGCTACTACCAGAATCCCGGGGTCGACCGGCTGATTGACGCCGCCATGGCGGCGCCTGCCGACGAAGACCGGCGCCGCCTGTATGGCCAGGCGCAGCGCATCATCGCCGAGGACGCCCCGTACATCAGCCTGTGGTACAAGACCAACGTCGCCGTGTCCCGTACGGTAGTCGAGGGCGTCAAGTTGACGCCCTCGGCTGACTTTACGTTCCTGCGGGATGTCGTGAAGAATCGACGGCCGGCGGGCTAACGGGCTCGCGGGCCGGCTGGCGTCACGCTTTCCCGAGCTTCTCCAATTCGGAGCGCGCATCGCCGGCGTACGGCGTGTCGGCATGCTGCTCGACGATCTGCGTCAACGTCTTGCGGGCCTCCTCGGTCCTGCCGGCCAGCCGGTAGGCACGCGCCAGTTCCATCAGCACCGCCTCGGTGGGCAGCGCCGCGTCCTTCTGATCGACGATTTGCTTGAAGGTGGCGATTGCCGGTTCGTACTGCGCCGCGCGCAGTTGCGCCTCGCCCTTGCCGAGCCGCGCGCTGCGCGCCAGCAACGTGTTGCCGCCGGCGATCACCCGGTCGTATGCCGCGACGGCATCGTCGAAGCGTCCGAGCGAAACCAGCGTGCGTGCCACGTGATAGCGGGCGGTCAGGCCGGCCTCGTGAGTTGGGAACGCGTCGGCGGCCGCCTGGAACTTCGGCAGGGCCGCTTCGAGCTTGGCCTGCTCGGTGGGATAGGTGCCGGGCAACTGCCCGCCCAGCGCATTCGGATCGTTGGTCGTGCCGGCCGGGGGGGCCGGCGGCATGACGCGGGCCTCGTCGATGACCATGGCCGCGGCGAGTGCGGCACGCGCGTCATTGTTGCCGCTGTTGCGCCACGCGGTGACACCCAGAAAGCCGGCGCCAATCACCACGACCGCGCCAATGACGCCGAGCAGGGTGCGGGCATTCCTGCCGGTCCAATCCTGCGCATGCCCCAGCGCAATGGCCAGCTCGTTGTCTTTCAGATGATGCCGCTCGGTAGTCTTCATAGCTCAACCTTCAACGTTCACGTTACACTGAATGACCGTCGCGCGTGTAGCTCAGTGGATAGAGCACCCGCCTCCTAAGCGGGGGGTCGCAGGTTCAACTCCTGCCACGCGCACCACTTCCCTCAGTAGTGCAGGACGGAATAGACGTTCGCACCAGGCAGCTCCGAGCGGCCGCCGAGAAAATCCAGCTCAATCAGAAACGCAATCCCAAAGACGTGTCCGCCCGCTTTCCGCACCAGGTCAAGGGCCGCCTTGGCGGTGCCGCCGGTGGCGAGCACGTCGTCGACGACCAGGATGCGCTGTTGGCCGGCGCAGGCATCCTGGTGAATCTCGAGGGCGTTGTTGCCGTACTCGAGGCTGTAGGCCTGGGAGTGCGTCGCGCCAGGCAGCTTGCCTGGCTTGCGCACCGGCACGAAGCCGCAGCCAAGCGTGTTGGCCACCGCCGCTCCGAGAATGAAGCCGCGGCTCTCAATGCCCACCACCTGGTCGATGTCCTCGCCCATATAGGGCGCGGCCAGCGCGTCCACGGTGTCGCGGAACCCCTGCGGGTCGCACAACAGCGTGGTGATGTCGTAGAAGAGAATGCCCTGCGTCGGGAAGTTGGGAATCTCGCGAATCTTCGCCTTCAGATGATCCATGCTGCTCTCAACGAATCGTAAAGCCCGTCTGCGGCAATGCCGGTGCCTCGTCGTCGACCCGGACGTGCTCGACTCGCGACCGTGACGGCCCCTGCCGCAATGCGCGTTCGAACCGCTCGATCGACTCGGCCTCGCCTTCGGCGACGGCCTCGACGCTGCCATCGTCGCGGTTCGTGACAAAGCCGTTCAGGCCCTCGCGGCGCGCCGCCTCGAGCACAAAATAGCGAAAGCCCACGCCTTGCACACGCCCGCTCACCAGGAATCTTCGGGCGGCGCGCATCAAGCTAGTGTAACCCGTTATCATAATCGTCGGCCTGCGCTCCGGCGAGCCCGATCGTGAAGTAAATTGAAGCAGATGCGCATCGTGATCGTCGGCGGCGGGCAAATCGGATCGTCGCTGGCCAAGGCCCTGGCGGCGGAGCACGAGGTCGTCGTCATCGACCACAATCCGGACGTCGCCGCGGCCTTCCACCATATCGATGCCGAGCTGCTGATCGGCAGCGGCACCAGCCAGGACATGCTCAAGCGGGCGCGGATTGAAGACGCCCGGTTCTTTGTTGCGACGACCCCGCTCGACGAGGTCAACGTGGTCGCCTGCGCCATCGCGAACCGGATGTCGAATCCTGAGACGATCTGCGTGGTGTCGCGGTCGGATTTCCTGCCCGACGGGCAGGCGGGCGTCGGCCTCCGGGATTTCGGCATCGACCGCGTGCTGTGGCCGGAGGCGCAGCTGGCAGCGGACATCGAAGGCGTGGTCAGCGCTCCCGGTGCGATCGATGCGGAGATTTTCGCCGGCGGGCGCATCCGCCTGCTCGAGTACCGCCTCGGCACCGGCTCGGTCATGGTCGGCAAGACGCTCGGCGCGCTGCATTTGCCGCGCGGCTCCTTGATCGTCGCGGTGAAGCGTGCCGGTGCGCTGTTCGTGCCGCGCGGCGCGACCGTCCTGCAGGCCGACGACAAGGTGATCGTCATGGGCGCGCCGTCTGCGATCCAAGAGGTCCATCGCCTGATTCATCCCGCCCGCGCCGGGGGCGACATCGAGGTCACGATTGTCGGCGGCGGCGACGTCGGCCTGCAGCTGGCCGAGCGCCTGGAGCGATCGCCGGCGTGCCAGGTGCGCATCGTGGAACGCGACCCGGCGCGAGGCGAAATGCTGGCGGCGCGGCTGACGCGCACCCTCGTGCTGAACGGGGATGGCACCGATCTGGAGTTTCTCGAGAGCGAGAACGTCGGTCGCAGTGACGTGCTGGTATGCGTGATCGATAACGATGAGCGGAACCTGCTGGCATCGCTGCTGGGCCGGCAGCTCGGTGTGCCCAAAATCGTCACCCGTGTCAGCCGGCCGACCAACTTGCGGTTGTTCGAGCGCGTCGGTATCGATGTCGCGTTGTCGGCGCGTGCCGCCGCGGTGGCGTCGATTCTGCATCAAATCACCGGCGGCGCGTCGAGCCTGCTCGCCGTCGTCGAGCACGGCGAGGCCCGCGTGCTCGAGCTGGTCGTGTCGGACCGCTTTGAGCCGCGACCGCTCAAGCAGATCGGAGCTCCAGCGGATGTGATTGTCGGCGCCATCCTCCGCGGGTCCGAGGTGATTGTGCCGCGCGGTGACGACCAGATTTCACCGGGCGATCGCCTCATCGTGTTTTCCACGCGCGAGGCGGCAGAGCGCGTCCAGGCCTACTTCCATGGGTTTGACTCATAGGCCGCACCGCCGGCCACCGGCTCGCGACGTCCGATTGCCGGCAGCCTGATGCGCATCTCGCTGGTCGTTCACGTCATCGGCCTGATTGTCCGCGTCTTCGGCTTGATGACGCTGGCGCCGCTGGCCGTGGCCCTGCTCTACGGCGAGTACCGCGACGCGGCGGGTTTCGCGATCGCGACGGTGGTCACCTGCATGGCCGGTCAGGTCATGCGACGGGCAGGCGGCAGCGGCGCGGAGGATGCGGTCGAACGCATGCGCCGCGTCGAGGGGCTGGCGGTGGTCTCCGGCGCATGGCTGCTGATCGCGGCGTTCGCGTCGCTGCCGTACGTGTGGGCCGGGCTGGGCGTGATCGACGCGATGTTCGAATCGATGTCCGGCCTGACCACCACCGGGGCGACGGTGTTCCGCGACTTCGCGCAGTTCGGCCGCGGCATCTTCTTCTGGCGGAGCCTGACGCAGTGGCTCGGCGGCATGGGCGTCATCGCGCTGTTCGTGGCCATCCTGCCCCGTCTCGCCATCGGCGGGCGGGAAATGTTCTTCGCCGAAGCTTCCGGCCCGGACGACGAGAAGGTGACCCCGCAGATCCGGCGGACGGCGGCGGTGCTGTGGCAGGTGTATGCCGCACTGACCGCAATCCAGACGGTCGCCCTGCGGCTCACCGGCATGTCGTGGTACGACAGTGTCAGCCACGCCTTCACGACGCTCGCGGCCGGCGGCTTCTCACCGCATCCGCTGTCGCTGGCCGGCTACCAGAATCCGGCGGCTGAGTGGGTGATCATCGTCTTCATGACGCTGGCCGGCGCGAACTTCGCGCTGCAGTATCGCGCGCTGGCACGGCGCGATCACCGACTGATCACCGGTGACGAGGAGTTGCGCGCGTATGCGGGGGTGGTGATTGTCGCCACCGCGCTGCTGGTCTGGGCCACGCAGCTGCCGTTGTTGAGTGAGTCCGCGCTCCGCACCGCGCTGTTCCAGGTGCTGTCGATTCTCACCACCACCGGCTATGCCAGCGTGGACTTCCAGTTGTGGAACGACCAGGCGAAGGCGATTCTGCTCGGCCTGATGTTCATTGGTGGCTGCGCCGGGTCGGCGGCGGGCGGCCCGAAGGTCGTTCGCCACGTGTTGTTGGCGAAGTTCACGTTGCACGAGCTGCGACGAGCGCTGCACCCGCATGCCGTCCTTCCGGTCAAGCTTGCTGGCCGCGTCGTGCCCGCGCACATCGTGCAGGGGGTGATCGTCTTCTTCCTGTTCTACATGCTGACGTTCGCGATGTGCACGGCGGTCGTCGTGCTGCTCGGCGCGGATCTGGTGACCGGCATCTCCGCCACTGCCGCGTGCCTCGGGAACGTCGGTCCCGGTTTCAACCTGGTGGGCCCGATGAGCCACTTTGGCGACTTGCACCCGATCAGCCGCATGGCGCTGACGGCCACGATGTGGATCGGCCGGCTCGAGGTGATCACCGTGCTGGTCATCATCCGGCCCGAAGCGTGGCGGGCCGGCCGCTGGAACAGCGAGTAGGGACGGCACGACCAACCGCGCCGCGCCGTCCCCGACAGGCTATTTCGGCGTGGGCGAGACGGGCTTGGCTTTCGGATCGACGGTGCCCAGCTTCTCGCGCGCCAGGGCCGCATTCAGCAACGGCAGCTGCTTCTTCAGCGTGTCGTTCATCTTCTGGATCTGCGCGTCGAGTTCCTTCGCGAGTTCGTTGAACACCTCGACGCTTTGGTCGGTGGGCTTCGCGTCGGCACTCTCAATCACGCCAGCCAGCGCGGCGATCTTGTTGTTCAACTTGATCGGATAGTTGAGCGGATCCTGGCCGCTGCGGTTGCGGACCTGGTAGGCCTCCTCTTCGACCGCGGTCAGCGGCACCAGCACGGCCTCGGCGAGCTGCTGGATTTCGGTTTTGCGGCGCGCCGACACCCTCGTCAGGCGATCGTTGATCTGCTGGCGCAGCGCGCGGATGTCGATCACCGCCTGGTTGGCCTCGCTGACCTTGTCGCGCACCCGCAACGACAGCTTGAATTGCTCGGCGAGGTCGGCTTCGGTAATGCCGTCGGCAATCAGCCGCGGATCGATGGCGACGGCGAAATTACGGGTCTTGGTCTCGCCGTTCGCCGCAATGCGCACGGTATAGTTGCCGGTCGGCGCGGCCGGCCCTCGTGCCGGCTGTGCCGCCCACATGATCATGCCCGGGAACACCACCGCACCTTCGTAGCGCATGTCCCACGTGAAGCGGTTGATGCCGCGCTGGGTGGTGACGCGCGGCGGCGCGCCGCCGAAGAAGCCGCCGTCGCCGGGCGCCGGTGGCGGCGGCGCATTGGCGCCGCCGCTGAAAGTGCGCAGCACCGTGCCGGAGGCGTCGAGAAACTCGATCTTCACCTCGGCGGCGTCCTTGTTGAGGAAGTAGTCAAAGGTGACGTTGCGATCGCGGCCGCGCATCGCGTCGAGCGGCTCGAACACGAACAGCGGGTTGCTGGTCAGCTCTGCGGTCGCCTGGCGCAGCACGCTGATGTTGTCGAGGACGTAGAAGCCGCGGCCGTGCGTGCCGATGACCAGGTCGCGATCCTCCGAGACAATGCCGTGCACCGGCGTGGTCGGCAGGTTGAGCGTCAGCGACTGCCATGACGCGCCGTCGTTGAACGACACGTAGACGCCGTGCTCGGTGCCGGCATACAGCAACCCGCGGCGCTTGATGTCTTCGCGGATCACCCGCGGGAAGTCGGTGTCCGGAATGCCGGTGACGATCTTCTGCCACGTCTTGCCGAAGTCGGCTGTCTTGTAGAGGTACGGCGTGCGGTCGCCCATCTGGTAGCGATTGGCCGCAAGGTAGGCAACGCCGTTCTGGTGCGGCGACGCCTCGATCAGGCTGATGCGCGCAAACTCCGGCAGGTCCGGCGGCGTGATGCGGTCCCAGTTCTGGCCGCCGTCGCGCGTGATGTGCACCCAGCCGTCGTCTGATCCGGCCCAGAGGGTGTCGATGTCCTGCTTCGACGGCGCCAGCGTGAACACCACTGCGTAGGTTTCCACACCGGTCTGGTCCTTGGTGATCGGGCCGCCGGACGCCTGCATGGTCTTCGGATCCGAACGCGCCAGGTTCGGACTGATGCGCTGCCAGCTCTGCCCATCGTTGGTGGTGCGCCAGACGTGCTGTGACGTCGCGTAGAGCACCCTGGGATCGAGCGGCGAGAAGACGATCGGGTAGGTCCACTGGAACCGTTCCTTGATGTCGATCGAGGAATAGCCCATCGGATTGTTCGGGTAGATGTTGACCGACCGCTGCTGGCCGGTCTGGCGATCGAGCCGGCTCAGGTAGCCGCCGTAGCTGCCCGCGAAGAACACGTCGAGGTCTTTCGGATCCGGCGCGATGTAGCCGCTCTCGCCGCCACCCACCGCGTAGAAGATCGGCGGCAGGCTGCCTTCGCCGGCGCCCGGATTCGCCTGGCTGCCGACGCACGCGGTGCTGTTGTCCTGCTGCGCGCCGCAGATGTGGTAGGGCACGTGCCTGGTGGTGAACACGTTGTAGAACTGGCCGGTCGGGTAATCCTGCCCGGTCCAGGTCGCCGCCTTGTTCACCGACACGTTCGCGCCGCCGTCGTTCGACTGGACCATGCGGCGGTTGTCGGTGCTCGAGATCCACAGGTCGTGGTTGTCGCCGTGCGGGACCTGGATGCTGGTCACCGTCTTTCCGCCGTCCGTCGAACGGAACAACTGCACGTTGAGGATGTAGACGGTGTCTTTCTCGATCGGGTCGGCGTTCAGGCGCGTGTAGTAGAAGGCGCGCTGACGCATGTTGCGGTTGTCGTTGATCATCTTCCACGACGTGCCGGCATCATCGGATACGTAGAGCCCGCCCGCGGCTTCATGCTCGATCAGCGCGTAGACGCGATTGCCGTCGGCGCCCGACACCGACACGCCGACCTTGCCCCACAGGCCGGTAGGCAGGCCCTGGTTCCTGGTGATCTCGGCCCATGAATCGCCGCCGTCGGTCGACTTGAAGAGGCCGCTGCCCGGACCGCCGCTCGACATGCTCCACGGTGTGCGGAACGCTTCCCAGAGTGACGCGAACATCACGTCCGGGTTCTTCGGATCGATCGAGAGGTCCACGCCGCCGGTCTTGTTGTCGCGGAACAGCGTGCGGCGCCAGGTCTTGCCGCCGTCGGTGGTCTTGAAGATGCCGCGCTGCGGATGCTCGTTGTAGATCTGCCCGAGCACCGCCGCATACGCGACGTCGCAGCTGGTGGGATGAATCCGGAGGCGCGCGATCGCCTGCGAATCGCGCAGGTCGGTGAGATGGTCCCACGTCACGCCGCCATCGGTGGTCTTGTAGACGCCGTCGCCCTGGATGATGTTGCCGCGCAGTTGCGTCTCGCCGCCGCCGATGTACACGACATCCGGATTCGACTGGCAGACCGCCAGCGAACCAATGCCCGAGGTGCGGATCTTGCCGTCGGTCATGGGCGTCCAGTTCGAGCCACCATCGGTGGTCTTCCAGGCGCCGCCGCCGACCGTGCCAAACCAATACTCGTGCGGCCGCGCATCGCTGCCGCCAACCGCGAGCGACCGACCGCCGCGTGACGGGCCGACGCTGCGCCAGCGCATGCCGTTGTACAGGCTGGGATCGACCGTCGCTCCCTGCCGGGCTCCGACCGGAGCCATGGACGCCAGAAGACCCACGAGTGCCAGAAAACGAGCGAATCTCATGCCCAAAATCTTACCGGACAGACGTGGCCGCGGACCACCTAACGTCCGTGACGCCCTTGAATCATTGAAATCAATCCCACCGCGTTCAAGACGATGATGCGCAGCCGGCGGACCAGGGCCAGCGTGACGCCGACGGCGGGTGGCAACCCGAGGACGGTGGCGACGGCGCCGGAACCCGCCTCGTCGATTCCGAGCCGGTACGGGACGAACTTGAACGCCACGATGACGAATCGGCCGGTGCTCTCGAGCATGAAGGCTTCGGCAATCGTGATGTCGGGCACCAGCAGCCGCAGCACGACCCACACTTCGGCGATCGCCGCCAGGTGGAACAGGACCTCCCACGCGGTCAGTCGCGCGATTCGGGTGCCGGGCCACTGCGGCACCGCGTAGATGCGTGCTTCGACTTCCTTGATCGCGTCAGCCGGCGCATCGGACTTCCCCGCCAGCCGCGCGACCAGCGGGCCGAGGCGCGACAGCACGGCCGGCCGCGCGCGAACTGCCCAGACCCCGGCAACGGCGACGAGGGCGACCGTGGCGACGATCACTTCCGAGATCTGCTCGAGTCCGGGCGGGACATTGGCGCGCTGCAGGAACAGCCACGTGCCGAGCAACAGCACGGCCAGCACCGACGCCGTGTACGACGCATTCTCGATGGTGACCGACGCAATGCTGGTGACGGTCGAGATCCTGGTGCGGACCATCAATACCTTGGTGGGCTCGCTGGCCAGCAGTCCCAGCGGCGTGAGGTTGCCCATCGCATCGCCGACGATCCACGCCTTGAAGGCATCGACGAAGCGCAGCCCCGGCTCGTCGGCCGCGATCATCCACGCGCGGGTGCGGCAGGCCATGCGGAACGCGCCCAGCAGCACCACCACGATAAACCACCAGCCAATGCTGGCGACGCCGTCGACGACCGCGGTCCATCCGCCGACGCGCCGCACGGTAACGACCAGCAGCACGACGCCGACGATGGCCGCCAGTGTGGTGATGAGACGCGCCAGGCCCGGCGCACGGGAACTCACCCTGGAATGCTACCTCACGAGCCGACACTCACATGGACGCGAGTGCTGCGGGTAAACTCGGAATCCGTTGCCGTGAGCTCGAGCTCGTAGATGCCCGGAGCCGAGAAGCGCGCCTTGGTGCGCGCCGATCCGGGGATCGTGAACGTCACAGTGCCGGGTCCCGCCAGCAGCTTCCATTCGACGACCAGCCCCTTGCCGCGGGGCAGGCCTTCGTCGTGCGCGCTGCCGAACAGGTTGAGCTCTTCGTTCAGACTCGCCTTCAGCGTGGGCGGCGTCTTCGGATTCGCAACCACGCCGAGCACGCGCACGGTCGGCGGCTGATTCAGGCACACACCTTTCGGCACCTTCGCGAAATCAATCTTCGCCAGTTGGGCGGCGCCCTCGACCAGGTTCCAGTTCGACTGCAGCATGCGCTCGCTGGTGCCGGTGGTCACGCCGCCGTAGGTCAGCGACCACCGCATTTTGCCGTCGAAGTCCGCGGGCACGACCATCACGCACTGGAAGCGCCAATGCCCCGGCTTGAAGGTCGTCGGCTGCATCCGGTCGCCTGGCGCCGGCGCGAAGGAGTTGCCCGCGCCCGGCGCGATCGTCACGGGATCGGCGTTGTGGCTGAAGTACGCAAAGGCCAGGGTGTAGCTGCCGTCGGGGTTCTTGAGAAAGCCGTCGTAGGCGGGGTAAATGGGTTGGTTCTGCTGTGCCGACGGTCTGGCGCCGATGACCACGAAACCAAGCAGCACGCAGGCCGCGAGGCGTCTTCCGCCTCCGCTCAGGCGCTTCGGCAAGACAGGCATAGATGCTAGAGTATGCCTTAACTCTGGGAGGCCTCATGGTCACCATTTTGCGGATTGCCGGTGTCAGCGTCGCGGCGTTTGCCCTCAGCCTGCTCTTCCCGGCCCGGTCGGTCACCCATGCCGCCGCCTCCGCGCCCGGCGCGACGGAGAACAGGCAATCGGCGCCGACATTCAGCAGGGATGTCCTGCCGATTCTCCAGAAATCCTGCCAGTCCTGCCATCGGCCCGGTACGCCGGCGCCGATGTCGCTGCTGACCTACGCCGAGGCGCGCCCCTGGGCGCGATCGATCAAGACCAAGGTCACCAATCGCGAGATGCCGCCCTGGCACATCGATCGCAGCATCGGCGAGTACTCGAACGATCCGTCGCTGAGCGACCAGGAAGTCGCCACCATCGCGGCCTGGATCGATGCGGGCGCACCCGAAGGCAACCGGGCCGATGCGCCGGCGCCGCGCGTGTTTCCGCCCAGCACCGAGTGGACCTACGGTGAGCCCGATCTCATCGTGCGCATGGAGAAGGGATTCAGGATTCCGGCGACCGGTCCGGACTTCATTCCTGAAGAGCACGTCGATCCGAAGCTCACCGAGGATCGCCATGTGAAATGGGTGCAGATCATTCCCGATGCGTGGCGCGCCGTGCACCATGCGCACGTCTATGTCGATCTGCCCGAGGACGTCGATCGCGCCGCCCTGGGCCTCAACATGGGCTCCAACGTCGGCAACTCGATGGACTTGATCGAGTACGGCGCGGGCAACGACGCGGACATTTTCCCCGACGGCACGTCGAAGATGCTGCCCAAGGGATCGATCTTCCGCTTCGAAGGCCACTATCACCCGTACGGTGAAGAGGCCTTCGACCGCATGCGCGTGGGCGTCAAGTTCTATCCAAAAGGCTACCAGCCCGAACACGTCGTCACGTCACACCGCATCCGCACCGGCGTCGGCAACGACTGGGTGCTGAATCGCGAGCGCGTCGAAGACCTGCTGCTGCGTGCGGGACACAAGATCGCCATTGACGAGCCGGCGATGCCGACCGGCGCCCTGGTGGCCGAAAACCCGCTGCACAGTGCCGCGTTCCTGAGCATTCCCCCGAACAGCGTCGTGACGCACGACCGCTACTTCCCGTTGCCGAAGCCGGCGCTGATCATCAGCTTCCAGCCGCACATGCACTTCCGGGGCTCGAAGATGCTGCTGGAGGCGATTCATCCCGACGGCCGCCGCGAGATCCTGACCAATGCCACGCACTACGAACAGAACTGGCAGGTCACCTACAAGTACAAGGTGCCGCACCTCTTTCCGGCTGGCACGATCCTGCACACGGTGTCTATCCACGACAACACGGCGAACAACCGGCACAATCCGGATCCCACTGCATGGATTGGATGGGGATCGCGGACGATGGATGAAATGGGCCACGGATGGACGGACATCGCGTTTCTCAGCGACGAGCAGTACCACGAGGAGCTCGCGAAGCGCCGCACTCGCTCGACCAACGACGCACCGAAGCGGTAGCCTCCGCCTCCGGCGGACTGTTGAGGACACAGCAATGAAGCGGATATTCCTGGTTGTCCTGGCAAGTGGTGTCGCCGTCGCAACCCTCAGCGCGCGACAGCCACCGGCGCCAGCGGCCGACGCCGACGATCTTGCCGGCGTGGTGCGGAGCAGCAAGGGGCCCGAGGCCGGCGTCTGGGTGATCGCCGAGACGAAGGACCTGCCAACGCCGTACGTGAAAATCGTCGTCACCGACGCCCAGGGCCGCTACCTCGTGCCCGATCTTCCGAAAGCGAACTTTTCGGTGTTCGTTCGCGGCTATGGGCTGGTGGATTCCCCGCGCGTGAACACGGTGCCCGGGCAGGCAGTGAATCTGACGGCGGTGATTGCGCCCAACGATCATGCGGCCGCGCAGTACTATCCAGCCGGCTACTGGTTGTCGATGCTGCGTGTTCCCGAAGCCGGCGAATTTCCCGGCACCGGGCCGCAAGGCAACGGCATTTCGCCCAACGTCCGCAGCCAGCAGGATTGGGTGCGAATGGTAAAGTCGGGCGGATGCACGGCGTGCCACCAGCTCGGCACGAAGGGCACGCGCGAGATTCCCAGGGAGCTCGGCACCTTTCCCTCGCTCGTGCAGGCCTGGGAGCGCCGCATCGCCTCGGGCCAGGCGGGCGGGCAGATGGTGAACGGCGTCAACAACATGGGCAAGGAGCGCGCCCTGCTGCTCTTTGCCGACTGGACAGACCGCGTCAACCGGGGGGAGGTGCCACCGGCGCCGCCGCGCCCCCAGGGCGTGGAGCGCAACGTCGTCATCACGATGTGGGACTGGGCCGATCCGAAATCCTACTTGCACGACGTCGTGTCGACCGATCGGCGCAATCCGACCGTCAATGCGCACGGCCCGCTTTATGGCGCGCTCGAACTCAGCTCCGACTACGTGCCGGTTCTCGACCCGAAGACGCATTCGATCGATCGCATCCCGCTCACGGTCGGCGATCCGAATACGCCGCCCACCAATCCGAAGATGCCCGCGCCGTCGCCGTACTGGGGCGATGAAGTGATCTGGACGAGCAAGAACAACGTGCATAACCCGATGCTCGACGAGAAGGGCCGGCTGTGGCTGACCTCGGCGGTGCGTGGGCCGGAGAATCCCGCGTGGTGCAGGGAAGGATCGAGCCATCCGTCGGCAAAGTTGTTTCCGATCCAGCGAAGCGGGCGCCATTTGCAGGTCTATGACCCGGCGGCGAAAAAGCTGACGCACATTGAAACCTGCTTCGGCACGCATCACCTGATGTTTGCCGAGGACGCCAATCACACGTTGTGGACCAGCGGTGGCGGCCAGGTGGTCGGCTGGTTGAACCGCAAGCTGTTCGATGAGACCGGCGACGTGCAGCGGTCGCAGGGCTGGACGCCGCTGATCATGGATACCAACGGCAACGGCCGGCGCGACGCGTTCGTGGAGCCGAACGAGCCCGTCGATCCGGCCAGGGACAAGCGATTCGGCGCGGCCTTCTATTCAGTGGCACCGGCTCCGGACGGATCGATTTGGGGCACGGTGCTGGGGTATCCCGGCCAGGTGGTGCGCCTGGTTCCCGGTGCCAATCCGGCGGAGACCGCGCTTGCGGAAGTGTACGAGCCGCCGTTCCGCGATCCGAAGCGGCCCGGCTTCTCCCCGCGCGGCGGCGACGTCGATCGCAACGGCGTGTTCTGGGCGGCGCTGGCCAGCGGCCACCTGGCCAGCTTCGATCGGCGGAAGTGCAAGGTGCTGAACGGCCCGACCGCCACCGGCCAGCACTGCCCCGAAGGGTGGACGCTGTACACGGAGCCGTTGCCCCAGTTCCGCGGCGTCAGTGACGGCGGCAGCGTGGAAGGAAGCTATTACACCTGGGTCGATCAGTTCGGCGCACTCGGTCTTGGCGAGAACATCCCAATCAACACCGGCAACGCGTCGGAGGGCTTGCTCGCACTGAAGGACGGCACATGGGTTGTGCTGCGGATCCCCTACCCCACGGGTTTCTATACGAAGTGGATGGACGGCCGCATTGACGATCCCAAGGCCGGCTGGAAGGGCCGCGGGTTGTGGGCTACCATCAGCACGCGCACGCCGTACCACATGGAAACGGGCAAGGGCACGACCAGCAAGGTCTATCATGTGCAGCTGCGCCCGGACCCGCTGGCGAAGTGAGAGGAGAGAAGTGAGAAGGGAGAAGAGCAAAGTGAGAAGCTACGCGTCGGCTTTCCTGCTTCTCCCTTCTCTCTTCTCACTGCTGACTTCGACAGCGTCCGCCCAGCGAGGCACGACGGACGGCGAGTGGCGCACCTGGGGCGGCGATCTCGGCGTCACCCGCTACGCGCCGCTCGATCAGATCACCGCGGCGAACTTCAATGCGCTCGAGGTGGCCTGGCGGTTCCGCACCGACAATTTCGGCGCCCGTCCGGACTACAACCTGCAGACCACGCCGCTGATGATTGGCCGCGTGCTGTATGCCACGGCCGGCGAGCACCGCAATGCCGTGGCGCTCAATGCCGCCACCGGTGAGCTGCTGTGGATGCATCGCCTCGAGGAGGGCCGCCGGGCGGAGCGCTCCGCGCGCCGGCTGTCGGGACGCGGTGTCGGCTACTGGACCGACGGCAAGGGTGACGAGCGCATTTTCTACGTCACGATCGGGTATCAGCTGGTCGGCCTGGACGCGAAGACCGGTATTCCGCTGAAGGACTTTGGCGTCAACGGCGTGGTTGACCTGAAGAAGGACAACGATCAGGACATCGATCCGATCGAAGGCGAGGTGGCGTGGAATGGCGCGCCGGTCGTCGCGAAGAACGTCGTCATCATCGGCGCCTCGCACCGATCGGGCCAGGCCCCGCGGAGCATGCGGAACACCAAGGGCTACATCCGCGGCTTCGACGCCCGGACCGGCAGGCGGCTGTGGATCTTCCACACCATCCCGCAGCCCGGGGAGTTTGGGCATGACTCCTGGCTCGAGAAGTCGGCCGAGTACACCGGCAATACCGGTGTGTGGTCGCAGATTGCGGTCGATGAGAACCTCGGCATGGCGTACCTGCCGGTGGAAGATCCGACCGGCGACTACTTCGGCGGTCACCGGCCCGGCAACAATCTCTTCGGCGCGAGCCTGGTCGCGGTCGATCTGCAGACCGGCAAGCGCATCTGGCACTTCCAGACCGTGCACCACCCAATCTGGGACTACGACATCCCGTGCGCGCCAATGCTGGTCGACATCACGGTCAACGGCCGTAACATTGCCGCGGTCGCGCAGCCGACCAAGCAGGGTTTCACCTTCGTGTTCGATCGCAAGACCGGCGAGCCGGTGTGGCCGATCGAGGAGCGCCCCGTCGAACGAGGGACGTTGCCGCGTGAGTGGTATTCACCGACGCAGCCCTTCCCCACCAGGCCGCCGGCGTTCGAACGAAGTGGCTTCACCGAGGACATGGTGATCGACTTCACGCCCGAACTGCGCGCCGAGGGCTTGAAGATTCTGCAGGGCTACAAGCACGGGCCCATTTACACGCCGCCGATTGCGCGAGGTGAGGGCGGCAAGCTCGGTACGATGTTCATCCCCAACGGCGCGAACTGGCCGGGCGGAGCGTTCGATCCGGAGACCGGCACGATGTATGTCTACTCGCACGCGCTGCTGCGCGTGCTGTCGATGGAGAACGACCCCAAGCGATCGGACATGGCCTACATCAACAACGGCGCGCTGCTCGAAGACGGCGGGCTGGGCGGCGTGTCAGTGCGGGGCCTGCCGCTCATCAAGCCGCCGTATGGCCGCATCAGCGCGATCGACTTGAACAAGGGCGAGATGGTCTGGCAGGTCGCTCACGGTGACACACCCGACGCGATCAGGAACAATCCGGCGCTGAAGGGCCTCAGCATCCCGCGCACCGGGCGCCCGGCCGGCGCCGGCGGCAGTTCGGGCGGCATCGGCGTCCTCGTCACCAAGACGCTGGTGATCTCGGGCGAAGGCGGCACGGTGACGATGCCCGATGGATCGCGCGGCGCTATGCTGCGCGCGTATGACAAACGGACTGGCGCTGATGTCGGTGCGGTGGCCATGCCGGGCGCGCAAACCGGTGCGCCGATGAGCTACATGCTCGACGGCAAGCAGTATGTGGTGGTGGCCTCGAGCAGCTCGATCAAGCCCGGCGAGTTGATCGCCTACCGGCTGCCATGACGGGTCATCAGGCCATCAGGCCATCAGGCCGTCAAGTGTCTTTGATCGCTGCCGTATGCTGCGGCTCGCTGCTGGCGGCCACCGATCAGGTTGGTCAGGTTGACATTACGACCTTCACGCACTCCGACATTCAGCTCGAACACGCCGGCACGGTGGTTCGCATCGATCCCTGGAGCGTCAGCGATCTGTCGAAGGGCAAGCCCGCGGACCTGATCCTCATCACGGACGATGTCGGGCATCATCTCGATCCGAAGGCCATCGCGCATGTTCGCAAACCCGGCGCGCCGGTGGTGGTGGCGTCGAACGGCCTGAAGGGCGTGCCGGACGGCATCGTGATGATGAACGGCGACACTCGCGAGATCGCCGGCGTGAAGATCGAGGCGACTGCCGCCTACGACATCAAGCCCGGCGAGCCGTTTCATCCAAAAGGCGAAGCGAACGGATACATCGTCACGCTGGGCGGCAAACGGATCTATGTGGCCGGCGTCACCGAGTGTGTGCCGGAGGTGCGGGGCGCCAGCAGCATTGACGTGATCTTCTTTGCGATCAACGTGCCGCTCCAGCGCATGGAACCGGCGGCGGCGATCGAGTGCCTGACGGCCATCAAGCCAAAGGTTGTCTACCCCTATCACTACGATCAGGAATGGGTCCGGCCCGTTCCTGCCGGCGGCAAGCGGCCGGTGCCGTCGACCCGCGGGCTCAAGGAACTTACGGATGCACTGTCCCGTCACGGGATCGAGGTGCGTCTCGCGAATTGGTATCCATCATGAAGGGTTCACCGGTGCAATCGTTCAGGACATTCAAGGGGTTCACGGCGTTCGCCGCCGCCGTATGGCTGCTGGCCGGCAACGCTTCGGCCCAATCCGCTCCTCGGGCCGGCGTTGACTGGCCCGGCTTCCGCGGGATTGCGGCACGCGGCGTGGATGAGGCCAAGCCGCTGCCGCTGCAGTGGAGTGTGCCGGAGTCCAGGCTGGTCAAGTGGAAGGTGCCGGTCAACGGCCTGGGCCACTCGAGCCCGGTGGTGTGGGGCGACCAGGTCTGCACCGCCAGCGCCATCAGCGGCACGCCCGACCCGCAGCTGAAGGTGGGTCTCTACGGCGACATCGGCTCGGTGCTCGATCAAACCGAGCACAAGTTCATCGTGGCCTGCTTCGACAAGCGTACGGGCAAGCCGCGCTGGGAGCGCGTGGCCAAGCGCGGCGTGCCGATCATCAAGCGCCATCCGAAGTCCACGCACGCCAGCTCCACCCTGGCCACCGATGGCCGACACATTGTCGCGATGTTCGGCTCGGAAGGCATGTATGCGTACTCGATGAGCGGCGAGCGGCTCTGGCAGAAGGAGTTCGGGACGCTCGATTCCGGGTTTTTCATGGTGCCGGACGCGCAGTGGGGCTTTGCCAGTTCCCCCGTGATTCACAATGGCCGCGTCATCCTGCAGGCTGACGTCCAGAAGGGCTCGTTCGTGGCGGCATTCGACGTCCGCTCGGGCAAGGAGTTGTGGCGGACGCCGAGGACCGATGTGCCGACGTGGAGCACGCCGGCCATCGTCTCGATGAACGGCCGCGACCAGGTGATCGTCAACGGCTGGAGGCACATTGGCGGCTACGACCTCGAAACCGGCAAGGAAGTGTGGCGCATGACCGGCGGCGGTGATATTCCGGTGCCCACGCCGATCACGGCGCACGGGCTGGTGTTCATTACCAACGCACACGGCAAGATGGCGCCGATTTATGCCATCAAGCCGACGGCGACCGGCGACATCTCGCTCAAGGACGGTGAATCGTCGAACGCGCACATCGCGTGGAGCTACCAGCGCGACGGCGGCTACATGCAGACGCCCATCGTCGTCGGCGACATTCTCTACGTGTGCCGCGACAACGGCGTACTGGGCGCGTTCGATGCGAAGACCGGCACCCGCCACTATCAGGCGCGGCTCGGCGACGGCAAGACCGGCTTCTCCGCGTCAGCGGTGGCGTCGGGCGGACGGATCTACTTCACCAGCGAAGATGGCGATGTCTACGTGGTCAAGGCCGGTCCAACCTACGAGTTGCTGGCGACGAACCCGCTCGGCGAAGTCGCGATGGCCACGCCCGCGATCTCCGACGGCACGCTTCTGTTCCGCACCCGCAACCACTTGGTGGCTGTCGGCTTGCCCTGAGCGGTGTCGAAGGGCTTGCGATAGACGGCCACGCCGCGCCGTCTTCCCTGCCGGCCGCCGTACAAGCAAAAGGCCCGGAGACCCGGGCCTCGTGCCTTTGAATAGTGGTCGGGGCGACTGGATTCGAACCAGCGGCCTCTCGGTCCCGAACCGAGCGCTCTACCAAGCTGAGCCACGCCCCGCGAAGGCCTCAGTCTACCTTATTGACGCAAAACCGCCTAATCTCGCGTTGAGTCTGACGGTCAACCACCGGCGCTACAAGCGCGAGGCTACTCGAGAATCGCTGCCAACCGCTCCAGTGCGTCATAGGCCGTCATGTCGGGCTGCAGCGGCGTCACCGACACATACCCTGCTCTGACCGCCTCGTAATCCGAGCGCCCGCTGTCGGGATGGTATTCGTCCAGGGCTTCCTCGATCCAGTAGTACGGAGTGCCGCGGGGATCGGTGCGCGAACTGATCTTGGTGACGTGATTGCGCTTGGCCTGCGTCGTAATGCGCACGCCCTTGGGCGTGCCGCCCGGGACGTTGATGTTGATGAAGCTCCGCGGCGGCAGGCCCTGCTCGAGCACCGCGGCGGCGACCGTTGCGGCGGCGTCCGCCGAGGGGCCGAAGTCGTAGTTCTTCCGGCTGCGCTTCAACGATACGGCGATGCCCGGCGAACCGAGCAGCGCACCCTCGAGCGCGCCAGACACCGTCCCCGAGTAGGTGATGTCGTCGCCAAGGTTCCAGCCCTTGTTGATGCCGGAGACCACCAGGTCGGGCAGCCGGTTCTTCAACAGGATGGCGCACGCCAGATTGACGCAGTCCGTCGGTGTGCCGTCGACGCCGTAGACGCCGTCGCGGAGCGGCTCGATCCGCAGCGGCCGGCGCAACGTCAGCGCGTGGCCGATCGCGCTGGCCTCCTGCAGCGGCGCGACGACCAGCACTTCGCCGAGCGGCCGCATGGCGTCGGCGAGCGCATGAATACCTTCCGACGTCACTCCGTCGTCATTGGTTACGAGAATAACTGGCATTGATCCATTGATGTTATCTCACCCCACTCCAGAACCGTTGCACCTCCTGAACCCTTGCACCAACAGGACCGTATCCATGTATAGTTCAAGCATATGGAATGGTGGCTGTGGCTTGCCGTCGGTCTGGCGCTGGTCGTGGCTGAACTGGTCACGCCGAGCGGCTTCTTCATCATCTTCTTCGGCCTGGGCGCCCTGACGGTGGGCGTGCTGGCGGCGCTGAAGGTCATCAGCAGCCTCGGCATCGAGCTGTTGTGGTTCAGCGTGCTTTCCGTGGTTTACGTGATCGTCTTCCGGGGCCGTTTGCAGGCCCGCATCCAGATGCCCCCGCCACCAAACGTCGACTCGCTGGTCGGCGTGCTGGCGATTCCGCAGGAGTCGTTGTCGCCCGGTGTGGTGGGCAAGGTCGAAGTGCGCGGCTCGATATGGAGCGCGCGCAACACCAGCGACGTCACGCTCAGCGTGGGCCAGCGGGCGCGCGTGGCGGCAGTGGACGGTCTCACGCTAACGGTTGTTCCCGAATAGCTGATGGCCCGACGGCCTGACAGCCGGGTGGCCCGACAAGGAGTTCCATGGAAGGCGGACTGATCGTATTCGGTTTGCTGGCGTTCGTAGTGCTGGTGGTCTTGTGGAAGACGGCCATCGTCGTTCCGCAGCAGAGCGCGTTCGTCGTCGAGCGGCTGGGCCGCTATGCCGGCACGCTGGACGCCGGGTTCCACATCCTGGTGCCGTTCGTGGACGTGATTCGCTATCGCCACTCGCTCAAGGAGATGGCGCTGGATATCCCGGCGCAAATCTGCATCACGCGCGACAATGTGCAGGTCCAGGTCGACGGCGTGCTCTATCTCAAGGTGCTCAATCCCGAACGCACGTCGTACGGCATCTCCGACTACATCTTTGCCATCTCGCAGCTGGCCCAGACGACGCTGCGGAGCGAGGTCGGCAAGATCGATCTCGACAAGACGTTCGAGGAGCGCACCAACATCAACACCGCGGTCGTCGCCGAACTCGACAAGGCCACCGAGCCGTGGGGGGTGAAGGTGCTGCGCTACGAGGTGAAGAGCATCACGCCGCCGGCTGACGTGCTGGCCGCGATGGAAAAGCAGATGCGTGCCGAGCGTGAGAAGCGCGCCGTCATCCTGACCTCTGAAGGCCAGCGCGATGCGGCGATCAACAATGCCGAAGGCGCGAAGCAGGAGACCATCAAGGCGTCGGAGGCGCGCAAGCAGCAGCAGATCAACGAAGCCGAAGGCCAGGCGGCGGCGATCCTGGCGGTGGCCACCGCCACCGCGGAAGGCATCAGGCGTGTCGCCGAGGCGACCCAGGCCCCTGGCGGGGCTGAGGCCATCCAACTGCGCGTCGCCGAGCAGTACATTGGCGAGTTCGGCAAGGTGATCAACAACGCCGACACCATCATCCTGCCGTCGAACGTCGCCGACGTGGCGTCAATGATCACCACCGCCATGCAGGTCGTGGGACACACCAAGAAGTAGCGCCGCAACCAGGGCCAGGGCCGCGCCGGTCATGAACGCGACCGGCGCGCCCCACAACTGCCACAACCCGCCGAACAACAGTCCCGCCAGCAGCGCGCCAATCCCCTGCACCGCCGCGTGCCAGCCGAACGCCGTCGCCCTCAGATGATCGGGTGTCAAATCGGCAACCAGCGCTTTCTCGCTTCCCTCCACGGCCGCGGCGTAGGTGCTGTAGAACAGGAACCAGGCAATCAGCGCATCCCTGGTCTCGCTCACGGCAAATCCGGTGTAGACACTCGCGTAGACGATCCAGCCGCTGATGATCAGCGTGCGCCGTCCGAAGCGATCCGACAACATTCCCGCGTGCATGGTGATCAGCGCCTTGAGTGCGTGCTGGCCGCTCCACAGCAGTGTCAATCCAACCAGCGGCACGCCGGCGTTCGACAGCTGCAGCAACAGAAACGCGTCGGACGAGTTGCCAAGCGTGAAGACCGTGAGGATGCCAAGGTATTGCTTGAGCGGGCGTCCCAGGGGCGCCGTCGCCATGTCCACCGCTCGGACGCGTTGCGGCTCAGGCACGGTGTCCGGGACTCGCAGCAGCGTCGCGACCGCGAGCAGGCCGGGAACGATCGTCAAGGCGAACAGCAGCCGGTAATTCCCCGGTGAGAGATACAACACCACTGCCGCCAGCAGCGGTCCAACCGCCGCGCCGGCGTGATCCATCGCCCAGTGATAGCCGAACACGCGGCCCCGCTCACCTGGCGGCGCGAGGGCCGCGAGCATGGCGTCGCGCGGCGAACTGCGCAGGCCCTTGCCGATGCGGTCGATCACTCGAATCGCAAAGACATGCCCCCAACCGGTGGTGATCGCCATCAACGGTCGGATCAATGACGACAGCGTGTAGCCGAAGACGACGATCGGTTTGCGAACGCCGAGACGATCGGACCACCGGCCGGCGAATACCTTGAGCGCACTGCTGGTCGCCTCCGCCGCGCCTTCGACAATGCCGAGGGCAATCGGCGGACCCCCGAGGACTTGAGTGATGAACACCGGCAGCAGCGGATAGACCGCTTCGGTGGCCGCGTCGGTCAGCAGGCTGACCCATCCGAGCAACCGGATGGGTCGTGGGAGAGCGGGCAATCAGCGTGCGGCGGCTTTGACGGCCGCACCGCCCACCAGTTCGTCCGCCAGCCGGTTGGCCTTGTAGACCACGCGCAGCGCTTCGAGCATTCCACGTGAGTCTACCGACACCGCCCGATTCACCGCCGCGTCGTAAATGAAGTATCCCGGCAGCGACTGGATGTTGCCGTCGAAGATCAGCCCGACCATCTCGCCCTTCGCGTTGATGGTCGGCGAGCCGCTATTGCCCCCGACAATGTCGTTGGTGCTGACGAAGTTGTAGGGCGTCGTCGGCTTCACGACCGCGCGCGCCTTCAGCCAGGAGTCCGCGATCTTGTACGGCGGCTGCTGCTTGTGTTCGTCGCCGCGCACGTACAGGCCGCGAAGCTCGGTGAACGGCGTGACGTTCCTGCCGTTCTCCATGTAGCCCTTGATCTGCCCGAACGACAGCCGCAGCGTGAAGGTGCCGTCGGGATACGCGGCGTCGCCCCGGGTCGCAAACACCGACTGCGCAATCTTGGCGTAGGCGTCACGCTCCACACCGAGCACTTCGTTGTCGTATTTGGTGCGCAGTGCCCGTGCGCGCGCGTCGACCAGCCGGGCCAGCTGGATGAACGTGTCGGCGGATGCATCCACCGCGGCCTTGCCGCCGGCCAGCAGCGCCTTTCGGGTAGCCGGGTCCCCCATCTTCGTGCCGGCGACGAGCTCGGCGGCCCTCGCCGGCGGCGTCTTGCCGGCGAGGACCTGCCTGGCCAGCGGGTGGTCCGCGCCAACCATCTTCACCATCACGGCCAGGGACGCGTCGAGCTTGGCTTGCTCGGCTCCGGCGTGAATCGGCGCTTCCGACGCCAGCTGGCGTTCGATGGCGGCCTTGCGCGCTTCGGAATACTCCGGCAGCCGCTGCCCGTTCGGCTTGGCGCTCTCGTCGCTCCAGCGCACCAGGGTGCGGGCCAGCGTGAAGTACTGCGTGTAGAAGCCCAGTCCCTGTTCGAACACCACGCGTTCGTAGTTATATGGCGGCAAGGAGCCGCGAGCGGTGGCGACCTTGTCCCACGCATCGCCATACTGTGCCTCGAAGTCGGCGTCGGCATGCACGCGGTCGCGGAGCGCCTTCTCGTCGGCGCGCTTCTTGTTCATCGTCGCGGCGTCCTCGAGGCCGGCGAGCTGTCCCTTCCACGACTTCAGCGAGTTTTCGGCGCCGAAGAAATCGTCGTTGGCCTGGCGTGCCTGTTCGGCGCCCTGCTTCGAGTAGGCTGCGAGCGAGTCGCGGATCATCGTGAAGGCATTGATCGACAGCGGCAGCGCGTTGTCGCGCAGGAATTCCAGGTGCGCCACGGTGTTGAGGCGCTGCGTGGCACCCGGATGACCGGACGTGAACACCGCGTCGCCTTCCTGGACGCCCGTGGTCGACCACGGCAGATAGCTGGCCGAGCGATATGGCTTGCCATCGTCATACACGCGCCAGATCGTCATGTCCAGGCAGTAGCGCGGGAAGGTGAAGTTGTCCGGGTCGCCGCCATAGAACGCCGCGTCGAACTCCGGCGCGAACACCAGGCGCACGTCCGTGAACTTCTTGTAGAGGTACAGGTGATACTGCCCGCCCTGGAAAAGGGTCACCATTTCGGCTTCAAGGCCGGTCTTGTCCTGCGCGTCCTTCTCGATCGCCGCAATCGCGGAGCGGCGCGCCGCCAGTGTCTCGGCCGACGACATCCCCGGCTTCACCGACTCGTTCACCTTGGCCGTGACGTCGTCAATCCGCTGCAACGACATCAGCTCGAGATCCTTGAGCGGCAGCTCCTCGCCGCGATTGGCGGCCAGATAACCGCGGGATGCGAGGTCGCGCTGAGGCGTGCTCAGCTTGTGCAGGAGATCGAGTGAGACGTGGTGGTTGGTGAGCACCAGGCCGTCCGGCGATACGAACGATCCGGATCCACTCGGGAAGCGCACCGACGCCTGCTGCACGCGCTGAATCCACTGATCGGAGAGTTCGACGCCAAGCGCCTGCTTGATCGCGGCCTTCGGGATGCGATTGAACGGCCAGAACCCCTCATTCGCATGACCGACGACGGGAAGCGCCGCCAGCAGCGCGAGAACGACGACAGTCCGGCGCGTGGAGTGGGTCATGGTGCTAGTTTCCGGTGTCCGGCTGCCAGTTGCCAGAAAAAAACCACGCAGCACCAACTGCCAACTGCCACCTCTCATGGCACGTACGCGATGCAGTCGATTTCAACCCTCAATCCGTCCCCGGGCAGGGCCGCGGCGGCGATGGTGGTGCGCGCAGGGCGATGGTCGCCGAACATGCGTGAGTATACGGCGTTCATCCTCTGAAACTCGGACATGTCGATCAGGAACACGCCGCAGCGCAACACGTGCTGCAGGTTCGAGCCGCCTGCTTTCAGGATGGCCTGCAGATTCTTCAGGCACTGCTCCGTCTGTGTTTCGACATCCGTCCCGGCCAGCCTGCCGGTGGCGGGATCGGTCGCGCCCTGCCCGGACACGAAGATCAGGCGCTCGAAGTTCATGCCCGGTGAATAGGGGCCGACCGGCTTGGGAAGGTGGGCGGCGTGCACAGGTTTGTGACTCATGTCTCCTCCAGGCGCGTCCGCGCCCATCGCGCGACTATCATACGGTGAGTGCCTCGCTACAAACTGACGATTGAGTATGCGGGAACGCGCTACAGCGGCTGGCAGAAGCAGAAGAACGCCCGCACCGTGCAGGGCGAACTCGAACGCGCCATCGGCGAGCTGACCCACGACCAGACGTTCGAGTGCATGGGATCGGGCCGCACCGATGCCGGCGTGCACGCACTCCGGCAGGTCGCGCACCTCGACGTGCGCAACCCTCTCCCCGCGGAAAGCCTCCGGCGCGGTCTCAACGACGCCTTGCCGGCCGACATCCACGTGTTGGCGGTGGATTCTGTGCCCCACCGCTTCCACGCGCGTCACGGCGCGGTGGCGCGGAGCTACATCTACCAGATTTCTCGGAGGCGCAGCGCGTTCGCGAAGCCGTTTGTCTGGTGGGTGAAAGAAGCGCTGGACCTCGAGCGCATGAAGGACGCCGCGGCGCGCTTGAGCGGGATGCACGACTTCCAGTCGTTCAGCGACGACGATCCCGACGAGAAGTCCACCGAGGTCCTGGTGGAGGAGGTGACGATTGGCGAGGACGGCGACCTGATCCTCGTGCGCGTCGGCGGCTCACACTTCATCTGGAAGATGGTGCGCCGCATGGTCGGCGTGCTCGTCGAGGTCGGCAAAGGACAGCTCGACCCCGGCGAGGTGTGGACCGTCGATGCGGCGCGGCTTACCGCGCCGGCATCAGGCCTGTTTCTAGAGCGGGTGTTCTACGACGGTGATCAGCGGCACTGGCCGCTGCAACCGGCGATGCCGGTTCGCCCTGCGCGCGGTTGAAATAGCGCTGGTAGCACTTGTAGCAGAGCGCATAGTACGGGTCCCACTTCAGGATGCCTTCCTGGCGGAACAGCCTACGGCGGTACTCACAGTGCTTGCAGGCCCTACGAGCGACGGGTGCAGGACGGCGAAATCGGAGGCGAATCGTCATAACGTCACCTTACGCGGCGCCCCTGACAGGTCAGGTCATTCGGGCTGCCGCGGCGTCAGGTTCCCTGGAACTACACTCGACTGCACACCTTTGCATACGTTGTGCCGTACTATGGGGTTCCCTGACTCCGTCGTCCGGCAACGGCACGGCAGGCGCCGATCAATGGAGAGACACACTGAAATCGTACGGCAATGGCGCATTTTGCTGGCTTTGGAGGGCCGCTCCCGCGGCCTGACGCTGTCGGAGGCCCAGCAGGAAGCCGGGGATGGTGTCGGCGAACGGACCATCCGCCGCGATTTCGACGCCCTGGCGCAGGCCGGCTTCCCTATTGAGACCTCAAAACGGGACGGGAAAACCGTGTTTGTCCTCAATCGGGAAGTTTTCCGCGGCGTGGCCGCGGCAGGTTTCTCACTCTCCGAACTCTGCGCGCTGCATCTGAGCCGGACGGTGCTGACCGCCGTGGCGGGCGGGCCGTTCCGCGACAGCCTGGCCTCGGCGTTCGACAAGCTCTATGATGCGCTGCCGCCGCCCATGTGGAAGTTCATCGAGAGCCTTCCCGATGCGATGGGCGCCAAGGAGCACGCGTCCCGCCCTCGCGCCGCTGGCTCGGCAAAGGCCATCGATAGGTTGATGCAGGCCATCCTGGGCCGTCGCCGCGTGCGCCTGCGTTATCACTCCTTCTCCAGCCAGCAGGTCAAGGACTACATCGTTGAGCCATATCGCCTGGCTTACGCGCAGGGCGGCTTGTACCTGCAGGCGTTTGTGCCCGAGTACCGCGAAATGCGCACGTTCGCCGCGCAGCGCATCGAGCAGGCTGTTGGGCTCGAAGACGGATTCAACCCCGTTGAATCCGCACCCGACGTGTTCGCGCACTCACTCGGTGCCTTCTCCGGCACACCCGAGCGCGTGGTGATCGAGTTCACCGCGGCCGAGGCGCCCTACGTGCGCGAGCGCGAGTTTCATGCCTCGCAGACGATCGATGACCTGCCCGGCGGACGCCTTCGCCTGACGATGGATGTGGTGATTGACTGGGAGCTGCAGGCGTGGGTGATGGGCTTCGGGCCGGCGGCGAAGGTCATCGCGCCCGCAGCCTTCGCGGCCCGGATCCTCGAGAGCCTCGAAGAGACGCGCGCCACCTACCTCAGGGCCGAGTAAGGGTCGATCGCGGTTCCCTGCCACCACTTCTTCCCGCCGGTCATCTTGACAATCGCGAAGTGAAGATGCGGCGTGTCCCGCGGCGCGTTGCCGGCGTGGCTTCTTCCCTGGTGGTGGGTTCGACCTCGACCTTCGCAGAAGCGGCCGAGAGTAACGGCTCGGTGACAATCGCGACGCCCGACGGGATAATCACGACCATCGTAGCCATCACCAGCAGGCCGCTCACGCAGCCAATCGCGGCCGCAAACACGATCCACGACGAGGCGGGGCGGGCGCGAGGGGTCTAAGTCCCAGAACAAGTCGGGATTGTGGCTGAACACCGGATTGCAAGCGACGGCGGTCACGGTTTCAGAGTCGCCCTCTCCATCATGTCCTGCGGGATGTCCGGATGTCCGGTGTGGAAGACATGGGTCTGGCCGTTCATTCAACGATCGATTGCAGAACCGCTGCCTTGAACTTCTGACGCAAACCATCGGGGTTGGCTGGCAGGTTCTGCGTCATCAGTGCGACGACCAGCTCCCGCGAGGGATCAACGGCGAAGAACGTCCCGGCGGAGCCGTCCCACCCGTATTCACCGACGTTTGTGAGATAGCCGCGCGAACCAGGCTTCACCACCACGTCGACGTTGGCCAGGCCCCAGCCCACCGCGCCGTTGCCCTTCGTGAGGAGCACCGCGTCTGGCAGCCCGTTGGCGGTGATGGCGGCCACGGTGTCGGCTTTCAGCAACCGGACGCCATTGAGCTGGCCCTGACCCAGCAGCATCTGGCTGAACTTCAGGAAGTCCTCGGCGGTCGACACGAGCCCCACGGCTCCCTCCATCAGCGCGGGCTTCTGCGTGAAGGGCACCTCCTCGATCTCGAACGGAGCCACCGTGCCGTCCTGGCTGCGCTGATACACCGTGACGAGGCGGGCGACCGCATCTCCCTCGACCCAGAAGGCCGTATCGTCCATTCCCAGCGGCTCGAGGATGCGCGCCGTCACGAACGCATCGAAGCTCCGCGTCGTGACGACTTCCACGATCCGCCCGAGGACGGTCGTGGCTTCGCTGTACCGGAAACGCGTGCCGGGGTCCTCGAGCAGCGGGGCCTTCGTGATGTTGGTCACCAACTGCGGCAGCGCAATCGCGCGGGAGCGAACCTGCAGCCGCCGATAGAGATCCGACGTGCGATGACTCAGCCCCGAGGTGTGCAGCAGCAGATCTCGAATCGTGATCTCGCGCGACGGCCGCCGGGGCGCGCCCGTTCCGCCGTCCCGCACCATCGCACTCCTGAACTCGGGCAGGTACTTCGACACGGGCTCGTCGATCGAGAGACGGCCCTCATCGCTCAGCATCATGACTGCGACCGCGGTGACCGCCTTGGTCTGCGAGTAGATGCGGAACAGCGAGCGCTCGGTCATCGCAGCCTTCGTTTCGAGGCTCTGGAGTCCGACCGGCTCAAGATAGACGAGCTTGCCTCGCCGCGCGACCGCGGCGACCGCGCCGATAATCTTCCGATCGGCGACGTACTGGCGCAGCAGCGCCGTCGCCTGCTGCAGGCGATCCGCGGACATCCCCACGGACTCGGGCGTCGCCCTCACCATCGGGGCGGCCGACATCGAGGTGAGCGTGAACGCCAGCGTCGTGATGCCGGCACAAAGTGTGAGAGCGGTCTTCGATGTTCGCATGGGCAGCTGATCTACGACTGGCCAGCATATTACGTATGGTCGTTCGCCAGCATGGTCACCAATCGGCCTGCCGGGCGCAACGGGGCCTCGCCGCCCATCCCGCGACCGCAGTGCCGGCTCGGCCCTGCCCCTGTGATCGGCCCGATCGTTGGCCAGTGCGACTCCTGTCGACGATGAAGCAACGCTCATCGGGCAGTTGCGCGCCGGCGACGAGGCCGCCGTCGAGCAGGTCGTCCGTGCCTGCGGCGGCCGGCTGCTGGCGGTCGCGCGTCGTATCGTCGGGTCCGAGGAAGACGCCCGCGACGTCGTGCAGGACGCGTTCATGAGCGCGTTTCGCAGCCTCGATCGCTGTGAAGGCCACGCCAAGCTCTCAACCTGGCTGCATCGCGCCCGTCAGGCGCTGCGGACGCTGCTGGCCCGCCACTTCGGGAGTGCTGCCTCATGAAATGCCGGGAACTCGCCGAATTCCTGAACGACTACGTGAGCGGTGAACTCCCGGTGGAGACCCGCACCCACTTCGAGCTCCACCTCGGCAAGTGCAAGAACTGCCACCACCACATGGTGCAGTACGAAGTGGCCATCAAGGCCGGAAAGATCGCCTGCGACGAGATGAGCGACGAAATGCCGGCCATGCCCGAAGAACTCATCAAGGCCGTCCCCGCCACCCGCCAGCAGAGTGGCCAGTAGCCGCTGGCCAGAGAACTCGGTTCTGTCCTTCCCGTAGCCCGCAGCCCGACCCCTCCCTAAGTTGATACGTATCGTATCAACTGGTATCCTTGAAACGTGTCAACCTGGGAGTTGATGTTCATCTCGGACGCGGCCCGGATCCTCGGGATGCACCCGCAGACGCTTCGGAAGTACGAGCGCCTCGGGCTGGTGCGCCCGGCGCGCACCGTGGGCAGCATGCGGCTCTACTCGCGCGACGAGATCGAGCGGCTGCGCTTCATCAAGCGGCTGGTCGATGAGTCAGGGGTCAATCTGGCCGGCGTCCAGCAGTTGTTGTCCGTCGCCGAGGCGATGCAGCGGATCCGTCCGCTGGTCCAGCCCGCGGCGGTGCAGCGCGACGCCACGCGCCGGCGGCTGCTGAGGGAGATGGACCGCCTGGCGGCGATGCTCGGACTGGATCTCGACGACGAGGCCTGACGTGGACTTCAAGGACTACTACTCCACGCTCGGCGTCTCCAAGACGGCCACCGACAAGGACATCAAGCAGGCCTTTCGCAAGCTGGCCCGCAAGTTCCACCCTGACGTGAATCCGGGTGACAAGGGCGCCGAGGCGAAGTTCAAGGAAGTCAACGAGGCCAACGAGGTCCTGAGCGATCCGCAGAAGCGGAAGAAATACGACGAGCTGGGCGCCAACTGGCGAGCCTATGAAAACGCGCCGCCGGGCGCGAATCCGTTCGGCGGCCAGTGGCACGGCGGCGGGCCCTTCGACCCCGCTCAGGGCAGGCAGGGCGGCTTTCGCACCATGACCCAGGAACAGATGGAGGACATGTTCGGCGCCGGCGGCGACAGCCCGTTCTCGGATTTCTTCAAGACGTTCTTCGGCGGCATGGACGCCGAGGAGCCCACCGGCGCGCGCGGCGGCCGGGCGCGGCCGAGAAGCCGCAAGGGCCAGGACGTGGAGCATCCGTTCGAGCTTGACCTCGAGGACGCGATGCGCGGCTGCGTGCAGCGGCTGCAGTTGCGCCACGACGGCCACGCGCGCAGCGTCGAGGTGCGCATACCCGCAGGTGTAACCGACGGCTCGCGCGTGCGCGTCGCCGGCGAAGGCGGACGCGGGGCCGGCGCCGGTCCGAGCGGTGACCTGTACTTGCGGGTGCAGTTGAAGCCGCACCCGGTGTTCGGCGTGAAGGGCCGCGACCTGTACACCAGGGCGCGCGTCCCGGTGACGACGGCCGTGCTCGGCGGCGAAGTGGACGTCGTCACACTAGAGAAGAAGACGCTGCGATTGAAGCTGCCGGCCGGGACACAAAGCGGCCAGCGTTTCAGGTTGCGCGGCCATGGGTTGCCGAGCGTCGGTCAGTTCGACGAGCGAGGTGATCTGTACGCCAGCATCGAAATCGATATTCCGAAGCAGTTGTCAGAGGAAGAGCGGGCGCATTATGAAGCGCTCCGCGGCAGTCAACACACCAAAGCGAAGAGCTGAAGACCATGAATCTCAACAAGTTCACCGAAAAGGCGCAGGAAGCCGTCGTCGCGTCACCGCAGCTGGCGTCGGAGCTGCGTCACGCCCAGGTGGAGCCCGAGCATCTGCTCGTGACGCTCGCCGAGCAGCAGGACGGGGTGGTGCCGAGCGTGCTGCGCAAGATGAACAGCCAGCCGACGGATATCGCCACGGCGATGCGCGAACAACTCGGCAGGCAGCCGAAGGCGCATGGCGGCTCGGAGCCGCCCCTCTCCCCTCGCCTGCGGGTCGTGCTCGACGCGGCGCAGGCCGAAGCCAAGGGCATGCGGGACGAGTTCGTCAGCACCGAGCACCTGCTGCTCGGCCTGCTGGCCGAACCCGGGCGCTGGCCGGCGCTCGACCTGCTCGAGCTGCGCGGGGTGACGCGCGAGCGCGTCCTCGAGACACTGGCATCGGTCCGCGGATCGCAGCGCGTGACCGACCAGAATCCGGAGGGCAAGTACGAGGCGCTGCAGAAGTACGGCCGCGATCTGACTGAGCTGGCGCGCCGGGGCAAGCTCGATCCGGTGATCGGGCGCGACGAACAAGTCCGCCGCGTCATCCAGGTGCTCTCCCGCCGCACCAAGAACAATCCCGTGTTGATCGGTGAACCGGGCGTCGGCAAGACCGCCATCGTCGAGGGGCTGGCCCAGCGCATCGTTCGCGGCGACGTACCCGAGGGGCTGAAGGACAAGCAGATCGTCACGCTCGACATGGGTGCCCTGATCGCCGGCGCGAAGTATCGCGGCGAGTTCGAAGACCGCCTCAAGGCGGTGCTGAAGGAAGTGGTCGACTCCGCCGGCCAGATCGTGCTGTTCATCGACGAGCTGCACACGGTGGTGGGTGCCGGCGCGTCGGAAGGCTCGCTCGATGCGTCCAACATGCTCAAGCCGATGCTGGCGCGCGGCGAACTGCACACCATCGGCGCGACGACGCTGAACGAATACCAGAAGCACATCGAAAAGGACGCGGCGCTGGAGCGGCGCTTTCAGCCGGTGACGGTTGGCGAGCCGAGCGTTGAAGACACGATCAGCATCCTGCGCGGACTGCGCGAGCGCTACGAGATTCATCACGGCGTGACGTTCAAAGACGCCGCGCTGGTGGCGGCCGCGGTACTCTCGCATCGCTACATCTCCGACCGTTTCCTGCCTGACAAGGCGATTGACCTGATGGACGAAGCGGCCTCGAAGCTGCGCATGGAGATCGACTCGCTGCCGGTGGAGCTCGACGAGGCGCAGCGGCGCACCATGCAGCTCGAGATCGAGCGCGAAGCGCTGCGCAAGGAGAAGGACGAGGCATCGCGCGATCGCCTGCAGAAGCTCGAACAGGAGATCGCCGACCTCAAGGAGCAGTCGGCCGCCCTGCGTTCGCACTGGGAACAGGAGAAGGCGTCAATCCAGAAGTCGCGGGACACCAAACAGCAGCTCGAGCAGGTCAAGCGCCAGGTCGAACAGGCCCAGCGGGCCGGCGACTACGCCAAGGCCTCGGAGTTGCAGTACGGCCAGGTGCCCGCCCTCGAAGCGGAAATCAGGAACCAGGAAGCTCGCCTCCAGGAGCTGCAGCGGACCAAGAGCATGCTGAAGGAGGAAGTCGACGAAGAAGACATTGCCGAAGTCGTCGGTAAGTGGACGGGCATTCCCGTGAGCCGGCTGATGGAAGGTGAAATCCAGAAGCTCCTCAAGATGGAAGAGCGCCTGCACCACCGCGTGGTCGGACAGGATGCCGCGATTGGTGCGGTCGCCAACGCCATTCGCCGGGCGCGGGCCGGCCTGCAGGATCCGAATCGACCGCTGGGCAGCTTCATCTTCCTTGGTCCGACCGGCGTCGGCAAGACGGAACTCGCCCGCGCGCTCGCGGGGTTTCTGTTCGACGATGAGCAGGCGATGATCCGGATTGACATGTCGGAATACCAGGAGAAGCACACGGTGTCGCGCATGATCGGTGCGCCGCCGGGCTACGTCGGCTACGACGAGGCGGGGCAACTCACCGAAGCGGTTCGCCGGCGACCGTACGCCGTCGTGCTGTTCGACGAAATCGAGAAGGCGCATCCCGAGGTGCTGAACGTCATGCTCCAGCTGCTCGATGACGGACGTCTGACCGACGGCAAGGGCCGGGTGGTCGACTTCACCAACGCCGCGATCATCATGACGTCCAACCTGCGCGACCAGGACGCCCTGCGCGGACACTTCCGACCGGAGTTCATCAACCGCATCGACGAGATTGTGTTCTTCCACTCGCTCGAGCGCGAGCACATCAAGCAGATCATCGAGATCCAGCTGCGCGCGCTGCTGACACGGCTCGAGGATCGCAAGATCACGGTCGAGCTGAGCGACCGGGCCAAGGACGTCCTGGTCCGCGAGGGGTATGATCCGGTGTACGGAGCGCGACCGCTCAAGCGCGCCCTGCAGCGGCGGTTGCTGGATCCGCTGGCGCTGCGGGTGCTGGAAGGCGAGTTCCGCGAAGGCGATACGGTCGCCGTGGATGTGTCCGGAGACGAGTTGAGTTTCGCGAAAGGTCACGCGGTCCATGCCTAGTCCCACGCTCCCGCCCGGCGGCAAGCAGCGCCGTCCACCGCCCGCCAAGCCCACCGCCTTGTAGTGGGCGTTCGCGGTGCGTTGACGCTGCTGGCCATTGGCCAGGCGTCCTGCATGGCGCCGGCAGGGCGGCCGATCTCCTACAGTGCGTTCAAGGCCCTGGTGCGGGGCGGCCAGGTGGCCGAGGTGTCCGTCAACGACACCAGCATTCGCGGCACGCTGAAGAAGGCCGAGCACGGCTCCCCGGCCCCGGCGCCTCCGCCGACTCGGTTTCGGCGTGACGGCCAGGCACGTGTATAGTGGCACCGTGCCTGAACTCTTTTTCCAGAACTACAGCCCGGTCGCCGGCAGCATTTTCCTGTCGGCGCTCGTTGCGTCGCTGCCGCCCATCCTGCTCGCGATCTGCCTGGCCGTGCTGCGCATTGCGCCGTGGAAGTCGGCCATTGTCGGCGCGGTCAGCGCGTTCGTACTGGCCTGGATCGTGTGGGGCATGCCGTTTGGCTTGACCGTCGCCGCCGCGACCCATGGCATGGCGTTCGGATTGTGGCCCATCTGCTGGATCGTGTTCAGCTCAGTGATGTTCTACAACCTGTCGGTTGAAAGCGGCGACTTTGATGTCATTCGGCGATCGCTGGCGAAGTTGACGACCGATCGCCGTATTCAGATCCTGCTGGTCGCCTTCTGCTTCGGCGCGTTGATTGAAGGCATCGCCGGGTTCGGCGCGCCGGTCGCGATTACCGCCGCCATGCTCGCGGGGCTCGGCTTCGAACCCATCAGCGCTGCGGTCATGGCGCTCATCGCCAACACCGCGCCAGTGGCGTTCGGCTCGCTCGGCATTCCGGTCACCACCCTCGGCGGCCTGCTGGCGCCGATGCTTGGGGAGGATGTGCAGGCCACTACCCGGGCGCTCTCGTCCATGGTCGGGCGCCAGCTGCCGTTCTTCTCGCTGATCATCCCGGCCTACCTGGTGGTGCTGTACGCCGGCTGGGGCCGGATGATGGCGGTGTTCCCCGCCGTGTTGATGGCCGGCGTGTCGTTCGCGATTGGCCAGTTCCTCGTCTCGAACTACGTGGGGCCGGAGCTCACCGACACCCTGGCCGCGCTGCTCTCGCTGGCGGCCGTGGCGCTGCTGCTCAAGTTCTGGCAACCCAAGGACGGCTACCTAGACGGCCGGCCCGTCGTTACCGAATCGATCGTCGATACGTCCGGTCGCATCTGGCGCGCCTATGCGACCTACGGCATCCTCATTGTCACGGTGCTGATCGGGCAGGTGGGCAACTTTGCCGGCATGCAGAACCTGCAGCCCCCCGCCAACGTGACGATGTTGTTGCGCTGCGGACAGATTGGCAACCGGCTGTGTCCCGAACCGTGGATTGGTGAGCCCGCCGCGGTGAATCCGCAAGGCTTCCGTTTCCCGGTCTGGGAGTTCAGCTGGCCGGGCGCGTACAACACCATCGATGGCAAGCTGGTCGGGAAAGTGCAGCGCAGCGCGCCGGTGGTCGCGACCACGTCGCCGTACCCGCTCACGTATCGGCTGGATTTCCTCGCGACCGCGGGCACGCTGGTGTTGTTTGCGACGCTCATCGCGCTGATTCCGATGGTCGCGGCCGGCGGCCGGCCGGGCATCCTCGGAGTCGCGTTCGGGAAGACCGTGGCGCAATTGAGGCTTCCCATCGTGACGATTGCCTTCATCCTGTCGATTGCGACGGTGATGAACTATTCGGGCATGACCTCGTCGATGGCGCTCGCGCTGGCGGCGACCGGATGGTTGTTCCCGTTCTTCTCCGCTTGGCTGGGAATGCTCGGCGTGTTCCTGACCGGCAGCGACACGTCATCGAACACGTTGTTCGGGCCGCTGCAGGCCACGACGGCCCGCGTGTCCGGGCTCGATCCCATCCTGATGGGCGCGACCAACAGCTCCGCGGGCGTCATGGGCAAGATGATCAGCCCGCAGAACCTCTCGGTCGGCGCCGCCGGCGTGGGAGCGGTCGGCCGCGAGGGCGAAATCTTCTCGAGGGTGATCGTCCACAGCCTGATCCTGACGGCCCTCATGGGCCTGCTCGCGATGCTACAGGCGTACGTCGTGCCGTGGATGGTTCCGACGCTGTAGCAGCCGAGTCCTAGGTGGTCGTCGGCGCGTCCGGTGGCGGCACCCTCGGGCCCGGCGCCGGCTCGGCCGCCTGGAAGGCGCACAGCTTGTGCGTGCTGTCGCAGAACGGCCGCTCCTTCGATTGGCCGCAGCGGCACAGCGCGAACGGCTTCTGGGGCAGGTAATACTCGTTGCCGTTCCAGTCGACCAGCTTTACATCCTCGCCCTCGACGAGGATCGACCCGTTCTGCCGAATCTTGAGCGTGACCATTTATCCCCTCTGCATTGCCGACAGGAACTCGGCGTTGTTCTTGGTCTTCGCCATCTTGTCGAGGAGCAATTCCATCGCTTCGACCGGTGACAGCGGATTCAGCACCTTGCGCAGTACCCAGATGCGGTTGAGATCGTCCTTCGGGATCAACAACTCTTCCTTGCGAGTGCCGCTCTTCTGGATGTCGATCGCCGGGAACGTGCGCTTGTCGGACAGCTTGCGATCCAGATGGATCTCGCTGTTGCCCGTGCCCTTGAACTCTTCGAAGATCACATCGTCCATGCGCGAGCCGGTGTCGATCAGCGCGGTGGCGACGATGGTCAGCGAGCCGCCTTCTTCGATGTTGCGGGCGGCGCCAAAGAAGCGCTTCGGCTTCTGCAGGGCGTTGCTGTCGAGACCGCCGGACAGCACCTTGCCCGATGCCGGGATCACCGTGTTGTAGGCGCGCGCCAGCCGCGTGATCGAGTCGAGCAGGATCAGCACGTCCTTCTTGTGCTCGACGAGGCGCTTTGCCTTTTCGATCACCATTTCGGCAACCTGCACGTGGCGCTGCGCGGGCTCGTCGAAGGTCGACGAGATGACTTCGCCGTCGACCGAGCGCTGCATGTCGGTGACTTCCTCCGGGCGCTCGTCGATCAGCAGCACGATCAGGTACACCTCGGGATGGTTCCTGGCCACCGACTGGGCGATCGCCTGCAGCAACATGGTCTTGCCGGTGCGCGGCGGCGCGACGATCAGTCCGCGCTGGCCCTTGCCGAGCGGCGTCATCAGGTCCATCACGCGGGACGACAGGTTCTCGGCCTCGGTTTCGAGCTTGAGGCGCTCGAGCGGATAGAGCGGCGTCAGGTTCTCGAAGAACAGCTTGTCGCGAGCATGGTCCGGCGCCTCGAAGTTGACGGCTTCGACCTTGATCAGCGCGAAATAGCGCTCGCCTTCCTTCGGCGGGCGAATCTGCCCCGAGACGGTGTCGCCGGTCTGCAGATCGAACCTGCGGATTTGCGAGGGTGACACGTAGATGTCGTCGGGGCCGGGCAGGTAGTTGTAGTCAGGGGCACGGAGGAATCCGAAGCCATCCGGCAGCACCTCGAGCACGCCCTCCGAGAAGATGAAGCCGCTCTGCTCGGTTTGCGCTTTGAGAATCTGGAAGATCAACTCCTGTTTGCGCATGCCGGTGGCGCCAAGGACCTCGAGGTCCTTGGCGACCTGGGTCAGATGCTGGATGGTCATCTCCTTCAGGTCGGTGATGTTCAGGCCGGGCTTCCGGCCTTGCTGGCTTTCCTGCTGCTGCAGTTCAGCGGCTTCAACGGCAACGTCGGGCTGCGGGGGTGGCTGTTTCCCACCGCCACCGCGGTGGGATCCATGACGCTTGTGGCTGGGCATGCAGGCTATCCGGGTTCAAACGGGGATGTTCGGTTGTTGGTGTGACTGGGTGCGGTGGCACTGCAGTGTACCGGCCGCGCAAGAAACGCAGGCAATCCGGAACGAGACTCCCGGTAGTATAGCAAACACCGTGCATCGCATCACGCTCCCGCTGCTGCTGCTCGCAGCGCTGACCTTCTTTGCCGGCCTGGGGCGTGGGGCGATTACCGACTCAGACGAGGCCTTCTACGCGGAGTCGTCTCGGGAAATGGTCGCGTCCGGCGACTGGGTGACACCCTATTACAACTACCAACCGCGCTTTCAGAAGCCGATTCTCTATTACTGGCTGACGTCGGCCACCTACCTGGTCAGCGGTCCGAGCGAGCTCGGCGCGCGGTTATGGGCGGCGCTGGCCGGGGTCGGCCTGGTGTTGATCACGGCCGCCTGCGGGCGGCGATGGTACGGCGAGACCACCGGACTGCTGGCCGGCGCGATCGTCGCCACAAACTTCGGCTACTTCTCGATCGGCCGGATGGCGCTGCCCGACCTGCCGCTCACCTTCTGCATCACCTTATCGATCTGGGCGGCGTTGGTCTCGACGCTCGAGCCGGAGCGGTCGCCGCGCAAGTTCGTCATCCTGGCCGCACTGGGCCTGGGGCTCGGCTTCCTCATGAAGGGACCGGTCGGGCTGATCATTCCGGCCGTCGTCATCATTCCGGTGCTGATGATCGAGCGCCGATCGATTGGCCTCAATCCCCTCGATATCGTGCTCGGATTCGTCGTGATGCTGGCGATCGCGACGCCGTGGTACTTCGCGATGTGGGCGCGCCACGGCAACGACTACCTGCAGAGCTTCTTCGTGGGCGATAACTTCGAGCGGTTCGCCACGGACCGCTTCAACGATCCGCGTCCCTGGTGGTTCTACCTGCCGGTGATTGCCGGCGGCTTGCTGCCCTGGACGCCGCTGGCGCTCACCTGGCTCGGACCCATCACCCAGCTGCTGCGCGGGCGCCGCTCGGTGGGCATTATCGATCTGCGGCTGCTGCTGTGGGCCGCGTTGCCGCTGGTGTTCTACTCCCTGTCGATCGGCAAGCAGCCGCGCTACGTGTTACCCGTCCTGCCGCCGCTGGCGATCCTGCTGGCGTCCTCGATCGTCGAGCGCACGCAGGAGTGGCGCGACCTCGATGGCGTGCGATCGACGCCGCGGCGCGCGCTGCCCGTGGTGATCGGCTCACTGCTGAGCGGTGTCTTCTTCGTGGCGCTGGGCGTCTCGTTGTATCGCGCCCAGCCGCTGCTGATCAACGTCCAGCCGGTCTACACCACCATGGCGTCGTGCCTGATGGCCACGGCCGGGGCGCTGGTGATGGTGGCGTCGGTCTCGAACGCGTGGCGCAGCGCCCCAGTCGTGATCGCGCTGGCCGCGGCCATCACGCTGCCGGTGGTGCAATACGGGGCGTTGTCGAGCGGCGGCGACGACACCGTCAAGCAGATGGCGAACCTGGTCGTGCAGCACCGGACCGCCAACGAGCCGGTCGCGACGCTCGGCGTATTCGTGCGGAACCTGGTGTTCTACTCGGGCATCAAGACCACGGACGTGATTGGCGACGAGCAGGTGAAGAACTTCCTGTCGCAGCCGAACCGCGCGCTGCTGGTGGCGCCGTCATCTGAGGTGGATCGACTCGAGCGAGAGCTGGGAATCACGCTGAACCGGATCGCCGAGCTGCGCTACTTCAACGAAGCCGGCGTGCGTATCCGCACGCTGCTGTGGCCCGATCGCGATCGAGATCTCATCAAGGTCGTGCTGGTTGCCAACCGGTAACCGGGTGTGGGTCACCGCGCGGCGGTCAGCTTGCCTGTCGATTCGAGTGTCCGGACGAACGCCTTGATGCGCTCGCACCCTTCCTTCAGCCGCTCCATCGACGTCGCATACGACAGACGGAAATAGCCCGGCGCATCGAAGCCTTCGCCGGGAGTCACCGCGACCGCGACTTCCTTGAGGAGCGCTTCGGCGAACTCGCCGGAGCTAAGAATGCCGGCCGGCGACAGCAAGTCGGCGATGTATGGGAACAGGTAGAAGGCGCCGCTAGGCTTGACGCACACGATGCGGGAATCGCCGGTCAGCCAGCCGTGCACCGCGTCGCGGCGATGGCGGTATTCGTTGAGCATGGCCGTGACGCCGTCCTGCGGGCCGGTCAGCGCGGCGATGGCCGCCTTCTGGGTGATGGAATTGATGTTCGAGGTCGAATGGCCCTGGACGACATTCATCTGCGCGATGACGTCCTTCGGCCCGATCGCCCAGCCACACCGCCAGCCGGTCATGGCGTAGGCCTTGGATGCGGCGCTACAGATGACCGTCTTGTCACGCATGCGATCGAACAGCACCTTGATCAGGTTGTGCGCGACCGGCTCGTAGATCAGCTTCTCGTAGGTGAAGTCGACGATCACCCAGATGCCGCGCGCCGTCGCCGCATCGGCAATCGCCGCCATCTCGGTCTCCGAGATCACGGCGCCGGTGGGGTTACAGGGCGAATTGACGATGATGGCTTTGGTGCGCGGCGTGATGGCCTCGACGATCGGCGCGGCCTTGATCGTGAAGCCGTCTTCCATGTGGGTCTGGACGATGACCGGGGCGGCGCCGGCGAGCTTGACCTGATCGCCGATGCTCGGCCAGAAAGGGCCGTGCGTGATGACCTCGTCACCGGCATCGAACAGCGCCATGGCCGAGTTGTAGAGCGCCTGCTTGGCGCCGGCCGTGATGATGACCTCTTCCGGCGTGAACGACACGCCGTAGTCGGCCTGATACCGCTGGGCCACGGCCTCGCGGAGCTCCATGACGCCCGGGGTGGGGGTGTACTTGGTGAAATTCCCGTCGAGCGCGCGATGGGCGGCCTGCTTGACGTGTGCCGGGGTGGCGAAGTCCGGTTCACCCGCGCCCAGGTCGACGACGTCCACGCCCGCGCGGCGCAACCGTTCCGCATCGGCGGCGACCTTCAGGGTCGGCGACACCGTGACCTTGCTCATCCGCCCCGCGAACGTCATCGCTTCTTTGCCTTCTGCTTCGCTTGCAGCTTCTGTTCGACGAGCGGCGGCACCAGTCCCGAAATCTCGCCGCCCAGCGTGAACACTTCCTTGATCAGCCGCGAGCTGATGTAAGTGTACTGCTCCGCCGGCATCATGAATACCGTTTCAAGGCCCGGCGCCAGGTGGCGGTTCATCAGCGCCATCTGGAACTCGTACTCGAAGTCCGAGACCGCGCGCAGGCCGCGGACCAGCACGTGCGCCTGCTTCTGCTGCGCGTAGTCCACCAGCAGGCCGTTGAACGTCTCGACCTTCACGTTGGGCTGATGCTGGAACACGTCCTTGATGATTTCGACGCGCTCCTGCTCACTGAACAGCGGCGTCTTCTCCACATTGGCGAGAATCGCCACGATGATCGAGTCGAAGATCCTGGCGCCGCGCTCGATGATGTCAACGTGGCCGCTGGTCAGCGGATCGAAGGATCCGGGATAAATGGCGACGCGCCCGCTCGGTGTGGTCATGAGTAGAAGGTCAGCGCGCTGTCGCCAGAGGTGACCGCCCGGGTCAGCGCAAGACCGGCCGGCTGCGGCGGTGTCACTCGCCTCGCATGCTCGAGAATCACGATGCCGCCTTCCGCGCGCTGCCGGCCGGCGTCGGCGACGGCCGCCACCAGATGCGCGTAGTCGTACGGCGGATCGAGCACGACGATGTCGAACGGACCGCCGGGGAGCGGCGTCAACAACGCCCGCTCCGCAACGTCGCGGATGATAACACAGCGCTTCGACTCTCGGCAGAGCGTCGCATTCTCGGCGATCAGCCCGGCGGCGCGCCGATCGCTCTCCACACACGTGGCGACGGCCGCACCGCGGCTCAGGGCTTCAAGCGCGATCGCGCCGGTGCCCGAAAACACATCGAGCACGCGCGCCCCCGCGATGCGGGCCTGCAGGATGTTGAACAGTGTGCCGCGCAGCCTGCCGGAGGTCGGGCGAAGGCCATCCCATCGGGGGGCCTTCAACGTTCGTCCCTTGTGGGTGCCGGCAATGATCCGCATGTCAGGCTGGCAGGCTGTCAGCCCACCGTAATCAAGCCGAACTGACGTTGCCACACAGCTCGGACGTAGGCCAGCTGCGGAGCCGACAGCGTGCCGGCCTCGACGCGGGCGCGCGCTTCTTCGAAGGCGCGCTCCAGCAGATCGCCGTCGCGCATCAGGTCGCCGGCGCGGAGCGTGGGTACGCCGGATTGCCGGGTGCCGAAGAAGTCGCCGGGCCCGCGCAACTGGAGATCCCGCTCGGCAATCACGAAACCGTCGCTGGTATCCGACATCGCCCGCAATCGCTCCCGCGCATCGTCCGACCACGGCGCCTGGTACAGCAGCACGCAGGTCGAGGCGTGCCGGCCGCGGCCGATGCGCCCGCGCAGCTGGTGCAGCTGCGACAGGCCGAACCGCTCGGCATGCTCCACCACCATCAGCGTCGCATTCGGCACGTCGACGCCGACCTCGACGACTGTCGTCGAGACCAGGATGTTCAACCGACCGGATGCGAAGCGCTGCATCACCGCTGCCTTCTCGTCGCCCTTCATGCGGCCGTGCAGCAGGGCGACGCTGAATTCGGGAAACACCCGGGCGATTTGCTCCGACATCGCGGTAGCGGCTTTCAAGTCCACCTTCTCTGACTCCTCGACGAGCGGATAGATCACGTAGACCTGCCGTCCGCGGGCGACTTCCTGCCGCATCATCGCGAACGCTTCGTCCCGGCGTGAGTCGGCGCGCACCAGCGTGCGAACCGGCTGACGCCCGGGTGGCAGGCCTCGAATCACCGACACGTCCATGTCGCCGCATTCGGTCAATGCCAGGGTGCGCGGGATCGGCGTTGCCGTCATCACCAGCACGTCGGGATTCGCGCCCTTTACTGCCAGAGTACCGCGTTGCACCACCCCGAAGCGGTGCTGTTCGTCGATGACCACCAGGGCGAGCGACTTGAACTTCACGTGTTGCTGGATCAGGGCTTGCGTGCCGACGACCAGGTTGATGTCGCCCCGCTCGATCGCGGGCAGGAGATCGCGGCGCGTGGCTGCCGTGACGCGTCCGCTCAAAAGCGCCACCCGATACGGCTTCCCCATCAACGCCTGGACGATCGTGCGGTAGTGCTGCTCCGTCAGGATTTCCGTTGGCGCCATGAAGGCGACCTGGCAACCGTTCTCCATGGCCACGACGGCCGCAAGCAGCGCGACGATGGTCTTACCGGCGCCGACATCGCCTTGCAGCAAGCGCTGCATGGGGCAGGCCTTCTGCATGTCGGCGACGATCTCAGCCAGCGCGTCGCGCTGCCCCCCGGTCAGTTTGAATGGCAGCACGGCGCGCGCACACTGGCGAATGCGATCGTCGACCCGGCACACCAGGCCCTTGGTCACTTGCGCATTCTCATGTCGGCGAAGCGCGAGGCCCGTCTGGAAGACGAAGAAGTCCTCGAACACCAGCCGGCGTTGCGCGGCGGTTGCAAACGCATTCAGCTGGTCGACGCTGGCGTCGGACGACGGAAAGTGTGTCTGCCACAGGGCCGTCTTGCGAGTGGGCCAGCGCTGGCGCGCGAGGATGTCCTCGGGCACGGGATCGAAGCTCGCGTCCGGCGGACCCTCGGCACCGCCTGGGGCCAGCTGCTGGAGGGCCTGCCAGACGAACCGGCGCTGCATGTTCGTGGTCACGCTGCCGGTGCGCTCGTAGACGGGCGCGATTCGGCCGGTGTGCAGCTGTTCCTCCCCCCGCTCCCCGCTCCCTGATCCCTGATCCCCGTCCCTGACGATTTCGAACTCCGGGTCGGTAATCTGCAAACCGCGGGAACCCCAGATCTCGACCTTGCCGAACAGCACAATGCGCTGCTGCGACTTGATGACGTCCTTCAGGAACGCCTGGTTCGGCCACACGGCCTGGATTTGCCCGCTCTCGTCCTGGACCAGCGCCGAGAACAACTTGAATCCCGGTCGCCGCGTGTGTGCGAGGCCCGCGTTCAACACCTTGCCTGAAATCGCCGCCGTCATGCCGGGTCGCAGCGAGAGGATTGTCTGCATGCGGCTGCGATCCTCGTAGCGCCGCGGGAAGCGGAACAGCAGGTCCTCGACGGTATGGAGTCCGGCCTTCTTGAGATCGGCGGCCTTGCGGGGACCGACGCCCTTCAGGAACTGCAGGGGCATCTGGAGGACATCGTTGACCGGCATTCGACTCCATGCCAATTATGACCGCTACGGCCTCGCCAGCTACTGATGCGTGATGAAGCGGCTCTGTTCGACGTCGATGCGGCGGATGCTGGCCGGCAGCTCGAAGGTGTCGTCCACCGTCGATCCCTTGGGATTGTCGGCGGTGCGCGTGAAGAAGTTCACCATCTGGTTCAGGAACGACCTCGGGATCGGCAGGCCGCTGAGGTAAGCGGTCTCGAGCTCCACCTTGCCCTTGCCGTCCCACGTGACCACGTGGCCAGTCGCCGAAACCTCCAGCTTGCCGGTCAGGTAACTCGTGGGGTCCAGCCAAGCTCCGCTGCTCTGCTTCTGTCGAACGACGTCCAGATCGACGATCGCCTTGGCGGACACTCGGCCCTTGCCGAGCAGCGTGACTTCAGGTTGGGTAAGGCCGGTGGGCAGCAGGCTGCCGGCGTTGAACTTCAGGTAGGAATTGGTTTCGGCTTGAGAGAACGTGACCGCGCGGTCCCTGGCCGCCTTCTCACCGGCCTGCGCCTGCACGAGGACGATCTTTCTTTCGAACGCGTCCGCAAGCTGAGGCGTCAACACGTCGGAAGCCAGCGAACCGGCGAGCGCGATGGCTGCCAACAGCCGCATGCGCCATTCTACTATCGCTGCTGCTGCGGGCGGCGGATTGCAGGCGGGTTGGCCGCATTGGGGCGGCGCGCGCGCATCAACAGCTCGACCTTTCGCCGCTCGATCTGCTCCTCGAATACGCGGAAGCGTGCCTGCTGGCGAACGTCCAGGACTTCGTCGAGCGCGTTGTAGGCCTTGCGCATTTCGGCGGCGTTCCGCGATTCGAGCTCCTGCAGCGCGACTAGCCGCTCCTTGATCTCTGATTCCTGGACCGGCTTTGGCTGCCGGGGATTCGACAGGCGCTGCAACTGTCCCATCAACTGAATGCGTTCCTGGGTGTTGCGGCGCCGCGTGTCCTGCAGGGCCCGCAGACGGGCGAGAAAATGCGGGTACTGCTGATCGGAGAGCGAGATTGCCTGTTGCGCTTCCATGACGAGGTAGGCGTCGAACAGCTTCTGGACTTCGGCAGGCGTCATGTCGCCGCCTGCCAGGTTCGGCGGTGGGCCGGGCACGTCGGGCGGCGGCGGCGGATTCACCATCTGGAGGTTCTGCGCGAATGCGGCCGGCGATGCCAGCAGCGCGACGGTCAACACGAATGCTCTCATGACTTTTCTCGACTCAACTCCGCACGCAGGAGCCTCGCCAGTTCCTGCTGCTCTTCCGAGGTCAATTCCAGAAACGCCTGCTCGACAAAGCCGGGCTCAATCACGGCGGCAGCGCCGGCCGTCTCAAGGTCGAGCCAACCCACCAGCATCTCGAGTGCGTCCGCAGAGTCGGCCGCCGGCGTGTCCATGACGGCCACGTCATTCTCGCTCGAGTCAGTGGCAACCTGCCTGGGAACAGCCAGCATCAGCGCCATGAGGATCATCGCCATCGTGCCGAACGGCAGCAGCACCTGCCACCGCAGCCAGGACGGCCAGGCGTTTCGGGATTCGGCAGGTTCCGTATCGATGGCCGCGCGCACGCGATGGGAGAAATGCGTCCAGAACAACGGCGACGGCTCGGGGCAGCTTACCTGCTTCGCCTCGTTGAGTACGCTCGACAGGTCGTCGAGTCGACGCCGGCACGCGCCGCACGCCGCAAGATGGGCGGCGCGCTCGGGTATTAGCATCCCCTCCATGGCATCGATAAGTTCAGCCGAAGTGAGGTGCGTCATGGTTCTGATCCCAGGATCTTCTTCAAGTTCGTGAGGGCGTGAAACAAGTTGGCCTTCACCGCGCCGACGCTGCTGCCGAGGACTTCGGCAATCTGCTGGTGCGACATGTCGTGATAGGTCCGCAGGATGAGCGTGGCGCGCTGTTTGTCCGGCAGGCTGGCAATCGCCCTTCTGACCGCCGCCGCCCGCTCTTTGCGAAGAATCGCCTGCGGTGCGCCCTCGATGCGGACATCCTCGAACTGGTCGGTCGTTTCGATCGACTCGGTCGGCGCGCGCTTCGCGCTGACTTTGTTGAGGCTGACATTGACCGCAATCCGATAGAGCCACGTCGACAGCGCCGACTGGCCCTTGAAACTCCTCAGTCCCTTCCAGGCGCGCACGAAGGCGTCCTGCGCCAGGTCGCTGGCGTCCTCATGGTTGTTCACGAAGCGGTAACAAACCTGATACACGCTGCGCCGATGGCGCTCGACGATGATGTCGAACGCCTCGCGCCTGCCGTCGAGCGCCGCGGCGACCAACGCCGAGTCATCCAGCTCGGCGAGCGGTGTTTGCGTCACCACGCAGAGCGTCCACGGCGCGATCGCCAAGGCTGATTCATGCGGCATATCCCGGCCTCACCTGATTAGACCGGTCGGTTCCTTAGAGGTTACGGGGAAACGGCGGGAATTTGACTTTCGCCTTTTGTTTGTTTACGCTTCCTCTTCCGGGCGAAGAAACGGTAAACACCATGCAGCCACTGACCAAGCGCCAGCGAGAGATTCTGGACTATTTGAACGAGTTTATCGCGCAGCACGGTTATGCGCCAAGCCTCGAGGAGATCGGCGAGCGCTTCAGCCTGTCGTCGTTGGCCACGGTGCACAAACACCTGACCAACCTCCAGGAAAAAGGATTCATCCGCCGATCGTGGAACCGCAGCCGTTCGGTGGAGCTGCTCCCCAGCCGTTCAGGTGGCCGGGCGATCGAGCTGCCCATGCTGGGCTATGTGGCCGCGGGTATGCCGATTGAGGCGGTGGCCGGCAACGAAACTATCGGCGTGCCGGACTCCCTGGTCACCGGCAAGCGCGACACCTACGTGCTCCGCGTCCGTGGCGAGTCCATGATCGACGAGCAGATTCGCGACGGGGACTGGGTCGTGGTCGAAGACCGCAAGACGGCCGACAACGGCGAAATGGTCATTGCCCTGGTCGACGGCCAGGACGTCACCCTCAAGAAGTTCTACAAGGAATCCAACCGCATCCGCCTGCAGCCGGCAAATCCGACGACGCCGCCGATTTACGTGGAGCCCGATGGCTTGCAGATTCAGGGCGTCGTCGTCGGGGTCATGCGGAAGTATTAGCCGCCGCGCGGAGCGTGGCAACAGCTACAATCGAGCGGTCATGAGCGACCGCAAACAGATCAACTTCACCATTGTTCCCGAAGACGGCGGGAACGAGCCGCGCACCTATGCCAACTTCTGCGCCGTCAACCACACGCCGTTCGACTTCACGCTCACCTTCTGCGAGGTGATGCCGTTGTCCGAGAAGGAGATCCGCGACGCCGAGGCCGAGCACGTCGTGCGCGCGCCGATTCGCGCCCGCCTCGTGCTGCCGGTGCAGTTCGTCCCGACGCTGATTGCCGCATTGCAGGAGAACATGCGCATCTTCTCTGAATCGCATCAGCCACCGCTACCGGTTCCGTCCGGCAAGGGCCCGATTCACTAGCGCCGTCCGACTCCTCGCGTGAAGCCACCAGCGGCTGTCGCTCGCATCTTCGACGCGCTCGATCGGCATCATCCGAATGCCGATACGGAGCTGGTGCACCGCAACGCCTTCGAACTGTTGACGGCCACGATGCTCTCAGCGCAGTCGACCGACGCGCGCGTGAACATGGTGACGCCGCTCTTGTTCGAGCGCTATCCGGACGCCCGCGCGCTCGCGGCGGCGAAGACGCCCGAACTCGAGAAGCTGATCGTCTCGACCGGGTTCTTCCGGCAGAAGTCGAAATCGCTGATCGGCATGGCGGCCCTGCTCATCGACGCGCACGGCGGTGAGGTGCCGGCCGACCTGGAGGCGCTCGTCAGGCTGCCTGGTGTCGGCCGCAAGACCGCGAACGTGGTGCTCGGCCACGCGCTTGGCGTGCCAGGCCTGCCGGTCGATCGGCATGTGCTAAGAGTGGCGAATCGCATTGGCCTGGTCAGGAACGACGATCCGGTCAAGGTGGAGGCGCAGCTGTGCGAGCTGCTGCCGCCGAAGCGATGGACGCGCGCCTCGGACTGCCTGATCCTGCATGGCCGGCGGATGTGCAAGCCGAAGCCGCTGTGCCCTCGCTGCAACGTGCGACCGGACTGCGACTTTTTCCGGACTGGCGTCGTGACCAACCCACCCGGCCGCCCTTCGACTCGGATCGCGCCTTCTCCCTACAAGCGCGCCTCGCGCGGGGTGGGCGCCAGAAAAGGGCCGGCGCGCTCGTGACGCGCGAGCAGTTCCGCGCGCTCGTCGAGGAGGCCATCGACACCATTCCCCTGAAGTTCGCCCGGCAGGTGCGGAACCTGGCCATCGTGATCGAAGATGAGCCCTCGGACGAATGGCTCGACGAAATGGACATCGACGATCCGTCCGAGCTGCTTGGCTTGTATCAAGGGACACCGCTGAACGAGCGCGGCTGGGGCTACGGCAACGTCCTGCCCGACCGCATCACGCTCTTCCAGTTTTCAATCGAGGACGAGGCCAACGGCGACGAAGAGGAAATCGTCGCCGCCATCGGCGAGACACTGATCCACGAGCTTGGTCATTACTTCGGGATGTCGGAAGAGGAAATCATGGACATCGAGGAGCGGTACTGGCGCGGCGATCCGTTCCCGCCCGGGCTCGACGAGGAAGACGACGAGCCGCCGACCGGGACGCCAGGTTGAGAGCCCGCAAGCGCTTCGGCCAGCATTTTCTCGAGCGGGCCTGGGTGAACAAGCTGGTCGCCGCCTCCGGTTTCACCGCCGACGATGCCGTGCTGGAAATCGGTCCGGGTCGCGGCGCCATCACGCGGCCGTTGTCGGAAAAGGCGGGCCGCCTGTTGGCGATTGAAGTCGATCGCCTTCTCGCCGCCGACCTCGAGGCCGCCGCCCTGCCGAACCTTGGCGTCGTGACCGGCGACGTCCTCCAGGTCGACCTGGGCCGGGTGGTGGGCGATTGGCTCGGCGCCGCGCCCGGTCCCGGGAACCAGATTCGCCTTATCGGCAATCTCCCCTACAATCTCTCGTCGCCAATCCTGTTCGCACTGCTCGACTTCGCCGCCAGGACCCATGGCGTGCGCGATGCGTTGCTCATGCTGCAGAAGGAAGTGGCCGACCGCCTGGTCGCCAGGGTCGGGACCCGCGACTATGGCGTCTTGACCGTGCTGACCGGCCTGCACGCGGATGTCACGAGGGTGTTGTCGCTCCCTCCGGGCGCGTTCCGGCCCGCCCCGAAGGTCCATTCAGCCGTCGTCAGGCTGACCTTCCGCCCCTCACCCGTCTCAATTGCCGATCCGGAACTGTTTGAAGCGATGGTCCGGACCATCTTCACGCAGCGGCGGAAGACCACCGCCAATGCCCTGAAATCGTTCGCCGCCGACAGGGGGCTGGAAGCTGGACGGGTCCTGATCGGGGTTGGGATTGACCCCCAGCGGCGCCCCGAGACGCTCGAGCTGGCGGAAATGGCCGCGCTGGCGGGCACGTTCGCCGCCCGTCCGTCGAATGCGTCGGCGCCCGTAAGCTGAAGCTGTGCTATAGTTTCCGGTCAACCCGCCTGTTCTTTCCAGGCCCTCCCAGCGGCCTGAAACGCGACCGTTCGCGCTCGCCAGAGTTCGATGGTTGCTTGGAAGGTACGCCCGGGGCGCTCAATCGCCCTGCTGGGATCTCGTATGAGTGTGTCCGCGGGTGCGCCGGTGGTTGCCGGTGCGCCTCCAGTTGATGTCGTGCCGCTTGGCGGCCTTGGCGAGTTCGGCCTGAACATGATGGCGATCTCGTGTCAGGGAACGACTATCGTCATCGACGCGGGCGCGATGTTCCCCGAGGCGGACTTGCCGGGCGTCGATCTGATCGTGCCGGACCTGGCCTACCTGGAGAACCGTAAAGGACAACTCAAGGCGCTGGTGCTGACGCACGCGCATGAAGACCACATCGGCGGCGTGCCCTACCTGTTGCCGCATCTCGACGGCGAAGTGTACGGGACCCCGCTCACGCTGGCGATGGTGGCCAACAAACTTGAAGAGCATGCGCTTGAGCCGAAGACGGTGGCGATCGCGCCCGGCTCGGTGATTGTCATCGGCCCGTTCACGATCGAGTTCGTGCGCGTGACGCACAGCATGCCCGACTGCGTGGCGGTGGTGGTGCGCACGCCGCAGGGCGTGCTGCTCCACACCGGCGACTTCAAAGTCGATCAGACACCGCTGGACGGCCAGGCGTTCGACCTGCACCGCTTCGCGCAGCTCGGCTCGGATGGCGTGCTGGCGATGTTCTGCGACAGCACCAACATCGACCGCCGCGGCTACACCGGCTCCGAGGCGGACGTCGAAGACGCGTTCGAGGAGATTTTCACCAGCAGCCAGGGCAAGATCGTCGTCGCGACGTTCTCGTCGAGCCTGTATCGGCTGCAGATCGTTGTCGATCTGGCGGCCCAGTTCGATCGCAAGGTCGCCTTCGTCGGCCGCGGCATGATCGAGAACTCACGGATCGCGCAGGACCTGGGCTTCCTGCACCTGCCCGCCGGCGTCGTGATCAGGGACAGCGACGTGCAGCACTTCCCCGCCAGCGACGTGGTGTGCGTCGCGACCGGGTCGCAGGGAGAGCCGAACGCGGCGCTGTCGAGGATCGCGATCGACGATCACCGGCACGTGCAGCTGACGGAAGGCGATCGCGTGGTGATCTCGGCGCGGGCGATCCCCGGCAACGAGAAGGCCATCGGCCGGGTGATGAATCACCTCGCCCGGCGCGGCGTGGACATCCTTACCGAATCCTCCAGGCACGTGCACGTCTCCGGCCACGGCTCCGAAGAGGAGCTGAAGCTGGTGCTGTCGCTGGTGCGCCCGAAGTACTTCGTGCCGATCCACGGCGAGTATCGCCAGTTGGCGCAGCATGCGCGAGTGGCCAGGTTCGTGACGCGCGGGCTGCCGTCCGCGGTGCAGGTGATCACCGCTGAAGACGGCGACGTGATGCGTTTCGACGGCGAGGGCGGGCGGGTCGTGGAGAAGACGCGCGTCGGCAAGGTATTGATCGACGGCACGCGGGTCGGCGAAGTGGGCGACGAAGTGCTGCGCGACCGGCGCCATCTCTCGATGGACGGCTTGATCGTCCCGGTGGTGGCCATCAACGCCCGCAGCGGCGTGATCGAAGGCGTGCCCGAATTGGTGGCGCGCGGTTTCGTGAGCGACGAGGGCACGGCCGACGTGCTCAGTGAGGGCGCCGTCATCGTGGCCAACGCCATCGACGACTGTAGCGTGGAACAGCGCGGCGACCCTGGATTGATGAAGGAACGGATTCGAGTGGAACTGCGCAAGTTCCTGAAGAAGCGCACGGGCCGGCGGCCGATGGTGTTGCCCGTGGTGATGGAGATCTGAGCCACCGAACGGCACAGACAGCACAGATGGGACAGAAAGGCTCAAGAGTGGTGACTAACAGTTCTGCCCTCTCGCGTCGCGTCAGCGAGGTGGTTGGCGTCGCGTTGTTCGCGGTAGCGCTGATCTGGCTGATCGCGCTGGCGACCTACGACCCCAGCGACGGCGCCTGGTTCTTCAGCACCGGCACGCAGGACGTGCCCTTGAACTTCGCCGGCCGTGTCGGGGCGTTCCTCAGTGAGCTGTCGTTCCAGGTGCTGGGCTACGCGTCGTACCTGATTCCGGCCATCATTGCCGTGGCCGGCTGGCACTACTTCTGGTGTACGGCGATCGAGGCGGTCTACACCAAGCTGATCGGTGCCGCGATGCTGTTCTCCTGCAGCAGCGCCTTCCTCCATTTGACGATCGGCCGCGTGGATTTCGGGCCGCGGGCCTTCCGCGCCGGCGGCTACCTCGGCGAGTGGCTCGGCGGGTTGATATCCGAGTACCTGAGCCGGACCGGCTCGGTCATCGTCATCCTGACCTTGATCGTCGTCGCCGTGATTCTGGCGACCCAGTTCTCACTCGGCCGTCTGTTCAGCGCGGTCTTTGCGGGCATCAGCAACGCGGCCGCGCAGGGCGGCGAGGCGTTGGCGCAGTGGCGCGCGGAGCGTCGCAAGGCGAAACAACGCCGCGACGTGATGGAGAAGTACGGCAGGAAGGATGCGCCGGTCGTTGCCAAGCCCGAGAGCAAGCCCGCCAGGATCGACAGGCCGGCTGCGAAACCCGAGCCAGCGGTGGCGCGCGAGCGGACGACCCCGCGCATCGACCGCGACGAGGACGACGCTCCGGCGCCGGTGCGCACGTCAGCGCCGGTCGTGCAGAAGAAGCCGGTCGCGAAGACGCCGCTGGCAGCGGCGTTGCCGCTGCCGGAGCCGGAACGTGTGGAGCGGCGCCTGGGGTCGTATTCGCTGCCACCGGTTTCGCTGCTCGACGCACCGCGAGCCGAAACGAAGATCAACGAGCGTGAGCTGATGGACGCCGCCCGGCACCTCGAGGAGAAGTGCCGTGAGTTCTCCGTGGAAGGCGCCGTGGTGCAAATCCATCCGGGTCCGGTCGTCACGACCTTTGAACTCAAGCCTGATGCCGGCGTGAAGTACTCGAAGGTGACCGGCCTGTCGGACGACTTGTGCCTCGCCATGCAGGCCGAGTCGGTCTTGATCGATCGCATCCCCGGGAAGGCCACGGTCGGCATCCAGATCCCGAATCCGCATCGGGAAGCGATTTCGTTGCGTGAGCTGCTCGAATCCGACGCCTACACGCGCCACACCTCGAAGCTGGCGGTCGCGCTCGGCAAGACCATCCACGGCGAGCCGTACGTGGCCGACCTGGCGACCATGCCTCACCTGCTGATCGCCGGGTCGACCGGCTCGGGCAAATCGGTCGGCCTCAACGCGATGCTCACCAGCATCTTGTATCGCGCGACGCCGGACGACGTGCGGATGATCATGGTCGACCCCAAGCGCCTCGAACTCGGAATGTATGAAGACATTCCGCACCTGATGACGCCGGTCGTGGTCGAGCCCAAGAAGGCCGCCAACGCGTTGCGCTGGGCGGTGCGCGAAATGGAAGAGCGCTACAAGACGCTCGCGGCGTATGGCGTGCGCAACATCGAGCAGTTCAACCGCAACGTCCGGGCGACGCTGGAGTCCGGTGAAGCGATCGACGAGGGCGAGCCGAACCGGCCGCTGCCCTTCATTGTCGTGGTCGTGGATGAACTGGCCGACCTGATGATGGTCGCCGGCAACGAAGTCGAAGAGTCGATCTGCCGGCTGGCGCAGATGGCGCGCGCGGTCGGCATTCACCTGATCCTCGCCACGCAGCGTCCGTCGGTCGATGTCATCACCGGCTTGATCAAGGCCAACATGCCGTCCCGCATCTCCTTCCGCGTGACGTCGAAGATCGACTCGCGCACGATTCTGGACAGCAACGGCGCCGAACAATTGCTCGGCAAGGGCGACATGTTGTTCCTGCCGCCGGCGTCCTCGCGCCACCTCCGCCTGCACTGCCCCTATATTTCCGAGCAGGAATCGGCGCGGCTGGCGAGTTTCCTGCGCAAGCAGGGCAAGCCGGTCTACGACGAGACCATCACCGAGGAAGAAAAGAAGGGCGGTCCGGAGGGCCCGGACTTCGAGAAGGACGAACTCTACGACGAAGCGGCGCGGATCGTGGTCCAGACCGGCCAGGCGTCGATCTCCTACCTGCAGCGCAAGATGCGAATCGGATTCAGCCGGGCCGCTCGCCTCGTCGACATGATGGAAGCCGAAGGCCTGGTCTCGTCCGGCACCGGCGGCAAGCCGCGCGAGGTGCTGGTCGGTCGGGAGTACTTCGAGGAAGTGGATGCACAACTGCGGTAGTCGTGTCATGCGGGTAGCGACCACGGCACTTGCCGTGTGGCTGCTGGTGTGCGCGCCCGCTGCCGGGCAGACCGCCAAGGAGCGCTACCAAGACGCGCAACAGCAGGACGAGAAAGTTCGCCTCCTGCTCACCAACTTCAAGGACAAGACGCCGGCCACGGAGCTGGCCGTCCAGGTCGCGCAGGTGCTGACGTCGTTCGAGGCCCTGGTGCGCCGCTTCCCCACCAGCGGCTATGCCGACGATGCGTTGTTCCACGCAGCGAGCCTGGCGGATGCAGCCTATCAGCGGATGAGCCGACCCGAGGATCGCGATCGGGCGCTGAAGACCTACCGGTGGCTGGTGCGTGAGTACCCCCGGAGCGCGTTGATCAAGCAGGCCAACGCGAAGATCGCGCGGTTGACCAAGACCAACGCGCCGCCGGTGCCGCCGTCGCCCGCGCCACCGGCCAGGTCACTGCCCGCGCTTGTGGCAACGCCCCCCGTGACAGCAATACCAGCCGCCGCCGCCCACGCGGTGCCGGCCGCCAACGTCACGCTCGAGACAGTGGCTCCCCCGCCTGCGCCGGCGCTCCCCGCCGAGCGCGCCACCTTGACAAGCGTTCAGCGAACGGTGCTCCCGGGCAGCGTGCGCGTGACGCTCGAGTTCGATCGCGAGGTTGCGTATCGCGAGCAACGGCTGTCCGGCCCCGCTCGGGTGTTCTTTGACTTGAACGTGCAGGTAACGCCGGCGCTGGCCGATCAGGTGCTGTCGTACAACACCGACGTCGTGGCCAAGATCCGCGTCGGGCGCCGGCCGGAAGGCACGGTCCGTGTGGTCCTCGATCTCGAGAACGTCCCGAAGTTCAGCGTGTTCACGCTGTACAGCCCGTTCCGCCTGGTGGTCGATGCAGAGCGCCCGGTGGCGACGACGGTGGCAGCCCCGGCGCCTGCGCCGCCCGCGCCCGTCGAACCCACCGGTCCTGCGGCGCCACCGATAGAGAGTCGTGAGGCTCCGCTGGCGCCGCCGGTTCAGGAAACGCCGCCACCGCCGCCGGTTCCCGCTGCCGCCAACGTGACGGGTGGTTTCTCGATCGCGCGTCAGCTGGGATTGAGCGTCTCGCGCATCGTCATCGACCCGGGGCACGGCGGTCACGATCCCGGCACGACGGCGCGCGGCCTGAATGAGGCCGATCTCACGCTGGACATTGCGCTGCGCGTCGAGAAGCTGTTGGCGAAAGAACCCGGCGTTGAAGTGGTGCTGACGCGCCGGACGGATGTCCACATTCCCTTGCAGGAGCGCACCGCGATCGCCAACCGGCAGAATGCGGATCTGTTCCTGTCGATTCACGCCAACTCGAGCCGGAATCGGAACGCCAGCGGCATCGAAACCTACTTCCTGAGCTTCGCCTCGTCTCCGGAAGCCGAGGCGATTGCGGCGCGCGAGAACTCGACATCGGGCAAGGAGATGCACGAGCTGCCTGACTTGATCAAGGCGATCTCGCTGAACAACAAGCTCGATGAATCGCGCGATCTGGCGGGCATGGTCCAGGAATCGCTGGTGACCACGCTGAAGCGATCGAACAAGGATGTGAGGAGCCGCGGCGTCAAGAAGGCGCCGTTCGTGGTGTTGATCGGCGCGGCCATGCCGAGCGTGCTGGCCGAGATTTCGTTCATGACCAACCGCCAGGAACTGGCGCTGCTGAAGACCGCCGCGTATAAAGACCGCATCGCGCAGGCCCTCTCGAACGCGGTCTTGCGCTATCGCAAGTCGCTCAAGGGCACGTCAGCCGCGACGGTCGATCGCTAGGCCCTGAACAGATTGCTCGTGTGGCCGCGCTCTTCCATGGTGCTGACGGCACGCCTCGACCGGTACCAGATGTAGCCGGCCCCGGCCAGGATTCCTGTCATTAGCGCCGCCGCCATGATCACTCCGGTCACGCCAAACCCGGCCAACGCGACGTCGATCATCCCGATTTCCCGGGCGGGCTCGGCCGGTGCCACCTGAACGATGGTCAGGGGCTGCGCTTCCGGTTGTGCCAGCGGTGGCTGCACGATGTGATTATCCGCCCAAGGGCGGCTTACCCCGCAAATCCGCGTGCGACTTCAATCAGCGTGCGAATCATGGTCCCGGTGGCGCCTTTCGGCTGCCAGGACTTGGCATCTTCGGCCCAGGCCGTGCCGGCGATATCGAGGTGTGCCCACGGGCCGTTGCCGACGAACTCCTTGAGGAACATCGCGGCGGTGATGGAGCCGGCCGGCCGCCCAGGGCTGTTCACCATGTCCGCAATGTCGCTTTTCAGCTGTTCCTTGTATTCGTCGAACAGCGGCATGGGCCAGACCTTCTCGCCGGCGCGATCGGCCGCCCTCGTAATCTGATCGACCCACGGTTGCGGCGTGCCGTACACGCCCGTGGTGATCTTGCCCAGCGCCACGACTACGGCCCCCGTGAGCGTCGCGACGTCGACCAGGTGGGTGGCGCCCTGCTGTCGCGCGTACCACAACCCGTCGCCGAGGATCAGGCGTCCCTCGGCATCGGTGTTGTTCACCTCCACCGTCAGGCCAGAGGCAGCGGTGAGGATGTCGCCTGGTTTGGTGGCTTTCCCGCCGGGCATGTTCTCGGTCATGGGCACGACGGCCATGGCGCGGATCGGCAACTGCTGCTGGGCGATTGATCGCAGCGCCGCAACCACCGAGGCGCCGCCGGCCATGTCGTCCTTCATTCGTTCCATGCCGTCGGCGGGCTTGAGCGACAGACCACCGGTGTCGAAGGTGATGCCTTTGCCGACCAGGCCAAGGACGTTCTTGCCGCCGGCGCCGGGACCGGCGTACTTCAGCACGAGCAGGCGGGGCGGCTCGGCACTGCCGCGAGCCACGCCAAGCAGCAGGCCCATGTTCAGCGCGGCGATCTGTTTCTCGTCGAGGACATCGGCCGTGATGCCAGATACCGACGCCAGCGATGCCGCGCGGTCGGCCATCACCGTGGGCGTGAGGTAGTTGCCCGGCTCGTTGATCAGCACGCGCGCGGCGTTGATCGACTCTCCCATGGCGCGGCCGGTCCCCGCGGCGGCCGCCACATCGTCAGACGTCAGGATGGTCGCATCTGAAATGAAGAACCGCTGGCCGTCCCGGCTCTTGTGCACGCCGTTGTCGAAGTTCGCCAGTACGAAGGCCTCGGCCACGAGTTCAATCCGCGCCGCGGCGCCCAGCGTGCCCGGTTCCAGGTCGGCCCAGGCGATGCGCGCCCGCTTCTGGTGGCGAGCCGCCTGCGCGGCTGAAACGGCCATGCGCCGGATGCGCTCGGCACCGACCTCGTGGCGCGGGCCACCGCCGACGAACACGACGCGCGACGCGCGCCAGCCGGCCGGACGTGCCGTGAAGATCTCGTTCGCCTTGCCGCGGAACTCGCCACGATCCAGCGCGGAGCGCAGTTCGTTGCCCAGCGGCCCGTCGTGGTGCCTGGCGGCTGACTCGGCGCCGTCTTCGGCGACGGGAATAATGATGAGGTCGACGTCCGCATCGGCGAGCGGCGAGCCACTGACCACGATGCGGGGCACTTCGTACGGTGCGTGCATGTTGGGTTAGAATTCTCTCTGCGCCCAGCCTGCATTGGGAGACCTGCTCATGACACAAACATCAGGCGTCGCCCAGGTCGTCGTCCTGGCGTTCAGCGCGTTAATACTCATCCCGTCCGCTGCCCTACAAGCCCGCGAACAGGGCGGCAAGAAGCCAAGCTTATCACTCAAGGCGACCCCGGCCATCTCCTTCGCGCCCTCGCGCGTGGTGATGGTGGTCGAGGTCAAGGGCGGGTCCGACGACTTCGAGGACTTCTACTGCCCGACGCTGGAGTGGGAATGGGACGACCTGACACGGTCGACCCAGGAGAGCGACTGCGCCCCGTACGAGGCCGGCAAGAGCACCATCAGACGGCGCTACACCATCGAGCGTCAGTTCAAGAACGCCGGCTCGTACCGGGTGTTCGTGCGATTCAAGAAGAGCACCCGCGTCGTCGCCGCGGCGAACACGCAGGTGCAGGTCCGCGCCGGCCTCGGCGACCCCGGCTTCTAGAACGCGCTTGGGACCGCTGTTGGTTCCGCCGGTCGCGCGGTGATCGGCGGCGGCACGGTGTACCACCGGCCCAGGCCGGTCGTGATCGCGGCGCCGAGTCCAATCGTCCAGGCGATGAATTCCTCCGTCGTGCCGATCGACACCATCACCCACGTCAGCGGCGCCACGTTGTCGGACGCCACGTTCATGGCGCGCGCCAGCAACGTCGGCGCCAGCAGGATGATGAAACCGATCGCCGTGGCGAGCAAGGCGTTGCCCGGCTGCCAGCCGAGGCGATCTTCAACCCACTCGCCCAGCCGGCACGCCAGCGCCGTGAAGCCGAGCACGAACGCAAACACCAGCAGGATGACCGCGATCGGCACGAGCACCGCGACGAACGGAAGGCCGATGATGGTCAGCGCCAGGCCAATCGATGCGGCGATCAGCAGCGGGATGAAGAAGATTTCCGCCGCCAGCCCGACGACCAGCGACTTGAGCGGCTCGGCAAGCGCGGCGCGGCCAACGCGCGCCACCGGCGCACGGGCCACGATCAACATCATGGCCATCAGCAGCCCGAGCACCGACACACGGGCGACGGTGCCGGCCAAACTGAGCCAGTGGCTCATTTCGCCGAAGCGCACGCTGGGGAACCAGCTGAAGCTACGCCGCGACCAGTCACCGAACGACACGTAGGTCACGCCGCCCACCAGCCGGGCGCCGGGATCGCGCGTCAGCGTGCCGCCCACCAGGACGATATCGCCGCGGACATCCGCCGTGGCGTTGAGAGAGAGGTTGCCTCCTACGACCACCACGCCGTCGCGGACGCGTCCATCGATCGTGGCGCTGCCGCCAACCACGATGACGGCGTCGGTGACCTCTTCATCACGCTCGATGCGGACGTCCTGGCCGAACGCGATGCGGGTGCCGGTCAGGCGATGGGTCGTGGAGTCCTGGGATTGCGCGGCCACTGACGGCTGGAGCAGCAGGGTGAGGGCGAAGAGCGTCAACCACGCCTTGCGCATTGGGCCTCCACTTCCCTGCGGACGTTAAAACCGTCCCAGCGGTTCCGCAATGGTCAGTTTCGCGCCGGTGGCCGCGACGACCGCATCCAGGGCCGTGTCCGTGGCAATCTCGCGCAGCACCAGGCCATGCTCGGTGACGTCGATCACCGCCAGCTCGGTGACGATGCGGTTGACGACCTTCAGGCCGGTCAGCGGCAGCGTGCACTGCTCGAGGATCTTGTGCCCGCCGTCCTTGGTGACGTGCTCCATCGCAATGATGACCCGCTTGGCGCCGGCGACCAGGTCCATCGCGCCGCCCATGCCCTTGACCATCTTGCCGGGGATCATCCAGTTGGCAAGGTTCCCTTCCTGATCGACTTCCAGCGCGCCGAGTACGGTGACGTCGATGTGCCCGCCACGAACCATGGCGAACGAATCGGCGCTGCTGAAGTACGACGTGCCGGGCAGCTCGGTCACCACTTCCTTGCCGGCGTTGATCAGGTCAGGGTCCACATGGTCTTCGGTGGGATACGGCCCGACACCGAGCATGCCGTTTTCTGAGTGCAGGGTGATCTCGACGCCCGGCGGTAGGCAGTTGGCCACGAGCGTCGGCATGCCGATGCCGAGGTTGACGTAGTCGCCGTCGCGCAGGTCGCGCGCAATGCGCTGAACGATGCGATCGCGTTTATCCATTGCGAATCGTCCTCTTTTCGACACGCTTCTCGTACGACCGCCCCTGGATGATCCGCTTCACGAAGATGCCTGGGGTGTGAATGCCGTCGGGATCCAGCGCGCCATTCGGCACCAGCTGTTCGACTTCGGCAATCGTGTGCCGCGCCGCGGTGGCCATCATGGGGTTGAAGTTGCGCGCGGTCTTGCGAAACACCAGGTTGCCGGCGCGATCGCCTTTCCACGCCTTCACGAACGCGAAGTCGGCGTGCAATGGCGCTTCGAGGATGAACGTCCGGCCGTTGATCACCCGGCTTTCCTTGCCTTCGGCGATCAGCGTGCCGGCGCCGGTCGGCGTGAAGAAGCCGCCGATGCCCGCGCCGGCGGCGCGCATCCGCTCCGAGAAGGTGCCCTGCGGCACGAGCTCGACCTCGATCTCCTGCTGGAGGAACTGCCGCTCGAATTCCTTGTTCTCGCCCACGTAGGTCGCGATCATCTTGCGGATCTGCCGGGCGCGCAGCAACGGCCCGACGCCGTAGTCGTCCACGCCGGCGTTGTTGCTGACGATGGTGAGCTGCGTGGTGCCGCGGCGGTGCAGCGCGGCCAGCAGGTGCTCGGGAATGCCGCAGAGCCCAAACCCGCCGACCATGATGGTCGCGCCGTCCGGAATGACGGCGACCGCTTCGTCAGCCGTGGCCAACACTTTGTTCATACGGTGATTCTACCCGGCGGCCGTCTTGGCGCGATTGGCCTCGTCGAACACCTGCTGCACCGATTCGTGATCGTCGAGGCGATCCGCGAAGGTGGCCAGCTCGGAGGCCAGGGACTTCAGCAGCGGCCTGAGCTCATCCTTGTTGCTCGACAGGATGCTCTGCCACACCGCCGCGGAGCTCGTGGCGAGCCGCGTCGTGTCCCGGAGTCCGCTGCCTGCCCACTGCAGGTGCTCGGTGCCGACCGTCCTGGCGACGACGGTCATCAGCATCGTGGCGGTCACCTGCGGCAGGTGACTGATCGCCGCCATCAGGCGATCGTGCTCCTCGCCCCGATCGGACAGCACCACCGGCCGCGCGCCAAGCGCGTCGACGAGTTGTGAGGCGCGGCGGAGTGCGTCCGGCGCGTCGGGGCTGGTGAGGAACCAGGGGCGTCCGTCGAAGAGATCGGCACGCGCCTCCGAGACGCCGGTGCCGCCGGCCATGGGGTGACCGCCCACGAACTGCCGGAGGCCGGCGTTCGCTGCCGCCGCCATGATCGCGCGCTTCGTGCTGCCGGTATCGATCACCAGCGCCTCTGATTGGATGACCCGCGGCAGTGCCGGGATGGTGTCGAGGATCACGTCAACGGGCGCCGACAGGACCACCACCATCGCATGGCCGATGCCGCTCAACGACTCGCCCCGGTCGACGGTCTTGATGACTGCATCTGGCCAGCGCCGCCTCGCCGCGAGCGCCACGGAGGTGCCGATCAGCCCCGGCCCGACAATCGCGATTCCCTGCACCAACCACCTATCTGGCCCAGCCGCGGCGGGCGACGGGCTCGAGGCAGATGCTGCGGCCGATGGCCGGCGCAATGATTCGCAGTTCCGCCATCAGGCGATCGAACTGTGCCGGGAACATTGACTGCGCGCCATCGCTCATCGCGTGATCAGGATCGTTGTGGACTTCGATAATCAAGCCGTCCGCACCCGCAGCGACGGCCGCGCGCGCCATCGGCGCCACCTTGTCGCGACGGCCCATGCCGTGGCTCGGATCCACGAAGACCGGCAAGTGGGACAGCTCCTTGACGATCGGGATCGCCGACAGGTCGAGCGTGTTGCGGGTGAACGTCTCGAACGTGCGGATGCCGCGCTCGCAGAGGATGACGTCCTTATTGCCGCCGGCGAGGATGTATTCCGCCGACAACAACCACTCCTCCATGGTCGCGGCAATGCCGCGCTTGAGCAGAATCGGCTTGCGGGTGCGCCCCAGCTCGCGGAGCAGGGTGAAGTTCTGCATGTTGCGCGCGCCGACCTGATAAATGTCGGCGTACTTGCCGATCACCTCGATCTGGCTGGCGTCCATCACCTCGGTGACCAGCTTGAGACCATGGGCGTTGGCGCCCTCGCGCAGCAGCTGCAGGCCGGCTTCGCCCATGCCCTGGAAGCTGTAGGGTGAGGAACGCGGCTTGAACGCGCCGCCTCTGAGCACCTTGGCGCCGGCGCGCTTCACCGCGGCCGCCGTCGCGTGGACCTGCTGCTCGTGTTCCGCCGAGCACGGGCCGGCCATCACGATCACTTCGTCGCCGCCGATGCGGAGATCGCCGATAGTGATGACGGTGTCTTCGGCCTGAAACGTCCGGCTGGCGAGCTTGTAGGGCTCTGAGATGCGCACGACCTCGTGGACGCCGGGCAGCAGCTCGATCAACCGCGGGTCGACCTTGCCGCCGCCGACCACCCCCAGCACGATGCGCGAGGCGCCGGTCGAGCGGTGCACGTCCATGCCTTGTTCGACCAGTTGCGCGATGACCGCTTCGACCTCGGTATCGCTCGCGCGTTCTTTCATCACAACAACCATGATCAGCTCTCTACGCTTTCTGCCTCGGGTGTGGGGCCGTCCGCCAACCGCTGCGCTGCCGCATCGCGCTCGGCTTCAATGCGCTGGATGCGGCGTGCTTCGTCCATGATGCGTTCGTACAAGCGCGCGACGGCATCGCTATCCAGCGGGCCGCCGAGGGTGCCGTTGACCTGCCGCACGTGCGCGATGACCGCGGCCTCGCGCGCCGGCTCGTAAATCGGGCGCCCGAGCTGATGCTTCAGCCGGCCGACCGTGTAGGCGCATCGCGCGCGGCTATCGAGGAGGCGCACGATCACCTCGTCGATCTTGTCGATCTCGTCGCGGAGTTGTTCCAGGCTCAGTTCCGCAGCCATCGGATGTACCTTTCCACCTCGTCCAGCAGACCAGCCGACTGCCCGTGCTCCGCGATCACCTTCACGAGCGCGCTGCCGACCACGGCGGCGTCGGCCCACTGACCGACGGCCTTCACATGTTCGGGACGCGAAATGCCGAATCCGAGTGCCAGCGGCAGGCGCGTTTCCGCCTTGACCCGCTGGGCCAGTTCCCGCGCGGAGTCATCCACGGTGTCGCGTACGCCGGTGACACCCAGCCGCGAGATCCCGTACAGGAAGCCGCTGCCCAGCTCCGACGCCCGCCGAATCCGCGCCACGGTCGTCGTGGGGCTCAACAGGAAAATTGTATCAATCCCGGCCCGCCTGAAGGTGGAGCGGAACGTCTCACCCTCCTCTGGCGGCAGGTCGAGTGTCAGCACCCCATCCACACCGGCCGCCTGCGCCTGTGCGACGAATGTGTCCAGGCCCATCCTCAGTATCGGATTGGCGTAGCTGAAGATGACGACGGGCGCGGAGATCGAGGGGCGGAGCGATGTCAACATCCCGAGGACGCCGGTCAGGGTGGCGCCCGCCGCCAGGGCCCGTTCGGTGGCCCGCTGAATGACCGGGCCGTCGGCCAGCGGATCGGAGAACGGCACGCCGATCTCCAACACATCGGCGCCAGCGTGGTCCAGGCGGGTGATGATCTCGGCGGATCGCGTCATGTCGGGATCGCCCGCGGTGACGTACGTCACCAGGCCGGTTGTCCCCGCCGCGCGCAGCTCGTTGAATCTCCCCTCAATTCGAGACACGAGGCGTCTCCTCCAGGATCTGTTCCACGCTGGTCACGTCCTTGTCGCCGCGGCCGGAGAGATTCACCAGCAGCACGGCGTCCTTGCCGAGTTGCCCGGCGGCCTTGCGGACATGCGCGATGGCGTGAGACGACTCGAGCGCGGGGATGATGCCTTCGAGGCGCGCCAGCTGCTGGAAGGCCTCCAGCGCCTCGTGGTCGGTGGCATAGGCATACTCCGCGCGCCCGGTCTCCTGCAGCCATGCGTGTTCCGGCCCGATCGCCGCGTAGTCGAGGCCCGCCGACACCGAGTGCGTGAGCTCGATGTTGCCGTCGGCATCCTGCAGCACGTAGGTGCGTGTGCCCTGCAACACGCCGGCCGCCCCGCCGGCGAACCGCGCGGCGTGCCGTCCCGGACGAATCGCTTCACCGCCGGCCTCCACGCCAATCAACCGCACGTCGCGGTCGTCGATGAACGCATCGAAGATGCCGATGGCATTGCTGCCGCCGCCGACGCACGCGATCACCGCCGATGGCAGCCGCCCCGCCTGTTCGAGAATCTGCCGGCGCGCTTCCCGGCCAATCACCGACTGAAACTCGCGCACCATCAGCGGATAGGGATGCGGACCGAGCGCCGAGCCGAGCAGGTAGTGCGTGTCGGCCGGGCGCGCCACCCAGTCGCGCATCGCCTCGTTAATCGCGTCTTTCAGCGTGCGGCTGCCGGAATCGACGCCTTCCACCCTGGCGCCGAGCAATCGCATCCGAAAAACGTTCAGCGCCTGGCGGCGCATGTCCTCGGTCCCCATGTAGACCACGCACTCGAGCCCGAGCAACGCGCACGCCGTCGCGCTGGCAACACCGTGCTGGCCTGCGCCCGTCTCAGCAACCACGCGGGACTTGCCCATGCGTCTGGCGAGCAGCGCCTGGCCCAGCGCGTTGTTGATCTTGTGCGCGCCGGTATGCGTCAGGTCCTCGCGCTTCAGGAACACGCGTCCGGCGCCGGCGGCATCCGCCAGCCGCCGTGCCTCCCAGAGCGGCGTGGGCCGGCCGACGTAATGCTGCAACAGCCGGGACAGCTCCTGCGCGAACGCCGGGTCCTGCCGCGCCTTCAGATACTCGGCGTCGAGTGCCTCGATCGGGGCAACCAGCGTCTCCGGCACGTAGCGGCCGCCGAAGGCGCCGTAGTAGCCGCGCGCGTCAGGATCGCGCCGTCCAAACCATGTTGATTGTTCACTCATAGGGCTGTGCTCTCTGCGGCCGCCGTCGCATCACCGCACGCGCGAAGGCTCGCAGCCTCTCGTGATCCTTGATACCCGGCCCCGCCTCCACGCCGGATGACACGTCCACGGCAAAGGGCTTGACGACCGCGATCGCCTCGCCGACGTTGTCGGCGCGCAGGCCGCCGGCCAGGATGACGCGGCGCGATCGGGCGACAGCGGCGGCACGATGCCAGTCGATCGGAGTGCCGGTGCCGCCCCGCCGGACGGGATCGTGGGCATCGAGCAGGATGGTTGCGTCGCCGACCGCGGGTTCGATGCCGTCGCCACACAAGCGCACCGCCCGGATGACGGGTAGATCCACCAGCGGTACTTCGCCATGAATCTGCGCGATGCGTATCCCGGCGTCAGCGGCGGCCCGCACTTCCTCCGCGGTTGGATCGACAAACACGCCGACGGGCTCCACAGCTGGCGGCAGGTTGCGGACGATCGCGCAAACGCCGTCGATCGTGATGTGGCGGGGGCTCTTCGGCCACAACACGAACCCGACGGCCCAGGCGCCGAGCGAAGCAGCCAGCTCGGCGTCGGCCTCACGCGTGATGCCGCAGATCTTGAAGGCGGTCACCGCGCGGTGGCCCCCAGGGATTCGAGCAAGCCGGCCAGGGCCGCGCCCGGATCGGCGGCGGTCATGAAGCGCTCGCCCATCAGGAACGCGCGATAGCCATACTCACGCATGGCGCGGAGGTCTGCAGCCGTTTTTAGCCCGCTTTCGCTGACGCCCACGGCATCGGGCGGGATCATCTGTCCCACGACTCGCGACGCGTCGAGGTCCACTTCGAGGGTTCGCAGGTTGCGGTTATTGACGCCAATCACCGACGCCCCGGCGTGGATGGCGCGCCGGCACTCGTCGGCATCATGCACTTCGACGAGCGGCGCCAACTCCAGGCCGATCGCCGCATCGAGCAACGATCGCAGCGTGGTGTCGTCAAGCGCCGCGACAACCAGCAGGATGGCGTCCGCTCCGGCCGCCCTGGCCTCCAGCAATTGGTACTCGTGAATGATGAAATCCTTGCGCAGCAGCGGAATGGCCACCGCGGCGCGCACCGCTTCGAGATGCGCCAGCGACCCATCGAAGAATCCGGGCTCCGTCAGCACTGAGATCGCCTTGGCACCGGCCTGCTCGTAGCTCTTGGCAACCGCGGCGGGATCGTAAGCCGCGCGCAACACACCTCGTGATGGCGAGCGGCGTTTACATTCGGCGATCACGTTGATCGCGCGCCGGTCGGCCAATCCCTCCCTGAACGCGCGGCCATTCGGCCTGCGAGCCATGGCGCGCTGCTCGACCGCCGCGCGAGGCTCGCGGCTCATGGCCGCGTCCACGCGGGCGCGCGTGGCGGCCACGATCGCCTCGAGCAGGTCGGGTGTGCTCACGCCTGGGCTCCACGATTCGATGCCTCGATCAGCTTCTTCAGTGTCTCGGCGGACTTCCCGCTGTCGATGGCATTCGCCGACGTGGCAATGCCGGCCTTGACCGTTTCGGCGTGGCCCGCCACGAACAGCGCCGCGCCGGCGTTGAGCAGAACCACGTCGCGGGGGGGGCCGGGCTCACCGTCGAGCACCGCCCGGACGATTGCCGCGTTGGTTGCGGCGTTGCCGCCTTTGAGCGATTCCGGCGTGGCCTTCTGCAGGCCGAAGTCAGCGGGATGCACATAGAAGGTCTGGACTGCATCCCCGCGGCATTCCGACACCTTCGTGTAGCCCGTCGTCGACAACTCGTCGAGGCCGTCGGCGCCGTGCACGACCCAGGCGCGCTCCGACCCAAGCAGCGAGAGCGAGCGCGCCAGCAGTTCGGTCAGCTCGGGACGAGGTACTCCGACAATCTGGCGCGTCGGCCTCGCCGGATTGGTGAGCGGCCCCAGCAGATTGAAGGCGGTCCGCACCCCAAGGTCTTTGCGCGCCTGCGCGGCATGCTTCATGGCTGGATGAAACGTTGGCGCGAAGAGGAAGGCGACACCGACCTCGTTGAGGCACTGCTCGACGATCACGGGAGTGGCGGCAATGTTGACGCCGAGTGCTTCCAGGACGTCGGCGCTGCCGCATTGGCTCGAGACGGATCGATTGCCGTGCTTGGCGATGCGCATCCCGCACGCGCCCAGCACGATCGCGGCGGCGGTGGAGATGTTGAACGTGCCGGAGCGGTCACCACCGGTGCCGCAGGTGTCGAACACCGCACCGGCCGGCGGCGTGAGGGTCACCGCATTGGCGCGCATGGTCTGCGCAAAGCCCACCAGCTCGGCGGGCCGCTCGCCCTTCATGGCGAGTCCCACCAGCAACCCGGCAATCTGGGCCTGTGCCGCCTCGCCCTTCATGATGGCAGCCATGGCGGCGGCAGCCTCCGACGTGGTCAGGTCTTCCTGCCGGCGAAGCTTCTCGATCAGACTTGGAAACATGATCACATCTCGAGAAAGTTACGAAGCATCCGGCGGCCCTCGTTCGTGAGCACCGACTCGGGGTGAAACTGCACGCCGTGGATGGGCATGCGCCGATGGCGCAGGCCCATCACCAGCTTGTCCTCGGTGGTGCGCGCCGTCACCTCGAGCTCGGGCGGCAGCGTGCGCTCGGCGACGATCAGCGAGTGATATCGGCCGGCCTGGAATGCAGACGTCAATCCCGCAAATACACCCGCCCGGTTGTGTTCGACGGTGGACGTCTTGCCGTGAACCGGCAGCGGCGCCCGCAGCACTTCACCGCCGAACGCGAGGCCGATCGCCTGGTGGCCGAGGCACACGCCGAGCAGCGGCATGCGCGGGCCGAACTCCCTGATTACCTCGAGCGAGACCCCGGCGTGCTCCGGACGTCCTGGGCCGGGGGAGATCACCACGCGCGCGTGCCCCAGCGCGCGCAGCTCATCGATCGACGCCTCGTCATTCCGGCGCACGACGATCTGTGCGCCAAGCTCGCCGAGATACTGGACGAGGTTGTAGGTAAACGAGTCGTAGTTGTCGATGACCAGCACCATGTCGCTACAGCCCCGCCTGCGCGAGCTCGAGGGCCCGGATCATCGCCCGCGCCTTGTCACGCGTTTCCTCGTATTCCGAGGTGGGATTCGAGTCGGCGACAATGCCGGCGCCGGCCTGGATGTAGGCCTTGCCGCCGTCAAGGACGATGGTGCGGATGGCGATGCAGAAGTCCAGGTTGCCGGCAAAATCGAGATACCCAACGGCGCCGGCGTAGAGGCCGCGCCGCGTCGGCTCGAGCTGGTTGATGATTTGCATTGCGCGCACCTTGGGCGCGCCGGAGACCGTGCCGGCTGGGAAACACGAGACGAGCGCATCCAGCCGGTCGCGGCCCTCGGCGAGCTGCCCTTCGACGACCGACACCAGATGCATGACGTGCGAGTATCGTTCGAGCGTCATGAAGGTCGGCACCCGCACGGTGCCGTAGTCGCAGACCCGGCCGATGTCGTTGCGCCCGAGATCGACCAGCATGACATGCTCGGCCTTCTCCTTCTCGTTGCGTTTCAGCTCTTCGCCGAGCCTGACATCCTCTTCCTCGGACTTGCCGCGGGGCCGAGTCCCGGCGATGGGATGCGTAATCGCATGGCGGCCTTCGACCCGGACCAGCATCTCCGGCGAGGAGCCGACAATCGAGCGGTCGCCCATCCGGATGAAGAACATGTAGGGTGACGGATTGACGTGGCGCAGCGCGCGGTAGACGGTGAAGGCATCGACGCCAACTTCCGCTTCGAAGCGCTGCGACAGCACGACCTGGTAGATGTCGCCGGCCGCGATGTACTCCTTGGCCTGCCTGACGATGGATTCGTAGGCCGGCTGGGCCATGTTGGACACCAGATTGATTCCGGTGGCACCCGCGGGGCGCTTCAGCGACAGCGCCCGTTCGAGCTCGCGCTCGAGGAACTCAATCTTGGCGCATGCAAACTGGTAGAGCGACTTCAGGTCCTCGTCGCCGGAGATTCTGGCGTTGGCAATCAGCAGAATGCGATGCTGCACGTGATCGAACGCCAGCACCGTATCGAACAGCATGAAGCCGGCATCGTCACGGCCGGCCGGCACGTCTTCAGTCCGCGCCGTTGTCGGCTCGAACCAGGCCGCGGTGTCGTATCCGAGGTAGCCGACCGCGCCGCCGGTGAAGCGTGGCAGGCCGGACACGAACGGCGACTGGAAGCTGTTCATCAACTGGCGCAGCGTGTCGATGAACGGCTGATCGCTGTCGGTCGTGACGCCCGCCCGCTCCAGCACCGTCTGGCCGTGACGCCCGCGCAGGATCAGGAACGGATCCTTCCCCAGGAACGAATAGCGCCCCATGTGTTCGCCGCCTTCGACGCTCTCGAGCAGGAAGGCGTAGTCGGAGTGCTCGGCCACCTTGAGGAAGGCCGATACCGGCGTCAGGAGATCGGCCACGAGCTCCTTGCACACCGGCACGAAGGTGGCGCGCTTGGCCAGATCCACGAATTCATCGAACGTCGTCAGCTTCACGGTGTCCTCTCGGGGCTTGCGGCCACGTGGCCGGTCAGTCGGGCAAGCGCGGCATCGCGCATGACCCGCTCGGATGGGCGGTGGCCGGTCCACCACTCAAACTGCGCCTGTGCCTGGGCGACGAGCATGTCGAGCCCGCCGATGGTCCGGCACCCGGCGCGCTCAGCCAGAGCCAGCATCCGGGTGACGGTCGGGTTGTAGACGAGGTCGTACACCAGGCCGCGCGGATTGAACGGATAGTTCTGCGGCAGGGGCGACGCGTCGATGCCGGGCAGGGTGCCGACCGGCGTGGCGTTCACAAGCAGGTCCCAGCCGGCCGGATCGGGCGGCCAGGCTGCGACCTGCGCACCGGTCAGTGCCGCTACGCTGTGGGCCTGATCCTCGCGCCGTGCCGAGACGGAGACGCGCACTCCGGCGGATGCGAGCGCGATGGCCACCGATCGTGAGGCGCCGCCGGCGCCAAGGATCGTCGCGCGCGTGCCGGCCAATCGCATCGCCGATTCGAGCGGCGCGAGGAACCCGGGCACGTCGCTGTTCATGCCGAGCCACCTGCTGCCATCACGGCGAAGCGTATTGACCGACTGACTGCGGCGAGTGACGGCGTCACACTCATCGGCGCTCTCAAATGCGTTGACCTTGAACGGCGCGGTCACGCTGACACCGGCCATTCCCGCCGCCGCGGCGAAGGCCTGGAAATCATTGAAGTCCGCAGCCGCCAGCGGCAGATAGACCGCGTCGAGGCTCGTCGCTCGAAAGGCGGCGTTGTGCATAGCGGGCGATACCGAATGGGCGACCGGCCTGCCGATCACACCGTAGATGCCGGTGCGCGAGCCAATCCGCCGGAAACGGAATTCGTCGTGCATCGTCCGCTCCGACAACTGGCCGGGTGCGACGCCGTCGCCGGTGTACGTCCAGCACGATCCCATCCAGCCGGCCAGGACGCGTGACGGCAGGCCCGCTTCACCCATGGCAATCAGCGACATTGGCGCACCCGCATGTCGTCCGACCGCCCGTAGCCGCACGCAGTCGCCAAGTCGAGACGCCATGACGGCGAGCTTCACGACCTCTGTCCCGCTGGCGAGCATCGCGTGGGCGATGTCGTCCAGGTCGCGGGGAACGCCCTGGAAGTCATGATGCGACAGCACCACGCGCCGACCGCCGGTGCGTTCGATGAGATCGGCGCAGGACCCGCGCCACTCGATGTCGACATAGTCCGCCCCGAGCGCGAGGGCGTCACTGAGAATCGCGCGACGTTCGTCTTCGCTGCCGGCGAAGTGCCCGCCCTGCCCCTTGGGCCGGCAGGTCACGATGACGGGTTTCTTCCGGCCTGCCAGCGCGCCGGCTGCGCTCGGATCGGCGACCGTGTCGAGCCGCAGCTCGACCAGGTCGGCATCGATGACCTGGTCCCGCCGCGTACGCAGTTCGGCCGTCGTGGCGGCCGTCAGGGTGACGCAGAGTCTGGATGGGGTCATAGGCAAAAAAAAACGCCTCTCCAAGGGGAAGAGGCGCTTCGGTCGAGCGTCAGAATGTGTGGTGAAACTACACGGACCGGTTAGCCTCTGCAGATGGGCACCAATACCACCACGCCGCGTAAGGCGCGAAAGTCGGAACGGTCCGATTGGTGACGGCTCGCGAGCGCATGTGAACCCCGAGATCCTACAGGACGTCCACGCAGCCGTCAACCTGACAAGCTCGTATAATAGGATTTCAATCTGTCTCTACCCGACACTTGCATGACTTTACGCACGATTGCGGTCGCTGCTCTGGCTGTTGGTCTATGCGTCGCGGCCCTGAGGGCGCAGACTACCTACCTGTCGCTCGACCAGGTCCGTCCGGGCATGGTCGGGATTGGCCGGACGGTGTTCTCCGGCACCAGGCTTGAGGACTTCAAGGTCCACATCCTCGGCGTGATGCGCAACGTGATCGGGCCGAAGCGCAACCTGATTCTTGCAAAGCTCGAAGGCGGACCGCTGGCCAAGACCGGCGTGATTGCCGGCATGAGCGGCAGCCCGGTGTATGTCGACGGCAAGCTGATTGGCGCGGTGTCGTATTCGCTGGGCCAGTTCTCCACGGAACCGATCGCGGGCATTACGCCGATCGACGAAATGATTGACGCCACGATGATGCCGGCCGCGTCGAGAGCCACGCAGCCGGTGGCCGTCTCGCTGCGGCCGACGCCTCGTGAGCTGCTCGAGCTGTGGGCGCGCGATCTTGGCCGATCGATGTCCTTCGTGGAACACGCCTCCGAAGCGCTCGTGTTGTCAGGCCCGGCCGGCGACCTGACGCGCATGGGGGCGATGCTTCGCCCGATCGCCGTGCCGATGATTGCGACCGGCTTCGATTGGTCCGTGTTCGATCCGATGTCCTCCACGCTCTCAGCGGCCGGCTTCGTGCCGATGTCGAGCTCGCAGGCACAGGGGCCGCCGCCGGTTGCGATGACGGGACGGCTTCAGCCGGGCGATGCGGTGGGCGTCGGCCTGATGACCGGCGACTTCGAGCTCGGCGCCACGGGCACCGTCACGCATGTCGACGGCGATCGGGTCTACGCCTTCGGCCACCCGCTCTACAACCTCGGCCCCACGGAGTTCCCAATGACCCGGGCGCAGGTGCAGGTGATCCTGCCGAGCCTGATGGCCTCGAGCAAGCTCGCGAGTTTCGGTGAGGTGATTGGCACGGCGCAGCAGGATCGCGCGACCGCCATTGCCGGCAGGCTTGGGGCGGCGCCGCCGATGATTCCCGTGACGATCACATTGAACTCCGATCGCACGCCGTCTCGCACCTTCAACTTCGGCGTGGTCCGCGACTTTACGTTTACGCCGCTGCTCACCTACCTCTCGGTCGCGAACGTGCTGACGTCGTACGAGCGTGCCGTTGGCCCGGCGTCGTTTTCGATTCGCGGCAGCGCGTCGATTCGTTCCGAGGGGGACCTGGCCTTCGAGGACATCTTCTCGGGCGATCAGTCGGTGAGCGGCGCGGCCGCCTACGTGGCAGGCCCGCTCACCGCGTTGGTGAAGAACTCCACCGAACACGTCGAAGTCGAGCGCATTGCGCTGACGATCGACGCCAGCGAACAGCAGCGCGCGGCACGCATCGAACGGGTGTGGCTGGATGCCGCCAGCCCCCGCGCCGGCCAGAACGCGACCGTCAACGTGGCGTTGCGCTCGGCGCGCGGGCAGGAGATCGTCCGGCAGGTGCCGATCCAGATTCCGGCCAACCTGACCGGATCCCTGCAGCTCACGGTCGCCGACGCGATACGCACTGCCGCCGACGATCGCCGTGCCACACGCGGAGCCGACATGCAGCGCGTGTCGCAGTTGATGCGCACCTTCAACCGCGCCCGCAGGAACAACCGGCTCTATGTCCGCCTGACCTCGTCCGACGCCGGCGCCATCGTCAATGGCGAGCCCATGGCGGGGCTGCTACCGTCGGTGCTGGCGGTCATCGAAGCCGATCGCAACAGCGGCACCGTGGGTTCGCTGCGCACCATGACCCGCGGTGAATGGGAACTGGCGCTCGACTTCGCGGTGACCGGTTCACGACAGTTGACCCTGACCCTCGATCAACCCTGATGCCTCCAATGACTATCCGGCGACGGCCACTGCTGGCGGTCGCCCAGCTCGCGGCGCTGATTGCGACCGTCTCTGTTTCTGCTGCGCCTGGATTCTGGCAGGCGGCCACGCAGGCCGATTTCCTGCGCGGTGAAGTGGATCAGCTCTCAATCGATCAGCACGGCCGCGTGACGCTTGGTCCGGCGCTGAGCCGCGTGCACGATGCGGCTGCCCCGTTCGTCTGGACGATGGCGGCGGGTGCGGATGGATCCTGGTTTCTTGGCACCGGCAACGACGGCAAGGTGATCCGCGTCGATCGCAACAACCAGGGCTCGCTGTTCTACGACAGTCCGGAACTGGAAGTCCACGCGCTGGCAGCCGCGCCGGACGGCGGTCTGTACGTCGGGACATCGCCCGACGGCCGCATCTATCGCGTCGATGCGAAGGGGCAAGCCACGACGTTCTTCGATCCCGACGACAAGTACATCTGGGCGCTGGTCATCGACCGCGACGGCACCGTGTTTGCGGGCACGGGCGACCAGGGCACGGTCTACAGAATCTCGCCGGACGGCAAGGGGCAGCGTTTCTTTGCGACGAAGACCGCGCACGCCGCGTCCCTTGCGTTTGACGCCAACCGGCAACTGTTGATCGGCACCGGCGCACCTGGACGCGTGTTCCGCGTCGATCCCGCGGGCAAGGGATTTCTCCTGCTCGACACGACCTATCAGGAAATCCGCTCGATCCGAGTGGACCCGAAGGGCGTAGTCTACGCCGCGGCCCAGAGTGGCCGCCCCCAGGGTGGCAACGACAACCTGCCGGAGACGCCCGCCGTGCCGCCGACCGTCGCGCCCTCGGTCCCCAACGTGTCGACGGAGATCACGTCGATGACGGTGGTTGACGTGAGCAGCCAGCCATCCACGAGTTCGCCGGCGGCCGACCGTCGCTTGAGCATGACCGGGGCTGTGTACCGGGTGCAGCCGGACGGTCTCTGGGATGAGTTGTGGTCGACGAGAGACGACGCGCCGTACGATGTGGCGGTTGAGGCCGATGGTTCGGTGCTGGTGGCGACCGGCGCGAAGGGCAAGCTGTTTCGTCTGGGCGGCGACCCCGTGAGCGCCGTGTTGTTGACCCGTGTTCCGGCACAGCAGGCGACGATGATCGCACGCGCCGGCGATCGCACATTCGTCGCCACCGCGAACCCCGGGTTGTTGATGTCGGTCGCCACGACGCGCGCGCTGCGCGGCACGTTCGAGTCCGATGTGAAGGACGCCAGGCTCGTGTCCACCTGGGGCGTCATGAGCTGGCGTGCCACGACTCCCCCGGGAACGTCTGTTGAAATCTTCACCCGCGCCGGCAATACGCGCACCCCCGATGAGGCCTGGAGCGACTGGAACGGGCCGTACACGTCGGCCGACGGCTCGCCGATCGCGAGCCCGAAGGCCCGATACCTGCAATGGCGCGCCGTCCTGACCGGCACGGCGACTGCCGCGCCGGTGCTGACGTCGTTGTCGTCCGCCTATTTGCCGCGCAACATCCGTCCACGTGTCGACACCATCACCGTGCATCCACCAGGGGTGGTGTTCCAGAAGCCGTTCTCCAGTGGCGAAACGGAGATCGCCGGTCTTGACGACGAGGCGCAGGACCGGCGCAACCCGCAGGCCGTCGCCGCGGTCGGCCTGCCGGCACTGGGCCGCAAGGTCTTCCAGCGTGGCCTGCAGACCTTTCAGTGGAAGGCCGACGACGACAATGGCGACGAGCTGAGCTACGACGTGTTCTACCGGCGCGAAGGCGACACCGCGTGGCGAGCGTTGAAGTTGGATTTGCGGGAGACGTTGCTGGTGTGGGACACGAGCTCGGTGCCGAATGGCACCTACGTGTTGAAGGTGCTCGCGTCCGACCGCAAGTCACACCCCGTCGAGGCGTCGCTGGCCGGCGAGCTCGAAAGCAGCAGCTTTGAGATCGACAACGTGGCGCCCACCGTGCAGATCGGCGCCGTACGACGTGACGGCACCCGGTTTGTCGTGCCGGCCGGCATTCGCGACACCGATTCCGCCGTCTCGAGAGTCGAGTACTCGCTCGATGCGCAACGCTGGCAGCCGGCGTTCCCCCTCGACGGGATTCTCGACGGCCGCAGCGAAGCGTTCGAGATCCGGTTGGATGCAGATTCCGCCGGCCGCACGCTCGTCATCCGCGCGACCGACGCGCTCGGAAACGTCGGCACCGGCCAGGCCCGAATTCAGTAGCGTCGGGACGTTCTCAGGGCCCGTCGGCCAGCGCCGTCAAGGAGGACGTCTCAGGCGTGTCGGGTTTCATCAGCGGCGCGGCCTGAGGCGTGGGCGCAGCGGCGTCTTCCGGGACCGGCAAGGCCCTGAGCGGCTCCGGCGAATTATGCAGGCGCAACGCCTCGCGCACCACCTCCATCATGTCGAGGGGCCGTCCCTTGACGGTGGTGTTCGCCAGCAACCACACCATGCTCACCGCCACGGCATCACCGCGATCCATGGCCGGCGAGAACTGCATCCGGTAGGCGTCGTTCAGCATCGCGTTCATGCCGGGCCGGTTCGGCTGGTTGATCATCTCCACACCCTGCACGCGGCCTTCGCGTGACACGACCGCAGACAACGTGTAGTGCGCGTTTTCTTCGGACATCTCGATCGCGGCGGTGGTGACGGCGCTGGGCACGACCATGCTGTAACTCAGGCGCAACGGGTTGTCGTTCGAGCCTGGACTGGCGAGCACCGCCAGGGTGCGCGCCATCGAGTTCGGGCGCTCCTGGCTGGTGGCGTGCAGCACGCTGGCGGAGCCGATGATGCAGACCAGCGTCGCGACCGATGCGCCAAGCCCTGCCCACACGAGGTGCATGTCCTGGAACCAGTCCGACATCTTCGCGCGAATCGAGAACTGCTCCTCGACGCGCACCCGCTCGAGTACGTGCCTGGACAGACGCGACACGACGGCGGCGTCGGCGTCAACGGCCTCCGACGAGAAGTCACGGAGCACCGAGCTCAGGTTCGACAGCTCCGACGCGGCCAGGCTGCACGACACGCAGTCCTCGAGGTGGTTCTGAACGGCCAGCCGCTGATGGATGGAAAGCTCGCCGTCGTGGAAGGCTTCGAGCTGCTCGCGGACGTCGGCGCACGCATGCTGGTGCATCATGGCCGCACCTCGCGGAGCTCGTCGCGCAGGGTCTGCCGCGCGCGAGTCAATCGGGACTTGACCGTGCCGATCGCGACGCCGAGCGAATCGGCGATCTCTTCGTAGCTCAGACCATCCACTTCGCGCAGGACGATCACCGTGCGCTGATCGAACGGCAGCTGATCGAGCGCGGCCCACAGCCTGTCGGCCAGCTGCTTGCGGGCGTAGGCGCGGTCCGGTGCGGTGTGATCGCCGGGCTGGCGCAGGTCGCCGTGGGTGGCCACGTGCTGGTCGAGCGATACCTGGTTGGCCTTGTGCCGCCGCCGCCACCACCGCTGTCGGTTCCGGGCCTGGTTGATGACAATCCGGTAGATCCAGGTCTTGAGGGCCGACTGACCACGGAAGGTCCGGATGGTGCGGAAGACGCTGAAGAAGACTTCCTGGGACAGGTCGAGAGCTTCGTCCCGGTCGCCCAGCAGGTGCAGGGCGAGCTGGTAGACCATGCGTTCGTGACCGGCGACCAGCTCAGCGCAGGCCGATGCCTCCCCCGCCGCGCAACGCTCGATGAGCACCGCTTCGGGGTGTCCGACCTCTACCCACCCGAGAGCTCCGGCGTCTTTCATGACGGAATCGGCAACGCTTCGAACGGCCATAGGCAGTCTAACAGCTTAGAAACCACCCCTGTGGAAAAGTTCCCTGCTACCATTCAAACGTGCGGCGCACCGCCATCGTCGTCGTGTTTGTCGCCCTCGCCGGAGTTGCCGTGGCCCTGGCGTTCGGCGCGCTCGCCAACGAGCGTGAATTCGAGCGCCTGATTGCCGACGGCGACGCTGCCGTGGCCGCGGAGCGTCCCTTCGAGGCCATCGAAGCCTACAGCGGGGCGATCTCCCGACAGGCTGATTCCATGCTGGCCCACTACAAGCGCGGCGCAGTCTACCAGTCACAGAACGAAATCGAAGCCGCCCTCCGAGACTTCAGGACTGCATCGGAACTCGACCCGAGTTCGCTTCGGGCCATGGAGTCGCTGGGTGACGTGAACGTCGCTCTGGCCCGGTATGACCGGGCTGTTGAGCGCTACGAATCGTTTGTGGGCCTAGACGATCGCAACGCCCGGGTGCTCTACAAACTTGGACTGGCGCGTTATCGGGCTGGCCGCGCCAGGGATGCCGTAGCGCCGTTGCAGCAGGCCCTTCAGATTGAGCCGGACATGAGCGAGGCTCATTACGTGATGGGACTGGCACGGCGTGACCTGAACCAGCTCGCGCCGGCGCGGAAGTCCCTTGAAGAGGCCGCCCGCCGCGCCCCTGCCGGGCAAACGGCGGCGCGTGAAGCGCTGGCGGATCTCTACCTGCTGGAGGGCGATTTCGGCCGGGCCATCAATCAGCTCGAAGCGCTCGCCGCGCTCGAGCCGGCGCGCCACGACCGCGCCATTGCCGTCGGACTTGCGCAAGTTCGGGCCGGTCGCGAGGACGCGGCTGTGATCACGCTCGGCCGGGCGGTCGAGCGATTCCCGGACGCGCCGCAGGTCTACGCGGCCCTGGGCCATGTCTGGCTCACCGAGGCGCAGCGGCGCGGCGATCGCATCGCGTTGATGAAAGCCGTAGAGGCGCTCAGCACTGCTGCCCGCCGGTCGGATGCCACCAGCGAGACCTATGCCGAACTCGGCCGCGCTCTGCTGTTGGCCGGCGATCGTCCGGCTGCCGAGCAAGCGTTGCGCCAATCCGTGGCGAAGCTGCCGGTGCCGCCAGACGCCTACCTGCACCTCGCAGACGTCACGTCGCGCGACGGGCGCATCCAGGACGCGCGCGACGCCTTGCTGAACTACGCCACGTTGATCGGCGACGAGAAGCCGCTGGCGAACATCGCGACGCAGATTGGTGATTACTCGATCAGGCTCGGCGAACCCGCGCTGGCCGTGCGATGGTTCGATCGCGCGATCGACGAAGCCGGGCCGAGTCCAGCACTGCGGGCCAGGCTGGCGGATGCGGCGTTGCGCGCCGGAGACGTGGCGCGCGCGAGCCAGGTGATCGACGAAGGGCTCGCTGCCGAGCCGGCCAACCGCTCGCTGCAGCAGCTCAAGCGGCGCATCCCGCCGCGCTAGTGCCTTCGAGTTCGTCGAGCGCAGCGCCGAACTACGCCGAGTGGCGCCTTCGGGGATCGATCGCGTCCCGGAGGCCGTCGCCGAGGAAGTTGAAGCCGAGCACCACGGCCGCCAGGAGCAACCCCGGAAAGATCGTCAGGTGCGGCGCGTCGAGCAAGTGCACCCGTCCGCCGTTGATCATCGTCCCCCAGCTCGGTGTCGGGGGCTGCACCCCGAGGCCCAGGAAACTCAACGCCGCTTCGGAAAGGATGGCGCCCGCCATGCCCAGCGTCGCCTGCACCAGGAGCGCCGGCAGAGCGGTCGGCAGGACGTGCCGGCCGAGAATACGAATCGTGCTGGCGCCAAGCGCGCGCGCCGCGGTGACGTAATCGAACTCACGGGCTCGTAAGACCTGCCCCCTCACCAACCGGGCGTAGCCGACCCAGCCGATCACGGCGAGCGCAATCACGACGTTGACCAGACTGGGCCCACGCACGGCCACCAGCGCGATGGCGAGCAGCATTCCGGGAAAGGCCATCAGCACGTCCATCACGCGGCCGATGACCTGATCCACCGTGCCGCCGTAATACCCGGACATCCCACCCACGACCATTCCCGCGATTGACGACACGCCAACGACGATGATGCCGACCAGCAGGGAGACGCGCGCGCCCAGCAGCACGCGAGCCAGAATGTCGCGCCCGAGCTCGTCGAGACCGAACCAATGCTCCCAGGTCGGGCCCTGCAACCGGTTCGGCAGATCCTGCGTCGTCGCGTCCCCCGGCAGAAACCACGGCGCCAGGAGCGCCGACACTACCACGATCGAGACGATGATCGACCCGGAGCGTGCCGGCCCGTTCATCCGAGCCGGATCCTGGGATCGAGCACGCCGTACATCAGGTCGGTAAGCAGATTGATGGTGACGTAGGTGACCGCGATCAGCAGGATGCAGCCCTGCACCATGGGATAATCACGAAAGCCGATCGACTGGATCAGGAGCCGGCCAATACCGGGCCAGGCGAAGATGGTTTCGGTGATCACGGCACCGGTGAGCACCACGCCGAACTGCAATGCGACGATCGTCAGCAGCAACACGAAGCTGTTGCGGAGCGCGTGCCCGGTAATCGAGGCGGCGCGCGAGACGCCGCGGGCCTGCGCGGCCCTGACATACAACTCGTTCAGTTCGTCGAGCAGGCTGGCGCGGGTCATGCGCGCGAGGATTGCCGCCAGCGCCAGTCCGAGCGACAGCGCGGGCAGTACCAGGTGGCCCAATGTGCCGCGGCCGGAAACCGGTAACCAGCCAAGCTCCACCGCAAAGACGATCGCGAGCAACGGACCCAGCCAGAAATTGGGTATCGACACACCCGCCAGCGCAAACGTCATCGCGCCGTAGTCGATGGCGGTGCCTCGCCAGACGGCGGCGATCACGCCGAGAGGAAGCGCGATGACCATCGCGACGACCATCGCGGCCACCGCCAGCTCCACCGTGGCCGGTATCCGCTCCGCAATCATGGTCGTGACCGGCTGGCCTGTTCTGAACGACGTGCCCAGATCGCCGGTCGCGGCCCGGCGGAGGAACGCGGCGTACTGCGTGAACAACGGCTGATCGAGGCCGAGGCTCTGGCGCAGCTCGATGACATCCTGCGGCGCGGCGCCGTCGCCGAGCATGGCCTGCGCGGGATCGCCCGGCACCAGGTGAATCAGCGAGAACACCAGCGTGGCGACGCCAAGCAGCACAGGGACGGCGAGGAGCACGCGACGAACGACGTAGCGAAGCACGTACGCTCATTTTAGTGCGTGCCGCGGCCGTCGAGGTTCGATAAACCCAGCCGCATGGTGAGCTTGCGCAGGCCCTGGCGCGACACGCCAAGCTCGCGGGCGGCGCTCACGGCCCGGCCCCCCGAGCGCGCGAGGGCGGCGCGAACGAATCGCGCCTCGAACTCCCGGCGCGCCTCGGCCAGCGTGGCGCGGCTGGCCACTGCCGCCGCCCGGCTGATGTGGCCGGGCAGCGCGTGCGGCCCGATCACCCCACGCTGCGGAGCACTCACCATGACCGACGCGAGGACGTTCTGCAGCTCTCGCACGTTGCCGGGCCAGTCGTAGGCGCCGAGCAAAGACAGCGCGGAGGGGGACAACACGGCGCGGCTCCGGGTCCGCTCGGACAGCGTGGCCCAGATGTGCCGCACGAGCGGCGGAATGTCATCGACGCGCTCGCGCAGCGGTGGCAATGTGATGCGCAGCACGTCCAGGCGGTACCGCAAATCGTTACGGAAATGACCGGCCGTGACCTCACCGCCCAGCGGCCGATTGGTGGCGGCGACGATTCGCGCGTCCACCTTTCGGGTCGTCGATTCGCCCACCCGGCGCACTTCGCCCTCCTGCAGCGTGCGAAGCAACTTTGCCTGCACGCGTGCGCTCAACTCCGCGACCTCGTCGAGAAACAGCGTGCCGCCCTGTGATTCCTCGAAGAGCCCGAGGCGCTCGGCGATGGCGCCGGTGAACGCGCCGCGAGTGTGACCGAACAGCTCGGCCTCGACGAGCTCGTCGCTGAGCGCCGCACAGTTGAGCGCGCAGAACCGCTTGCTGCGGCGCAGGCTGGCCGCGTGGACCGCGCGGGCCACCAGTTCCTTGCCTGCGCCACTCTCTCCTTCTATCAGCACCGGGAATGGCGACGCGGCCGCCTTCAGGACCGCCTGACGCACCTTCTCGATTGCCGGACTGTTGCCGATCAAATCGGGGATGGCCGACGCGGCGCCCCGTGGCGCCCGCAGTCGTTCGTTCAGCGCGTGGACGGCAGGCGCCGTGGCCGCGGCCGCCAGCCCCAGCAGCGTCGCGACGTCGTTTGTCGTAAGTGGTGCACCCATCGCCCACTGGACCCAGACGGCGCCGACGATCGAAGCCCCGTAGCGAATCGGCCACGTGGTCTCATCACCAGGGCCGCAACCGGTCAACGGCGACGCGATGCCGGTATCAAGCGTCTGCGCGGCCAGACGCAGGTGAGCCGCAGACGGGACATACGCACCGGCATGCGCCGCCGAGTGCGGGTGCTGGCGGTCCGCAATGATGAACGCGACCACGGAGGCGGCCATTGATGAGCGAAGCATGTCCGCCACGCGCGACAGGGCGGCCGACGGGTCGTCCAGTTCGTGGCAGACGCGCAGGATGTCGATCAGCCCTTCCACCATCGCAGGTTCGAAGCGTGATTGGCCGGCGGCGGTGCGGATGGAGGCTCGCACCGCCTCGGCCTCCGCGGAGTCGATCGAAGCCAGTGCTGCGCGCGCTTCGAGCAGCCGGCGTTGACCGGTGAGGGATTTCGCCAGCGCGCAACGGGCCGGCCCTTCGTCATCGGACAGCAGCACGCTCCAGCGGGCGACGGACTCGGCCTCGACCATCTTGCCCGCCTGGTGCAGCGCCTCCGCCCGTTCCACCAGTGACCCGTCGCCGGCCCCGTCCTGGTGGGCGCTGTCGTGAATGGACAACACCGTCGCTGCGAGCTTCGGGCGCCACAGCTCGGAGGTGGCGCACCGGACGATCAAATGCGGCCGGGCGTCCCTGGTGGCGAGCCTGAAGAGCGCCAGGCTGGCATCCGGTGACCAGCGGGTGTCGGTCGCGAACAGCACCAACGAGCGGTCCTTGATCCAGGATGGCCATCGCCAGTGCGCTTCGGCGAGGACCGCGCCGAGCGCATCCGCCGCAATGGGCACGAATCCGGCCAGGCGGGCCTCACGCGCCAGGACTCGTTGCAGTAACTGCCACTTGTCGGCAGAAGGCTCAACGACGTCGAAGGCTCGCGGCTGTCCATCACGCGCATCGGCGATGGCCGATCGAAACGCCTGCAGGGTGCGTTGGTCCAGCTCGGCATCCATCTTATCGGCGCGTTCCCACACCTCGAGCCGCGTGTGCTTGCGCAGATCGAAGTCAATCAGCCAGCAGCGGCCTCTCATCGTGAACAGCGTCGGCGCTCTTCGCGCCGGCACGGCGCGCGTGTGGAAGCGGACCGCAGCGCCGGTGGCGAGATCCACGGCGCGCCCAGAGGCCACGAGGTAGCGATCGAGCATCAGCATGGGCACACACAGGTGCAAACCAGCGGCCCGGTGCGAATCGACGTGTTGTCGCCCAAATCGCGCCGCGCCTCACCGAGACGTCGCAATTTCTCGTATTAGAATGCTAGGCGGATGCTGCGTTTTCTGACGTCAGGTGAGTCGCATGGCCAGGGTCTCGTCACGATCGTCGAGGGGCTGCCGGCCGGGTTGTCGATTGACTTCGACGCCATCACGCTCGAGTTGCGCCGCCGTCAGGGCGGCTACGGCCGCGGCCGCCGCATGGTCATCGAATCCGATCGTGCCGAAATTCTGTCGGGCGTTCGGCGAGGACGCACGACGGGTGCTCCGGTCGCCATGCTGATTCGCAACAAGGACTGGGAGAACTGGCAGAACACGATGCACGTCGAGCCGCAGGCGCCGGCCGGCGCGACGGGCGCCAGCCGCGCACCGGTGATCCGTCCGCGCCCCGGTCACGCCGACCTGGCCGGCGCGCTCAAGTACGACCACGACGACATTCGCGACGTGCTGGAGCGCGCCAGCGCCCGCGAGACAGCGGCTCGGGTGGCAGCGGGATGCCTGGCCCGGCAACTGTTGGCGTCGATCGGATGCGAGCTCACCAGTCACATTACCGGTATCGGCGCGGCCGTCGCTCCGGAGGGCACGGCCGTGCCGTTCGAGGTGGCGCGCGCCCTGGCGCCCCAAGCGCCGCTCCGATGCGCCGATCCCGCGCTCGAGCGGGACATGATGGCCGCGATCGACGCGGCCAAGGCGGCCGGCGATACGCTCGGCGGCCGGTTCGAAGTGATTGTCCGCAATGTCCCGCTTGGCCTGGGAAGCTACGTCCAGTGGGACCGCAAACTCGACGGCCGTCTGGCGCAGGCCCTGATGTCGATCCAGGCGATCAAGGCGGTGTCGATTGGCGACGGCGTTGACGGCGCGCGGCGGCCCGGGTCGACGGTGCACGACGAGATTGTCGCCAATCTCGACGCCGCAATCGGCGAGCCGATGATTGCCCGCCCCACCAATCGTGCCGGGGGCCTTGAAGGCGGCGTCACGAACGGCGAGGAACTGCGAATCACCGGGTTCATGAAGCCAATTTCGACGCTGATGAAACCGCTCCGCTCCGTCGATCTGACGACGCTGGACGAAGCCCCCGCAGCCATCGAGCGCAGCGACACCTGCGCCGTCCCCGCTGCGGCGGTCGTTGCGGAAGCCATGGTCGCGTTGGTCCTTGCCGACGCCGTTCTCGAGCGGTTCGGCGGCGATTCGATGGTGGATCTCCAGTCGCGCGTGACCACGACGGCGTCCAGACTCCGCGGCCGGATCGCGCGGCGCGCAGCGCCGGTCCGGGCCTGAGCGGTGCTTCGCCCCATCCTGCGGCTCGGGGATTCCATCCTCTGCGAGCCGGCGCGGGCCGTCGACGCCATCACCCCGGAAATCGACACGCTCATCGACGACATGATCGCGACCATGTACGCCGCCCCGGGCATTGGCCTGGCGGCCCCGCAGGTCGGCGTCTCGCTCCGCATCTTTGTCATCGACCTGTCCCTTGGGAAGGACCCCACCGCCCTGCAGGTGATGATCAACCCCGAGTTCGTCGAGCGCGATGGCATGCAGCTCGAAGAGGAGGGGTGTCTGAGCGTGCCCGGCTTCACCGCCACGGTGGCGAGGCCCAGGCGTGTGGTGGTCAAGGGACTCAACCGCCAGGGGGAGGAGTACACCCTCGACGGCACTGGCCTGCTGGCGCGCGCGCTCCAGCACGAGGTCGATCACCTCAACTCGTGCCTGTTCGTCGACCGTCTCCGCGGCATTGCGCGCGACCTGATCCTGCGCAAGATCAAGAAGCTGTCGAAAGCCGGCCAATGGTGAGGCAATGGCCCTTCGGGTAGTGCTCTTCGGCACGCCCGGCTTCGCCGTGCCGACACTCGAGCGTCTGCTCGCCTCGTCCCACGCGGTCGTCGGGGTCGTGACGCAGCCAGATCGGCCGCGCGGACGTGGTCAACAACTGACCGTCGGACCGGTCAAATCGCTCGCCGTGTCGCACCGCCTCCCCGCCTTCCAGCCCGAGAAGCTTGGGCGCGACCTGTTCGAACCCACCCTCGCCTCGCTCGCCGCCGACATCGGCGTCGTCGCCGCCTACGGGAAGATCCTTCCGGACTGGTTGCTCGAGACGCCGCGGCTGGGGTTGATCAACGTGCACGCGTCCCTGCTGCCCAGCTACCGTGGCGCCTCACCGGTGCATCGCGCCGTCATCAACGGCGATGCTGAGACCGGCGTCACCATCATGCGTGTGGTCAAGGCGCTCGACGCCGGGCCAGTGCTGGCGGCGGTGCGGGTCCCGATTGCCGGGGACGAGACGACGATGGCCGTCGAGTCGCGGCTGGCGATCCAGGGGGCCGAGCTGCTGGTGGAGACGCTTGACGCCCTCGAGCGCGGCTCCGTGCCGGAAACCCCGCAGGACGAATCACGTGTCACCTGCGCGCCAAAGATCACCAAGATCGAAGGGCGAATCGACTGGTCGCTGCCGGCCAGTCGGATTCATAACCTGATCCGCGGTCTCTGGCCCTGGCCGCACGCCTTTACCTACCTCTCCGGGAGGCGGCACATCCTGCATCGCTCGCGGCTGTCATCGCGGCCCGCACACGGCGCCGATCCAGGGACCATCGTCGCGGCATCCGCCAACGACGGTCTCCATGTTGCGGCGGGTGGCGGTACTATGGTCGAGCTGCTCGACATTCAGCTCGAGGGCAAGCGCGTGATGAGCGCCCGCGACGCGATGGCGTCCAGACACCTGGTTCCCGGCGCTCGATTCGGCGCGTCATGATCGCGCCCGCTCGACGAGCGGCGCTGGACGCGTTGGCGTCGATCGACGAGGGCGCGATGGATCTTGGCGCCGCCGTGGCGCAGGTGCGACACACGCTCCGTGACGATCGCGACCGCGCGCTGCTGCTCGAGCTGGTCGGGGGCACGCTGCGCATGCAGGGTGCGCTCGACTTTCAGTTGCAGAAGTATCAACGGCGCGCCGTTGAGCCGGCAATACAACGCGTGCTGCGCCTGGGCGCCTATCAGCTCCTCTATCTCTCGCGGTTGCCGGCCTCGGCGATCATCAACGATGCCGTCGAGCTCACGCGCCGTTCCGGTAAGTCGAGTGCGTCCGGCCTGACGAATGCCGTGCTGCGTGGGCTAAGCCGAGACCTTGGTCGGCTGACATGGCCCGACAGAACCGAGACGCTCGACTACCTCTCGGTCGTGCACTCACATCCGCGGTGGCTCGTGGAACGGTGGGTTGAGCGCCACGGCGCTGACCACGCCGAGCAGTGGGTCGCGTTCAACAATCGCGCCCCCTCCATGTGCCTGGCCGTCAATCGGCACCTGGCCACTCGCGAGGCGGTCGCCTCGGCTCTCGCCGCGCAGGGGGTCGCGACTACGCCCACCAGTCGGGCCCGCTACGGGCTCGAGGTCACGACCGGCAACGCCTTGAGCACGCCGGCCTTCAGCGACGGGCTGTTCCTGGTGCAGGATGAGGCCTCGCAACTGATTGCTGAGCTCGCCGAGACCCAACCTGGCGACCGCGTGCTCGACGTCTGTGCTTCTCCGGGTGGCAAGACGCTCGCCCTCAGTGCCGCTGCCGGCGCGCACGGCACGGTCGTAGCGTGCGACGTGCGCCTGAAGCGGGTCAGGCTGCTGCAGCGCACGCTCGAACGCTGCCGCGTGCCGAATGCGACCACCGCCTTGATTCCCGCAGACGGCCCGCTGCCCTTCGAGGCACGGCCCTTTGCGCGGGTGGTGATCGACGCGCCGTGTTCGGGCCTCGGCACGGTGCGGCGCGATCCCGACATCAAGTGGCGCCGGGCGCCGGGCGACCTGGACCGATTCGCCGTGGGCCAGCGCGCGTTGCTGGCCAGGGCGGCCGGCCTGGTCACGCCTGGCGGCACGCTGGTCTATGCGACCTGCTCGAGTGAGCCGGAGGAAAACGACGACGTGGTGACGGCCTTTCTTGCAGAGCGCAGCGACTTCTCGCTGCATCGTCGACACCAGACGCTGCCGTTCCGCGACGGGCTGGAAGCGTTCTTTGGCGCAGTGCTGCGTCGTAGTACCATTGGTTGATTGTCCACTGCCCTTCGAACCCGGATCTGGAACTACGGCAAGATTCTGGTCCTCGCGGGCGCCCTCGCCGCGACGTTTCTCCTGTTCGCCGGCATTGCCATGCGCGTGGCGATACGCGCGCGCCAAGTGACGGTTCCCGACCTGGTGGGCAAATCGATGCCTGATGCGACCGCGCTGGCCTCGGGGCTCGACCTGCAACTGCGAATGGACGAGGCCCGCCGTCCTGATGCCAAGGTGCCGGCCGGAATGGTGATTGGGCAGGATCCGGCCGCCGGTTCGGCGGCCCGCCGTCAGCGCAGTATTCGCGTCTGGATCAGCGCCGGCGCGCACATCGTGCGTGCGCCGAACCTGCTCGGCGAAACGCAGCGCTCGGCGGAGATTCGCGTCGCGCAGGAGGGCCTGCTGGTCGGCACCGTGTCCGAGATCCGATCCGCGTTGTACGCGCCGGACGTGGTGGTGGCGCAGGATCCTCCAGCCGCGACGCAGACCGCAGAAGTCCGGCTGCTGGTGAATCGCGGTGAGGATCGCGCCAGCTACCTCATGCCGGATCTGATCGGCTTGAACGGCGACCGGGCCGCCGACCTCATGCGCATTCGCGGTTTCCGCGTGTCGATCACCGCGCAATCGACGGCGTCGTCAATTCCACCCGGCGTGGTCGTCCGGCAGACGCCGGCCGGCGGCTACCAGGTCCACCCCGGCGATGCGATCGCGCTCGAGGTCAGCCGATGATTCTCCAACTCGAGGCCAGGCTCGCGTGACCTCTCGCTCCGCACCAGCCATTCGGCTCGCACCGTCGATTCTCGCCGCCGACTTCGCCAATCTTGGCGCCGAGATCGCCGCCGTGACGCGCGGGGGCGCCGACCAGGTGCACGTCGACGTGATGGACGGGCACTTCGTCCCCAACATCACCATTGGCGTAGCCGTCGTGAAGTCGCTGCGCAAGGTCACGCGGCTGCCGCTCGACGTGCACCTGATGATCGAGGATCCGGATCGCTACATCGAGCCGTTCATCGAGGCCGGCGCGAACATGGTCTCGGTCCACGTCGAGGTGCTCCCCCACCTGCACCGCACGATCAGCCAGATCAAGACACTCGGCGCCATGGCGGGAGTGGTCCTGAATCCGTCGACGCCGGTGTCGTCGATCGAAGAGATCGCCGCCGAGGTTGATTTCGTGCTGGTCATGTCGGTCAATCCCGGCTTTGGCGGTCAGGTGTTCATTCCCAACAGCCTCAAGAAGGTCGGCGCGGTGCGAGCCCTGTTGAATCGCGCCGGCAACAGCGCGCCGATAGAAGTCGACGGCGGCGTCGACCTTGACACCGTCGAAAGCGTCGTCAGAGCCGGCGCCGAATGGCTGGTGGCCGGCAACGCCATCTTCGGCACGCCCGACGCAGAACGTGCCGCGCGAGCCATCAAGGCCAAGGCTGAAGCGGCCCTCCCCCAATGACGCTTCGACTTCGTTCAGGGCAGGCCGCCGGCAGCGCGGGTCGACACACGACATCGAACGTGCGCGTGCGCTACCAGGAGACCGACCAGATGGGCGTGGTCTATCACTCGAACTACCTGGTGTGGTTCGAGATTGGCCGTACGGATTGGCTCCGTGACACCGGCGTGACCTATCGCGAGATGGAAGCGGACGGCATTCGACTGCCGGTCATCGAGGCGCACTGTGAGTATCGGCTGGGCGCCCAATACGACGATGATGTCGAAATCAGGACGGGGGCGAAGCGCTTGTCGCCCGTCCGCGTGCAATTCGACTACCAGGCGATCCGGCGCGCCGACGGGGCGCAGCTGGCCACCGGATACACCGTGCACGCGACCGTCGACCGAGAGGGCCGCCCGGTCCGGATGCCGGATCGCGTAAAGGAACTGTTCGCATGAATGCTCTGGTCACTGGCGGAGCCGGATTCATCGGCTCGCATCTCAGTGAGCTGCTGCTCGAGCGCGGCGCGCGCGTGCGCGCCATCGACGCGTTTACCGATTTCTACCCGCGGCCGCTGAAGGAGCGGAATCTCGAGCACCTGCGCGGCCGGACCGGCTATCAGTTCGTCGAGGGCGATCTGCGCCAGGTCGATCTCGATGCGCTGCTCAGCGGCGTCACGCATGTGTTTCACCTTGCGGCGCAGGCCGGAGTCCGCCGTAGCTGGGGCACCGAATTCGGCGTCTACACCGGGCTCAACATCGATGCCACTCAGTGCCTGCTCGAAGCCTGTGCCAGGCAACGGATCGAGCGGCTGGTCTACGCGTCGAGCTCCTCGGTGTACGGAGACGACGTGGTAATCCCGATGGTGGAGACGGCTCTGCCTCGACCGGTTTCACCCTACGGCGTCACCAAGCTCGCGGCCGAGCAGTTGTGCCACCTCTATCACGTGAACTTCGGGGTCCCGGCGGTATCGCTGCGCTATTTCACGGTCTATGGACCGCGCCAGCGTCCCGACATGGGGTTCAACCGGTTCTTTTCCGCCATCCTGAAAGGCCAGCCGCTGGTGCAGTACGGCGACGGCCTCCAGACCCGGGACTATACCTACGTGGCTGACGCGGCGCGCGCGACCGCGGACGCCGCCGTCCGAGGCGTACCCGGGCGCGCCTACAATATTGGTGGAGGCTCCCGCGTGTCGTTGCGGGAGGTCTTCGACCTGCTGGCTCACGTGTCCGGCCGGGACGTGAAGATTGATCGACAGGACGCCCAAAAGGGCGATATGCGCGACACCTATGCCGACACGACCCGGGCACGAGTCGACCTGGCTTTTGCGCCGACGGTGACCCTGGAAGAGGGTCTGCAGCGCATGTGGCGCTGGATGGAAGCGACGAGTAGATGATGCCGGATTTCGGATTGAGTGGGTTTCGCATGCTGGCGCTTGCGCTGACGGTGAGCCTTGCCGGCTGCGCCGCCAAGGGCCCCGCCGCACTGCCGCCGGGATCGGCGGACGCCGACAAGTTCCTGTTCGACCGCGGCACCGAACGCGCCAAGGAGCGCAAGTGGCTCGAATCGCGCGAGTACTTCCGAAACCTGGTCGACAACTACCCGCAGAGCTCTTATCGCCCGGACGCCAAACTGGCGCTGGGTGACACCTTTATCAGCGACGGCGGCACCGAAAACCTGCTGCTGGCGGCGAACGAGTTCCGCGACTTCCTGCAGTTCTATCCCACGCACCCGCGTGCCGACTATGCGCAGTTGCAGCTGGCCACCTCGTTCACCGAGCAGATGCTGGCGCCGGAACGGGACCAGACCGCCACCAGGGATGCGATCAAGGAGATCGAAATCTTCTTGCAGCGTTTCCCGAACAGCAAGCTGATGCCCGAAGCGCGAGCCAAAGAACGCGAGGCACGCGATCGTCTCAGCGAAGCGAATTATCGCGTGGGCTTCTACTATTTCCGCGTCAGGTGGTACCCCGGCGCGATCGATCGCTTCAAGGACCTGCTGGCAAGCGATCCCAACTACACGAATCGCGACGCCGTGTACTACCACCTGGCTGAGTCGCTGTACCGCAGCGAAGCCGACAACGGACAGGCCGGCAAGAAGGCCGAGGCCCTGCCGTACTTCGAGCGGCTGCTCAAGGAGTTCGAAAAGTCCGAGTTTCTGGCGCTGGCCCAGAAGCGAGTCTCGGAGCTCAAGGCCGGCAGTTAGGCCGGCCTAGCCTTCCAGTCCGTTCGCGCCGATAATCGTCCGCAAGCGCGCTCTCCCTTCCGGAAAGTAGGCCTGGAATGCGTCCCTACGCTGTTTTCGTCGCCGCCCTCTCGCTGTCGGCAGTTCCCGTGTTTGCCCAGTCCCCCAGGGACGTCACGGGGCCCTGGACCCTCACCCCCAACATGGTGCTGTGCACGGATCTGCCTGCCGTGGCCAGGCCGGCGCGCCGCATCGTGGTGAAGGGCGCGCATCACCTCGACCATTTCCGATCGATCAGCCCAGGCGGCGAGATGGTCATCGCACGCTCGGCCGACGATGGGTTGGAACCGGGCAAGCGATACCTCACCGGACGCATCAACGGCGACGAGCGCAAGTTCCCCCGCTCCGGCGAAGGCTTCGGCGACGTTCGCCTCACCGGCATCGTCACCATCAAGGCCGTGGACGAAGTCAATGCGATCGGCCACGTGGATTTCGCGTGTGACTCGATTGAGATCGGTGACTTTCTGGAGCCGTACGCCACCATCACGCTGCCCACCTCCGCGGCGGCCGACACCGTGGCTCCCGATTTCACGGATCGCGCCTCGCTGCTGTTTGGCGCCGAGGGCCGCGTGATGGTGGGCCAGGGCGATGTGGTGTCCATCGACCGCGGCACGCTTCACGGCGTGGTGGCCGGCGAACGCTACGCCGTGTATCGCGACACACGCAACGGCCTGCCGCTCATCTACATTGGTGAGTTGGTCGTGTTGTCCACCGGTGAGCTGACGTCGAAGGTCATGGTCACCAGGGCGTCCGGCGGCATCGAGATGGGCGACCTGGCGGTGCCGCGCCGTCAACCGTAGGCTTAGCTGATTTTCTTTTCGCGGGCGGCCTTGGCTGACTCGAAGTCGGCAATCTTCGCGCTGCAGCTGATCATCGCGCGCTGGAACCCGCGGTAGTAGTCGATCGCGGAGACCACGGCGGTGATCAGCACGACCCACATCGCGGCCTGTCCCAGCAGCAGCAGCAGCGGCAATCGCTCCCACCCCAGCAACAGCAGCAGGATGGCGGTGACCTGCGACGCCATCTTGAGCTTGCCGAGACCTGACGCCGGCATGCTGAGGCCGCGCGAATAGGCGAGGTTCCGGAGACCGGTGACGGCAATCTCGCGGCCGATGATCACCGCGACCATCCAGGACTGCACCAGGTCGAGCTGCACAAGCGAGATCAGCGTGGCGGAGATCAGCAGCTTGTCGGCGAGCGGGTCGAGAATCTGCCCGACGGTCGTGACCTGCTGGCGGCGGCGCGCCAGATAGCCGTCCAGCCAGTCAGTCAGGGAGGCGATGCCGAAAATGGCCGCCGCGACCAGTTCGACCGGCAATCCCAGTACCAGCCGACCCTCGAACTTCGTCAGGAGCACGGACACGAGCACCGGCACGAGGAAAATGCGGGCGACGCTCAGCGTGTTCGGCAGGTTCATCGCGTGTGTCCCGTCATCACCGGAGCCAGGGCGGACCTGTCGCCATTCTACGCTTCGCTCGGGTAAGATGGAAGTTTGTCATGAAGGCTGTTCTGCTTGCCGGCGGCAAGGGCACGCGCTTGCGCCCCCTCACGCTTCACACCCCCAAACCGGTCGTGCCGATCTTCGATCGCGCCTTCCTGCACTACCAGCTCGATCTGCTGAAGCAGGTGCCAGAGATCGACGAGGTCATCCTCAGCCTCAACTACCAGCCGCGCAAGATCGAGGAAGTATTCGGCGACGGCACCGGCACCGGCGTGCGCGTCCGCTACGTCGTGGAGCCGGCGCCGCTCGGCACGGGCGGCGCGATTCGATACGCCGCGCAAGGCACTGACGACACGCTGGTGGTGTTCAACGGCGACGTCATGACCGGCATCGACGTCAAGGCGGTCGTGGCGCTCCACCGCGAGCGACAGGCCAAGGCCACGATCGTGCTGACGCCGGTGGACAACCCCAGCGCCTACGGCCTGGTTGAAACCGAGGCTGACGGCCGCGTCCGGCGGTTCCTCGAAAAGCCGAATCCCGATTGTATTACCTGCGACACCATCAACGCCGGTATCTACGTGCTGGAGCCGGACACCTTCGATCGGATTCCGAAGGACGTGCCGTACTCGGTTGAGCGCGCCTACTTTCCATCGTTGATCGAGCGCCAGGACACGTTCGTGGCGTATGTCGATCGCGGCTACTGGATCGACATCGGCACGCCCGACAAGTACGTCCAGGTGCACCACGACATGTTCGACGGCAAGTTCGCCGGCGGGCTGTTCGCCACCGGCGACCGCACCAAGCCGATGGTGTCACCAGAGGCGCGCATTGAGGACGGCGTGACGATGACGGCGCCGTGTTTCATCGATGCCGGCGCGCACATCAAGAGCGGCACGACGATTGGCGCATACTCCGTCATCGGGCGAGGCGCGCTGATCGAGGAATCCGCCGATCTGCAGAACACCATCATCTGGCCGAACTCGCGCATCGGCCAGAACGCCGTCGTGCACGGCGCCATCGTCGGGCGCAGTTGCCACATTGGCCGCGACAGCGTGCTGAAGGGCCGCATGCTGCTTGGCGACAAGTCACAACTGACCGACGTCACGAGCATCGGATCATGATCAACCCGTCTGTGTTCAAGGCCTACGATGTCCGCGGATTGTATCCGTCGGAGATCACCGAAGAGGTGTTCTATCAGCTGGGCCGCGCCTTCGTGGCCTACCTCGGCCCCGGCAAGTATGCCGTCACGCGCGACATGCGCGTGTCGTCGCCGTCGCTGACGAAGGCCTTCATCGACGGCGCGGTCAAGCAGGGCGGCACGATCATCGACTACGGGATGCTGGGCACCGACCAGATGTATTTCGCCGTCGCGGCCGACGACCTGGACGGCGGCGCGCAGGTCACCGCGTCGCACAACCCCGGTCAGTACAACGGCTGCAAGATGGTGCGGAAGGAGGCGTTTCCGCTGAGCGGCGACGCCGGCATCAAGGAGATGAAGGAGATGATCCTGGCCGGCTCAATCCCTGCCCCGCCGGCCTCTCCGGGGACGGTCGAGCAGCGCCAGGTGCTGGACCGTTATGTCGAGCACGTGATGTCGTTCGTCGATGAGCGGGCGATCAAGCCGTGCAACGTCGTCCTCGACGCCGGCAGCGGCGTCGCGGGAATCGTGGCACCGCCGCTGTTCGATCGGCTGCCCTGCAAGACCACCAGACTGTGCTTCGAAGTGGACGGCACGTTCCCCAATCACGAAGCCAACCCGCTGATTGAGGAGAACCGCCGGGACATCACCGCCGAGGTGGTCAACCAGAAGGCAGACATCGGCATTGCCTGGGACGGCGATGCCGACCGCTGCTTCTTCCTGGACGGTACCGGCGAGTTCATTGCCGGCGATTTCGTTACTGCCCTGCTCGCCGAGAACATCCTGCTGAAGCACCCCGGTGAGACCATCATTTACGACGTGCGCGCCAGCTACGCGGTGAAGGATGTCGTCGCCAGGTACGGCGGCAAGGCGCTGATGAATCGCGTCGGACACGCCTTCATCAAGCGCCGCATGCGCGAAGAGAACGGCATCTTCGGCGGCGAGGTGACCGGCCACTACTACTTCCGCGACAACTTCTACGCCGACAACGGCTTCATTCCGGCGCTGATGATTCTCGAGCTGATGTCGAAGAAGAATCTGTCGCTGCGCGACCTGCTGAAGCCGCTACGCGAGAAGTACTTCATCTCCGGCGAGATCAACACCACGGTCGCCAGCATGGACGTGGCCGCCACGAAGATCGCGGAGCTCCGGACGCGCTACGCCGACGGCAATCCGTACGACCTGGACGGCGTCTCGGCGGAGTACCCGGACTGGCACTTCAACGTGCGCCAGTCGAACACCGAGCCTCTGCTGCGCCTGAATCTCGAGGGGCTGACACCTGAAATCATGGAGAAGCGGCGCGACGAGCTGCTGGACCTCATCCGAGGCTGAACGCCGCCGCCCGAAATTTCAAACCCCCTATCGCGTTGCTGACGGAATAGCGTAGAATTCAAACGGCTGAGCGGGAGTAGTTCAGCGGTAGAACGCGAGCTTCCCAAGCTCGATGTCGCGGGTTCGATCCCCGTCTCCCGCTCCATTCCCTGGACATGCGCCTCGCCGTCATCGTTTGGGATCGGCCGGATTGCCAGGCCGTCGTTACTGGATCGAGATCCCCGCGCTGATGTTCCAGAGCTGGCGGCCCATGGCCTCGGGCGGCAACGCCGTCGGTGCTCGCGACGGCAGCCTGAGGAAGCGGACATCGAAGCCGGCGCCGATGCGTGGTTTCATGAACCACCTGGCGCCGCCGCCGAAGTTCATCGCGGAACTCCAGGTCTCGGGCACGGACCGCGCCGGCGATGTGCCGATCGCTTCGGACCGGCTGCTGGCCTTCGACCGTCCCATCCCCGCGCTCAGATAGCTCCACCCCAGCTTACGGCCGAAGTTGATCGACACCTGCGGCACGAGGCTCGTCGCGGCTGTGTGAACGACTGCAATGGTGGTCTTCTTGAGCGTGAGTCCCGAGCCAGTTACGAGCACCGTCTCGGCCCTCCCGCTCCCCCTGATAATTGAGGCGCCGACACCGAAGGTCACGACGCCAAGCCGGAGCGGATACACCGTGGCGCCGCCCGCAAGCCCCAAGAAACGTCCCGGGAGTTCAGTGCCCTTGGCCATCACCGGAACCCAGCCTTCAGCCTGCGGCAGTCCCACGGTGGCGGCGTGTGCGTCGACGACGAACCTGGGCAACCGCTCCGAGGAGGTTTGGGCCGCCGCGCGAACGGCCGTGATCAGCAACAGAACGACGATCGCGTATCTCATCAGTAGCCGCCGGCCCTGACAGCCGGCGGCGCTTCGCCGCGTGATTCCTTGACGATGCGCACGCCGGCACTGGCGCCAATGCGGCTGGCGCCGGCCGCAATCATGGCCTTGGTTTGTTCGAGGTCGCGGACGCCGCCGCTGGCCTTCACGCCCATGTCGTCCCCGACCACCCGCCGCATCAGGGCAATGTCGGCCACCGTGGCACCGCCAGGGCCGAAGCCGGTGGAGGTTTTCACGAAGTCGGCGCCGGCCGCCTTGGACAGCGTGCAGGCCGTGATCTTCTCTTCGTCCGTCAACAGCGCGGTCTCGATGATTACCTTGCTGCCGGCTCCGGCGGCGTGGCAGGCCGACACCACGCCGCGAATGTCGTCGGTCACCAGGCGAACATCGCCCGACTTCAGGGCGCCGACATTGATCACCATGTCAATCTCGGATGCGCCGTCGAACATCGACCGCCGTGCCTCGAACTGCTTCACATCAGGCGTGTTGGCGCCCAGCGGGAATCCCACCACGGTGCACACGCCCACCGGCGTACCGCGCAGCAGCCTGGCGGCCAGCGCCACCCACGTCGGGTTGATGCACACCGTCGCGAACTTCCACTCCGCCGCTTCCGTGCAGAGTCGTTCGATGTCCCTGGCGGTGGCGTCGGGCTTCAGCAGCGTGTGATCGATATACCCCGACACGCCGCTGGCGCCGCCCTCCGAGGCGTGCAGGCCGAGGCGCGTGGCGCCGGCGTCGATGACGTGCCTCACGCGATCGGGACAGCAGTCAAACGTGAAGCCGTGGCAGCTGCACCGTTGTGGCGCCACGGCGCCGGCCCGCGCCAGCTCTTCGAGGATCAGTTCGATGACCCGTCGATAATCGGTCACGGCATCTTCTCCAGGGCGTGAATCTTCGCCAGCCGGCGAAGGTAGCGCGCCTCGCCCATCGGCGTCGCCAGCCATGTCTCGACGATCGCCGTGGCATCCTCCACCGACAGCAGCGTGGCGCCAAGCGTCAGCACGTTGGCGCCATTGTGTTCACGAGAATACCGGGCAATGGTCTTGTCCGTGCACATCGCCGCACGCACGCCGTCGATCTTGTTGGCGGCGATGGCCGATCCAATCCCGGCGCCGTCAATGACAATCGCGGCATCCACTTCCCGTCGCGCCACCAGCCGGCCGAGTTGAGCCGCAATATCCGGATAGTCCACCGGGTCGCTGCCGTCGGTGCCGACGTCAAGCACGCTCAATCCACGCTGGCGCAGATGGTCGCGCAACCCGGCCTTCAACGCCACGCCGGAATGATCGCTGCCAATCGCAATCGACTTGACGTCGGCGACCGGCGCCAGGCCATCGAGACTGGCGTCGGTCACGCCGCCCAGGACGGTGATGCGCCGCGCCTTCAGCGTGTCAGCAGCAAGCGGTGTGACGTGCCCGCCGGCCCTCAGCGTCACGCTGGACCCGATTTCGAGATTCCGGGCATCCGCCTCAGTGATGATGTCGAACGATTTCATCTATGTCTATGTTAATGTCTCGCGCGTGACAACGACCGCCACTCCCACTGTCCTGATCGGCCAGGACGAGCTGACCGCCCGCATCGCGGCACTCGCCCAGGAAATCCGCTCCGACCTGCCCAGTGGTCAACTGCATTTCATCTGCGTCCTCAAGGGCGCCTTCCTGTTTCTCGGCGACCTGATACGCGCCACCGAGGGGCCGGTCAGCATTGATTTCATGGCCTGCTCGAGCTACGGCGCGGCGACCAGCTCGTCCGGCGAAGTCCGGCTGACCAAGGACCTCGACGCCAGCATCGAAGGCCGCGACGTCATCATCGTCGAGGACATCGTCGATACCGGCCTGACCCTGCACTACCTGCAGGAAATACTCCAGGCGCGCGGGCCGCGGACACTGCGCACGGCGTGCCTGCTCAGCAAACCGAGCCGCCGCAAGATTGACGTGAAGGTGGACTACATCGGCTTCACGATCGAGGACAAGTTCGTGGTGGGTTACGGACTCGACTACGCCGAGCAGTACCGCAACGTGCCGTATATCGGCATCCTGTGAACATCTCACGGCGCGATCGCCTTGCGGACGGTCGCCACGGCGCCACGAGCGGCGGCGAGCACCGTACCCTCGTCCATCGTGAGCACCTTGCGATCGCGCATCAGGATCGTCCCGTTCACGATCGTCGTCACGACGTCGTTGCCGTTGGTGGCGAACACCACCTGCGCGACCGGATCGTAGAGCGGCGTCTGACGCGGGCGCGACATGTCGACGATGATCAGGTCGGCACGCTTACCCGCTTCAAGTGAGCCGATGCGGTCCTGCTGACCGACGACCCGGGCGCCTCCGATGGTGGCCATCTCGATGGCCTCAACGGCGCTGACCGCCGTCGGGTCGCCGGTCACGAGTTTCGCCTGGAAGGCCGCCTGCCGCATGGCCTCGAACATGTCGAGGTCGTTGTTGCTGGCGGCGCCGTCGGTGCCGATGCCGACATTCACGCCGGCCCTGCGATAGCTGACCACCGGCGCCGTGCCGCTCGACAGCTTCATGTTGCTTTCGGGGTTGTGCGCGATGCCGACATTGCGGCTCTTCAGGAGCGCGATCTCGCTGTCGTTGACCCAGACGCCGTGTGCGGCGACGGTGATCGGTGCCCAGAAGTTCAGGCGGTCCAGAACCGCGACCGGCCGGGCCTGGTGCTGCTCGGCAGACTGCCTGAGCTCGTCATTGGTCTCCGACAGGTGAATCTGGATCGGAATCTTGAGCTGACGGGCGGTCCGGCTGACGCTTTCGAGATGGGCCGCCGAGACGGTATAGACCGCGTGCGGCGCAATCGACGGCGTAATCAACTCGTCGCCCGCAAACTCCTTCGCGAGCGCCACCGTTCGCTGAATGGCCTCCTCGTGAGTGTTCGCATCGGGTGTCGGGAAGTCGATCACCGTCTGCCCCACCATCGCGCGGACACCAGCGGCGCGCGCGGCGCGGCCGACCGTATCCATGAAGTAGTACATGTCGCTGAAGTAGGTCGTGCCCGATTGGATCATCTCGAGCAGTGCCAGCTCGGTGCCGATGCGCACGAAGTCGGCGGTCAACGTCTTGGCTTCGGCCGGGAAGATGACCTTGTTCAGCCAGTCCATCAGGTTCATGTCGCTGCCGAGGCCCCGGAACAGGACCATGGCCGCGTGCGTATGCGTGTTGATCAGGCCGGGCATCACCACCTGACCGGTGGCGTCGATCGTCTGCGTGGCCTTGTAACGCGACGCGACCGCGGAGGGCGTATCGACGGCAACGATCGCGTTGCCGTTGATGGCGATGGCGCCCGGGTTGAGCACGCGTCGATTGCCGTCGACGGTAATGACGATGCCGTTGTTGATGATGAGCGAGACCGTGGCCGGCTGCTGCGCGCTGAGCGGCGCCAGGACGAGCGCGGTCAGTGCGACAACCGCAACGCGAGTGATCATGCCGCTGGAATTGTACGTGAATCAGCGGGATTGCGTGTAAGCTCTCTGCACCGTGCTCCAACTTGTCACCCACCCGCTCGTGCACGAGTGTCTGGCCGAACTGCGCGATGCGCGCACCACGCCGGAGCGGTTCCGGTCGCTGGCCGATCGCATCAGCGTTCTGCTCGGCGCCGAGGCGCTGCGAGACGTGCCGACCGTCAGCGAAACCGTGGAGACGCCGCTCGGACCGTCACCGTGCCGGCGGCTTGCGGCCGACGTGGTGGTGGCGCCGGTGCTCCGCGCCGGCCTGGGCATGCTGCCGGGCATGCTGGAGCTGGTGCCGAACGCGCGGGTCGGGCACCTGGGACTGCAGCGCGACGAACGCACCGCGGTGGCCTCGCAGTACTACGCGAAGCTGCCGAAGAATATCGAGGACAGCTACGTCCTGCTAATCGACCCGATGCTGGCCACCGGTGGCAGTGCGGTCGCGGCGCTCGATGTGCTGACCAGGGCCGGTGCGCGTCACATGCGCCTGGTGTGCATCGTGGCGGCCCCGGAAGGGGTCAGGGCGGTCGAGACCGCCTATCCGTCGGTGCCCATCTTTACGGCGGTGGTGGACCGCGAGCTGAATGCCCACAAGTTCATCGTTCCCGGCCTGGGCGATTTCGGCGATCGTCTTTTCGGAACGGTTTAGCTTGATGCTATGATGAACGGTCCGGGCGCGCGCTTGGCTCAGCGGTAGAGCACTCGCTTCACACGCGAGGGGTCGGTGGTTCGAATCCACCAGCGCGCACCATCTTCTCTAATGTGAGCATGCCCTTCCGGCCGCTCGTCACGGCGTGTGTTCTCGCCGCCGCTACTCTGTTCTTCTACGGTCTTCGATCGGGTCCGCTCACGCCCGAGGAACACGTGTTCCTGGCCGGCTCCCGCTCGGTGGCAGCCAAGCCGCAGCTGTTCTACCACGCCGGGGACGGGCGGTGGCTGCAGCCGCTGGGACTCTACCTCACGGCCATCGTGCACGCCGTCGGCGGCGGAGAGGGCTCCGGCCGCATCGCCGGTGCGATCGTCGGTGCGGTTAACGTGGGGTTGATCTACGTCGCCGCTCACCTGCTGTTCAACCACGCCTTCCTCGGCCTTGCGGCGGCCCTGCTGCTGATGATCATGCCGGCGCACTGGTGGTTCGCGATCGAGGGCACCAGCGCGATCTATCCCATGCCGTTCGTCCTGACCTGGCTGGCGGGTGTGGCGCACTTCCTGGCGAGGGATGGGTCGCGATCGCTGGCCATCGCGGGCACCGGGCTGGCGGTCGGCATGCTCACCCATCCCACGGCGCCGCTCACCATGGTCTGGTTGTGCGTGCTGACGCTGGTGGTCGTGCCGATGAGGCGCGACGGATCGTTGAAGAACCTCTTGTGGTTCGGCGCGCCGATGGCCGTAATGTTCGTGCTGCTGGGCCTCTACTACGGGTTCTACCCACACACCTATAACGACACCTTTGGCCGCTGGGCGATCTTCAAGGCGCACCTGCGCTTCCCGCTCGACGGCCTCGCCGCGCAGGT